>JAVBOK010000101.1:0-11591 GCA_031550605.1 Desulfovibrionaceae bacterium | reverse complement strand
TCTGAAAAAAACCGGAGAGACTCCCTGGCCGGGCACGGTCAATTCCCTGCTGCTTTTCCAGGTGGACGGCAGCGCGGACACCGTGCCCCTGGAAATCGCCCGTCTGGCCGGGCAACTTGACGACTGCCTGTGGCAGGCCCGGGGCGTGGGCGCCGAGGAAGAAAACGCCATCTGGGCGCACCGGCGCAGGGTTTCCGCCGCATCGTACGTCATGGGGCCCGACCGCATCGGCGGCGACATGGCCGTGCCCCGCGGCCGGATTCTGCAGGCCGTGCGCCGCTTTGAAGACATCGCCGCGAAAAACGGCAAGCGGCTTATCGCCTTCGGCCACGCCGGGGACGGCAATATCCACGCCAATTTGCACTACGACGCTTCCGATCCGGACGATGCCGAACGGACCATGCGCACCCACCACGAACTGGATGAAGCCGTGCTCGAATTCGGCGGCAGCATTTCCGGCGAACACGGCGGCGGCTGCCTCAAGGAGGTGGGCCGCCAGTTGGGCGAAGCGGAACATGCCATGATGCGCGCGGTGCGCGCCGCATTCGATCCCAACGGCATACTCAGCCCCAACAAGGCCTACTGATGCAACGCGGATGCACGCAATGCGGCGAATGCCTGAACGTCTGCCCGGTGTTCCGGCGGCATCTGCGCGAGGAATATTCCCCCAAGGCCAAGCGGCTGCTGCTTGAACCCGTCGACGGCGGCGCGTCCTCCCTGTCCTGGGAGGAAATACGCGATCTGGCCCGGCTGTGCGCCGGCTGCGGCCGCTGCAAGCAGGCCTGCGCCCGCAAGCTCTCCACATCCGACCTGTTGGCCGACGTGCGGGCCAGGCACCCGCACTGGACCCAGTATCTGTGGGAACTGTGGATCAACCGCATGGGCCCGGCCTGGCTGACACTGGGGCATCTGGCTGCGCTCGCCCCCGAGGGGCTGACCCCGAAGGCCCTGCGTTCTTCCGTGGCCGCGGCCAAAGCCCTGGCGGGCGAAAAAGGCATCCTTCCGTGGGCGCGGCTGCGCCCCGTCCCGGAAGCGGCCGCCGGCACGGTCCCCGTGCTGCTCTTTTCCGGCTGCACGGCGAAGAACGTGCGGCCCCAGTGGACGAAAAAGGCGGAAAAACTGCTCGGCGCCCGGGGGTACGTCCCGCTTGACGCTTCCGGCTTCACCTGCTGCGGGGGCACCTTGCACCACGCGGGGCAGTATGAAACCATGAACGCCATGCGGCAGCGGAACATCGCCCTCTGGCGCGATCGGGGACGGCCGCGCATCGCGGCGTTCTGCGCTTCCTGCCATCACGGGCTGGCGGAATACGCCGAAGGCCCTCTGACGGGCGACGAAGCCGCGGCCTGGAAAAAAAGCCTCACCCCCCTTTCGGCCCTGCTTGCCGGCGCGCGGGCCGACCTTTTGCCGGCCAAACCCGCCGTGTACGGCTATCACCAACCCTGCCACTGGGACACGGACAAGGATATGGACTTTCTGTCCTCCATCCTGCCCGGCCTGGAAAAGGGCACGGGCCTGTGCTGCGGCATGGGCGGCATCCTGAAAATGACGGACCCGGACCTGTCCATGGATATGGCCAGAGCCTGCGCGGACGCCTTCCCCGAAGACGCCGCCCAGGTGCTGACCGGCTGTTCCGGCTGCGCCATGCAGCTTGCGGCCGCGGCCCGCTCCGGCATGTCGGTGCGCCACTGGCTGGACGTCGTGGACGCCTGAGCATGCGGAAAAACGCGTTTGTTCCTACGCGCGGCGAATGGGCGCTTGTCGGCGTCACCGCCATCTGGGGCGCCACGTTTATCATCATCCGCGCCGCCCTTGAGGCCGGCGGTCCCCTTTTCTTTGTGGGAACGCGGTTCGGCAGCGCCGCCCTGGTCATGGCGGCGGTCTCTCTGCCGGTTCTGCGCGGCATGACCCTGCGCGAAGCGCTCGCGGGTACGGCCATCGGCCTGGCGCTATTTTCCGGGTACGCGTTGCAGACCGTCGGCCTTCTTTCCATAACCGCCAGCAAATCCGCCTTTGTCACGGCGTTTTACGTGCCGGCGGTGCCGCTGCTGCAATGGCTGGCGACGCGCCGCCCGCCCCGTCCCGCGGCATGGCTGGGCATCGGCTGCGCTTTTGCCGGCCTTGTCCTGCTGGCCGGTCCGGACGGCGTGTCGCCGGGGTTCGGCGAGGGGGAACTGCTGACCTTGCTCGCCGCCTTCGCCATTGCCGTGGAAATCGTCCTGATAAGCCTTTTCGCCAACACCGTGAACGTGCGCAGGGTCACCGTCGTCCAGGTGGCCGTTTCCTCGATTCTGGGCTTTGCCTTCATGCCTCTGGCGGGAGAGAGCATCCCCGCCTTTTCATGGTTTTTTGCATGCAGCGCCTGCGGCCTCGGGATTGCCAGCGCCCTGATTCAGTCCGTGATGAACTGGGCGCAGAAAAGCATCTCGCCCACCCGCGCCACGATCATATACGCCGGCGAACCCGTTTGGGGCGGCATTTTCGGGCGCCTCGCCGGGGAACGCCTGCCGCTTCTCGCCCTGCTGGGCGGAGCGTTTGTCGTGGCCGGCGTGCTGGTAAGCGGCCTGCGGCCGCGCAAGGAACCCGCCGGGAAAACGACGGCGCCGTGACGGCGGGAAAGCGCGCGGCGCGCTGACAGGGGCGCCCGAAGCACGCTGCCGCCGGGAACGCGCGGCGCCGCTCTCATCTCACAACTGCCAGCGCAGCCAGATGAACAGCACGTTGCCGTTGTTGTACGTGCCGGGGATGTACACGGCCTGCAGATCAAGGTTTTTGTAGCCGACGCCGGCCATGGGCAGCACCAGAGGCAGGGGAATATAGCTGTACTGTTCCCTGGCGGTAATGCCCGCGGTATATCCCACGCCCAGGCGGACCCCGTCCCGGCCCCAGGGCCGCCAGTTCTTCAAAAAACCGTACCCGGCGATCAGTTCGAATTTGCTGTAGGAATCCATGAATCCCATGGCGTACAGGGCATGCCAGTCGCCGTCCTCGTCAAGAACGGATTTGCCCAGCCCCAGGCCCCAGGGATTTTCATTGTACCTGCGGATATGCCTCTGGTCGTACATGGCCCTGTTGTGCCACGTGTACACGGGCAGATACAGGTCGTAACCCGGCGAACGCCAGATTTCGCCGAGCCGCTGTTCCGCGCGCTGCAGCACGCCCGCCTTTTCGGCGGAAGCATCCGCGGCCCCGGCGGGACGGGAAAAAAGCAGCAGAGCCAAAACGCTGGCGAATACGATGCTCCGCATGGCCATAACCGTCTGTTTGAGGTATTCGGGAACGGGAATCACGGCGGGCGCCGCGCGCCGTGATTTTCGCCGACCTTTGGACTCTATGCATCTGTAGCCCGAAAAACTCTTTCAACGCAAGCATATTTTCACGATGCGCGAGAGCCGCCGTCGCGCCCCGGCCCGCGAAAAAGTCCCTCCGCCCGGAGCAGCGAAGGGACTTGCCGGCCGCCGTCATCCGGCGTCTTATTTTTTGAATCCCGCCCGCAACTGGTCCTTGATGCTCATATAGGCGTCAAGCTGCTTCTTGAGCAGGGCCAGCATGGGTTCCCCGTCCAGATAGTAGGGATTCTGGGCAAAGGCTTTCTTGATTTCCGCGTGGTATTCCTTGTTCTCCAGCACGATCTTTCTGGTGGCCGCGCCCAGTTTGGCGACAATGGCCGGGTCCGTGCCCTTCACCGCATACAGGGTATAGGTGGGGTCAAAGAAAAAGTCGTACCCCAGTTCCAGGGTAGTGGGAATGTCCGGATACATCGGGCTGCGTTCGGACGCGCAGTTGGCGATGATCTTGAATTCGCCCGTTTTCACGTAGTCGATGACGTTGGGAATGCCGGCCACCACGATGTCCAGATGCCCGCCCTTCAGGCCCACCACGCGGTCGGATGCGCTGCCGGTGGTGACCATGTTCATTTTCGCGCCCGCAAGTTCGAGCTTCGCGGCCAGATAATGGCTGGTTCCGCCGGTGTTGTACCCGAACTTATACTTGCCGGGATTCTTTTTGGTTTCTTCGATCAGGCCTTTCAGGTCCTTTGCCGGGAAGGAGGATTGCACCGTGATGACCTCGCCCGTGCCCCGGCCGAAAATGCACACCGGGGTCATGTCCGTCCAGGCGTAGTCGCTGATGCCGAACCCGGTGGCGCTGTGCAGCGCGGAATGGTTCATGTACAGGCGGTACCCGTCGTTTTTCGAATGCACGAATTCGTCCGTGGCAATGGAACTGCCCGCGCCGGTGATATTGGTGACCACCACCGATTTGCCCAGGTCGATGGACAGATATTTGGCCAGCGTGCGGGCGTTGAAATCGCTGTCGCCCCCGGCGCTGAACGCGCAGATCAGTTCAATGGATTTCGCGGGGTATTTGTCCGCCCCCGCCGCCAACGACGACCCCGCGGCCAGAACCAGGACCGCCCCGGCGAAAAGCAAAAGGGCCGCCATCTTTTTCGGGTGAAGCAAGCTGTTCATGAAACCTCCTGTCGATGCGCCTCCGGTTACAAAAAAGCGTTCCCCCGCACGCCGCGGGGGAACGCGCACGGTTGTTGCCAAAGCCTTCTTTGGCAACAACCCGCCGCGCAGGCGCCGGCGGCATTCCTTGCCGCCGCAAAGCGCCGGAGCGGGCGTGCCTTCACAAACCCCGTCCTTGCGGGGTTTGCGTCAATCTGGGGGGATGGAGTCCCCCCGCGGCGCGCGGGGGGACTCGCCGCACTATTTCTTGAACCCTGCCCGCAGCTGGTCCTTCACGCTCATGAAGGCGTCCAGCTGTTTGGTCAGCAGTTTCTTCGCATCTTCGGTACCCAGGTAATAGGGGATCTGGCCGTAGGCTTTCTTGATTTCCGCCTGATAGTCCTTGTTCTCCAGCACGATCTTCTTGGCGGCCGCGGCCAGTTTGGCGATGATGGCCGGGTCCGTGCCCTTCACCGAATACAGCGTGTAGGTGGAGTCAAAGAAGAAAGGATATCCCAGTTCCAGGCAGGTCGGGATGTCCGGATAGCTCGGGCTGCGTTCGGAAGCGCAGTTGGCGATGATCTTGAACTGGCCCGTTTTCACGTAATCGATGATCATGGGGATGCCGGCCACGATGATGTCCAGATGCCCGCCTTTCAGGCCCACCACGCGGTCGGACGCGCTGCCCGTGGTGACCATGTTCAGTTGCGCGCCTTGAAGCGCAAGGTTTACGCCCATGTAATGGCTGGTGGCCCCGGCGTTGTACCCGAACTTGTACTTGCCGGGATTCTTTTTGCATTCCTCGATCAGGCCTTTCAAATCGTTGGCCGGAAAGGAGGCGGGCACGGTGATGACTTCGCCGGTGCCGCGGCCGAACACACATACGGGCTCCATATCCTTCCAGGAATATTCGCTGATGCCGAAAGCCGTGGCGCTGTGCTGGGGGCTGTGGCTCATCAGCAGCCGGTATCCGTCGTTTTTCGAATGCACGAACTCGTCGGTGCCAATGGACCCGCCGCCGCCGGTGATGTTGGTGACCACCACCGCCTTGCCCAGTTCTATGGTCAGGTATTTTGCCAGAGCCCTGGCGTTGTAGTCACTGTCGCCCCCGGCGCTCATGGTGCAGATCATCTCAATGGACTTGGTGGGATAGGCCGCGGCCTGGGAAGGCTGCGCCGCAAAAGCCGTAACGCCCAGGCAGACAAGCAGCGCCGCAACCCGTTTCATAATGCCCGAAAATTTCATGAACGCCTCCTGCCGCCGCGCGGCGGCCCTAAAAGGTGACCCGTTACGCCGGTTTCGAAACAGACCTTTTACGGGGCTGCATAGCCCGGTACAAGGAATACGCGATGAAAATCAGGGTAAAGATGATGACCCCGCCGGAAATGGGCCGGGTGAAAAATTCCAGAAAATTGCCCTGGGACGAGGTCAGGCCCCGCCGCAGGTTCACTTCCAGAATCGGCCCCAGAATAAAGCCCAGAATCATGGGAGGCAGTGGATAACCGCACTTGGTCAGCAGATAGCCCACCATGCCGAAAAACAGCACCGTGCCGATGTCGAACACCCGGCTGTTCAGGCCGAAAGCGCCCACGCAGCACAGCACCACAATGACGGGCAGCAGGTAGTATTTCGGCACTTTCAGAACTTTGATAAAGCCCTTCAGGCCGAAAAACTCGGTCACCAGCATGGTGAAGCTGGCCAGAATCAGCAAAATGAAAATGGCATACATCAGGCTGCCGAAGTTCTCAAAAATCAACGGTCCCGGGGTGATGCCGTGGATCATCAGGCCGCCCAGCATCATGGCCGTGGTGGTGTCGCCGGGAATGCCCAGGGTCAGCAGGGGGATCATGGCCCCGCCGATGCCCGCGTTGTTCGCGCTTTCAGATGCCACCACCCCGCCCAGGTTGCCCTTGCCGTAGCTGTCGGGATCTTTGGCCTGGTTCTTGGCCACCGTATAGGCCACGATGTTCGACGTGCCCCCGCCGATGCCCGGCAGAATGCCGATGCCCAGGCCGATCAGCGACGAACGGATGAAGTTGCCGGTCTGGGCCAGGCCTTCCTTCATGCTGATGCCGAAACCGCGCATGGTCACGTCCTGTATTTCCGCGTCCGAGGTGTCGCTGGCGTTTTCGCAGTTGTTCAGCACTTCCGCGATGGCGTACAGGCCCACCAGCACGGTCAGCACGTTGAACCCGGAACGGATGGCCCTGACGCCCATGGTGAAGCGCGGGCTGGCCTCAATGGCGTCAAGCCCGACCATGGCGAACATGATGCCCAAAAGTCCCGACATCAGCCCCTTGCGCAGGGAGGACGAGGCCAGGGTGATGATCAGCGAGATGGAAAAAAACGACACCGCGAAATATTCGTGCGGCCCGAATTTGATGGCCACGGAGGCCAGAGCCGGCGCGATGAAGATCAGCGCGCCCGTGCCGAACAGCGTGGCCAGAAAGGAAAACAGGATGCCCGCGCCCAGGGCCTTGTCCGCCTGGCCGTTCAGGGCCATGGGCCGCCCGTCGAAGCAGGTGGCCACGGACGAGGGCGTGCCCGGCATGTTGAGCAGAATGGCGGAGATCAGACCGCCGGAAATGCCGCCCACGAAAAGGCCGACCAGGGTGGCCATGCCCTCGACCGGGGTAAGCCCGTAGGTGACCGGCAGAAAGATGGCGATGGCCATGGTGGCCGAAAGGCCGGGAATGGCCCCGAAAATGATGCCGACGACAACGCCGAGCAGCATCCAGAAAAAGGACATGGGGGTGGACAGCAAAAGATCGACGGCCTGTGCTACCATGAGAGGCACCTTCTGTGGACGGCGCTTTCCGGAATGTCGCTAGAAAGGCAGGAACGGCGCCCGCGGCAACATCATCGAAAGCACGTTGACGAACAGGAAATAAATGAGGGACGACGAAATCACGGCAAGGCCCGTGATGAACGGCAGACGCACCCGGTCCCCGGGGGTCAGGATCAGGGCCTGGACAAAGATGTACAGGGCGGTCATGATCAGAAAACCGACGTCTTTCATCAGGGCCACGTACAGGGCCAGCAGAACGAGCGTGGCGACGATGCGCAGCATGCCGCCCCGGCTCATGCCGCCGGAAGAAACGCCCTCTTCAGAGGGCGCGGCCGCGTGCACGGAACGTATGCCGCTCACGATCTGGAACACGCTGACGATGCCCAGGGCGGCGGAAATCAGCTTGGGAAAAAATTGCGCGTTGATATAGCTGCCCGAATTCGGCGCGAACACGCGGATGCTGCCGGAACTATGGTACACCGCCACGCACAGCAGCAGAAAAACGATACCTGAAAGAACTTCCTTGTATTTCTTTAGCGTCGCCACCAGGCAGCCCCTCTCCGGTTTCACGGCGGCAGTGCGGCAGACGGATGAAAAACGCACGGCGCCATGGTACGATGTCTTATCTTATAAGTATATACGAGCCACCCCCGAATTGCAAGAGGCCCGAAAAATCCTTTTTGCCTTGCCGGTGCACGTTTCCTGTGCCACACTGCCCGGCATGCGCGCGAATTCAGGAACGTTTTTCGCCCGGGTGTACGGCCTGGTCGCCGTCATCCCGCCGGGAAAGGTCATGACGTACGGGCAGATCGCCATGCATCTGGGCGGCGTCTGTTCCGCGAAAATCGTGGGGTACGCCATGAGCTGCGCCCCCGCCGCGCTGGGCCTGCCCTGCCACCGGGTGGTGAACAAAGCCGGAGAAATGGCCCGGGGCGGCATTTTCGGCGGCGAAGACCGGCAACGGGCGCTGCTGGCGTCCGAAGGCGTCGCTTTTCTGCCGGACGGCCGCATCGACATGGCGGCCAGCCTGTTCCGGACGGAACAGCCGCCCCCCGCGCCGCATGGCCGGCCGCCGGCACGGACCGCAAAACCCGTTGCCTTTGCCCGGCGCAAGGGATAAGCCATACCCGGCCCGCCACAGCAACTGACGCCCGCGCAGGGACGCCCGGCGGCGGGCAAGGCCCGCTGCAGCTGTTTGGCGGCAAAGTTCTGAAGGCAAATCCCCGCGAGCATTTCATGCGCGGAATGCTCCGTTGCGGGCCGCATCTTTCGCGCACGGGAGGAACCATGCCGGAACTGATCCAGGACGGCCTGTACCGCATAGAAGTGCCGCTGCCGAACAATCCGCTGAGAATGCTCAACGCCTATTGCATCCGGGGCGGCGACCGGCATCTGCTGATTGATACCGGATTCAACCGCCCCGAATGTCTGGCCGCCATGACGGCCGCTTTGGACGAATTGGGCGTGGACCGCCGCAAGCTGGACATCTGCGTGACCCATCTGCATGCCGACCACTGCGGCCTGGCTCCGGACTTGGTCGACGGCCCGGATGCCGCCATCATGTGCAGCGCCGGGGACGGCACGGCCATCAACGGCATGCACGACAGGGCCGCCTTCCGGGCGCGGCTTGTGGAATCCATGCGCCCCCACGGCTTTTCGGCGGAAGAGCTGGAGGAAATCGGCACCCGGCACCCGGCCGCGAATTTCGGCCCCGGCCGCGCCGTGGATTTCACCGTGCTGCGCGACGGGGACCTTCTGCGCTATGGCGGATACGCGCTGCGCGTGATCAGCGTTCCGGGGCACACCCCGGACCAGATTACCCTGTACGAGCCGGAACGGAAGCTGTATTTCTCCGCGGACCACATTCTGGGCGACATCACCCCCAACATCACCCGCTGGCCCGGCGTCGCGGACTCGCTGGGCAATTACCTGCGCAGCCTGGAAGCGGTTCTGGCCCTTGATATCGTCCTGACCCTGCCGGGGCACCGGTCCGTGATCCGCGACACCCCCGGCCGCATCCGCCGGCTGCAGGCCCACCACGCCGCGCGCCTGGACGAGGTGCGCCGCATTCTGGGCCGGGGAGAAACCGACGCGTATACGGCGGCCTCGCAAATGACCTGGGACATGCGCGGCGCATGGCCGGAATTCCCCACTGCCCAGAAAAATTTCGCCGTGGGCGAGGCCCTTTCCCATCTGGACCGCCTGGCCGCCCTGGGCGAGGCGGAACAGACGACGCGCGGGGACCGGGCCTTTTTCCGGCTGCGCTGAATGAAAAAGCCCGCACGCGGGCTTTTTCACACCAGCACCGGCGTACCCGGACGTCCCCGCGGGGAAACGGCGCCACGCGGCGCGGCCGCGCGGTCCATTCCCGCGCCGCGGCAAGCGAAAAGCGCAGTCGCGGCGGAACGGGAATTACGCGCCGCCCTTCTGTTCCGCCGCGGTTTTTTCAAACGACTCCAAAGCCTTGAGCAGCAATTCCCGGCTGCTGTTCAAATGCACCCGCATGGCCGCGCGAGCCGATTCCTGATCTTTGCCCGCGATGGCATCCACTATCGTCGTATGTTCGCGATTGACGCGGCGCAGGAAACTTTCCGTATCCTGTTCCCGCGCGAAACGGGCCGTGAACAGCCGCGCCCTGGGAAATATCTCGCCCAGATGCCGGAAGGATTCCTCAAAATATTTGTTGCCCGTGGCCCGCGCGATGGACATGTGAAAAGCCTTGTCCGCCTCCATGGCCAGACTCCGCTGGTCGACCTGGCGGGTAAAGTCGTCCAGGGCGTCGCGCATGGCGGCCAGATGTTCCGGAGAAGCGCGCAGGGCCGCCAGGGCCGCCGCTTCCGTTTCCAGGCTGATGCGGAATTCAACGATGGAGATGATGTCCCGGATGTTGCCGGGGGACGCATACTGCGAGAGCGAAAAATACGCCTCGCCGGCGGTGGTGATGAAGGTGCCCACGCCATGGCGGGTTTCGGCCAGCCCGCTGATCTGCAGCCGGGTCAGGGCCTCGCGGACCACGGTCCGGCTGACCCTGTATTCGTGCATCATGGCCGTTTCAGAGGGCAGCTTGTCGCCGCTTTGCAGCGTTTTGTCGCGCATTTTGCCGATAATCTCATCGACGATGTGCTGCGCCAGATTCTTCGGCCTGTCCCGCAACAGGTCGTGCCTGCCGTTTTCCGTTTCGGGCGGGGCGGGAACGTCGCGTTCCGGCGTTGGTGCGAAAGCCATCCCTGTTCACCTCATGGTCGCGCATTGCGACGGACACCTGTTTGTCATCATACAACGTGGAAACAATCACTGCACATGCCGATCCCGGTTCCAAACCCCGCAATACGTTCCTTATCCGCAGCAATACGCAGTTTTCATGCAAAATGGAAGAGAAAAGCAGAAAAAGCAAGGTGCATTTTTTGTTGACACAAAACGTTTACTGTGAGTATCGACGTCATACAAGATGACAGAAATTTTTCCCTGAACTGCGTCTGCGCCAAGGAGGTATCCGTTGAAAGGCCTGCTTGCGGCACGAACCTCATTCAGATTGAGCAACATCGACATGGTTGCCGGCGCGGCCATCATTGCGCTCAGCATCTTTCTTCTCACCTACGCCGTTCCTTACGAAATCGATCTCGGTTTCGGGACAAAAAGCGGCATTTCGCCCAGGACCCTGCCGTACGCCGTGGCCATCGGCATGCTGCTCTGCGGCCTGAAAATCCTGCATGACGGGCACCGCAAAAAAAAACTGGCCGCCCTGGCCAGGGCCGGAACGGGCCGGGAAGAAAAGGCCGTTTCTTTCTTTGCGCTGTCTTTTTCCATTTTCCTCATGGGGCTTGTCTTTTCGGGCCTGCTGAATCTGGTGGGCTATCCCGTCGCCAACATCGCGCTGATGATGTTCCTGTACTTCATCAGCGGAGGCACCAGCCTGAAAACGGCGTTCGCGCTGGGCGGCCTGTTCACGCTTGTTTCCGTGCTCTTTTTCTCTCACTACCTCAAGCTGTCGATCCCGTTCGGCTTCTGGATGTAACGGGAGCGCCATGGACATCTTCACGAACATACTGGGCAACCTGGGCACCGGCTTTGCGGACATCATCGGCCCGGAATGCCTGCTGATGATCGCCTTCGGCACTTTTCTGGGCATCATCGTCGGCGCGCTGCCGGGCCTGACGGCCACCACGGGCGTGTCCATCTTCATGCCCATGACCTTTTTTATGCCGCCGGTTCCCGGCATCGGATTTCTGCTGGGCATCTACTGCGGGGGCATGTACGGCGGCTCCATTTCCTCCATTCTCATCAACACCCCCGGCACGCCGGCCGGCGCGGCCACGGTGCTGGACGGCTTTCCCCTGGCCAGGAAAGGCCAGGCC
>JAVBOK010000083.1:0-2966 GCA_031550605.1 Desulfovibrionaceae bacterium | reverse complement strand
GGCCTGGCCTTTCCTGGCCAGGGGAAAGCCGTCCAGCACCGTGGCCGCGCCGGCCGGCGTGCCGGGGGTGTTGATGAGAATGGAGGAAATGGAGCCGCCGTACATGCCCCCGCAGTAGATGCCCAGCAGAAATCCGATGCCCGGCACAGGAGCCATGAAAAAGGTCATGGGCATGAAGATGGACACGCCCGTGGTGGCCGTCAGGCCCGGCAGCGCGCCGACGACGATGCCCAGAAAAGTGCCGAAGGCGATCATCAGCAAACATTCCACGCTGACGATGTCCGTGAACCCCGTACCCAGGTTGTTTGCGATATTCGCGAAAATATCCATGGACGCCGCCCCCTACATCCAGAAGCCGAACGGGATCGACAGCTTGAGGTAATACGAGAAGAAAAGCACGGACGCGGCGGAGAACAGCGCGCCGAGCAGCAGGGCGGTGGTCAGCTTTGTGCCGCCGCTGATGTAGTACAGGAACATCATCAGCGCGATGTTGGCGACGGGATAGCCCACCAGATTCAGCAGGCCCGAAAAGACAAGCCCCATAAGGAAGATGGAAAAAGACAGCGCGAAAAAGGGAACGGTCTTTTCTTCCTGTCCCTTTTTGGCCTTCGCCATGGCGGCGAGTTGTTTTTTGCGGTACCCGTCGTACAGGATCTTGACGCCGCAAAGAAGCATGCCGACGGCCACGGCGTACGGCATGGTTCTGGGTGTGATGCCGCTTTTCGTGCCGAACCCGAGATCAATGTCATAGGGAACGGCGTACGCCAGAAGAAAGGTGCTGAGCAGGATAATGGCCGTTCCGGCCACCATGTCCACGTTGCTCAGCCTGAAAGACGCCTTTTTCGCGAGAATGCCTTTCACCGTGTGCCTCCGGCATATCCTGCCCGGCGTATCCGGGGATCGGGCTGTTGTCTTGTCCGTTCACCGCGCGCGGTTGCCGCAATCCAAGAGCGGGAGCCGGCGCTGCCCGTGCGGAAGCGTCTTCCGCGCCGTGCCGGCGGAAAAGTCCGGGACTTTTCCGCCGGCCGGCCGGCCGACTACGACTTTTGGGGGAAAATTTCCTTGAGAATCGGGGTGAGTTTCTTGATCGTGTCCTCAATGTCTTTTTTGACCTCTTCCCCCGACTTGTACTGGATCTCAAGCCCCGCGTTTTTGGCCAGGCGCAGGAATTCCGGGTCTTCAAAGGTCTTTTTGAACGCGTCGTGCAGAATCTTCACGCGATCCGCGGGAATACCCTTGGGGCCGATGATGATCTGGGACTGCGGAAAGTACACGTCGTAGCCAAGTTCCTTGAGCGAAGGCACGTCGGGAAGAATCTCGAGGCGCCTGTTTTCAAAGTTGCAGAGCACGCGGACCTGGCCCGATTTTATCTCGCCCATCATGTTGCCGGGTTCCGCGACCACAAAATCGAGATTGCCGCCGAGCAGGGCGATGACCGCCGGGCGGCTGCCGTCATACGAGACCATTTCCGCTTCGAACTTGGCCTGTTTGGCCAGAACGGCCGCCAGCATCTGCTGGTAGCTGGCCGAACCGCCGCCGCCGCTGTAATTCAGCTTGCCGGGGTTGGCTTTCGCGTACTTGATGAGGTCGTCCAGCGTTTTGAAGGGGGAGTCGGCGCGGACGGCGAGGACGTTCCACTGGTTCAGCATGCCGATGATGAACACGTAGTCGTCGGCTTTGTAGGGAACCTTGAGGATGGCCGGGCGCAGGGTGAACGAAGCGTTCCAGTTCACGCCGATGGTGTACCCGTCGGCTTTCGCTTTGGCGATGGCCGTGGTGCCGGGAACGGCCGCGCCGCCGGCCTGGTTTTCGATGACCATGGTCTGGCCCAGATACTTGGGCAGAATGCTGGCCACAAGGCGCTGGCCGATGTCGGTGGTGCCGCCCGCGGCCCAGGAGACGATGTTGACGATGGGTTTGTTGGGGAAGTTGTCCTTGGCCGGGGCCGCGAACGCGGCGGCGGCCGATGACAGGACCATGACCAGCGCCAGAACAAGAGAACCTTTCGCACAGGAATTTTTCTTCATAACTACCCCGTTGCATAGCGGTTGCAATCGTTGTGAATCCGAACCCTGCCACTGTATGCATTATCGGTGAGATACCGCCGGTCCGCAGGCGCGGCGCGTGTGCCGCTTTCCCCTACTCGTATGACATCGATACTCTCGACAAACAACGCATGTCAACACGAAAAATGCGGCCGTCGAGGCGGTTCCGGAGGGGCTTTATTTGTCATTTTCATTTATCCTCCTGAAATAAAGGGTAATGGCAAAAAAATCGGCATGGCCGGCGATATCCGTGGCGGCCACCCGGCCGCCGCCCGAAAGCGGGAACGGTTTTTCGCCGGAAGCCATGTTGTCTGATGACAACGGTGCCGCCCGCCCATTCGGGGAAAGGCAAAAATTCGCGGGCCGGATCCTCAAACCCGTCCGATGAGCCCGCCTTCCGGGGACCGTTCGCGGGGCGCGGCTCGTCCGGGCCGGAAGCCGCAACACCGGGCGGGGCTATCGCGTCACGTCGAAGTCGGAGGGCGCCGTTTTTTTGAGGCTTTCGTGCTCAAGCCGCGCGTGTTTGTATTCGCGGATCAGGCACCAGACGAGGGAAAGCACGGAAAGCCCCAGAATGAACAAAGTGGACGGGCTGTTGATCATGGCGAAGAAATCGCCGCGATACTGCTGCAGGCCGCGCCGCAGATTGGCCTCCACCAGGGGGCCCAGAATCAGGGCCAGCAGGGCGGGGGCCACCGGGATTTTCGCCTTCATGAACAGGTAGCCCACAAAACCCATGCCGAACATGCAGAGCAGTTCGTATACGCGGGTGGTGGACGCGTAGGTGCCGATGAAGCACAGGCCGAAGATGATGGGCTGCAGGATGCGTTTCGGAATATCCGTGACGCGGTGGAACCCGCGGATGCCGACCATGCCCATGGCCAGCATGAAGATGTTGGCGACGATCAGCGCGGCGTACAG
>JAVBOK010000085.1:0-38966 GCA_031550605.1 Desulfovibrionaceae bacterium | reverse complement strand
TGGCCCCGCGCGCGCGGGTCAGTAGGCGCCCCGCCGCCCCGTCCGCCGCGCGGGGTGTTTTTTGCTCCGCGGAGCCGCGGCCGCAAACGCGGCTTGTGCCGAGGAACCGAAAAGAAAACCATGAATTCGTATCCGATCCTGCTGTCCCCTATCGCCATTAACGGCCTGCGCCTGGAAAACCGCGTGCTCATGGCGCCGGTGGCCACCAACTTCGCGGGTCCCGACGGCGGCGTCACCGACCGCATGATCGCCTATTACGCGGAGCGGGCCAGAGGCGAAACAGGTCTGGTCATCGTGGAAAACGCCAACGTGGACTTCCCTCTGGGCGTCAACGGCGCCGTGCAGCTGCGCATCGACGAGGACCGTTTCGTGCCCGGCCTGGGCGTCCTGCGCGAAGCCATGCGCGACGCCAATCCCAAGTGCAGAGTCGCGCTGCAGATCAACCATCCCGGCGGGCAGACCAAATCCGCCCGCACCGGCAACCGGCAGGTTGTGGGGCCGTCGGATGTGCCCACCAACCCGAAGGGCGAAACACCCCGGCCACTAACGATTCAGGAAATCGACCATCTGGTGCGCCAGTTCGCCCTGGCGGCGGAGCGGGCCCAGAAAGCCGGCTTTGACGCCGTGGAAATCCACGGGGGGTTCTGTTACCTGCTGGCCCAGTTTTTATCCCCGCGCTTCAACCGCCGCGCGGACGAATACGGCGGGTCCGTCGCCAACAGAGCCCGTTTTCCCGAACGCATCGTCCGGGCCGTGCGCGATGTTGTCGGGCCGCGTTTTCCCGTCCTGTTCCGGCTTAACGCGGATGAGTCCATCGAAGGCGGCACAACGCTGGAACTGAGCAGACAGACCGCGAAAATACTGGAGGGCGCTTCCGTCGATCTGCTGCACGTAACGGCCGGGTCGGGCTTCAGCGTGGCCCGGCATATCGAACCCATGTCCTGGGCCCAGGGCTGGAAGGCCTGTCTTGCCGGCGCGATCAAAAAGGAAGTGTCCATCCCCGTGGCCGCCGTGGGCGGCATCCGCGAACCCGCCGTGGCGGAAGCCATCCTGAGCCGAGGGGACGCCGACTGCATCGCCCTGGGCCGGCCGCTTGTGGCGGACCCGCACTGGGTGGCTAAAATCCGGCGGGGCAAGGCGGTCACCCGCTGCATTTCCTGCAACGTCTGCGCCGGCCGCCGCCTGGTCTACGATCTGCCCGTCCGCTGTTCCGTGAACCCTCTGGCCGGCTGCGAAGCCGGGGAGCGGAAGCGTGGGACGCCGTTGAAAACGCGGACCGTGCTTGTCGCCGGGGGGGGCCCCGCCGGGATGAAAGCCGCCGTGGAAGCGGCGAAAGACGGGCACAGGGTCATCCTGGCCGAGCGCGACGCGCGGATCGGGGGCCGGGGGCTTCTGGCGTCCGTGCCGCCGGGCAAGAAAAAGGCGGCCTGGCTGGTGGAGGATCTGGCCCGGCAGGTGCGGGAAAGCGCCGTCGATGTGCGCACGGGCGTCACGGTGGACATGGCCTTTGTCAGCGCGTTGCGGCCCGAATACGTCATTGTGGCCACGGGGGCCGATTCCTGCGTGCCCGACGCGCTGACCACCGTCGCCGCCGGCGCGGTCGTCCTGGCCGAGGACGTGCTGCGGGCGGGCAATCCCCCGTCAGGCAAAACCATCGGCGTCGTGGGCGGCGGGTTCGTCGGCTGCGAGTGCGCCGAATATCTGGCGTCGGCCGGCAACAGCGTGACCTTGTACGAGATGCGCGACGCCGTGGCCGTGGATGCGGACCCCATCACCAGGGACGATCTGCTTTCCCGCCTGGACGCCTGCGGCGTATCGATCAGAACCGGCCACTGCATGCGGGATTTTGATGACGGCGTGCTGACCTGCACGTTGGAAGAGGCAGAGCGTAAAGATTCACTGGATATGCTGGTTTTCGCGGCCGGCATGCGGGTCCGCCCGGCATTGCCGGACCAGCTGGCCGCTTCCGGATACGCGCACTGCGTGATCGGCGACTGCGCCGTGCCGGGACGTTTCGTGGACGCCACGCGCCAGGCCTATATCGCGGTGGAATCGTTGCGGGCCACGGCCTGAGGCCGGAAAATTCCCGGGCGCGGCGGCGCGCCCGGCGGCACTATCTGAAAGGACAGCACAATGGGAATGACCATATCGGAAAAAATTATCGCGCGGGCCGCGGGGCAAGCCGCGGTAAAGGCCGGCGACATCGTCTGGGCCGGCGTGGACGTCGCCATGATGGACGACATCCTGGGGCCGCGCGTGGAAATAGCCGACCGCATGCGCGAGCTTGAGGCGGAGGTTTGGGACCCGGACAAGGTGGTGATCATTTCCGACCACTACACGCCGCCGGCCAACGCCATCCAGGCGGGCATCGTGAAATTCACCCGCGAATGGGCCGCCGAGCGGGGCATCAAAAACTATTACGAGTTTGTCGGCCCCTGTCACCAGATCATGGCGGAAATGGGGCACGTGCTGCCGGGCGCCGTGGTCATGGGCACGGATTCGCACACCTGCATGGGCGGCGCGCTGGGCGCTTTCGCCAGCGGGATCGGATCCACGGAAATGGTGGGCATTCTGGTCACCGGCCAGATATGGCTGCGGGTGCCGGAAACCATCCGCGTGGAGTGGCGCGGCGCGCTGCGCGACGGGGTCATGGCCAAGGACATTTCTCTGGCCACCATCGGCGCCGTCGGGCACGCGGGCGCCACCTACAAGGCCGTGGAATACGTGGGGTCCGCCATTGACGGCATGTGCATGGACGAGCGTTTCTGCATCACCAACATGGCTGTTGAAATGGGGGCCAAGGCCGGGCTGATGAACACGGATGCCACGACCGCCGCCTATCTTGTAAAGCAGGGGGTGCGGGGGCCTTTTTCCGCCCTGCGCAGCGACGACGACGCGGTGTTCTGCCGCCGCCTGGACTTTGACGCGGGCGCGCTTGACCCCATGGTCTCCTGCCCGCATGAAGTGGACAATGTCCGTTCCATCGCGGAACTGGGCAAGGGCGTGCGCATTGACCAGGCCTATGTGGGATCCTGCACCGGCGGCCGGTACACGGACCTGGTCCAGGCGGCGCGGCTGTTGAAAGGCAGAAAGGTCCGTTCCGGCCGCCGCCTGCTGGTGTCCCCTTCGTCCAAAAGCATCTGGGAACGGGCGTCCGCCGACGGCACGCTGCAAACCCTGTCCGAAGCCGGGGCCGTCATCATGGCCCCCACCTGCGGGGTCTGCGTGGGGCTGCACTCGGGCATCCTGGCGGACGGCGAGGTGTGCATCTCCTCTTCCAACCGCAATTTCCTGGGCCGGATGGGCAGCAAGAAAGCGTCCACCTATCTGGGGTCGCCCCTGACCGTGGCCGCCGCCGCCGTTGCCGGAGAACTGATCGATCCCAGAGAACTGCTGTAAGGAGAACGCCTCATGCAAAGCACACGCCAGGGCCTGGCCCATGTCTTCGGCGACAACATCAACACGGACATCATATCGCCGCCCCAGTATATGGAGCTGTCGGCCCGCGATGCGGCCAAATACGCCATGAGCAGCGTTGATCCCGAATTCGCCTCCAGGGTGAAGCCGGGCGACATCATTGTCGCGGGCGACAATTTCGGCTCCGGCTCCAGCCGCGAGCTGGCCCCCCTTTCATTGAAGCATCTGGGCGTCGGGGCCGTGATCGCCAAATTCTTCGCGCGCATTTTTTACCGCAACGCCATCAATCTGGGCCTGCCCGTGGTGGAATGCGCGGAAGCGGACAAAATACGGCCCGGCGACAGGCTGACGGTGGATTTCATCGGCGGGAGCGTGCGCAACGAAAGCCGCGGCGAAACGTACGCCTGCAGCACGTTGCCGTCCCATATCCTCGACCTGGTGCGCAAAGGCGGCCTTATCCCCCATCTGAAAGAGCGCAGGGCGGGAAAAAACGGCGGATCCGACGCCATAACCGCAAGGAGCGGGGAAATGAAACGGAGCATCCCGTGCAGGGGCATCAGCCCCGGACGCGCCACGGGCGAAGTGCTGCTGTGCAGCCAGCCTATCGGCTTCAATTTCGGCTTTAACTGTGAAACCGGCCAGGTGATCGAGCACAACCACGAACTCAACGGGGTGTCGGTCAAGGACAAGATTCTGGTCTTTCCTTACGGCAAAGGCAGCACGGGCGGTTCGTACGTCGTGTACCAGCTGGCCAGGATGGGCACCGGCCCGAAAGCCGTCATCAACCGGGTCACGGAAACGATCATCGCCTGCGGCGCGATCATGGCCGGATTGCCGGTCGTGGACAGCATGGAGGAAGATCCTTACGCAACGTTGAAAAACGGGGATATTGTCACGGTTGATGCGGACAGGCAGGTCGTGATCGTAGAGCAGGGGGGCGCATCATGAAACTCGACGACGGCGACAAGAAAATTCTGGACGGCGCGGAAGGACCGGCGCGGCGCATGGCCATGGAAATGCTGGTGGGTCTCGGCAAGATATACGGGGCGGAAAAGCTGATCCCGGTGCAAAGCGCGCATCTGGCCGGGCTTTCCCTGCGTTCGCACGGCGTCGCGGGCATGGAATGGGTGGAGGAAACCGCGGCCACCGGCGTCAAGGTCAAAATTCCCGCCACCATGAACGTGGTGGGCGTGGACCGGTCCCGCGACCTGGGCCTGCCCGCCGAATGGTGCGCGCACCAGTTGCGGATCAACGACGGGTACATCAAAATGGGCTGTTACGGGACCTCGTCCTGCACGCCGTATTTTTACGGCTTTGTGCCCCGGTACAGGGAGCATATCGCCTGGGCGGAATCCTCCGCCGTGGTGTTCACCAACGCCTTTCTGGGCGCGCGGGACAACCGTGAAGGCGGCCCCAGCGCGTTCGCCGCCGCGCTGGTCGGCAAGACGCCGTATTATGGCTTTCACCTGGACGAGAACAGGCGGGCGCACATCAAATTCCGGGTCACGGCCCCCATCAGGGATCTGGCCGACATCGGGGCCATGGGCGCCTATGTGGGCAGCATGCTGGGCACCCGCAACCCGGCTTTTGACGGGCTGCGGCCCCTGGCGGTGGAAGAGCATACCTATCTCAGCGCGGCTCTGGCTTCCAGCGGCGGCGCGGCCATTTACCACATCATGGGCCAGACCCCGGACGCGCTGGTCGAAGGGAACAACATTCTGGCCCCCGGCTGCGAGGAAGCGGAAATCGGGATCAACGAACTGGAAAAAGGCTATGAGCGCCTGACCAGCAACACGGACCGGACCGTGGATTACGTGGCCGTCGGCTGTCCCCACCTGACCCTGAACCAGGTGGCGGAAGTGGCGGCCATGCTGGACGGCAGGCAGGTGAAAAAAGGCGTGACCGTCTGGATCCACACCAACACGGCGGTCAAGGGCATGGCCCGGCAGTTGGGGTACATGCAGACCATCGAAAAATCCGGGGCCGTGCTGACCCAGGACCTGTGCACCATCCTCAGCATACCGGAAGCGCTGGGCCTCAGCTCCCTGGCCACGAACTCGGCGAAGATGGCCTTTTACGCGCCGGGCTCCAACAGGCTGAGAACCTGGTACGGCAGTTTGCGCAATTGCATTGACGCGGCCATCACCGGGGTCTGGAAGGGGTGATCGGGCCCGCGCGTTGACGGCGCGGCTTCGGGGTGCTCCGCCGAAGCCGCGCTTTTGCCGCCGGCCCGGCGCGGGGACCGGCGGCATCCTTTTTCTTCAGTACTCATTGCATCAATCGCCCATCGGCCGGCTGATGCGGATCGCTTCGCCGGAAACGTGGTTTCCGGAGCGCCGGACGGCCGTCCGGCGTGAAAGTCATTGCAGAATGAATGATGCAATGCCTTCTACGTTCGCGCCGGACAGGGCGGCTGCGCATGCAGCGCGCAGGCCTCTTCCACGGTGTGCAGCGCGCCGCCGGGCGTCAGCGCGCTGCTGAACAGGATGAAGGCGGCCACGGAAAATTCGCCGAAAACCGTGGCCGCGTGCCGTGTCACGGCAGCGCGCAGGCTCGGCGGGACGCCTGCTTTCAGCCTGCTCAGCGTGACGTGCGGAGCAAAGCGGCCGGTATCCGGCGCAAGGCCGGCGCCGCGCAGCAGCGCCTCGTCTATATGCCGCTTCAGGTCCGGCAGCGCCGGGCAGGGGGCCAGGCCCGCCCAGAGAACGCTCTGCCGGCTCCGGCTGAACAGGCCCAGGCCCCGCAAACGCAGGGAAAAGGGCGCGGCCCGTACCCCGCGCAGCGCCGCCTTGATCGCCGGCACGTCCTGTTCCGGCAGCACGCCGAGAAAGCGCAGGGTCAGATGGGCGTTATCCGGAGACGCCATGCGTATGTCCGGAAGCTCCCGCCGCAGTTCCCGCAGCCGGCCGCGCACGGCTTCCGGCAGTTCCACGGCAATGAACAGGCGCTTCATTGCCGGATTGCGGGGAGGCTCTTCCTCATGTAGCAGTGTGCAATCCATGCCTGCCTCCCGCCGGCCGCGCGGGGCGGCCTGTTCGCAGTGTCCGCTGTGGTGCCCGTATTCTCTCCCGGATAGCGGCCCGAGACGCCATGAAACGGGACAGCGGAAGCCAATGCGGTCAGAGTGCCGCGTCCACGGCCTCGGCGATATGCTCAAGGGCGATGCCTTTCGCGGCGGCGGCGTCCGCCAGGGCCGCCATGTCGTCGGCCGTGGCGCAGAGCACTTTTGCCGCGCCAAGCTCGGCGAAGTCCTCTATTCTGATCCGGGCCAGTTCACGCGTGAATTCCGGCTTGTACAGCGCGACCGTGACGCTGCCCAGGGATCTGGCCTCCCGGCCGCGCCAGTAGGGCGGCGTATAGTCGCCCAGGGCGCGCAGGAGGCTGTCCGTCTGTTCCCGCAGATCAGCCCAGCGGACCAGAAAATCCGCATCGTGCCAGCTGAATGCTCCGGCGGCGGGCTTCAGTTTTCCGGCGTGCCCGGCGACAACCTCAATAAAATGCCGCACGCCGATGCCGCCGAACGCCGCGTCGCCCTGCATCCGACAGTACGCGCGCGGGTCCAGGCAGATGATCTGGCGCGCGCCGCTTTTTTTGACGGCGGCGATCAGGATGTCCCGTTTTTTCGCGCTGTCCCCGGACGCGCCGATTTCATGCAGCAGGTACGCGGACGTGGGTTCCTGTTCCAGACAGGCGCAGGCAATGCCCAGTTTCCGCAGGGCGCTGATGGCGGCAAGGGCCGCGGCGGGGCGGAGGTGCCGGGCGTCCGGGCCGAGCAGCAGCAGGGTTTCGGCGCCGGGGGGCAGTGCCGCCATGGCCGCTTTCAGGGCCGGATCCGGATCCGCCATGCCGTAGGGGTTGTTGTGGGCCGTCAGGCTGTCGCGCGCTGCGGCCAGGGCGGGGGGCAGCAGGCCGGCCGCGGCCAGGTCTTTCCTGGCGGCCACGGCCACGGCCGGGAAATCGTAATGGCTCATGCAGGACGTGCGGCAGTGGGCGCACAAACAACAACTGTACAGGGCGTCCGCCACGTCGGGGGTATAGGCCAGGGAACCCCGCCGGATCATGGACAGCAGCAGCGAGCGGCCGCGCGGGGTGTCTTTCTCCGTGTTCAGGGTGCGTGCCGAGGTGCAGATGAAGCGGCACATGAAACAGGATTTGCAGCCTTCGACAATGGGCGTCAGTTCGGAAGAATCGCGTAGCATAAGCGGCTCCTACAGGCCGAGCTTGGCCGGGTTCATGATGCCTGCCGGGTCAAGGGCCTTTTTGATGCTCTGCATGACCGTGAACGACGATCCGTAATGCTTGCGCATCAGGTAGCTGAGTTTGAGCCCTATGCCGTGGTGCTCGTTGACGATGCCCCCGAGTCTGGCGGCTTCGCCGATGCATTTGTTCCAGATGGCGTTGTGCAGGCAGACGGTTTCCTCCGGATCGTCGGGAAGGTATTTTTCATCCAGGATGAACCGGTCGTACATCATGGTCCCCCACTCGTACCAGTGGGAGAAGTGGGCGATGAAATGCACGCCCTCGAAGGATTCCGCCGCGGCCTTCATGGCGTAATAGATCTCTTCCACCTTGTCGTAGGGGGCCACGGTGTCCATGGTGCCGAAAGCCTGCGGCAGGTCCAGGATATAGGGTGGATAGAAGAACTTGTATTTGTTGGTCCACCAGGTCTGGCCCAGTTCGGAGCCCAGATCCTCGTATGCCGATTCCATGCAGATGTCGCGGGCCAGGCGTTCCTGCACGGCCACGATTTCTTTGTAGCCGTCAAAGCCCACGGTCATGTAACAGCCTTTTTTCTTCACCCCGAGCACCCGCTCGATCTGGTGCACGGTCTCGTTTTCGTCATACAGGCGGATGGTGCAGGGCTGCAGGCGGCGGACCATGATGTTGCGCCCCGCTTCCAGGGCCGAATGCATGTCCGGAAACATGTAGGCGCGGTACTGGCGCGTTTCCGGCTCGTCAAAGATTTTGACCGTGGCCTTGGTGATGACGCCGAACGCACCTTCCGAGCCCACGAACACCTGGTTGAGATCGGGACCGGCCGCGTTGCGGGGCACGGACACGGTTTCGATGATTTCGCCGTCCGGCAGCACCGCTTCCAGGTTGACGATCAGGTCTTCGATCTTGCCGTACTTGGTGGACAGCACCCCCGTGCCCCGGTGGGCCAGAAAGCCGCCCATGGTGGCGCAGGGACCGGAAGCGGGCAAATGCATGGTCGAAAGGCCGCGTTTGTTCAGTTCGCCCTCGAGGTTGTGCTGGATGATGCCGGTTTCCGCCGTTACCGTATAGTTGGTGGTGTTGATGTCCAGGATGCGGTTCATGCGCTTGGTGTCCAGAACGATGCCGCCCGCGACCGGCAGCGCGCCGCCCTGGGAACCGGATCCGCCGCCCCAGACCGTGACCGGGACCTTGTAGTAGCCGGCGATTTTGAGCAGGTCGGACACCTGCCGCGCGCTGTCCGGGTACACGATGTAGTCGGGCAGAACGGGCTGCCTGCCCTTGTGCACCCAGTAGCGGGAGATCCAGAAGAAATCCACGCCGTGCGCGATGCGGTCGGCGTCGTTCACGCTGGCATGCTCCCGGCCGACCACGTCCTGCAGTTCGGTCAGCAGCATGGCGTTCATGTAACTTGCGCGGCTCGGCATTCTCGCCTCCTTTCTCGTTTCCCGGCCGGGGCCGGCAAGTCGTTTCCGGTTTTGCGGACCGGTTGTCGCGGCTGTGAGGGAAATGCAGGCCGCTGAAAATCACATTCCTCAACTCCCGTTCCTTGCGGGAATTTCTCACAAATCACTGCTGTCCGGCTGACAGCCGGCAGCAACGGCCGGTTTGCAAAACCGACCCGCGCCGGGGCAATCCGGTCCCGCCGGACCGGAGCGCGCTTACGCGCCGAGTCTGTCCGCCGCCTGGGCCACGGCCTGCACGGCCAGAGGGAATTCCGCGTCATCCAGGGTGCGCGGGTCCAGACACAGGGCGCCGTCTTCCACCCGGCCGACCAGGGGAGGGTCGGATACGAGCAGAGCCTCGCGCAGGGCGTCCGGACTGTGAAGGGAAGAGGCGACGGCCGCCAGCCAGGTGGGCAGATCCTGTTCGGGAAAGGCTCCGCCGCCGGTGCGCGACATACCCCGCCGCAACGTGACGCCGTACCCGCCGCCCCGCCCGGCCAGGGCTTTTGCAAGCAGGCGGGCCAGCCTGCGGGCGCGGGGCAACAGTTCATCCGCGCTCATGGCGATCATGCGCAGAGTCGGGACGCGGCGCAGGGCCAGAGCCGGATCGCGGTACAGGTTCAGGGTGGCTTCCAGGGCGGCCAGGGTCAGTTTGTCAATGCGCAGCGCCCGGTTCAGGGGATTTTTTTTGATGCGCCCGACGTATTCGGCCCTGCCCGCGATGATGCCGGCCTGCGGCCCGCCCAGCACCTTGTCTCCGCTGAAGGTGACGATGTCGACCCCGGCGTCCAGCACCCGGGCGGCCGTGATTTCCGTGGCCAGGTGCGGCAGGTTCGCCGCGGCGAAATCGAACAGCGTGCCGCTGCCCAGGTCCTCGATGCACGGCAGGCCGCGTTCGTGCGCCAGGGCGGCCAGTTCCGCCCGGTCGACCTCGCTGGCGAACCCTGTGATGCGGAAATTGGAGCGGTGCACTTTCAAAAAGGCGGCGGTCTGTTCCGTGACCGCGCCGGTGTAGTCGCGGGGGTGGGTGCGGTTGGTGGCTCCCACCTCTTTCAGGATGCAGCCGCTTTTTTCCATCACTTCGGGAATGCGGAAACTGCCGCCGATTTCCACCAGTTCCCCGCGTGAAACCACGACCTCGCGCCCTTTGCACAGGGTGTCCAGAACCAGCATCACGGCGGCGGCGTTGTTGTTGACCACCAGGGCGGCTTCCGCCCCGGTCAGTTTGCGGATCAGGGGTTCCACATGGCTGTACCGGCTGCCGCGGCTGTGCCCGTCCAGATCGAATTCCAGGTTGGAATAATGGCGGGCGGCCTCGGCCACGGCGGCCACGGCTTCTTCCGGCAGGACGCTGCGCCCCAGGTTGGTGTGGATGACCACGCCCGTGGCGTTGATCACCCGGCGCAGATGCGGCCGGGCGCCCGTCCGCACATGTTCGATCAGGCGCGGCAGCAGCGCGGGCAGGGCCAGTTCGGCCGCGTCCGTGATGATCCCTTTGGCCACGTCGGCGCGCAGTCCGTCAAGAAAGCTTTCGATAAGTTCCCGAAGAAAGGGCCGGGGAATGGCGGCCGCAAGGGCGCCCCCCTTGCCGTCCGGCCTGGTGCCAAACGCGGTCAGGGTTTCCAGGACGGCGTTCATGGGCGGCAGGGCGCGGTAAAGGGCACTCGGGTTTTGGGCCATGGTTTTCCCTTGTCTGGCTGGCGGCATGGGGGCTACGGACCTGCATACGGCCTGCGGCGGGGCGCCGTCAACCCGAAACGAGCCGGCCGGATAAACGGACGGCGCGTGCCTGTTCAGCACAGGGCTTCCAGCCAGCCGGGCAGGCCTTCGGCATCGGAAAGGCAGCGCGCGGCGCACAGGGTTTCCAGAAAGGCCCTGGCGGCCTTGCTCAGCGGCCGGGATCGCGAAATGTACACGCTGCATTCCACCCAGGGCCGCAGCCCCCCGGCCGGCAGCACGGCGACCTTGCCTTCCGCGATGTCGCGGATCATGACGTTTTCCGGCGCCAGACCCACGGCCCCGGCCAGGATCAGGTCGCGCACCGAATTGGAGCGGGTCGTTTCGATGGTGTTGGCCGGCATGGGGATATCGCCGAACCAGTCTTCGGTAAACTGGCGGGTGAAGGTCCCCGTTTCCCGGGTCACGAAAAGATGCTCCCGCAGATCGGCCGGGGTGATGGTCGTCCGTCCGCACAGGCTGTGGTCCGCGGGCGCCAGCAGCAGAATGCGTTCCCGATGGACCAGCCGGCCGGTCACCGGCACGCCCGTCAGGGGCGAACTGGCGGCAAAGCCGAGGTCCGCGCGGTTTTCCTTCAGGCGGTCCAGGACCTTGTCCGTATTGTTGAAAACCATCTCCACCTGCACCAGGGGGTATTCCCTTTTAAAGGCCAGGATGGCCGGGGTCAGGGCGCTGCCCATGAACGAGGTCAGGGTGACGACCACCTTGCCCCGCTTGAGTCCGTTGATCTGCTGCACCTGAAAGGAAATGTCGTCCGCCGCCCGCATGACGGTGCGGCAGGCGGAACGCAGTTCCTCGCCTTCCACGGTCAGTTGCATGCCCTTCTTGTGCCGGATGAACAGCCGCACCCCCAGGTCCTCTTCCAGAGACTTGATGTGATGGCTGATGGCGGGCTGGGAAAGGCACAGGGCCTGCGCGGCTCCGGTCAGGCTGCCGGTGGAGGCGACCTGGAGAAAAGTGGTCAGGTGGCCGAGGTTCATGTTCTGTTCCGCTCTTTGTATAATTTTTTTTTATAGAATAATAAAAAAAACATGATTTGACAAAGTCCCGTGGCTTGGGGAAGGGTATCATATACGAGCAGTCTTGTCGTTATTTTTCCGCCGATGGAGCGGATCATTCTTCGGCGGCGACGGGCGCTCCGGCCCCAAGAACGCTATCGGCCGGCCGCGAATGCGGGCCGGCGGGAGACGGCGCATGAAATTGCAAATGGACTATGTGGATGTCAAGGATGTGCGGTTCGGCGAGGCGACCTGCGTCAGGGACAATACGCTGTACATCAACAAGGCGGAAGCCGAACAACTGCTGCTGGAAGATCCCAAGCTGGCTTTTGCCGGCGTGGATCTGGCCTGTCCCGGTGAAAAGACACGCATCGTCTTTGTGCATGACGTGGTGGAGCCGCGCTGCAAGGTGAATGACGGCGGCGTGGATTTTCCCGGTCACCTGGGGCCGATCCGCACCGCCGGCAGCGGGGTGACGCGGGCCCTGCGCGGCACGGCGGTGGCGGTCTGCTCCGAGGATTCGGACCGGGGCTACGTCAGCCTGCTGGACATGGACGGCCCCATGGCCAAGATCAGCAGGTATTCCCGGATGCCCGTGGTCGTGCTGACCCTGCGCCGGTCCGCCGCCTGCATCAGCTATACGGAATCGGACGCGGCCTTTCAGAAGGCGGCTTTCACGCTGGCCGTGTACCTGGCCAGAGCCGCGGAAGGGCACCCGGTCAGCGAGACGAGACTGTATGACCACGACCTGCTGGCCCTGCCCAAACCGGAGGAATCGAACCTGCCGCGGGTGGCCTACTACTGCCTGATCTATTCGCCCCAATACGACCACCACGGCAAGTCGGAACCCTTTTTCTACGGCGGCGAACTGCCGTCCACGCTGCCCGCCCTCATCCATCCCAACGAGCTGCTGGACGGCGGGGTGGTCGGCTATTTCCCCATGAAGGGGCTGGATACCTATTCCATCCAGAACCACGGGGTGATCAACGAACTCTACGCCCGGCACGGCAAGGATCTGTTGTTCGCGGGCATGATGCTGGCCGTGGCGCATGAAAACCCGGCCCACCGCGACCGCCGGGCCATGGTGGCCGCCAACATCGCCAGGAACACCCTGCGCGCCGACGGCATCATCCTGACCAAGGTGCACGGCGGCATGATGCACATGGATCTGGCCACCGTGGCCGAGGCCTGCGAGAAACTGGGGGTGAAAACCGTGCCCTTCCACCAGGGGGTCGCGGCCCAGGGTACGCTGTCCGACCATGCTCTTTTCAATTCGCCGCTGCTCAACGCGGTGGTGTACCTGGGGGTCACGGTGGAAAGCTGCCCCCTGATGTCCGAGCCGACCCGCTTTCTGGGCGGCCCCCCGGACGCCCGGCGGCATTCTCCCACTGGCGCGCCGCGCAAAAGCAACGACAAGGACCTGACCAGCGAAGAATATCTGCTGGCCGGGGTGCATGACCATACCGGCGGCGCGTACGTGCGGTCCGCGAACTATTAGCGTTTTTTCAGGCGTGCTCAGCAAGGAGTAAAGTATGGCAGAAAAAAAGGTACGGGCCGTCCACTACCTCAATCAGTTCTTCGGGCAGATCGGGGGGGAGGACAAGGCCGACGTGGGCTTTTCAGTCAAGGAAGGCGCCGTCGGGCCGGGCATGCTGCTGGCGAAGCAGCTGCAAGGCGAAGTGGAAATCGTCGCCACCATCATCTGCGGGGACAACTATTTCGCCGCCAATCCGGCCGGAGCGTCCGAAGAACTGCTGGCCCTGGCGGCGCCCTACGCCCCGGACATTTTCTTCGCGGGTCCCGCCTTCGCCTCCGGCCGTTACGGCATCGCCTGCGGCCAGGCCTGCAAGGCCGTGGCGGGCAAGTTCAAAATCCCGGTGGTTACCGGCATGAATGAAGAGAACGCCGGCGTGGAAGTGTACCGTTCGTCCGCGTACATCGTGAAAACGCACAGCAGCGCCGCCAGGCTGGGCGAGGCCGTGGCCGACATGGCCAGGGTCGGCCTCTCGCTTCTGCGCAACACGCACGGGCATCTGTTCCTGTCCGGCTTCGGCATCGGGACTCCGGACGAGGAAGGATACTTTTCACAGCAGGTTGTGCGCAACCTGTTCGCGGACAAAAACGCCGCCCGGCGCGCCACGGACATGCTGCTGGCCAAGATCGCGGGAAAACCCTTTGCAACCGAGATGCCGCTCAAGGAATACGAGCCCATCGAGATCCCCGGCCCCATCGCCGACCTTGGGAAGATGCGCATCGCCATTGTTTCCGACGGCGCGCTGGTGGACAAGGACAACTCCCCCCGGTTGAAGACCAGAAACTGCGACGTTTGGGGCAAGTTCAACGTGGACGAATTTTTCGCCCCGGGCAGGAAGCCTGACGACTACGCCGTGGTGCATACGGGGTATCACCATGTGAACATCCTGGCGGACCGCAACCGCATGGTGCCCTACGAAACCATGAAGGATCTGGAGAAAGAGGGCGTCATCGGCAAACTGCATGAAGACTATTACGTGACCTGCGGCAACGCCGGCATTGCCGGCTGGTGTTCCCGCATGGGCAGGGAGATCGGTCAGGAGTTGGTCCGCGCGGACGTGGACGCGGTGCTTCTGACCTCTGCCTGAGGAACCTCTACTCGTTGCGGTGCAATGATAGGGTTTGAAATCGAAAAGGCAGGCATCCCGGTGGTGCAGATCACGGCGGTGCCCTCGGCGTCGATCATGGTCGGGGTATCCCGCATCCTGAGCGGCAAAACCATAACCAACCCCTTCGGCGACGCGGAACTGCCGCCGGAACGGGAAAAAGAGCTGCGCCGCAAGTACGTCGTGCGCGCGCTGGATCTTTTGAAAACAAAGGTGGAGAAGAGCACGCTCTTCACCCTGGACGGCGTGGCCCGGTTGTAGGGCAGGCGTCCTTCCCGCCGCCCGCGGGCGGCGGGAAGGAATCCGGCGCGTTTGACAGCGTATTCGCCGGCATGTAAGCATATCTGACAGTAGGAGCAATCCTGTGCCCGCTCTTTTCCGCTTGCATTGAATGTCGCATGCCTTCCGTTGCAGGTTGCAGCAGGGCATAGCAGAAAATTCGAGCGCCGCGCCGACGGGCGCCGCATGCCGTATCGCGCGTCCGGCGGCTTTTTTTTCCTCTCCCGCTTCCTTTGCACCCATTTTTCCGGTTTCGGGAACACCGTTCCCGTCCAGGCGTCTTCCGGCGTCGTTTTCTGTCATATCCGGCGTCAGACTGAAACCGACCGGCATGGAAAAGCGCCATTGCGTCGGGGGGCATTGCCGCCCGCCGCGCGGTACTTTTTCCCCCGTCCATGACGGAACGGCAATGCAGAAATTGTTCGCAACCCCCAACAGAAGAAGGAGCCCAGGATGAAACGCTTTATTTTGGCCATGTGCGTGTGCTTGCTTCTCGTGCCCTCGATTTCCCAGGCCGCGGCGAAATATACCCTGCGCGTCGGCAGCATTCAGGCGGAAAGCTTCTATCTGCACCGGATGATCAACAAGTTCGCCGAAATCGTCAAAGCCAAGACCAACGGCGATGTGGAAGTGAAACTGTTTCCTTCCAGCGTGCTGGGCAGCGAACGGGACATGATCGAAGGCATGCGTATGGGCACCCTCGAGGCCATGCTCGGATACGGCGGCGTTCCCGCGCTGTACGTCCCCGAATTCGACGTGGTGAACATGCCCTACATCTTTGAAAACTATAAGCAGATTCACGCCGTGCTCAACGGTCCCATCGGCAAGGATCTGGCGGACCGCTATTTCAAGGCCACCAACGTGCGCATCGTGTGGTTCCTGGACCACGCCTTCCGCCAGATTTACACCACGAACAAGAAAATCGAAAAGATGGCCGACTGCAAGGGCATCAAGATCCGTTCCGTGGAAAGCCCCATTTACGTTGAAACCTTCAAGGCCATGGGCCTGGCCCCGACCCCGCTGCCTTTCGGCGAAATCTACACCGCCGTGCAGACCCACGTGGTGGACGGGCACGAGCAGGAAGACAGCGGTTTCGTGACCATGAAGTTCTATGAAATCGAAAAGTGCGCCGCGGTGACCAACCACATTTACAATCCGTCGCCGCTGCACATCAGCGAGATTTTTCTCAAGCGCCTGCCCGAAGCCACCCGCAAGATCGTGCTCGACGCCGTGGTCGAAGCGGGCACCTGGTGGAACATGCAGGAAGGCGCGGCCGAAAAGGAACAGCTGACCGCCCGCGAATGGCTGATCAAGGAAAAGGGCATTGCCTACACCTATCCTGACATTCAGGAATTCAAAAAGGCCCTGATCCCCCTGCAGGACCAGTTCGCCGCGAAGATCGGCCCCAAGGGCGTGGAAATGCTCAAGCGCGTGCGTGAAGCCACCGCGAGCGTGAAATAGCCCGCGGCTGCCCGGCGGTTTTTCGCCGGCCGCCCGCGCGGGAAGTCTTGTTCCCGCGCGGGCGGTGCCCCAACGCCACATGGCGGTACACCGGTAAAGGAGCGATTGTATGAGTGAACCAACAGGGCGCCGCCCTTTATCTTTCCGCAGCCTGCACCTTACCCTGGCGGAGGGCATTGTGCTGGTGACCTACTCGGCGGTTGTCGTTCTGACCAGCCTGCAGGTGTTTTCCCGCTATGTCCTCGGGAACTCCCTGCCCTGGACCGAAGAGATGGCCCGCTACTGCTTCATGTGGCTTATCTATGTGGGCATGGTGCTGGCCCTGAACCGGGGTACCCACGCGTCGGTGGACATCCTGTCCGCGCGGTGCAGGGGGGTATCCAGGACGGCCGTGCAACTGGGCGTTCACGCCATATCCATCGCCCTGTTCAGCGTGCTGCTGTTCCAGGGCGTGCTGCTTTTCGCCATGGTCAAAGGCCAGGCATCCCCGGCCATGCGCATTTCCATGATGATCCCTTACGCGTCGTTGCCGTTCGGCAGCCTGCTCATGATCGTTGAGGAACTTTTCTTTATCAGGGCCACGTTGCGGGGCGACGCGGAAGGGAGAGGCTGATGGTCACGGCGGTTGTGTTCGGCGTCTTTTTCGTTTTTCTCTTCGTGGGGCTGCCCATTGCCTTTGCCATCGCCCTGGGTGCCATATTCGGCGTGTACTACGCGGAACTGCCGCTGATGCTGGTGCCCCAGCGCATGCTGATCGCCAGCGACAACTTTTCCATGCTGGCCATCCCCCTGTTCATTCTGGCCGGGGATTTGATGAACGTCGGGGGCATCACCCGGCGCATGGTCAATTTCGCCTACTCCATTGTGGGGCATATCCGGGGCGGCCTGGGCATGACGTCCATTTTCGCCAGCATGATCTTCGCGGGCATTTCCGGGTCCGCCGTGGCCGACACCTCGGCCGTGGGTTCGCTGATGATCCCCTCGATGGTGGAAAAGAAATACAGGCCCGGTTTCGCCGCGACCCTGCAGGCCAGCGGCGGCACCCTGGGCCCCATCATCCCGCCCAGCATCCTGATGGTGCTGTACGGGTCCATTACCAACGTGTCCATCGGCGGCCTGTTTTTGTCGGGCCTCATCCCCGGCGTCATGATCGGCGTTCTGTGCATGGCCGTGACCTGGTTCTTCGCCACGGACAAATACCAGCCCGGCATCCAGCAGGAACCCTGGCAGGGCTGCGGCGCCATCATCGGCACCCTGAAGCCGGCCCTGCCTGCCCTGATGATGCCCATCATCATCATCATGGGCATCATCGGCGGCATATTCACGGCCACGGAAGCCAGCGCGGTGGCGGTGCTCTACGCCTTTTTCGTGGGCATGGTGGTGCACAGGGAACTGAAGTTCAGCCACCTGCCCCGGATTCTCCTGGACGCGGCATGCACCACCTGCATGATCATGCTGATCATCGCCTGCGCCGCCTGCTTCGGCTGGCTGCTGGCCTGGGCGGAGTTTCCCGCGGACGTCAGCAAGTGGCTGCGCGCGTTCACCGAAAACAAGTACGTGTTTCTGTTCATGCTGATCGTGTTTCTTTTTCTGCTCGGCATGGTGGTGGAGGTGCTGGCGATCGCCACCATCTTCGGCCCCCTGCTCAGCATCCTGGGCGTGGAATACGGGTTCGACCCCGTGCATTACGGCCTGGTCATTCTGATCATCATGCAGATCGGCGGCATCACGCCGCCCGTGGGCATCGTGCTGCAAATCACCTGCGGCATCGCGAAAATCGGTTTCGGCCCGACCATACCGTATCTGGTCTGGTACATCCTGGCCATGATGGCCATTGTGTTGCTGGTGATCATTTTTCCGGGTCTGGCCACGTATCTGCCGCAAACCTTTCTCGGTTGAGCACGGCGGAAACGGCCCGGAAGCGCCGATGGCCGGAACGGACCGTTTCCGCCCAGCCGGGAAGTTCAAGAGTACAACAGGAGGGAAAGAACAATGGCCGGCATTTTATTCAGCGCATTCTTTTTCTTTCTGCTCCTGGGTCTGCCCATCGCCTTTGCCATCGCGCTGGGCGCGCTGTTCGGCGTATACTGCTTTGACCTGCCGCTGATGCTGGTGCCCCAGCGCATGCTGATCGCCAGCGACAACTTTTCCATGCTGGCCATCCCCCTGTTCATTCTGGCCGGGGATCTGATGAACACCGGCGGCATCACCCGGCGCATGGTCGATTTCGCGTACGCCATCGTGGGGCATATCCGGGGCGGTCTCGGCATGACGGCCATTTTCGCCAGCATGATCTTCGCGGGCATATCCGGGTCCGCCGTGGCGGACACCTCGGCGGTGGGTTCGCTGCTGATCCCTTCGATGAAGGACAAGAAGTACCGCCCGGGTTTTGCCGCGACCTTGCAGGCCAGCGGCGGGACCCTGGGCCCCATCATTCCGCCCAGCATCCTGATGGTGCTGTACGGGTCCATCACCAACGTGTCCATCGGCGGCCTGTTTTTGTCGGGCATCATCCCCGGGGTCATGATCGGCATTCTGTGCATGGGCGTGACCTGGTTTTTCGCCACGGAGCGCTTCCAGCCCGGCATCCAGCAGGAACCGTGGGAAGGGTTCGGCGCCATATGGAAGACCCTGAAGCCGGCTCTGCCCGCCCTGATGATGCCCCTCATCATCATCGTGGGCATCATCTCCGGCATCTTTACCGCCACGGAAGCCAGCGCGGTGGCGGTGCTCTACGCCTTTTTCGTGGGCATGGTGGTGCACAGGGAACTGAAGTTCAGCCATCTGCCCCGGATTTTTCTGGATGCGGCCTCCACCACCTGCATGATCATGCTGATCATCGCCTGCGCGTCCTGCTTCGGCTGGCTGCTGGCCTGGGCGGAGTTTCCCACGGCGGTGGGCGACTGGCTGAAGGCCTTCACGGACAACAAGTACGTCTTTCTGTTCATGCTGATCGTCTTTCTGTTCATGCTCGGCATGGTCATCGAGGTGCTGGCGATCGCCACCATCTTCGGCCCCCTGCTCAGCATCCTGGGCGTGCAGTACGGATTCGACCCCGTGCATTTCGGACTGATCATCCTGATCATCATGCAAATCGGCGGCATCACGCCGCCCGTGGGCATCGTGCTGCAGATCACCTGTGGCATAGCGAAAATCGGTTTCGGCCCGACCATACCGTATCTGGTCTGGTACATCCTGGCCATGATGCTCATCGTGCTGACCGTGGTCATTTTCCCTGAACTGGCCCTGTACCTGCCGCGGACTTTCCTCGGCTGACCGCGGCGGACGCCGTCAATGGAGAGGACAATGAACACGGATTTCGACCTGACCGGAAAAATCGCTCTGGTGACCGGCGCGGCCAAAGGCAACGGCAAGGCCATCGCCGACTATCTTGAAACCCTCGGCGCGGTGGTGGAGCGCACGGACGCGGCCCCTCTGGAAGGCATGCGGGCCATGGACGTGACGGACGAGGATTCCGTGCGCGAGGGCATGCGGGCGGTGTGCGACGCGCGCGGCCGCCTGGACATCCTGGTCAACAACGCGGGCATCATCAACAAGGCCCTGATCGACGAAATCAACCTGGACGACTGGAAGAAGCTGATGGACGTGAACGTGACCGGCGCGGTCATCTGCGCCAAGCACGCGGCCCGGCACATGAAGGAACGCAGATGGGGCCGGATCATCAACATCTCGTCCGTGCAGGCCTATATTTCTTCGGAAACATACAGCGCCTACGCCGCGTCCAAGGCGGCCCTGTCCCACCTGACCCATCTGTGGGCCAGGGAACTGGCGCCCTGGAACATCACGGTCAACGCGCTGTGCCCCAGCTATGTGGACACGCCCATGATGGCCAACACCATCGGGACCTGGGCGCGGAAACTGAACTGCAGCCGGGAAGCGGCCCTGGACCACCTGCTGGGTCCCATCCCCGGGAAGCGCCTGCTCAAGCCCGAGGAGTTGGGCTACTGGACGGCGGTGCTGGCAACGGACATGGGCAGCGGCCTGACGGGCGCCAATATCGCGGTTTCCTGCGGCTGGCTGCTGCATTGAAACTTTTGTTGTCGAAGTCGGCTTGCGGGAGCGAGGCTCCGCCTCGCGTTCGCCAGGGGGCCGAGACCCCTTGGCGCCGAGGGGCAAGGATACGGGGGCGGAAGAGCAGGCCTTTCGCGAGTATTCGCATAACTGATGAACAGTTCCGGAGACGCCATGTACAGAATTTTTTATACGCCGACCAAATACATCCAGGGTCCGGGGGCTTTCGGCAAAGCCGGCGAAGTGCTGAGCGGCCGCTATGCGTCCTGCTTCGCGGTGCTGGATCCTGCCATTGAAGGCATGTTGCGGGGCAAGCTGGCCAGGGCTTTCGACAGCGCCGCCTGCCCCGGTTGCCCGGCTCTGGCCCTGGCCCCGGCGCTGGGCGAGTGCTGCGACGAGGAAATCGACCGTCTGGCCGCCATGGCGCGGGCGGCCAAAGCCGACGTGGTCCTGGCCGCGGGCGGCGGCAAGACCGTGGATATCGGAAAATCCGTGGCCGCGCGCATCAATGCGGCCAGCGTCATCGTGCCCACCATCGCCGCTTCCGACGCGCCCACCAGCAGCATCGCCATCATGTACACCAGGGATCACGTGTACAAGGGGGCCGTGCGTTTTCCGGACAACCCCTACATGGTCCTGGTGGATACCGAGATTATCTGCCAGGCCCCGCCGCGCTTTTTGGCCGCGGGCATGGGCGACGCCCTGGCCACGAAGATCGAGGCGGAACGCTGCATGAAAGCCGGCGGCAAGAACCTGCACGGGTTCACGGGCACGGCGTCGGCCCTGCAACTGGCCGCGTATGCGTACGACGTCATCCTGGAACACGGCGCCGCCGCCATGCGCGACGTGGCCGCCAAAACCGTGACCCCGGCGGTGGAGGCGGTGGTGGAAGCCAACATCCTGATGAGCGGCGTGGGCTGGGAAAACTGCGGCCTGACCATCCCCCACGCCTTTCACGGTTCATTGACCGGGATCGCCAAATTCGACCGGGGCATGCACGGCGAACGCGTGGCTCTGGGGGTGCTGATCCAGCTGCACTACGACGGTCTGGCCGCCGAATGCGAGCAACTGCGCGGCTTTTTCCGGCAGGTGGGGCTGCCGCTCTCTTTCCGCGACATTTCGGGCGGCCCGGCCATAAGCGAAGAGGAACTGGAAACGGTACGCCGTTTCATCGCCCGGCCCGGGTCCTATGCCCACAATCTTCCCGGCGGTCTGGACGAGGCGAAACTGGCGGCCAGCCTGCGGCATTTTGCCGCGCTGTAAAGGAGAAGGAAGCATGGCGGATCTGTTTCTGGGCATCGATCTCGGCACCGGCGGGTGCAAGCTGACGGTCATTGACGCGAAAAAGGGCGTGGTTGCGGACCATATGGTGGAATACGCGACCCGCAACCCCCATCCGGGCTGGTCCGAGCAGGACCCCGCGGACTGGGTGGAAGCGTTTTACGCCTGCTTCGAAGCCATGAAGGCCAAATCCTCCTTTGACCCGCGCGACATCCGGGCGCTGTGCCCGGATGCCTCCACGCACAATGCCGTGCTGCTGGACAAGAATGACACGGTGCTGCGGCGCTGCATCATGTGGAACGACCAGCGCAGTTTCGCGGAGGTGCGCTGGCTGCTGGAACACCACGGGCCGCGCCTGTTCCTGCTGACCTACCAGAAGGCCAGCCCCACCTGGACCCTGCCGCAACTGCTGTGGGTCAAGAACAACGAGCCGGAGGTCTTCGCGCGCATCCACCGCATGGCCTTCACCAAGGATTATCTGCGCTATCTGCTCACCGGGGTCTGGAGCACGGAACTGGTGGACGCGGGCGGCACCATGCTCATGGATTTCGTCAGGACCGAATGGTCGGAGGAAGTCTGCGGCATTCTGGGCCTGCCGCTGTCCACGCTGCCGCCCATCGGCAGGCCCACGGACGTGGTGGGCACGCTTCTGCCCCATGTGGCGAAGCGCCTGGGCCTGGCGGAAGGCGTCACGGTCGTGGCCGGGGCCTCGGATACGGCGGTGGAGGATTACGCCGCCGGGGTGCTGCGGCCGGGCCAGTGCATCGCCAAACTGGCCACGGCGGGCAACGTCAACGTGTTCACGGACAAACCCGCGCCCAATGAATTTTCCTTTTGCTACAATTACGTCATCCCCGGCATGTATTACGCCACCATGGGCACCAACGCGGCGGCCGCCAGCTTCCGCTGGTTCCGCGACAATCTGGTGCGCAAATGCGCGCCGGACACGGGTTTCAACGAGATTGAAAAACTGGCCCACGAGGTGCCGCCCGGTTCCGCCGGGGTGATCTACCACCCCTATCTGAACGGGGAACGCGCGCCGTACTTCGATCCGCATCTGCGGGCCAACTTCTTCGGCCTGAGTTCCTATCACGACCTGCGGCACATGACCCGCGCGGTGCTGGAAGGGGTTGCCTATTCGCTGAAAGACTGCCTCAACGCGGCCGTCAGCGTGGGGCTCGTGCCGGACGAGATCCGCCTGATCGGCGGCGGCGGCAAAAGCCCCCTGTGGTGCCAGATCGTGGCCGACGTGCTGGCCCGGCCGGTGATCAAGCTGCGCAACGACGACTCCTCCCTGGGGTCCGCCATGCTGGCCGGGGTGGGCACCGGCGCTTTCAGCGGCTTCGCCGACGCGGTGAGCATCTGCACGGTGGTGGAAAGCACCTACAGCCCCATCCCGGAAAATGCGCGGCGCTATGAAAGGATGTTCGGCCTGTACAAGGGCATTCACGACTGCCTGGCCCCGCTGCACAGCCGTCTGCACGACATCCTGCAGGAAGGCTGAGGCCGGCGGCGCGCACGGCGGAGGGGACGCCCCCCGTGCAGGGATCTCCGCCGGAATTGCGGCACAGGTTCAGGGGCCGCACGCCCCCCGCAAGCCCCGGAAGCTCGTCTTCCGGGGCTTGCCTTTCGCGCTTCCTCCGGTCGCCGTGCACAGCCGCCGCGGACGGCCCGACCGGACCGTGCGCATCCGAAAGGTCCTGCCTGCGCGGATTCCGGGGGACGGAAAGCGGATTTCGGGAACCCGCATATTGCCAAGCCATGGAGAGTATACTATCATCCTATTGTCCGTACATTTCAACGATGGCGAGGTGCCCGTATGCGTGAAAGAGTAAAAGGAGCCACATCTCCGGAAATCGTTACCTATCTGTTCAAACCGGCGATTATGGAGGACGGCGAGCAGATTTTCGACATCATGCTGGATGTTGACGTGGCCCATGTGCTGATGCTCGGCCGGCAGCGGATCATTCCTTCTTCCATGGTCCCTGAGATCGTGTCGGGGCTGGAGGCCATCCGCAAGGACGGTTTTGCCGCGCTGCCCGTTGACGGGGCCATTGAGGACCTGCATTTCAATATCGAAAAGAACCTTATCGACCGTACCTCCATGGACACGGGCGGCAGAATGCATACGGCGCGCAGCCGCAACGATCTTGCCGCGACCACGACCAGGCTCTGGCTGCGCGAGAGGCTGACCGGCATCCGGGAGGCGCTCTGCGATTTCCGCGCGGAGCTTCTGGCGCTGGCCCGCGAACACGCGGGCACGGTGATGACCGTGTATACGCACATGCAGCCCGCGCAGCCCATAACCTTCGGCTATTATCTGGCCGGGCTCGCCGAATCGCTGGAGCGGGACGCCGTCCGCCTTGCGGCCGCGTACGCCACCAACAACCGCTCTCCGCTGGGGGCCTGCGCGGTGGCGGGCACCAGCTTTCCCATTGACCGCGAATACACGGCCGGGCTGCTCGGTTTTGACGGCGTGGTGCTCAATTCGGTCGACGCGGTGGCGTCGAAGGACCATATCCTTGAAACCCTGTCCGCCATGAACATGATGATGGTCAACATCAGCCGCGCGGCCTGCGATTTTTACATCTGGGCCACGGATGAATTCGCGCTGATCGAAGTGGAAAACGCGATCGCCGCCACCAGCAGCATCATGCCCCAGAAAAAAAATCCCATCACGCTTGAACATATCAAAAGCAAATCCGCCCATGTGCAGGCGGCGCTGGTTTCCGCAACGGGGGTGTTGAAAAACACGCCGTTCTCCCACACGAGGGATGCCTCGCGGGAAGCCGCGCACCTGGTGGCGGACGCGTGCAGGGAAACGCGGACGGCGCTTTTGCTGTTCAACCTGACCCTCAGAAACACCATTGTAAAAGCTGAGGCGATGCTGGAAAAAACCAGAAAGAATTTCAGCACGGCCACGGAACTGGCGGATGTGCTCGTGCAGGATTTCGGCGTTTCGTTCCGCCAGGCCCATCACATTGTCGGCTCGCTTGTTTCCGAGGTTGCGGGAAGGGGGCTGAACGCCGAGGACATAACCCCCGGGATGGTGGCAAAAAGTTCGCGCGAAACCGCCGGCCGGGAATTTGCGCTTGACGGGGCCAGGCTGCGCGCGATTCTTGACCCGCAACGCAACGTGGAACGCAGAACCGGCGCGGGCAACACCGCGCCGGCGGACGTGGAGCGCGCTGTCGACGCGTTGCGGCAGGGGGTGGAAAAGGACCAGGCCGCGCTTGTGGCGGCAAAGCAACGCATGGCCGATTCCCGCGCCCGCATGGCGGCGGAAATCGCCAAGGCGACAGGGCCGGCGCAATGATGCTTCACCGTATCGACGGCAACAGCCCGCTGCCCTTGTATCACCAGCTTATTGACATACTGAAGGAAAAGATAATCCGCGGGGAATGGCCCGAAAAAACGCAGATCCCCACCGAACACCAGTTGATGGAAACCTACGGAGTTGGCCGAAGCACGGTGCGCAACGCCGTGTTGGAACTGGTGCGGATCGGGTACTGCAACCGCAGGCGCGGCAAGGGCACCTTCGTTGCCAGGCCGAGGATGGAAGCGGATTTTATCAGGGATTTCTTCCCGAGCTACCTGGGCGGCAGACACACGATTTTGAAGGCGTCCGTCGTGGATCCGCGCGCGACCGTCCGGGACATGCTGCAACTGCCGGCGGGGGCCCGTGTCACGGAACTGATCCGTCTGCGCTTTGTGGACGACCAGCCCCTTGCGCTGGAAAAAAGCTACGTTTCCCACGATCTGTGCCCGGAACTGGCCGAAGCCCGGGTGACGGGGAAAATAACCGACTGGCTGCGGGAAAACAGGGGGATCGCCATCGGCAAGGTGCGGACCTACCTTGAGGCCGGGATCATCAATGCCTTTGAAAGCCGGACCCTGAAGATAAAACAGGGCGCGCCCACGCTCATCTTCACGCGGATCAATTACGACGCGCAGTCGCGCCCCCTCATCGTCATGAAAAGCATCTTGCGGGGGGACAGGATCCGGCTTGTCTTCGATTCCGACAACGGGGCGGTTTCTCTGATCGACGGGGTAACGCTGAACAAAACGGAAGAGCAGGTAACCACCACAACACGGAGGGATGGCTGATGCACAAGATCACGATAGTGGGAAGCGGCAACGGAGGGAGCGCCAAAGCGGCCCATTTGAGCGCTTTGGGACATGACGTGACCGTGTATGACCTTCCCGAGTTCGGCGCGAGCATTGAGGAAATACACAAAGCCGGCGGGATCAACGTGCGCGCCGTTGCGTCCACAGGGCTTCCCGAAGGCTTTTTCTCGGTCAGGCGCGCGACGACGGATATAGAAGAAGCGCTTGACGGCGCGGAAGTCGTGATGGTGACGGTTCCTTCTTTCGCTCATCCCAGAATGGCGGAAGTCTGCGCGCCCTTTCTGAAAAGCGGCCAGATCGTGTTCATTTCGCCGGGCAACCTTTACGCCGGCATCCAGTTCATGCAGGCGCTGCGCAAAGCCGGCAACACAAACGACGTCAAACTGGCGGAAGCGGACTGCATGATCTATGCGGTCAGAAAGGAGAAAACGGAGAAGGGGCCCGGCGTGTGGATCCGGGGGTACAAACGGAACCTCGGGGTGGGGGCTTTTCCCGCGCGGGATACCGATGCCGTCTTTGCCGTTCTGGCGGATATCTACCCGTCGCTGATCAAACGGAACAACATTCTGGAAACGGGTCTATGCAACGTCAATCCCTTTGTGCACGTTCCCATCGGGCTTCTCAATTTCGGAGACATTGAAAGAAAAACGGAAATGCAGCTGTATTATGAAGCGCTTACGCCATCAATCGGCAACGTGATAGAAAAGATGGATGCCGAGAGAATGGCTTTTGTGTCCCAAAAGATACTGAATCTTCCCTCGCTGACCGAACTTGTCATGAGCTGGTACGGGTATCAGGGCATGAAAGGCAGCAACATTTTCGAGATGCTGCAGAGCAACCCCGCGTATCACCGCAGCATGCTTCCTTCCACGAAAGAACACCGGTTCTTCTACGAAGACGTCACCTACGGCTTGTATCCCATCATCGATCTTTTGGACAGGTTCGACCTGCCGGGCGAGACCATGCGGTCGCTGGCGCATATCTGCAGCCTGGTCATGGGCAAGGATCTGGCCGTCGGCGCGCGGACTCTTGCCAGCCTCGGGTTTGGCTCCGTTACGGGGAAAGAATTGCTTCAGCTTGTGCATGACGGAATGTAGGCATTTTCACCCTGGAAATGCTCCGGCGGATAGGTGGCGGTGCGGCCGCACCGCCCGCGGCGGACAGTGGGCGTGCCGAAAGACCGGGCAGCTTCGGCTTGTCCTTATGGGGGAAAAGGGAGTTGGGTCTTTTTTCAAAACTGGCGCAGGAAAATCTCATCGGTAATTTGCTCGCGTTGTTGGCCCCGAAACATCCATGACGACAAATGGAGGAAGCTGGTTATGAAAACCGTGAAGAGATTGCTTCTGGCGGCGCTCGCCGTGGCGGTGCTGTCCGTGTCCCCGTCCCTGGCCGCGGGCAAGCAGCGGCTGCTTCTGGGCACATCCAGCGTCGGCGGCACGTATTATGTGCTGGGCGGCGCATGGGCCAAACTGCTTAACGAAAAAATTCCCACGATCGACGTGTCCGTCGAGGTGACCGGCGGACCCGCCAGCAACATGCCCCTGATTTCCGGCAAGGAGATGGAGCTGGGGTTCCTTACGACCTGGCTTGCCGGGGAAGGGTTCAACGGCGTCGGCGCCTGGACCGGCGGGAAAAAGTATCAGGACATCCGGGCGATATTCCCGATGTATGCGAGCGTGCTCCACATATACACGCTCGAAAAGCTGCCGATCAAAACGGTATACGATTTCGCGGGCAAGCACGTGACCGCGGGCGCGCCGGGGGCGACCAGCGATCTGGCCGCGAAAGCCCTGCTGCAGTGCCTGGGCATCAAGGTTTCCAAATACAGCAGCCTGCCCACCGGCACGGCGGTGAACACCCTGCGGGACGGCAACTGCGACGGAGGGTTCGCGGTAACCGGCGCGCCAGGCCCTTTCATGCTCGATCTGGAATCGACCCATGCGGTGCGCCACATCTCGCTGCCGGACCAGGATATCGAGAAAATCCTCAAGGCCAACCCGTACTGGAGCGCCGGCGTCATTCCCAAGGGAACCTACAAGCACCAGACCGGAGACACCAAAGTCATCACGTTCTGGAACGTGGCCGCCGCCCACAAGGATCTGGACGACGAAACCATCTACAAAATCGTCAAGACCACCTTCGAAGGCCAGAAATCCCTGCTGGCCGCCGCGCCGGACATGGCGCAGTGCGTGCCCGCCAACATCGTGAAGAGCACGATCCCCGTCCATAAGGGCGCGCTCAAGTATTACAAGGAAGTCGGCATCAAAATCCCCGACGCCCTGATCCCCAAAGAAGCGAAATAATGCCGACCGCCGCTCCGCGCCGGCGCGTTGCCCGGCGCGGAGCATAACGGATTTGAAGAAGGGGCACAGCTGCCGGAGGGAATTCCCATGGCTGAGAATGCGAAACTGGCACGGGTTGCGGACGCGGGGCAGGATGAAGAGCTTGACATGGAAAAGCTCGGCAGGCTGACGGAAGAAGGCTCCACAGCCGCCCGCAGCTTGAAGGGGATATATGGGAACATCTATCTGGCCATCGGCATAGCCATGGCTGTTTTCCATATATACTTTCTCGGGTACAGCACGATCACTCCATGGGTATTATGCTATACCCACCTTTGTTTCGGCCTTGTCCTCACCTTCATGATCTATCCCTTTTCGGGGAAGTCGGGCAAGAACCCGACCGCCGTGGATCTTTTTTTCATCGTGCTGTCCGTCATCACCGCCGTGTACTTTATCATCACCATGGAGACGATCATCTATCGTCTCGGCATCGCGCCCACGACATGGGATATTTTCTTTTCCACTATCCTCGTGCTGCTGGTGCTTGAAATAACACGGCGAACGAACGGGGCCATTCTGCCCGTTATCGCCATCCTCTTCATTCTGTACGCCCTGTACGGGAAATACCTGCCCCAGGGATTCGGCGGGCACAGGGGATACAGCTATTCCCGCGCCATCAGCTACATGGCGGGGCTGGACGCGATGCTCAGCACGCCTCTTTCCACCTCGGCCTCATTCGTGTTTCTGTTCATACTTTTCAGCGCCTTTTTGAACGGAACCGGCGCGGGGCAATTTTTCATCGACATGGCCCTTTCCATAACCGGAACCTTCCGGGGCGGTCCCGCGAAAACATCCGTGGTCGCCAGCGCCCTGTTCGGCACCATATCCGGCAACTCCGCGGGGAACGTGATGGCCACGGGAACGTTCACCATTCCGCTGATGCGCAAGGTGGGGTACAGTCCGACCTTTGCCGGCGCGGTGGAGGCGGTCGCTTCCACCGGCGGGCAGATCACGCCGCCGATTCTGGGGTCCGCCGCGTTCATCATCGCGGAATTGACAGGCACCCCGTATCTGTCCGTGGCCGCCGCTTCCGTCATACCCGCGATTCTCTATTATCTTTCAGTGTTTTACATCATCGATCTGGAAGCGCAGAAATGCGGCCTGCACGGATTGCCGCGCAACGAACTGCCGGATCTGAAACGCGTGGTCCTGACACGCGGGCACCTGATTCTGCCTATTTTCGTGCTGATCTACGTCCTGATCGGCATGAAGGCATCGGTGATAAAAGCCGCGGTATACGCCATTTACGCCACGTTCATTTGCATCATGCTCCGCAGGGAAACACGGCTGAAGGCGATGGAGATCATCACCGCCCTTGCCGGCGGCGCAAAGCAGGCCACCGGCATGATATCCGCCTGCGCCACGGCCGGTATCGTTGTCGGCGTTCTGAACCTGACCGGAACGGGCCTGAAATTCGCCGGCGCGGTCATCGCCGTGTCGGGCGGCTATCTGCCCCTGGCTCTTGTATTTACAATGCTTGCGGCGATCATTCTCGGCATGGGGCTGCCCACCACCGCCGCCTATCTGATCTGCGCGGCCGTGATCGTGCCGGCGCTGATCGAAATGCATGTCTCGCCCCTGATCGCCCATATGTTCGTGTTCTATTTCGCCTGCCTTTCCGCCATCACGCCGCCCGTGGCCCTGGCCGCCTTTGCCGCGTCCAGCATTTCGAAGGCCAGGCCGCTGAACGTGGCGGTCACCTCGGTGCGTCTGGGGCTTGTCGCGTTCATCATCCCCTTCATGTTCGTGTACGCGCCGTCCCTGCTGGGCACGGGCGACGCGATGACCATCATCAGCACGCTTGTCACGGCCACCGTCGGTGTGGTGGCCCTTGGTTCCTCGCTGCAGGGTCTGCTCGGCGGGGCGCCGCAGAATCTCTTTTTGCGGCTGTGCCTGTTCGCGGGGGCCTTGTGCCTTATCAAACCGGGGATCTATACGGACCTTGCCGGCATGGCGCTGATGCTGCCGAGCATTTTTTCCGTGCTGCTGCACAGGCGGCGCGCGGCGCGACCCTCCGTGGTTGTTCCTTCGCCCGATTCCGCGTAGCCGGCCGCGTTTGTTCATAATGCGCGGCCGGATGGACAATCCGGCCGCTTTCTGGCGAAACGGACCCGTCAGGAGCGGGGGATGTTGACGTGGGTGTAGATATGCATGTTGGCGGGGTTGATGAGGTCGGTAAGGGTCGAGTCGAGGTGCTGGCGCATGGCCTCTTCGGCGCCGTCGCCGTTGCCGGCGAGAACCTGGTCGGCGATGGCGAGGTGTTGCACCAGAGTTTTTTCGGTACGGCCGGGGATGAGGCGGGCAAGGTCCCGCACCCGGGTGAACTGCGTGTAGAGGCCGGTGACCAGGTTTTTGAAACGGGTATTGGGGGAGGAATCCTTGATCAGCATGTGGAGAAGGTGCCCCACGTTGTTTTTCCGCTCATCCATGCCGGGAACGGGCTGCATCTCGGCCAGCTGGTCGCGGATATGCCGCAGGTGGTCCATGTTGATGCTGCCGATGCACGCCTTGGCGGCATAGCCTTCGAGGAGAAGGCGGAGCTGGAAGATTTCGATGACGTCGGTGGGGGTTATTTCTCGGGCAAAGGCTCCCTTGTTTTTGACGATGGTGACGAGGCCCTCGTGTTCCAGGCGGATCAGGGCTTCGCGCACGGGGGTGCGGCTTACGTTGAACATGCGGCAGAGAGCCTCTTCGGTCAGGGGCTGGCCGCCTTTGATGAGGCCGTCGAAAAAGGCCTGGCGCAGGGTGTCTGTAAAAGGGCTTTGGGTTGTTTTCATGTCTCGTCCGGCCATTGGTGCAGATCCGCCAGTTCGCCGGCGGCGGTGAACCGCGGCGCCTCCGGCCTGCCCCGCAAGGTGCATCCCTTTTCCAGCGCTTCGGGCACGAGCGCCGGGGAAATTTTGAGGTGGCGCAGCATCAGCGTGTTGCGGATGCGTGCGAAGCGGATCTTGTCCAAATCCGGCTGGTGGCAGGTTTTTACGGCCGCCCTGAACACTTCCCGGTCGCTTTCAAGCGCGCAGGGCAACGCGCAGGTGCGCAGGGTGGTCGAGGTCAGCGCGTTGACGTAGCACGCTTCCATATCCAGTTTGTCCCGCAGGCGGCGCGAAATGATATCCGCAAACCCCATGCCGTGTCCGTTGCCGTGGCTTTCCGGCGTAATATCCAGAAGGCCTATAGTAACGATTTCCGGTCCTCCCGTCATCCACGATGATGGATAACGGCCCACCACGTTGCTGTCCATGCCCGAGCCGGATATGTTTTTTCCCACCGCGTCGATGATCAGCGCGTCCAGCGAAGCGAAAGGAAGGGACTGCATTTTTTTCGCCGCAATTCGCAGCAGGGCCGCATCCCGCTCAAACATGCGCGCGGCGGGCACCGCCTCCACGATGCAGGTCTTGTCCAGGCCGTTTTCGACCACGGCCAGCGCGCCGATGAAATTCGCCTTTGCCATGCAGAGCTCGGCCATGGCCGGCAACAGGTCCGGGAAGGCCCTGTATCCCAGGGCATGGCAGGAGTCAGCGCCTCGCTGCTTGCCCAGGCCTATGGTTATGATTTTGATTATCCCGCTTTCGTGCCGCCCGCGGAATCCCGTGTGAGGCTTGACCCGGTTGATGACGAAGATGCCGTCCGCCCGTTGCGCGTTGCGGTCCAGGTAGACAGGAAATCCGGTGGAGAGTTTTCCAACCTCCGCGACATCCATGGAAGAATCTATCGAGCACCCGGCGCTTTCTTCCGTGACGCCGAGTTCCGCCAGAAGCTCTTTCTGCCCCTCTGCCGTGGCCCGGCCGTGGCTGCCCAGGGCCGGCACGACGAAAGGCAGGGCTCCGAGGCTTTTAAACCAGTCCACGGACGACCGGACGAGCAGCGGCAGGTTGGCGATGCCGCGCGACCCCACGCCGACGGCCACGCGCATGCCCGGTTTGACCGCCGAACGCATGGGGCTGTTGCGCAGGGCGAAAACCGTTGCCTGAGCGACGTCCGGCAGGGAGTCGTCGACAAGGGGTTGTTCCACAAGCGCCAGTTGGGGCAGCGGAACCGAGGCCAAAAGGGCGGTCGAAGGCAGCATGCTGTTTCCCAATTAGGCGGGTTTCCGGGTGGTTGCGGCCGGGACGTCGTTTTCCTTCCGGATGGTGTACAGCGAAAAGACGACGGAAAATACGGCCAGGGCCAGGAAAAAGAGCGCGATGGGGCGGTCGAGGTACCCGAGCAGGCTGTCCCCGCCGAGCGTGTAGCTGACGCGAAATTCCCTTTCCGCCATGCTTCCGAATATGAGGCCCATCACGAGCGGCAGCAGGGGAAAATCGACCCTGACCAGCACATAGCCGATAAGGCCCATGGCAAAGAATATCCAGATGTCGAAAAGGTTGCTTTTGAGGGCGAAACTGCCGATGACGCAGAAGGCGGTGATGACGGGGTACAGGATGTGGCGGGGAACGCTGAGGGCGCGGATGAGGATGCGGATGCACTGCATCTGCAGGATCAGCATCAGAAAGGTGCCCACGAGAAAGGCGCTGAGAATGATCATGACCAGGCCCGCGTGGTCCCGGAACAGCAGGGGCCCTGGCTGCACCCCGTGGATCATGAACGCGCCCAGCATCATCATGGTGGAGGCGTCGCCGGGTATGCCCAGGGTCAGCAGGGGGATGAGCGCGCCGCCGGTGGAGGCGTTGTTGGCCGTTTCGGAGGCGATGATGCCGTCGGGATTGCCCCGGCCGAAACTGTCGGGGTTTTTGTCCGCCGCCTTGGCCTGCGCGTAGGCGACAATGTTGGAAAGCCCCGGTCCGATGCCGGGCAGGATGCCGATGATCGTGCCGATGACGGAAGAGCGGACGACGTTTTTGATGGAATATCTGAAGGTTTTGACCACCTGAAAGAACTCGCGCGTGGTAAAGGTGGCCTTCATGACGGAATAGGGCTTTCTGATGCTCAGTATTTCCAGCAGAATCTGCGAGACGGCATACATCCCGATCAGCACCGGCAACAGATCGATGCCGGCCTGAAGGACCATGGTGTCAAAGGTGAAACGGCCGATCATGTCCACTTCGCTCAGGCCCACGAGAGAGAGAAGCATGCCGATGCAGGTGGCGAGCAACCCCTTGACCAGGGATTTCTTGGAAATGGAGATGATGCAGGTCAGGGCGAAAACCACCAGGGTGAAATATTCGAAGGGGCCGAAACGCAGGGCGAAGGCGCCGAGAACCGGCGCCATCAGGGCCAGGACGACGAAGGAAAACATGGAGCCGAGAAAGGAGGCGAACACGCCGTAGGCCAGGGCTTTGCCCGCTTCCCCCCGCTTGGCCATGGGGTAGGCGTCGAAGCAGGAGGCGACCGAAGAGGGCGTGCCCGGGATATTGAGCAAGGTAGCCGCCACCAGACCGCCGGAAATGGCCCCGATATACACGGCCACCAGCATGACCAGGCCGAGTTCCACGGACATGCCGTAAGTGACGGGCACCAGAAGCGCCACGGCCATCGTGCTGGTCAGGCCGGGCAGGGCGCCTACGACCAGCCCGCCGAAAACGCCCGCGAACATGATGCACAGGGTAAGGGGATCAAATACGGCCAGTGCGGACCCAAGGTGCGAAAGCATGGTTTTCTCCGGTCATTTTGTTGCGCCGCGCATCACGGCAGGAAAAGATGCAGCAGATGGCCGAAAATATAGGTCAGGGCCGCCGAGGTCGCGGCTGCCATCAGGGCGTCGATGCAGAGGGATTTTTTGTCTTTGGGGCCCAGCAGCACCATGGTGATGAAGCAGAAGCCGAAAGTGGCGAACGAATAGCCCAGGACCGGCAGCAAAAGAATATAGGCTCCCAGAAAGGCCACGAAGGCCCACTGCATCTTCACCGCCACGGGATCGTTTTTTTCGCTTCTCCCCGCGGTTCCTTTTTGGAATTTACCAGAAAAATCGATACTTTGAAGTATTACTGCCAGAGACAGGACCGTCATCGAACCCGTGAGAAGCAGGGGGAAAAATCGCGGTCCCAGAGCGTCGGGCCCCTGTTCGGGAAGCGCGAAACCCACGGTGAGCAGAAAAAGGCTGACAGCCAGAATGGCAAGGCCCGTCAACATGTCCAGCGGTTTTTTAATCGTCATCTGATTCCTCCGCGTCTTTGGGGCAAATCAGGCTTGGGCCCAGGCTCCGGTACTCTCTTGGGGCTACCGCCCCCAATCCCGTCCGGAGGGAATGGTTCCCCCCGGACCCTCTCGATTCCCGGCACGTGGCGCTCCGCGCCGCCGGAGCATTGTGGCGGACAGAGAATTTCGAAGCGAAAATGCTCCGGAAGGCGGGGCGCGTGCCCCGCCTTCCGGACAGGCTTACTTCTGCGGCTGATTCAAGTTTTCCTGCTTGATGATGGCCTCAAAGCGGTCGGCGTAGGCCTGCCATATTTTTTTCCCTTTCCCGGTGTCGACAAATTCGGGATTGAAGACGAGTTTGGTCAGTTGTTCTTTCACCTCGGGCTTTTTTGAAGCTTTTTCAAACGCGTCGTACAGGGTCTTTTTCACCTGATCGGGCACGCCTTTAGGCAGAAAGACCGTGTAATAGTATTCGTATGCCACGTCGATGCCGGCTTCTTTGAGGGTGGGCGTATTCGGCAGCAGGGGATTGCGTTTTTCGCTGATCAGAGCCACGGGTTTGATGTCGCCGGACTGGATGTAGGGCATGGCGGGGCCGAGAGCGCAAAGCGTCACATCGCAGTTGTCGCCCATGAGGGAGGTAAGGCGGGGCTTGTCGCCGGAACCGTGGACGGCGAGGAACTTCATCCCGCCCCCCAGTTTGTTGATCATGTCGAGAAAAAGAACGTGTTGCAGGCCGTTGACGGGCAAAGCGACGCGAATTTTTCCGGGGCTGGCCTTGATGGCGCCGAATATGTCCCCGGCGCTTTTCCAGGAGCTGTTCTTGCCGACCACCATGACCATGTCGCCGCCCGCGCCGGCGCACAAAAGGTCAAAACTCGACCAGCGGAACGGCATGTTGCTGATCGCGGGCGTCAGGGCCAGGGTGGGATGTTCCCACAAAATCGTGTAGCCGTCGGGCCGCGCGTTGAGCACAAAGGAAGTGCCCGTCAGTCCGCCCGCGCCGGGCATGTTGCTGACCACCACAGGTTGGGGCAGGATATCTTTCATCGCGTCGGCGATGATGCGCGCGGTTATGTCGCTGCCCCCGCCCGGCGCGTACGGAATGACCAGCTGAACGGGTTTCGTGGGAAAGCCGGCCGCCTGCGCCTGCGGCAGGAAAAGTGCGAAACCCAGAAGAACGGTGAAGATTCCTTTCAGCATTGTGCGCTCCTTTTTTCTTTGTGCGTCCTGGTTCCCTCACGCCGCAGAGCGGCGACGGCCGGTCCCGTGTACACCGAGCCGGCTCCTTGCTCCCGTTCAATCCACAGCAGGCGGTTGTACTTGGCCACCGACTCTCCCCTGCACGGGGCGCCGAGCTTCATGAGCATGGCCCCGGCCGCAACGGCCACGTCCGCTTGAACATCATCCGGCGTTTCGCCGGAACGAAGAGAGGCTATCAGCAAATATCCCGCGTTTCGCGCCGCATTGCCCACCCGCAACGCTTCCGAGACGGTGCCGGCCTGGTTGACTTTCAGCAGCATGGCGTTGCCGGCGCCCATCGCCGCGCCGTGAAGAAGCCGTTCCGGGTTGCTGGCGAAAAGATCGTCGCCCACGACAAGACAGGGCAGATATCTGGCCGCTTCGGCAAAACCGGGAAAATCGTCCTCGTGAAGCGGGTCTTCAAGGAAGACTATGGGGTACCGCGCGCACAGGTCCTGGTACCAATGCACCATGGCCGGTGTGTCCCGCGGGCCTTCGCGCGTCATGTACAGGCCGGATTTCGCATCGTAGAAATTGTCCGCCGCAACATCAATGCCGAGACCCATGCGCCCGGCGTACCCGGCGCTGTCTATGGCCGTGAGCAGCGTTTCCATGGCTTCCTCGGTAGTCTTCACGGGCGGCGCCAGCGCGGTGATTTGCGGGATGAGGCCATATTTTTTCTGCAGTGCGCCGTGCAGGACGTGAAAAACTTCCACGCTGGCGGCCACGGCTTCCCGCGCGCTGGCAAAACCATGGGGCACCACGATGTAGTCTTCGAAATCCAAAGCGTTGCCGGCGGTTTTCGATCCGGACAGCATGTTGATGCAAGGCACCGGGATCGCGTTCGCCTGTGTTCCGCCAAGATACCGCCAGACATCCAGTCCGAGGCTGGCCGCGCCGGCCTTGGCCAGGGCCAGCGATACGGCCGTCAGAGCGTTGCCGCCCAGACGGCTTTTTTGGGGCGTTCCGTCAAGGGCGACCAGCAGGGCATCCAGCTCGTTCTGGCGGCGCGCATCGTTGCCGATCAGCGCGCTTGCGATTTCTCCTTCCACATTGGCCGCGGCTTTGAGCGCCCCTTTTCCCCGCAGCCGCGGTCCCCCGTCCAGAACCTCCACCGCTTCATGGGACGAGACGGAAACGCCGCTCGGCGCGGAAGCTTCAACCAGAATGCCGCGTTCGGTCAATATTTCCACGGCCAGAGCGGGGTTGCCCCTGGCGTTGTAGACTTCGCGTGCCCGTACACGGGTTATGGCGTCGCGGGTCACGGCCTGCCCTCCACCACGAGCACGCGCAAATTGATGACGTTGGTGCCGGTGGGGCCGGTGACGAGATCATCGCCCAGCGCTTCAAAAAAAGGAGATGCGTTGTGGCTTTTCAGCGCCTGGAAAAGGTCCAGGCCCAGGTCGCTGCCGCGCCGCATGGTCTCCCCGTCGCCGATGGCGCCGGCGATTTCGGTCGGACCGTCCGTCCCTTCGGAATCGATGGCCGCGAAAGCCATGTCCGGGTATGTCCGCACATTGCGGGCAAAGCCCAGAACGCTTTCCTGGTTGGGGCCGCCGAGGCCCGCTTCGCCCTGGATGGCGGTGGTGACTTCGCCCGAGCTGATCACGACGCAGGGTTTCGGGAAAGGGCGATCAAACAGGTGGATCTCCTTGGCGATGCCGCCGAGCAGGGTGCCGGCGTCCCGTCCTTCCCCCTCGATCTTGGTGCCCAGAATAAACGCGTTGTACCCCAGCTTTTCCGCATGCGCCGCAGCGGCCAGACAGGCGTCGCGGGGATTGCCGACATCGTGCATGGCCGTGCGCCAGACCGAGAAATCCTTTTCCTTGGGCGTTTCCATGGATGGGTTTTCCAGGCCGCGCAGCAACACTTTTTTGACGTTTTCCGGCGCCGGGTCCCAGATATCATAGCGCTTCATGGTCTGGATGGAATCCGCGAAGGTGGTCGGGTCCGGCAGGCAGGTGTCCGGCCAGGGAAGGAAATCTGCCTGCACGAACTGCGTCAGCGTGATGTTGGTCGCCTTGCGGAACAGTTTGATCAGCCCGCCGCCCTTGACCAGGGAAAGATGCTTGCGCACGGTGTTCAAATCGTAAATGGGGGCGCCCGTCCGCAGCAGAAGCCTGTTGACCGCCATCTTGTCCGCGAGGGTCACGCCTTCCGACGGGGCGACCAGAAGCGCGGAACTGCCGCCGGTCATGCAGGAGAAGACCAGATCCCTTTCGGTGACGCGTTCGGCCATCTCCAGAATGATCCGGCCGGCCAACAGGCTGTTTTCCGTCGGCACGGGATGGCCGCCTTCGATCACCCGGATATGGGAAAGAGGCTGGTGCCCGCCTTTGACCGAGACGACCCCCCGGGTGATGCGGTCGCCGAGGATCTCGTCCAGAGCTTTGCAGACAGGGTAGCTTCCCTTGCCGGCGCCGACCACATAAATGGCCCCTATGGCGTTAAGGTCAACGCTTTGTTCGCCCAGATGAAGGATATCCCCGACGCGCGAAACCACGCGCCGCGTTCCCGCATAGGTGTCGGCTCCGTCCAGCGCCGCCGCGAGGCAGGCCAGGGCGGTCTTTCGCGCTTTCGCGTTTTTACCCGCGATGAGACTGACATAATGTGCGAACCGTTCCGGTGCCTCCATCAAGTATCTCCTTTGCGCTTTTGTATGCTTATTGTATACAATTTGTCTGTTAAATGAGGAAAATTTTCCTCCCTGTCAAGAATTTTATGAAAACGGTAGTGTCCAGAATTTTTCGTACTTTCAGCAGCACCCCTAGCCAGCCAACAATAAGGACTCTTGAGAAATCGAGAGTCCTTTTTTCGTGGTCAAAGCCGGGATAGCGGGATGATTTGGAGGGATTTTGTATATATTCAATGAGGTTACTGGGGGGGCGGAAATATAGCGGGATATAGCAGGATGTCAGGACAAAAGGCATTTACAAAATACTTTTTTGTACATACAATTAAGTCATGAAAATTGAATGGGACGATCAGAAAAACCTGCTCAACTACACCAAGCACAAGGTCAGTTTTGAATTGGCCTGTCAGGTATTCGACGACCCGCTTCATCTGGTCAAATTCGACAGGGTTGTTGATGGAGAAGAACGCTGGCACGCTATGGGTAGCGTCATGGGCAGACACGTTCTGGTCGTCGTCCATACGTATAGAAATCAAGAAGACGAGGAAATTCTCCGTATCATCTCAGCACGACGCGCCTCCTCGCATGAAAGGAGACACTATGAACAAGAATAAAAAGATTCCGCCTGTTCAGGAGCAGCTTGGCGCTCTGGACAATATGAAGGACAAAGATATAGACTATTCCGACATCCCAGAAATTCTGAACTGGGAAGGGGCAGAGCGGGGCAAGTTCTATCGGCCTATTAAAAAGCCTGTGACACTACGCCTTGATGCTGATGTGCTGGAATGGTTTAAGCACCACCATCCGAAGTATCAGTCGGCCATTAATGCGGCTTTGAGGGAGTATGTGTCCACACATCAGCAATGATCTGCTTTTAGGAAAATCTGCTGCGTTTCATTCTTGAAGCCATCTCATAATCAAACCAACCTGAGCAAAATCATGATGCAACCCAATTGCGCCATGGCCAGGAAGTTCTCGGCATGAAATTCATACCTCACGACAAGGCGGCGGAAGTTTTGCAACCAGGCAAAAAGCCGTTCGAC
>JAVBOK010000053.1:0-12044 GCA_031550605.1 Desulfovibrionaceae bacterium | reverse complement strand
CCGCGGCGGGGCCCCTGGGCGGGTGCTCCCCTTTACACCTGCCCCGCGGGCATTGGCCAGACCCCCTTGGCCCGCTTCAGCCGGATTCAGGCACTGCCCGTTTCCGTCCCGCGTTGTCAGTGCTGCTTCCGCATTCCTTCCTGGTCGATCCAAATAAGTTCTTCCTCCTCTTTGTCCGGCTTCAGCATCTTCATCCCGTAAAGGACGAAACATGCGATAAAGCCGGCGGCAAAAGCCCACGCCGCGTTATGGGCCAGCAGGGCGCCCGCCACGATGCCGGCTATGCCCAGATCTTTGAGGCAGCGGGCTTCCTTTGCCCCGACAAACACGGACACGAACCCCTGAATGACCATGGTCAAGGCGAACGCCGCGGGCAGAATCGGCCGGGTCGCCGTCACGATAGGCAGCAGCCAGTAACCGGTAAACGTGCCCAGCCGGAACGCAGCGCAGCCGCCGGTCAGGCTGTCCATGTCCTTGCGGCCTTTTTTCCAGCGTTCGGAAGTGACCACCGTCATGGCCGCCCACAGCGGGCCGCACATGGAAATGTCAGGGCCTATTACGGACATGACTGCGTTACGTATGCCCACGATAAGGTGGGTACGGTCAACGTTGTATTCTTCCGGGTCATCCGGACGGCTGGGTTCGGCCGCCTTGATAATGGCGTTGGCCTGCACGGCTTCGCCGAAAATCACGATATACGTGGTCAGTACCAGGGGAATGGCGCTGATGTACATTGAGAGCGGCGGCCAGCCCAGTTTGCCCCATGGAACCCAGTCGGACCACAGGGTGGAGAAGGCGGGATGCGAGAAGCCCCATTCAATGTTCAGCGACGCAAGTCCGCTGTGTATCGGGCCGGGCATTTCGCCGACAATGGGGGCGATGATGATGGCCGCGATGATGCACGGCAGAATGCCAAGTGTGGCAATCATCCGCAACGATCTGATCTTTTGCGACAATTTGCGGAATCCCATATTGTACATTGTGTACAGTCCCACCAGCACGCAAAGGGAGATGGTGAGGGGCATTTTTTCAAAGAAGCCTCCGGGTTTGAACACCGCAATGATGGCGGCGATGCCCGCGCCCATAATAATGCCGGACTTGATGCCCGCCGGGATCAGGGCGATGACCTTGTTGGCCAGGCCGGTCATGCCCAGGAACAGGCACCAGACGCCCAGCACCATCTGAAAGGCGATCAGCGCGTGCATCCGCGTGGGGCCGTCGGCAGGGAATCCGCTGATATATAAAAGAAGCAGCGGAATAGCCGGGGTGATCCACCCGGGCACGACCGGATCGCCCAGATGACTGTGCCAGAGATAGAGAAAACCGTTCAAGATAACGATGGCCAGAGCCACTTCAAAGGGCATCTTCAAGTTTTCCTGAAGCACAGGTATGATGGACAGGCATACCGCGCACATGACAAGTCCCTGGATGTAATCAGGCCACTCCCAGCGGTAATGGATGCCGGGAAGGCGCAGTTTGAACCTCCAGAGAGGGATGAATGGGGGTTCTTGGCCATCAGGTCTGCGTTTGGTCCAGTCTTTCATGATCCACCTCTATCCCTGATCGCAGGGATGCAAAAGTCGCAACCGAAACGGGGGTTGCAAAAATAATTGCACGACGCGATGGTATATTAGCACTATTTTTCCATTGAAGTATATAATTTCTGTCTGTATTTGATAAATATTTTTTTCATATTCTACTATATTTATTTGTAAATACAATGCAATGACGAGATAAATGAAATGCATCATTATATAGCATAATAATTTCATAATATATAGTATAATTAAATTTTACTGTAATTTTGCTTTTATTTCTCATATATTGCTTTTTTATATATTTTTTCGTTGAAAATTACATATATGTTGTTCTTTTTATATGAAATCGGCGATAACTGCAGGTCCGTCGTGATTTCTCATCGTGGGGGGAATACGCGTTGCAAACGGTTCCTGTTACCCGCCGCGGCGCCAGGAGCAAAAGATGCCGCTGTTTGTTTGAATTGCTGTTGACAGGGGCAGGGACTGGGACTATATCTTTTTGAGATCGATTATCAATATGTGTTGAGAAATGTATTCATTCGTCCATAGGGACGGCGGAAATGCGGCCATGAGCAGAGAATGCACACTTCTGCAACTGCCTGAGGGGGCAAAGGCCAGGATCCGCGGCATCGACGGCTGCGCGGCGGCGCGCACCAGGCTGTGCGCCATGGGTTTTACCCCCGGAACCGTCGTGGAGCTTTGCTGCCGGTCCGATGACACATGCCGCGTGCAATTGCGCGATTGCTGCGTGATCCTTGGCCGGGATTTTGCGAAAACCATCTGGTGCGATGCCCTTGCGGCGGACCATGCCGGGTGAATTCCGCAACAGGAGAAACGGTATGGAAACTGTGACTGTCACTCTGATTGTGGCGGGCGCCTTCGCTTTTGCCGTGCGCCATTTTTGGAAGAGCCGCAAGGGGGCTTCCTGCGGGTGCGGCGGCTGCGCCTGCGATGGCGGAGGCTGCGGCTGCCGGCATGCCCGGGCGGGCGGAAGCGGTTCCTGCAGTTGCGCGCAGCCGCGCTGATCCGGCGGCCGGTTTTTCCGGTTGCCGGGATGTCACGATGTACGGCGCGCCTTTTTTTTGTGGTATGGTTGAAAATGAACATCAAATGCTTTTGAGAAACGTTCCGGCCTGCCGTGATGGGCGGGCAGGCGGCGGGAAGAGGGGATATATGGGAAAAGAAATTTCCATGCGCCGGTTGCTGGTGGGCCAGAAAGCGATCATTGCCGCCATAGAGGCGCAGGGCGAACTGGGTCGCCGCATCCGCGACATGGGGTTGATCCCCGGCGCGGAAGTCGAAGTCGTGGGCCGCGCTCCGTTGCGGGACCCCGTGGCCCTGCGGTTGCGGGGTTTCACCCTGACCCTGCGCAATAACGAGGCGGACAGAATAACAGTAACCACTCTGGAGGAGTAAGCTCAGTTCCCGGTAATCCGGGGGACTGTGTTGCCCAATCCTCCTGACGGGGGGCTCTCCCGCACCCCCGGCGTCCGGTACGGGCGCTTCGCGCCAAGTGCCGGCAATCGCGGGGGCTCCGGGGGAATGACTCCCCCGGACGGGGTTCGGGGGGTAGCCCCAGGAATGTACTGAGATCCGAGCCCAGGTATTTTTATTTTAAAAATATCCCGGCGGATGCGTAGCGCAGCAAAGTCTCCGCCCGCAAACGACAGCGCGGCGTGCCTTTGGGAGAAGCCGCTACGGCTTGTCCGCATCCGGAAAAAAATGCTTTGTCTCTTCGTGAACCGCGGACGGAAAATCGCAAAGGCAATCCGCTTCGACTACGCAACATCTACTGACGTGACAGCATAGAGGTATTCATGGACCGCCCGATTGTCGTCGCTCTGGCCGGCAACCCCAACGCCGGCAAGACCACCATTTTCAACAACCTTACCGGCGCGCGCCAGCACGTGGGCAACTACCCCGGCATCACCGTGGACAAAAAAACCGGGGAGACTTCCTTTGACGGCCAGCGCGTGCTGATCGTCGACCTGCCCGGCACCTATTCGTTGACCGCCTACAGCCAGGAAGAAATCGTGGCCCGCCGCATGCTGGCCGATGAAAAACCCGACGTGGTGCTGCACGTTGTGGATTCCGGCGCTCTGGAGCGCAATCTGTACCTGACCGTGCAGCTGATGGAGCTGGGCATCCCCGTGGTGCTGGCCCTGAACATGATGGATGAGGTGCGCCGCCGGGGGGACAGCATCGACAACGATGCCCTGTCCCACCTGTTGGGACTGCCTGTTGTGGAGACCGTGGGCCGCACGGGCCTGGGCGTGCAGGCCGCGTTGAAAGCGGCCGTGGAACTGGCCCGCGCGCAAAAGGGCAGCCCCTGGAAGCCCCTGGAAATTTCCTACGGCAGCGATCTGGACCCGGCCCTCACCGCGCTGACGGCGGAAGTGGAAAAAAGTCTGGCCGAAAACCCCGACGCCGGAGCGGCTATGGCTTTTCCCCCCCGCTGGACGGCTTTGAAATATCTGGAAAGCGACCGGGATGTCCGCGAATCGCCCATTTTTTCCGGCGAAACCGCGTCCCGCATGAACGCCGTCTGCCAGAGCGCGGCAAAACACCTGAACGACACGCTGCACAGCTATCCTGAGGCGGTTATTGCGGATTTCCGTTACGGCTACATCGCGTCCATATTGCGCCAGGGCGTCATCATCCGCCATGCGGAATCGCACCACCGGCGCCATCTTTCGGACCATATCGATCAGGTGCTGACTCATCAATTGGTCGGTCCCCTGATCATGATCGGCATTTTTTACTGTATTTACCAGATAGCCTTTACGTTCGGCTCCTACCCGATGGACCTGGTGGACGGCTTTTTCGGCTGGCTGGGCGGGGTCGTATCCGGACTGCTGGATGACGGGCTGCTCAAATCGCTGATCGTCGCCGGGATCATCAAGGGCGTGGGCGGAGTTTTGACTTTCGTGCCCCTGATTCTGATCATGTTTCTGCTCATCGCGTTTCTGGAGGATAGCGGATACATGGCCCGCATCGCCTACATGCTGGACCGGGTATTCCGCTTTTTTGGCCTGCACGGCTCGTCCGTCATGCCCTACATCATCGGCGGCGGCATTGCCGGCGGCTGCGCCGTGCCGGCGGTCATGGCCACACGCACCCTGCGCAGTCCGAAGGAAAAGCTGGCCACTTTGCTGACCGTGCCCTTCATGGCCTGCGGGGCGAAAATACCGGTATTCACCCTGCTGGTGGGTGCGTTTTTCGCGCAGGAACAGCAAGCCACGGTCATGCTGCTGATCACCCTGACCGGCTGGGGCATGGCTCTTCTTTCCGCCCGGATTCTGCGTTCCACCATCATTGCCGGGGAACCCACTCCCTTTGTTATGGAATTGCCCCCGTACCGGCTGCCGACCCTGCGCGGCCTGCTGCTGCACACCTGGGAACGGGGCTGGCAGTATATCAAAAAAGCCGGAACCATCATTCTGGCCATTTCCATTCTGATCTGGGCGGCCATGACTTTTCCCGGCCTGCCCGCCGATCAGGAAAAGCAGTTCGCCGCCGCCCGGACCACCGCGGAAGCAAAGGTGAAAAGCGCTGAAGATGCTCTTGCCGCGGTGAAAAAGGCGGCGGGAACTCCGGCGGAAGCGGACAGGAAGGGCGCGGAGGAAAAAGCCGGCGATGCGCCGAAAACGCCGGAGGAAGAAGCCCTGGCCGAGGCCCGTGGCGAGCTTGAGGCTGCGACGAATGAGCATCTGTCCGCCGCATTGCGTAATTCCCTGGCCGGCCGGATCGGCACGGCCCTGGAGCCAGTAACGCAATACGCGGGGTTTGAGTGGCGCACCAATATCGCGTTGCTGGGCGGATTCGCGGCCAAGGAAGTGCTGGTTTCCACTTTGGGCACGGCCTATTCGCTGGGTGAGGTGGACCCGGAAGAAGCCGAGCCCCTGGCCGAGCAGATCAAGGCCGACAATAACTGGAATAAGGCCAACGCTGTCAGTTTGCTGGTCTTCGTGCTGCTGTACGCGCCGTGCGTGGTGACCGTCGTGGCCATGAAAAACGAAACCGGCGGCTGGCGCTGGCCCATTTTCAGCCTGATTTTCAGCACCGGCCTGGCGTACGGCATGGCCGTCCTCGTCTATCAGGTGGGCAAGGCGTTGCTTTAAAAGAGACGTTTTTTACAGCAAGCATTGCGAAAAATCTCGAATGTATTTGCGCTGACGGGAATGAGGCGTATGCTGCAGCATACGCCTCATTGCATATGGGGGCGTGAAGGAGCCGCCATGTCCCGCTTTACCGCAGCCAAAACGTCCCGTGATCGGAACGCAAGACCGAATCGTCTTTTTGTTTTCTGCGCAGTTGTGCTGCTGTTTTTTCTCACAGCCGCCCCAACGCCCGCCTGGGCCTTGCGGGCGGTTCTGCTTTCCGACACGCAGGGGAAAAAAGGGCCGGAGTATAATCATATCAACAGAAAGGAAACAACAGCCGCAGTCAAAGCCATTCTGGCCATGAAGCCCCGGCCGGACATGGTGTTCTGCCTGGGCGACCTGGTCGGCAGGGGATTTACCGAACGCGCCGGCTATCAGTTCGAAGACTGGAAAGAACTGATGCGGCCCATCACCCAGGCGGGCATTCCGCTGTACGTGCTCAAAGGCAATCACGAACTGACGTGTGAAAGGGGGAAAGACGATCATTCGCGCTTCCGGTATTTCGTGCGCAATCAGGAAGCCTTCGTCAAAGCCTTTTCCAATATGCCGTCTGACGGTCCCAAGGGATACGACCATCTGGCCTATACCGTGGCCGACAAAGCCACCAGCACGGTTTTTGTGGCTCTTGATTCCTATTACCTTGACAGGGATATGGAAAGTACGCCCTACGGTTCGTATGGCTACATCAGCCAGGCCCAGACGAGCTGGCTGCGCGGTCCCCTGCCGGCGGTGGATTCAGCCGCCCACCGCATTGTGTTGACTCATGCTCCGGCCTTTAACGTCAAGAAGGAGCATCCGGGCTTTGTGCACGACAGTTTCCGCAGACTCTGGGAGGCGTTGGAAGAGAAAAAATTCGATATGATGATCGCCGCGCATTTGCATGTCTTTTCCTGCGCGGGGATAGACGAATCGGTGTACCCTGAATCCCGCCGCCCCATTACGCAGGTGGTCATCGGCCCTGTGGGCGGCACGCGGACAGCGGCAAAAAGCGCGCGTAGCGACCCGGCGACCTGGAACCTGTCGCTGGACCGCAATTTCCTGCTGCTGGAAATAGACGGCCCGAAGCCCAATGACCCGATCAAGCTGACTCCATATATGAAAAACGCCGGCGGCGCATACGCGCCGGCCGCCATGATACTGGTGGGCAAAGGTTTGGAGGGTGAATAGGCGAGCTTTTCCGGCTTCCGGAAAGGCTCGCGTGTCGCATATACGGGCCGCCCGGAGCGGCGGTTGCGCGGATACGGCCTGAACCGTCGCTGGCGGGGATTTGTCTTCGGCGGCAAGAATGCGTATGCTTCGGCCCGCGTTCCGCACCACGGGCGCAAAGGAGCGTTCATGTTCTTGCCGCCCGCCTTTCCCGCAGCATCTCTGAACCGTCGTGCGGCCCCGCGCCGCCTGCCCGCCGCCGTGATCACCCTTTTGCTGCTGTTCCTTCTGGCCATGCCCGCGCCGGCCCATGCCCTGCGGGCGGTTTTTTTCTCGGACACGCAAGGGGAGACCGGACAATTCTCCAATTTTATCAACGAGCAGGAAACAAACACCGTGGTCGCGGCTATTCTGGCCATGAAACCCCGGCCCGACATGGTTTTTTGCCTGGGGGACCTTGCCGGGGCCGGATTTACCGAAAAAACCGGATATCAATTCAAAAATTGGAAAAACCTGATGCAGCCCATCATGCAGGCGGGTATTCCGCTTTATGTCGTGAAGGGTAATCATGAGTTGATGCGCCAAAGAAAAAAGGGAGATCCATCGCCGATCCGCTACTTTCTCCAGAATCAGAAAGAGTATGCCAGGGCGTTTTCCTCCATGCCGGGCAATGGCCCCAAAGGGCACAAGCACCTGGCGTATACTGTGACCGACAAGGCCACACGAACGGTTTTTGTCGCTTTGGATTCATATTATATTGACCGCGATATGGACAAAACATTGAATGCTTTCGGTCATATCAGCCGGGCACAGCTGGATTGGCTGCGCGGGCCCTTGCCCGCGGTGGACAAAGCGGTTCACCGCATCGTGTTGAGTCATGCCCCGGCGTTCAATTCCAAAAGAAAGCTTCCACGGTTTCCGGACGACAGTTTTCAGGAACTCTGGTCCATTCTGGAAGAGAAGCATTTCACTCTGATGATTGCCGCGCATGTGCACCATTTTTCTTTCGCCCGGGTTGACAGCGTAATCTATCCTTCTTCCCGCAGACCGGTGGCGCAGGTGATTATCGGCCCTGTGGGCGGCGTGCAGTCCAAGGAGAGCATGGTGCATTCCAATCCGGCGCTGTGGAAGACTTCCGTGAAGCGCAATTTTCTGTTGCTGGAAATCGACGGGCCGAAGCCGGAAGATCCGATCAGGCTGACACCGTACATGAAAAACGCTGACGGCGCGTACGTGCCCGCCGCTCCGATCATCGTAGGCAAAGGTCCCGCGGGAAAATAGCGCGGAATCCCCGGAGGGGCCTGCCGGAAAACGCGGCGGCCCTGCGCGCTTCCGGCAGGGCACTGCGCCGGTTGCGCGCCGTGCCGCAGTCGGGATTTGTCTTCAGCGGCGGGAATGCGTATGCTCCGGTCCGCGTTCCCCGCAGCGGGGCGCAAGGAGTCGCCATGTCCCTGTCGTCCGCCTTTTTCGCCGCCCCCCCGAACCGCCATGCGGTCCCGCGCCGCCTGCTTGCCGCCCTTGTCGTCCTTCTGCCGTTGTTCCTGCTGGCCGCGCCCGCGCCGGCCCACGCGCTGCGGGCGGTCCTGATGGCCGACACCCAGGGCACGGACAGTCGGGAAGACAAGGGCCTTAACCGGCAGGAAACAGCGGCGGTCATCCGGGCCATCCTGAACATGAGCCCGAAGCCGGATCTGGTTTTCTGCGTGGGCGACATGGTTGAGAGCGCGTTTTCCGAAGAAAACGGCTTTCAGTTCGAAGCCTGGAAAGCGTTCATGCGGCCCCTGACCCAGGCGGGCATTCCACTGCATGTCCTGAAAGGCAACCACGAACTGGCCAGCGCCAGAAAGCCGGGCGAAACCTCGCCGCTGCTGTATTTTGTGCGCAACCAGCGGGAATACGCCAAAGCCTTCGCCTCCATGCTGCCGGCCAACGGCCCCGAAGGGTATGAGGGCCTGGCATATACGGTCAGCGACGCGGCCACGGCGACGGTGTTTGTGGCCGTGGATTCCTTTTTTCTGGACAAGGATCTGGGGAGCGAACCGTACCGGTCCTTCGGCCATATCAGCCAGGCGCAACTGGATTGGCTGCGCGGCCCGCTTCCGGCCGTGGATTCGGCGGTCCACCGCATTCTGCTGGCCCATACCCCGGCTTTCAATCCCAAACGGGAAAGCCTGGAATTCATCGGTCCCAGTTTTCAGCGCTTGTGGGAAGTGCTGGAAGAAAAACGATTCGACCTGATGATCGCCGCGCACGTGCACGTGTTTTCGTATGCGCCGGTGGATGCCAGGACCTATCCCGCTTCCCGCCATCCCCTGGCGCAGGTGGTCATCGGCCCGGTGGGCGGGTTTTTATCCACGAAAGAGTCCATCCGCGCCGATCCAGCCCTGTGGCCGGCCATTACGGACCGCAATTTCCTGCTTCTGGAAATCGACGGTCCGAAGCCGGGCGATGCGATCAGATTGACCCCCTATGTGCGCAACGCCGAAGGCGAGTATCTGCCGGGGGCGTCCATTGTCCACGGCAAGCGGGCGGCGGGCGGGTAGGCGGCTGTTCGCCGTACTGTCGTCATGAAAAAATCCCAGGGCTGTTGCGCGCAAGACGGAGGGGGTTCGCGCCGCCGTGGGGAAAGGGCGCGACGCCGCGGGGGGTCACAGTTCCCGCAGCATCTTGCGGGCTGTTTCCAGATCGGCCGGATAGTTGATGTTGAAAAAGGGCAGCGATTCCTTCCGGGTGTACACCACGTCCACCCGTTGGTTCCGGGAAACCACCAGCCCCAGGCGGTATGTGCCCCGGCTGACGGCTTCGTTGATCAACGGCAGGCATGACGGGCTGTAGATGGCGGCAAGGGCTTCAATATAGCCGGTTTCCGCCTGGCGAAAGGTAGCCATCAGGGCCTGGGGCGGCCGTTCCCCCCAGGCCCGGATGAGGCGGCACAGCGTCGGTGCATCCATAAACGGCATGTCGCAGGAAAGGGCCAGCACCGGTCCGTTTGCGGCGGCCAGAGCCGCCTGCACCCCGGCTATGGGACCGAGGCCCGGCATCAGGTCGGTCACGCAGTCGTACTGCGGCAGTTCTCCGCCCGCCCGGCAGGATACCAGCACCCGGGGCAGCAGGGTCCGGAGCAGAGCCACGTTGCGGGCCAGCAGATCCGGGCCGTCTTCGCCGTGCAGACGGATGCCCGGCTTATGACGCCCCATGCGGGTTGAAAGCCCGCCGGCCAGTACCACGCCGGTCAGCGGCGTGCCGTTTTCTGCGTCCACGGCCGTCTCTTTTGAAAACCGGGGGAGGCGTGCCGCCTCCCCCGGTCATGCTATCCGTTAATGTCCACCAGCAGGGGATCGTCTTCCAGGTCTTCCAGGAACTTGTCCGGGCGTTCCTTTTGTTCCGGCACCAGGATGTCGGTGTTGACGTATTCGCGGTACCCGGTCCCGGCGGGGATCAGACGGCCGACGATGACGTTTTCCTTCAGGCCGCGCAGGGGGTCGGATTTGCCGCGCAGGGACGCTTCGGTAAGCACCTTGGTCGTTTCCTGGAACGAGGCCGCCGAGATGAAGCTGGACGTCGTCAGCGACGCCTGGGTGATGCCCAGCACCAGCGGTTCCGCAGTGGCCGGGCTGCGGCCTTCGCCGGCGGCTCTCTGGTTTTCCAGTTTGAAATCCTGCTTGTCCACCTGTTCGCCCACCAGGAAGCTGGTTCCGCCGGAATCAAGCACCGTGACCTTTTTCAGCATCTGGCGCACGATGACTTCGATATGCTTGTCATCAATGGACACGCCCTGGAAGCGGTACACGTCCTGAATTTCCTCCACCAGATAGGAGGCCAGGAATTTTTCGCCCTTGGTGCGCAAAATGTCGTGCAGTTCGGGATGCCCTTCGGTCAAGAGTTCGCCGGCTTCAACGAAGTCGCCGTCGGAAACCGTGATGTGCTTGCCTTTCGGCACCAGGTATTCCTTGGCCTCGCCGGTTTCCGGGGTGACCACGATTTTACGTTTGCCCTTGGACTCGCCGGCAAAGGTGATCGTGCCGTCGATTTCGGAAACAACCGCCATGTCCTTGGGTTTGCGCACTTCAAAGAGTTCGGCCACCCGGGGCAGGCCGCCCACGATGTCTTTGGTCTTCGAGGTTTCACGGGGTTTTCTGGCGATGATGTCGCCGGCCTGGATCGGCATGCCGTCGCGCACCATCAGAAGCGCGCCCACCGGCAGCTGGTACGTTGCGGGCATCTGGCTGCCGGGGCGGGTTTTGACCGCGCCGGTTTCGTCGCACACCGACACCGAAGGCCGGTAGTTGGTGGTGCGGTATTCAATGATGGACTGGGACGCCAGGCGGGTGGCTTCGTCCACTTTTTCCTGGTACGTTTTGCCGTCGATGATGTCCGTGAACTTGGCCACGCCGTCCACTTCCGCCACAAAGGGTTCGTTGAACGGATCCCATTCGGCCAGAAGGTCGCCCTTTTTGACTTCTTGCCCTTCAACCACCGAGAGTTTCGAGCCGTTGGGCAGGATGTACTTTTCACGTTCGCGGCCCTGTTCGTCCACAACGCTGATCTGGCCGCTCTTGCCCAGCACCATGAACTGGCCGTCGCGGTTCTTGATGGCTTTGACCCGTGAGAAGATGACCCGGCCGGTGTGCTGGGCCTCAATGCTGGACCGTTCGATTTCGCGCGATGCCGTGCCGCCGATATGGAACGTGCGCATGGTCAGCTGGGTGCCGGGTTCGCCGATGGACTGGGCGGCGATGATGCCCACGGTTTCGCCGATGTTGACCCTGTGTCCGCGGGCCAGATCGCGACCGTAGCAGTTGGCGCAGACCCCGCGTTCGGACTGGCAGGTCAGAGCGGAACGGATGGTGATGGCGTTGATGCCCGCCGCATCCAGGGCGAAAGCGACTTTTTCATCCACCAGCGTGTTGGCCGGGAACAGTTCCTGGCGCGTTTCCGGATCGTACACGGGATAGAGCAGCACGCGCCCCAGCGCCCGTTCCATAAGCCGCATCTTGATTTCGCCGCTTTTGATCAGGTGGGTGATCTCGATGCCGTCAACCGTGCCGCAATCGTCTTCCGTGATGATGACATCCTGCACCACATCCACCAGGCGGCGGGTCAGATACCCGGAGTTCGCCGTCTTCAGCGCGGTGTCGGCAAGGCCCTTGCGCGCGCCGTGGGTGGAGTTGAAGTACTGCAGAACGTCCAGCCCTTC
>JAVBOK010000040.1:0-22829 GCA_031550605.1 Desulfovibrionaceae bacterium | reverse complement strand
CGGTTTCATGGATCTGGACGAGCCTTTCGCCAACCTGCTGACCCAGGGCATGGTGCTGATGGACGGGTCCAAGATGTCCAAATCCAAGGGCAACACCGTGGACCCCACCGAGATGATCGCCCGTTACGGCGCGGATACGGTGCGGCTGTTCTGCCTGTTCGCGGCCCCGCCGGAACGCGATTTCGACTGGACGGATTCGGGCATCGAAGGATCCAGCCGCTTTGTGGGCCGGGTCTGGCGGCTGTGCGAAGAGGTGCAGGACAAACTGCCCCCGTCCCGCGCCTGCTCCTCGACAGCGGCGGACGCGGCCACGGACCTTGCCCGCGAGATCCGGCTGAAGGAACACGCCGCGGTCAAAAAGGCCAGCAGCGACATCGCCCAGAAATTCCAGTTCAACACGGCCATCGCCGCGGTCATGGAACTGGTCAACGCGCTGTATCTCGCCAAGGATAACCTGACGGCCGACAAGGGCGGCCAAAAGGTCCTGTCCTCCGCCCTGGCCACGGTGGTGACCCTGCTTGCCCCGGTCACCCCGCATCTGTGCGAGGAACTGTGGGAAATGAGCGGCATGACCAGCCGCCTGATCGACGAACCCTGGCCCGCGCACAGCGAAGACGCCCTGGCCCGCGACGAAATCACTGTCGTCGTGCAGGTCAACGGCAAACTGCGCGGGAAAATCGGCGTTGCCGCCGACGCGGACAGGGCCGCAGTGGAAGAGGCCGCCCTGAAAGAACCCAACGTCGCCAAACATCTGGAAGGCCTCACCGTACGCAAGGTGCTGGTCGTCCCCGGGAAGCTTGTCAATGTGGTCGCGAACTAACCTCAGGTCCGCCGTTGTCCTGCCGTGCCTGGCAGCCGTTTTCGCAGTGGTCCTGGCCGGCTGCGGATACCGTCTGGGCACGGACATGCCGTCCGTGCTGCAACAGAATGGCACTGCCCCGGGCGGCGCCCTGCCCACGCTGAAAGTCAAGGATGTGGATAACCCCACCATGGATCCTTCCCTGGTTTACGCCATACGCAGCCGCCTGCGCGACGAGGTCGGCGCGCGGCAGTTGGCCAGGTGGGTGGATTCCGGCAAGGCCGACTATGAAATCGGCATCAAGGTGCAGTCCTATACATACCGCACCTGGATGCGCGACAAGGATGACGTCAGCCTGCTGTACTCCGCCAACATGACCCTGGAAGGCATCGTGTACCGGGGGGATACCAACGCGGTGATCTGGCGTTCGGGCAACATCGTCTATTCCCAGACCTACGAGAGCACACAGGATAAAGCCGCCACCGAAGATCTCGTCCTCAACCTGATCAGGCAACTGGTGGACAGGATGCGCAACAACTTTTAATCGTTCACGGTAATTTTGCATGCAGCATCCCGGGTTCAGTTTTTGTTTTTGTCCCGACAGCCGTCTGATCCGCACGCAGGTGGAAAAATCTCTGGCGGACAATGCACCGGCCTCTTCCGACGGATGGGAACGCCATGCGTACTGGGGAGATGACCCCCTGCCCGCGGCCTTTTGGGAGAACCTCACTTTGCAGGGGTTGTTCAGCACGCCCAAGGCCCTGATCGTGCATAACGCCCAGAACATCCCGGCGGATGCCTGGAAACGCATATCCGCCGCCCTTGCCTGCCCCTTGGGCGATGTCTGGCCTTTTTTCTGCCTGCAGACGGAGTTTGAACGAGGACAGCCCAAAATCCCCGCCCATATCGCCAGGCTGCAATGCCTGGCTTTCGCGGAAAAACGGGGCTGGGTCTGGTCTTCCGCCGGCCTGGATGCGCGGAGCAGAGCCGCTTTCGTTCAGACGGAAGCCAAACGCCTCAGCCTGATCCTGGCGCCGGGCGCGCTGGAAGCGGTATGCGCCCGCCTGCCTTTTGACGCATCCGCCATTGCGGCCGAAATGGAAAAAATCGCCCTGGCCGCCCCGGCGGACGGCACGGTGCAGGCGTCATTGGCGGAAATACTGGAATACGAACCCGAACCGGATATTTTCAGCCTGATCCGCCTGCTGCAGCAGGGGCAGACGGCCTCCGTCTGGCGTCAGACTCTCGCATCCGGACGCGGCACGGAAAGCATGGTCTTCGCCTTTCTGGCCGCCCTTGCCCGCGAAGCGCGCCAGCTGTGGCAACTGCTGACCGGCGAAAGCGTCCGTCTGCCGCCCCAGATCATTCCGGCAAAAACCGCCCTGGCCCGTTCTCTGGGCTTCGCCGGAACAGCCCGGCTGTGGCAGCTGGCGCTCGAGGCGGACAAGGGCATCAAAAGCGGCGAACGCAGCGTGGACCAGGCCATGGAAAACCTGATCGCCGGCCTCTCTCTGCTTTTTCGCGCGGCCCCGTCGGGCAGAACCCCGGCATGAACGAACATACCCTGGGACACAGACAGCGCCTGCGCGCGCGCATGCTTGAAAACCCGGCCGGCCTTGCAGATTACGAAGTGCTTGAGCTGCTGCTGGGTTGCGTTCTCCTGCGCCGGGACACCAAACCCCTGGCCAAGGCATTGCTCGCACGCTTTCAGTCCCTTCGCGGGGTTATGGACGCGCGGCCGGCCGAATTGTCGGAAGTGCCCGGTTTCGGACCGTCCCTGGCCGCTTACTGGGTGCTGCTGCGCGAACTGATGGCGCGCTATGCCGAAGGTCCCGTGCGGCAGCGGGAAGTGCTGGGCTCCCCCCGGGCCGTGGCCCTGATCGCCAGACAACGCCTGGCGGCGTCGCCGCACGAGGAAATCTGGATAGCGTACCTCGACAGCCAGAATCGCCTGCTATCCTGGGAGCGCGCGGCCAAGGGCACCCCGGAGACAGCCCCGCTGTACCCCCGCGACGCCATGGAGCGGGCTCTTGCTTTAAAAGCTACCGGTATTATTGTGGTGCATAACCACCCCGGCGGCAACCCGAAACCTTCCGGGTCGGACATCGAACTGACCGAAAAACTGAAGGCCGCGGCAAAAACCCTGGGCGTGCGGTTTTTGGACCACGTCATCGTGACGGACGACGCCTGTTACAGTATTGTGCAGGACGGCATTGTCAGGCCGGGTTTGTAGGGTATTTCACGCGGGAAATGCCGCAAGGATTCGTCTGCGGATCCTTGTTGCCGAAAAGGCGCGGGCGAACGTTGCCAGCCGGTGCGCAACCGACGGCCCGCGGCGTGGGGGCGCGGATGCTTGCGGATGAGCGCGCGGCGTGCCCCCGAAGCGCGGGGGCATCTTTTTTGTATAAATGGATGCCTTTTGTCCGTAAACGCGTTATGCTTCATACACCTGGACACCAGATCAGAGTATGCGAAAGTAGTAAGGAAACCGCCATGTCCACAAACGATACGCTTCCGGATTCCATGCACAGCCTGATGCCCCTGCCGGACGGATCTTCCGATTCTCCCGTAACGGACGACTCGATGGCAAATTCCGTTCCTGATTTTCCCTCGAAGCTGCCAGTGCTGCCGGTCCGCGACATTGTGCTGTTCAACTACATGATCCTGCCCCTGCACGTCGGACGCGAAGCTTCGGTCAAAGCCGTGGATGCCGCCCTGAACGGCAGCCGATACCTGATGGTCGTCACCCAGAAAGATGAGCAGGTCGAAGACCCGAAACCGGAAGACTTGCACAGCGTCGGCACCGTGGTCATGATCATGCGCATGCTGAAAATGCCCGACAACCGCCTGAAATTGCTGGTGCAGGGCATCAGCCGCGCGCGGGCCTCCGCGTTGTCCACTGAAAACGGGTTTCTGGAAGCGACCGTCACGGCCCTGCCCGAGCGGGAAGAGTACCCTTCCGGCGTGGAAGTGGAGGCCATGATGCGCGCCGCCCGCGAACAGTGCGAAAAGATTCTTGCCATGCGGGGCATGGCTTCGCCGGAAATCGTCGCGGTTTTGTCCGGGCTTGACCATCCGGGACGCCTGGCGGATCTGATCGCCTCCAATCTGCGCCTGAAAATCGCCGACGCCCAGGCCCTGCTTGAATGCCTGGACCCCGTCGAACGGCTGAGCATGGTCAACGCGCACCTTTCCAAAGAAGTGGAAGTCGCCAGCATGCAGGCCCGCATTCAGGAAAGCGCCCGCGAAGGCATGGACAAGGCCCAGCGTGATTATTTCCTGCGCGAACAGCTTAAAGCCATCCGCAAAGAACTGGGAGACGGCGAAAGCGACGGCGACGAACTGCGGGAACTGGAAACGGCCCTCGAAAAGGCGGAACTTCCCCCCGACGTGCGCAAGGAAGCGGACAAACAGCTCAAACGCCTGGCCGCCATGCACGGCGAATCGTCGGAAGCGTCCGTCGCCCGCACCTATCTGGAATGGCTGGCCGAACTGCCGTGGAACAAATTGTCGCGCGACAGGCTGGATATCAAAAAAGCCCACACCATTCTGGAAGAGGACCATTACGGACTGGACAAGGTCAAGGAACGCATTCTGGAATTTCTGTCCGTGCGCAAGCTTAACCCCAAATCCAAGGGCCCCATCCTCTGCTTCGCGGGCCCTCCCGGCGTCGGCAAAACATCCCTGGGCCGGTCCATCGCCCGTTCGCTGGGCCGCAAATTCCAGCGCATGTCCCTCGGCGGCATGCGGGACGAAGCGGAAATACGCGGACACAGGCGCACCTACGTCGGCGCGCTGCCCGGCCGCATCATCCAGACCCTGAAGCTGGCCGGCACACGTAACCCGGTAATCATGCTGGACGAAGTGGACAAGATCGGTTCCGACTTTCGGGGCGACCCTTCATCCGCCCTGCTTGAGGTGCTGGACCCGGAACAGAACTTTTCCTTCAGCGACCACTACCTGAACGTGCCCTTCGACCTTTCGAAAGTCATGTTCATCTGCACGGCCAACAGCCTGGAAACCATTCCCCCGCCCCTGCGCGACAGAATGGAGATCATCCGCATCCCCGGGTACACCCTGCAGGAAAAGCTGAACATCGCCAAACGCTTTCTGCTGCCCCGTCAGGCCAAAGAAAACGGGCTGGCGGCCAAGGACGTCATCCTCGGCGACGAGGTCATCACCGCCGTGGCTTCCGGCTATACCCGCGAAGCCGGCCTGCGCAACCTGGAACGCGAAATCGGTTCATTATGCCGCAAGCTGGCCCGGCGCAAGGCCGAAGGCGAAAAAGGCCCTTTCACCGTCACGCCCGAACTGATGCACACGTTCCTGGGCGCGCCCCGCTATACCGAGGAAGAGCGGGAAACGACCCTGGTGCCCGGCGTGGCCATGGGCCTGGCCTGGACGCCGTTTGGCGGCGAAGTGCTTAGCGTCGAAGTTTCCACCATGAAGGGCAAGGGTCACCTGACCCTGACCGGGCAACTCGGCGACGTGATGAAGGAAAGCGCCCAGGCCGCCGTCAGCTACGCCCGCAGCCATGCGGAAGAGCTGGGCGTCGACCCGGCGTTCACCGAAAAGCTGGATCTGCATATCCACGTACCCGCGGGCGCGACGCCCAAAGACGGACCGTCCGCCGGGGTTACCCTGGCCACGGCCCTGGTTTCCGCTCTCAGCGGCAGGTCGGTGGACCCCCTGCTGTGCATGACCGGCGAAATAACCTTGCGCGGCCGGGTGCTGCCCGTGGGCGGCATCAAGGAAAAAATCCTGGCCGGGGTAACCAGAGGCTTCAGGGCTGTGACCATCCCCCGGCAGAACCTCAAGGATCTTGAGGACATTCCCAGGGATCTGCTGGAAAAAATCCGGGTGCACCCGGCGGATACCCTGAAGGACGTGTTCGGCCTGGCCTTTCACAAGGCGGACAAGGCGAAAAGCCCCCCCACAACGGCAAAAAAATCGGCTGCGACAAAAAACCGGCCGAACGATAAACGTGATGCCCACGGAAATTGAACGCAAATTCCTGGTCCGGCCGGAGGCGTGGGTAAAACCCGCCTCCGGCGTGTATTGCCGCCAGGGCTATCTGCACACGGCCGAAGACTGCACCGTGCGGGTCCGCGTGGCGGACGGCAGGGGATTTCTGACTGTCAAAGGCAGATCCAGGGGCATTGTCCGTCCGGAATACGAATACGAAATCCCCGGAGAAGACGCGGAAGCCATGCTGGACAGCCTGGCCCCAAAGCCGCTCATCGAAAAAATCCGGTACCGGATTCCCCACGGCGGCCTGATCTGGGAAGTGGACGAATTTTTCGGCGATAACGCCGGGCTGCTGTTGGCCGAAGTGGAGCTTGAACGCGAGGACCAGCTCTTTGAAAAGCCCGCCTGGGCAGGGGAAGACGTTTCCCACGATCCGCGCTACTACAACGCCAATCTGGCACAGAACCCGTTCATAGCCTGGAAATAGGACTTCTGCGCGCGGGATGCAAACGCCGGCCCAGCCTTTGGAGAACAAAGAACGCCGCTTACTTTCCGCTGCACGTGCCCGGTCGGAACCGGATAATCACCTCGTGGCCGGAACCGGCCTGCAGCTGGTCGGCAAGCACGGCCCGCAGCCCCCGGCCAAGGGAGCTTTCCGCTTCCGGAGACAGCGGCACATCCTTGCCGTCGCAATGCACGCTGATCAGATCCGAGCATTCCGGCTCTTTTTTCGCGCCCTTGGGCCTGGGCACGCAGGCGTATTCCCCCTGGGGCAAAAAAAGGCCTTTCTCCATGATCAGGCCGGCAAGCTGGTCCGCTGTTTCCGGATCCGCTTCCGCGAAGTGCGGACCGCAGGCCGCGGCCGGTTTCACGCCCTGCGTGGCGATAACCGGCACATCCTGATTTCCGCACAGGGTGCTGATTTCTTTTTGCCCTCCTTCTTTCAGGCACAGGATTCGGGGCAGGCGCACAGGCGCGTCCCCGCCTTCCACCAGCGCCACATCGGCCCGCACCAGGGACGTTATTTCGGAAAAATCCAGATGGCGCGGCCAGAAAACAGCCGTTTCCTCCGGCGAGACGCCGACCACGGTGCGGCCCGGCCGCATGAACCAGAAGGCGTCGGTGTTGCCTTTTTCCATGGCGTGTTGGCTCTGTTTGATGATCGCGACGGAACAGCCCCGTTTTTCCAGCGCTTCGGCCACCAGAGCAACCAGGGTTGATTTGCCGCTTTTCTTGGGACCCGTTATGGCAACGGCTCGCATACAGTCTCCTTGCGTGTCGGGGAAACGCCCTTTTCGCTTCCGCCGGAGCAGCCCGGCGGGGGCGTCATCTCATATATCCCAAAGGGTGCAGGCGCGCACCAGTTCTTTGCCGTCGCGCGTCCGCACCAGGCCGTGCGCGAAAATCGCCCTGCCGCCGGCTTTTTCCGAAGGAAGGGCCGAGGTTCTGGCGGAAACGACGTCGCCCTGCCGCGATTCCGCCTTGAACGCCAGTTCAAGACGCCGCAGCCGGCCGGATCCGCGCACGGCTTCCGGCACGCTTTCCATGACCCAGTCCATATAGCGCACGTTGTTGACATGCCCGTTACGATCGATGTCCGCCAGCCGCGCGCGGAAACGGCAGACCTCGTCGCATTCTTCCGGCGCGGGCGGGCGCGTTTTGACGTCGTCCATGGCCGTGGCCGGATTGGCCAGGCGCGCTTCGGCGATAAAGGCGGGCACGCGGCCCGCTTTGCGCGTTTCCAGATTGACCACGACCCAGTGCGTCACAGCCCGCGCGGCCACGGCCCCGTCTTCACGCCGGAGTATGAAATCGCGGCGATACTGCAAGCCCTCGACCGCGACAGGCCAGGTTTCCACACTGATGCGGTCGTTGATGGACGGCATTTTTTCCGGGGCGATCTGCATGCGCGCAAGCACCCAGGCCACCCCTTCGCCGTACAGGCGTTCGATGGAAAGTCCCAGTTCGGCCGCATGGTTGCCCGCGGCTTCCTCCATATATTCGGCCAGGGCGGCCAGGGTCGCGACGCCGGAAGCGTCCCCCTGAAACCCGTAAATGATGAATTCTTCCCGATGCGGCGTGACCACGAAAACCTCCTCAAGACATCTTTGCGACGGTAAACGAGTCCGCATTTCTTTACAAGAGCCGGCCGGAACAGCCCCAAAAGCAACGGCCGGGCGAACCCGGCCGTTGCGAGGCGTGATGGAAAAATCTCAGAATTCGTACGTCAGAGACACGGAAACAACGTCCGTGCCGGTGTTCTTGGCCTTGGACTTCAACACGTGGGTTTCGTCGCTGGCCCCGTAACTGCGGCCCCTGGCATCAATGTACGCATACGTCAGGTCCAGGGTCCAGGCGTTGTATTTGAGGCCCACGCCCACGCTGTAAATGCTGCGGTCATCCGTGGGGACCAGGTAATCCGCGTACTGGTTGGTCATGGGCGACTGGTCGTACACATAGCCCGCGCGCAGGGCCAGCCAGTCCAGGGCCTGCCACTCCACCCCGAAATTGAGGCGCCAGGTGTTTTTCCAGTCCTTGCGGTTCTTGGAATCCTGCATGCCTTCGGGCAGGTGGATGTTCAGCGAACGGAAAGAACTCCAACGGGTCCAGATGGCCCCGGCTTCAAAAGAAAGCTGCGGGATGGGCGTCCACGAAATGCCGCCGGCAATGGAATCGGGCAGGATCACGATGGCGTCGGCGCCGCCGTCGTTAAAGTTGGGACCATACGCGTTGTTGCTGATTGCGGTGTCTATGGCGCTGTTGGGCGCGTTGCTGCCCATATAGGTGAAATCGACGTCGCCCCTGGCGTGCACCCGGACCTGACTGCGGTACGAAAGGCCGGCGGCCCACTGGTCGCTGAACTGGTAGTGCGCGGCAAGGTTGAATCCCGGCGCGATGTCATTGGCTTCGGTAATGCTGCTGTCGACTTCGAAGGTGAAGCCGCCCATCTGGGGAGGAAGCTGGCCCTGCACCCGCTTTTTCATGTCCAGGTCCACGTATACGATTTCCAGGCCGGCGGCCAGGGAAAGCTTGTCCGTTACGGCCCAGGCGATATTGGGGTTGAGCGAGGCGCTGGTCAGCTTGACCTGGTAGATATTGAAACGGCCGGGCCAGTCATGGGGATACTCGAAACCCAGGCCGAACCGGGAAAATTCGCCAATGCCGAAATACCAGTTGTCGCTGATCTGCTGGGTGTAATAGGCGTGGGGGATCCACCAGGTCGAGGGTTTGAGGTTGGTGGTTTCCTTGTTTCCCGCGCTGTCCCAGGTATCCATCTTACCGTCGGGGGTAATGGCGGAAAAGCCGACCTGCATCTTGGCTCCCTTCAACTTGGTGATCAGGGCCGGGTTGGACGCCACGGCGGACGGGTCCGGCTTGCGGGCCATTGTCGCCCCGCCCAGCGCCACGCTGCGCGCGCTGTATTCATAGAGGGCGAAACCTTCCGCAAACGCTGTTTCACAGGACAGGAGGAGGATCATCAGGACCAGTGCCGCAAAACGTTTCATAAACCACCTTTTGCCAAATAGTAAAAGTTGCCGCGGATCAAATCCGGAAAAGCACCGATATGCGAGTGAGTATCGCTCTCAAGATTTCGCAGTGAGTATCAAAAATTGTATCGCAAGACAAGCGCTATTCACTCAATTGACAAGGGAAGGTAATGCCGGTAGCTTTCATCCTTTATCAAAAGCAGCCCGACGGGCATGCCGGCGCATTTGAGGCATGTATCTGTTTGATTCTAAACTCTTTTGGAGAAACCATATGCAGACAGCCAACCGCATCAGCAATCTGGGCACGGAAACCGCTTTTGCCGTCGCCGCGCGCGCGGCGGCCCACGCCGCTTCCGGCGGCACGGTATATCCTTTTCACCTGGGGGATCTCAACCTGCCTACCCCGCCAAACGTGGTGGAAGCGGCCAACCGGGCGATGGCCGACCGCAAGACCGGCTACTGCCCGCCGGCGGGAATAGCCCCCCTGCGCGACGCGCTGGCCCAGGACACCAACCGGCAGCGCGGCACGGCATACAGCATGGAAAACGTGTCCGTGCAGCCCGGCGGCAAGCCCGTGATCAGCAAATTCCTGCTGGCCCTGATGAACCCCGGCGACGAAGTGCTGTGCCCCACGCCCGGTTTTCCCATCTATGAATCGCAGATCGAATTTCTGGGCGGAAAAGTCGCCCCCTACCCCATTGTGCCCCGCGAAACAAGCTTTACCATTGATTTCGACGCGCTGGAAAAGGCCGTCACCCCGCGCACGAAACTGCTTATCGTCAACGACTACCACAACCCCACGGGCGCGGAATGCTCGGCGCCCGAAAGGGCCCGCCTGGCGGAACTGGCCGCGCGCCACAACCTGTGGGTGCTGCTGGACGAAGCGTATTTTGAAACCCATTACGATTTCCGCGCCAACAGCATCGTTTCCGAACCGGGCATGGCGGAACGCAGCATTCTGCTCTACACCTTCTCCAAAAAGTTCGCCATGACCGGCTGGCGTCTGGGCGCGGCCATCGGCCCCCGCCAGATCATCGACATGTTCAACAAGATGAACGTGAACATGGAATCCTGCACCTGCCAGATCGTACAGTGGGCGGGGCTGGAAGGCATCACCGGCGACCAGAGCGGCCCGAGGAAAATCGTGGAAACCCTGCGTGCGCGCCGCGACGTCGCCGTGGACATCCTGAATTCCATCCCCGGCGTGCGGTGCATCAAGCCCAACGCCTCGTTCTATCTGTATCCCGACGTCACGGACCTGATGGCCAAAAAGGGCTTTGCCGGCAATTACGACGCCTTTGCCGAGGACGTGCTGACCAAGACGGGCGTTTCCTTCTGCACCCGCATGCATTTCGGCCGTCCTTTGCCTGGCGAAAACCGCTATTACATCCGCCTGGCCTTTTCCGGCATTGACGAAGACGCCATCCGCACCGGCCTGACCGGGTTCAAGAAATACGCCCAGTAAGGGCGCGCAACGATCGCAAAGCCGGGCGGCCGTGTCGCCCGGCTTTTTGCCTGTCATCCGCGGGATCATCCATGTCCGAATACCTTGTCGCCACCATCCTGGGCATCGTGCAGGGGTTGACGGAATTTCTGCCCGTCTCCTCTTCCGGCCATCTGATCATCACCAGCGCCCTTCTGGGTGAGCACGGCGCGCGCATCAAAACATTCGAAGTCGTAATCCAGTTCGGGTCCATCCTGGCCGTGGTCTTTTTATACTGGAACCGCTTCCTGGGCCTGCTCTTCCCCAGGGAAGGGGTATGTTTTTCCGGGAAGCGGGGCCTGTTCCTGCTGTTTCTGACCTGCCTGCCCGCAAGCCTGCTGGGGCTTTTCGCGCACAAATATATCAAGGTCCATCTGTTCAACCCCGTCAGCGTTGCCCTGGCGCTGACCGCCGGCGCGCTGCTCATGCTGCTGGTGGAACGGATGCGGCCCCGTATCCGCGTTACGGAACTTGACGAAATAACGCCCCTGCTGGCGCTGGGGATCGGCTGCTGCCAGTGCCTGTCCCTGTGGCCGGGCTTTTCCCGTTCCGCCTCGACCATCATGGGCGGCATGCTGCTGGGCGCACGGCGCAGCACGGCGGCGGAATATTCCTTTATCGCGGCCGTGCCCATCATGGTGGCGGCCACCGGTTTTGATCTGTACAAATCCGCGGGGGAGCTCTCCGTTGCGGACATTCCGTTTTTTGCCGTGGGCACGGCGGTTTCCTTTCTGGCGGCCCTTGCCGCCGTCAAGGTCTTCATCGGGCTGGTGGGGCGCGTGTCCCTTCGCCCCTTCGCCTGGTACCGCCTGGCCCTGGCCCCGCTGGTTTACTGGTTTTTCAGAAGCGTCTGACCGCCGTTCCCATCGCCAAGGAGATCTTTCCATGTTCGCACTCGCCGTCAACGCCAGTCCCCGCAAGGACAGCAATACCGAAACCCTACTGCGCCACGTGCTTGATCCCGTAAAAGCCGCCGGCTGGGAAAGCGAAGTCGTCCGCATCGGCGGCAGGCCCATGGCCGGCTGCGTCGCCTGCATGCAGTGCTTCAAGCGCAAGGACAACCGCTGCATCCAGGACAAGGACGCGTTCAACGACATATTCGCCCGCATGGTGCAGGCCGACGCCATCATTCTTGGCACGCCCACCTATTTCACCGACGTCACCGCGGAAATGAAGGCCCTGATCGACCGGTCCGGCTATGTGGCCATGGTCAACGGCAACCCCTTCGCGGGCAAGATCGGAACCGGCGTCGTCGCGGTGCGGCGCGGCGGGGCCACCCACGCATTTGACACTATCAACCATCTGTTTCTGAAAATGAACATGGTCGTGCCCGGCTCCATTTACTGGAACATGGGCTACGGCCTGAAACCCGGCGAAGTGGAAAGCGACGCCGAAGCGTTGAAAAACATGCGCAACCTGGGCGAAATGATCGTCTGGCTGGGTAATGCCCTCAAACCGCACGTGGCGTCCGTACCCCGATAATTTTTTCCGGCCGCTTTACATTATTGTCGCTGTGCCTATGATATAGGAAGACTGCACGTCCGAAATCCATGCCGCGGGCGGCGGCCCCCGGCACATCCGGATATTGTCCGTACTCGGCGCGCACAGCCGTTGACATCAAGGAGACCCATATGCTTCGAAAAAGCCTTTTTTTAACGTTCCTCATTATATGCATGGCCGCAACGTCCGCTCCGGCGGCCACGCCCGGCGGCGACTTCACCGCCCTGGTCAAATCGGCCGGCCCGGCGGTCGTGAACATCAATACGGAAAAGGTCGTCACCACGCGACCCAGGACCAGCCCTTTTCCCTTTCCTTCACCGTTTGACGAATTTTTCCGCGACATGCCCGGCGGCAACCCCTTTGAACGGGGTGAACGACAGCCCCCGCGCCAGCGCAAGCAGCATTCCCTGGGTTCCGGCTTCGTCATTTCCCCTGACGGCTATATCGTGACCAACCAGCACGTCATCAGCGGCGCGGACAGCATCCAGGTTTCCTTCGGCGACCAGAAAAACGGCAAAGAACAGTCCTACAAAGCCGAAGTCGTCGGCTCCGACAAAGAAACCGACCTCGCCCTGCTGAAGATCAAGGCGAGCAACCTGCCGCACCTGAAGTTCGGCGATTCCGACGCCATGCAGGTGGGTGAATGGGTACTGGCCATCGGCAACCCCTTCGGCCTCGACCACACCGTGACTTCGGGGATTTTGTCCGCCAAGAACCGTAACATCCGGTCCGGGGCTTTCGACAGCTTTCTGCAGACGGACGCGTCCATCAACCCCGGCAATTCCGGCGGTCCCCTGCTGAACATGAACGGCGAAGTCATCGGCATCAACGCCGCCATCATCGCCGGCGGGCAGGGCATCGGCTTCGCCATCCCCAGCAACCTGGCCAAGAGAATCATCACCGAACTGCGCTTGGACAAAAAAATCACCCGCGGCTGGATCGGCGTGACCATCCAGAGCCTGGATGAAAACGGCGCCAGGGCTCTGGGCCTGCCAAGCGCCAAGGGCGCTCTGGTCGGCGACGTGCAGGCCGGCAACCCCGCCGCCAAGGCCGGCATGCAGCCCGGCGACGTAATCCTGAAAGTCAACGGCGCCATCGTAGAAGATCCCAGCGATCTGGTGCGCAGGGTATCCGACCTCAAGCCCGGCTCCACGGCCACCATCATTGTCTGGCGCAACGGCGCGGAAAAGGAACTGACCCTGACCCTTGGCGAACGTGATTCCAAAATCGCCTCCGCCAAGGACAGGAATTCCGACAAAAGCACCCCGACCGCCGGCCTGCTGGGCCTGGATGCGCGCCCGGTGAAGGGCGAGGAAGCGGGCAAACTGGGCCTGGACAAGGCCCAGGGCCTGCTGGTGATCGAAGTGGCTGACGGCAAAACGGCGGATGAGGCCGGTATCCGCGCCGGCGACGTCATCCTGGCCGCCAGCGGCACTCCGGTGAATACGATGTCTGAACTCAACAAGGTCCTGGAAACCCAGGGCAAAGAACGCGGCGCGGTGATGCTCTATCTTTCCCGCCAGGGTCAGAAGTTTTTCCGTACCGTTAAAATAGCGAAACAATGATGAGCACCGCGTTGACGCCCCGCGAAATCGTCACGGAACTGGATAAATACATCATCGGCCAGAGCGAGGCCAAGCGCATGGTCGCCATCGCCATACGCAACCGCTGGCGGCGGCAGCAGCTTGACCCCGCTCTGCGCGATGAGGTCGCGCCCAAGAATATCATCATGATGGGCCCCACCGGCGTGGGCAAGACCGAAATCGCCAGGCGTCTGGCCAGACTGTGCGCATCCCCCTTTATCAAGGTGGAAGCCACCAAGTATACGGAAGTCGGCTACGTGGGGCGGGATGTGGAATCCATGGTCCGCGACCTGATGGAAATCGGCGCCGCCCTGATCCGGGATGAAGAAACCGACGCCGTGCTGGCGAAAGCGGAGGAGCGGGCGGAAGAACGTCTGCTGGACCTTCTTCTGCCCTCCTCATCCGCGGGTTCCCGAACCGACTATGCCGCGTATGCCGACAACCAGCCGCCCGTGCCGGTCGGCTCCGCTTCCGCGAACGCCACCAGGGAAAAACTGCGGTCCCTGTTCCGCAGCGGCCATCTGCTGGAACGCGAACTGGAAATGGAAGTCGAGGAAAGCGCCCCGCAGATGGAGGTGCTCTCCATGCCCGGCATGGAGCAGATGGGCAACCAGTTCAAGGATATGTTCGGCAAAATGTTCCCGCCGCGCAGAAAACGCCGCCGGCTGAAAGTCAAGGACGCCTACGCCATCCTGGTGCAGGAGGAAACCCAGAAGCTGGTGGATCCGGACAAAGTGGCGGAAAAAGCCCGCGACCGCGTGGAACAGACCGGCATCATCTTCATCGACGAAATCGACAAGGTCGCTGTGCCCGCACAAGGCCGCCAGGGTGTCGACGTATCCCGCGAAGGGGTGCAGCGCGACCTTTTGCCCATTGTCGAAGGCAGCACGGTCAACACCAAGTACGGCATGGTCAAAACCGACCATATTCTGTTCATTGCCGCCGGAGCCTTCCATTTTGCCAAACCCTCGGACCTGATCCCCGAACTGCAGGGGCGTTTTCCCCTGCGGGTGGAGCTGGCCCCTTTGGGCAAGGACGAATTCCTGCGCATCCTGCAGGAGCCGCACAACGCTCTGACCCGGCAGTATGAAGCTCTGCTGGGCACGGAAGACATCACGATCGACTTCACCCCGGACGCGCTGGACGAAATCGCTGCCTTTGCCGAAGAGGTCAACCGCCAGACAGAAAATATCGGTGCCCGGCGGCTGTACACCATTATGGAAAAGATTCTGACCGACCTTTCCTTTGACGCGCCGGAAAAAACCGGCGAAACCGTGAGCATCGACCGGGAGTACGTGCGCGGACGCCTGGCCGACGTGCGGGTGAACGCGGACCTTTCGCGGTATATTTTGTGAACATGGGGGCGCCGCCCCCCCGACAGGAGGCGCAATGCCCCCGCAGGGGTCGCACCCCCCGCAGGGGTCGCACCCCCCGCGGGGGTCGCACCCTCCGCGGGGATCCTTCTTGACCCCACGGGAAACGCTGGAATTTTCTGCGGACGCTGGTATTTTCTGCAGGCGGAAAATACCAGCGCTTTGCTGGCCTTCAATAAAAAGGCCTGGGGCGGCGAGGCCCGCCGTGAAACTTACCAAGGAGACGCCATGATACCCACGCAGGAACAAGCCAGATTCCTCATCGAATGCCTGCCCTACATCCGCCGCTTCAACGGCCAGATCGTGGTAGTCAAGTACGGGGGTCACGCCATGACCGAGGAACGGCTGAAAAAGGCTTTCGCGCTGAACATCGCGCTGATGAAATACGTGGGCATCAAACCCGTCATCGTGCACGGCGGCGGGCCGCAGATCGCGCGCATGCTCGACCGGCTGGGCGTCGTGTCCGCATTCCACGAAGGGCTGCGCATCACCGACGACGCCACCATGGAAGTGGTGGAAATGATTCTGGGCGGCCAGACCAACAAGGACGTGGTCAATCTGCTGAACCTGTCCGGGGTCAAGGCCGTGGGCCTGTCCGGCAAGGACGGTCACCTGCTGCAGGCGGAAAAGGCTCTGGCCGACGGTGTGGATCTCGGTTGGGTCGGGAACGTGACCAGGGTGAACACGGATCTGATCAATACCCTTATCCAGAACGATTTCATCCCCGTCATCGCGCCCATCGCCGTGGACAAGAACGGCGCGACGTACAACATCAACGCCGATTCCGCCGCCGGAGCCGTGGCCGCCGCGTTGCGGGCCAAACGCTTTCTGCTGCTGACCGATGTTGCGGGCGTGCTGGACAAGGATAAAAATCTGATTCCCTCGCTGACCGTCGATCAGGCCGAAGCGCTGTTCGACAACGGCACGCTGCACGGCGGCATGATCCCCAAGATCAAGTGCTGCCTGGAAGCTGTGCAGAACGGCGCGCGCAAGGCCATGATCATCGACGGCCGGGTGGAAAACTGCAGTTTGCTGGAACTGTTCACGGACAAGGGCATCGGCACGGAAATTACGCTGTAGGCCCCGGCAAGGCCGGTTCTGTGAAAACCATCTTGCGAGCGCAGGGGGGCGGGGCCGCTTTGCCCCCCGTTCCGTTCCGCTGACTTGCGGAACGCCCTGCCCTGTATGCGCAGAGCCGCGCGCCCGTGATCCGGGATAAGGAACTTTGCGGAATCCGCGGCAATCCGGTTTTTTTCAACGGAAAGCATGCGGCTGGGCCGCGCTCCGCTTGCTCAGGCGGGAAGCAGAAAATCCGCGATTTCCCTTTCCAGCCAGCCCACGGTCTTGCCCGCCGGACCGGGGAACCCCACATGTCCGCCACATGCCGGCATCATCAGGGTCAGCATGTCGCTGCCCTCCGCCGCCTTCATGGGAAAGCAGGGTTCCGCCAGAAAAGGATCGTTGCGGGCGTTGATCAGCAGCGTCGGTATGCGTATGCCGCCCAGAAGAGGCAGGCTGGACGCCTTTTCCCAATAGTCCTCGGCGGAGGAAAAACCGTTCAGGGGCGCGGTGTAGCGGCCGTCGAATTCCCTGAAGGTCTTTATGGCCTCCAGACCGTCCAGGTCGAACAGATCCGGATACCGGGCATGCTTTTCCCGCACCTTTTCCCGCAGGGTGCGCAGGAAATATTTCATGTACAGCCGATTTTCCCGTTTCGCCAGAACCTGCGAACAGGCCGTCAGGTCGCAGGGCACGGACACGGCCGCCGCGGACCTGATCGCGGGCTGCACCGCCCCGCCCTGCCCGCCCAGATACCGCAGCACCTGGTTCCCGCCGATGCTGAACCCGGCCAGGGCAATGCAGCCGTATCCTTTGTCCAGACAATGCATGACGGCCGTATGCAGGTCACCCGTCTCGCCGCTGTGGTAAAAGGTGGGCAGGCGGTTCATTTCGCCGCCGCAGGACCGCAGGTTGCGGGCCAGCACGTCCCACCCCCGCTCCAGCAGCACCAGAGCCAGAGCGCGGACATACGACCGGGCGGAATCCCCTTCCAGCCCGTGCGTCACCACGGCGACCCGATTGGCGGGCTTTGCGGGATCGCCCGTGGCGTACAGCCAATCCAGCAGCATGAAATCCCCGTCCGGCAGTTCCAGCCGTTCGCGACGGTAAGAAACACGCGGCACAGAACAGACGACACGGGAGCCGATGGTCTGGGCATGCCCCCCCGGCAGCCAGAACGGCGGCGCATAGTCGCAATTGGAACGTACAGGCATACTGCTCCCCGTGCGCGTTGTACGCCACCCGGCAAAGATTCGCAACACCGTTCCGGAAATCCGGCCGGCTGCAATGCAGACCGCCTGTCACAAAAAACAGCTGAAAGGCAATTTCCCTGTTGACCTCGGGGCTGTGTTGCGCTAGTTAAACCCTTCCACAACGGGTCGTTAACTCAGTAGGTAGAGTATCTGCCTTTTAAGCAGAGAGTCGCAGGTTCGATCCCCGCACGACCCACCAAATTAACATTCTAGAGAGTCCCACGAAGCCCAATAAGCCTTGTGGGACTTCTCTTTTCCCTGATCGACTCCACAGAAAGGGCACTTCGTCTTCCCTTCAAAAACGCCGCCGGCAGAACGTCATTTTGCGCCTCCTGCGCTCTGGACGATTTCCACGATTCTTTGAAGCGTCTCCGTGAGATACGGAATGTTCATGCTGATGAGGCGGGCGAGGATCTTGTACACGACCGCCAGCACAAGGGCCGTGCCAACCGTGAAACCCAGTCCCCTGGCAACGCCGGAAATGAAATTCAACCACAGAATCTTGCCCGTGCGCTGCTGGAGTTTCACGTATTCGGCAACACCGCTGTTCTCCAGACGTTTCGCCAGCCGGTCGAGCTGCTCAATGTGTTTTTCGTCCATGCCACTCTCTGGGAAGTATGCTGCATGATACAGGAGGAAAATCAGCCCGGGACACGAAAGATGCGGCGGCACCCCTCCACCAGAGCAGGAAAGGCCGACGCTGTTTTCATGACTTCTCGCCCTGTTGCCCTCATCGTTCCGCGCATAAATCTTTTGCGCAAATGCCAGGCGCCTGAGCGGCGCGGCCCAGAGCGAGGGCTGCGCATGACGATTCTCCCGCCGGTCCTTGCGCTCGTCAGGCATGATCCCGACCCTGCGCCGCCATTTCTGCAGGATGCCGTTGTACCATAGGAAATTTTTCGATTCTTTTGAAGGGATGCGCAGCGTGATGCCTCTGGCGAACACGGCATTACGGAACCGGTCGGCGCCCCGGGCACGGTCCGCCGGAAGCTTCGCGGCATCAGCGCGGCATCAGGCAGCACGGGCCGCACGCATCACGCGCGGACTCCCTCTCCGTTTTGCCGCCGGCCAGTATTTTTGGTACTCACATGGCGGCGCCAGCTTTCCCTGGCATGTTCTTTTTGCGCACCCCGCCGATCCCGGCGGAATGAGGGTTCAACCATGGCCAACATTTTTTCCCTGCCCGAAACACCCCGCGGCCCCGGCGAGCCCGAGCGCTTCGACATGCTCGCCCGGGGCGGCGGGGTGCGCATTGAGCGCATCATATCGCACGGGCATGCCACGCCCGAAGACGCATGGTATGACCAGGATCAGGACGAATGGGTCGCAGTGCTGGAAGGTGAAGCCGGACTGCTGTATGCGGACGGCAGGGAAATCGTCCTGTCCAGGGGGGATCATGTGCTGATCCCCAGACGCGTCCGGCACCGGGTGACCCGTACCAGTTCCCCCTGCATCTGGCTGGCCGTGCACGCGGACTCGCTCCTGCCGCCCGCGTGAGGCCCGGCTGCCGTATGCCTGCCCGCTGCGGCAGATCATTGACCATCGGACCCTTGGGGAAAAGACGGCGTTGGGGCAGAAATTTTTTCAAAAACTGCCTCTAGCCTTTCCCGGCAGAAAATGCCAAAAGAAGGCGGCTGCTTGACTCGCAATCTACACAAAAGGGAGACATCATGTATAATACGCCGAAATTGAACGAAAAAATTGCCGCAGGCAAAATGGTGCTCGGATCGCATATCGGATTCGACAGCCCCTTTATCACGGAAATGCTCGCGGGCTGCGGGTTTGACTTCATCTGGATCGACGCCGAACACTGCGCCATCGACAGAAAGGACATCCAGATGCATCTGCTGGCCTGCCGCGCCGCCGGCGCCGCGGGCATCGTGCGCGTGCCCTCGGCCGACCCGTCCTTCATCAAGGGCGTACTGGATATGGGCGCGGACGGCATTGTCATCCCGCTGATGCCCGATCTGGCCAGTTGCGAAAAAGCGGTACTCGGCGCGATGTATCCGCCCGAAGGCATCCGGGGACTCGGCGTCCGCCGCGCCTGCAATTACGGCCTGTGGAGCCGTGACGAATATGTCGCCACCGCCCGTGAAAAAATATGGACCATCATCCAGGTGGAACAGCAGACTCTGGTAAAGGACCTGGATGCCGTCGCGCAGTTGCCCGGCGTTTCCGGCTTTGTGGTCGGCCCCAACGATTTCGCCATGAGCATGACCAAAAAGGACGAAAAAACCGGCCAGATGCGCGCCTGCACCCCGTCCGATCCCGAGGTCAGGGAACAGTATGACCTGATCGGCAAAACCCTGAGCAAATACAAAAAGCCCTTCGGCGTATCCGGCGTGCACAGTGAACAGTTCGTCAAGGATTGGACGGCGCGCGGCGTGAATTTCATCTGCCAGAACTTCGATTTCCACTATATCGTCAACGGCGGCAAGGCCGTTCTGGCGGACACCAAGAAAATCCTGAAGGACACCGGCCGCGATTTCTAGTGTTTGCTTGCAGAACAAACAGGGCAAAATCCGTCAGGGTTTTGTGCCGCGATACGCGGCGTACGGTAGCTGAAAATCACATTTTTCAGCTACCGTTCCTTGCAAAGACTCCTCCCAAAATGAGGAGCGGAGTTTTTGCAACAAGACCAGGCTCGGGCCTCGGTACTTTCTTGGGGACAGCGCCCCAACCCCCGTCCCGGGGGGAATGATTCCCCCGGCCCCCCGATTCCCGGCAGCGCTCGCCTTTAGCGGCCGCTGCCGGACTTTCATTTTTTCCCGGCCCCGTGTATGGATGGCGTCATGGAATACGCATGCCGCGTAAACCGGCAACTTGAAGGCTTTGCAAAAAACCCCATGATCCGCATTCAGAATTTGGTCAAACGGTACGGCGACGCCCTGGTGCTGGACGATCTCACGTTCGGCATTGAAAAAGGCGAGGTCTTCGGCATCGTCGGCCATTCCGGCGCGGGCAAGTCCACGCTGCTGCGCTGCTTCAACGGATTGGAACCGTACCAGGGCGGCAGTGTGGCGGTCATGGGCAAAGAAGTGGGGGCGCTTTCTCCGGACGGCCTAAAGGAACTGCGCCGCGACATGGGCATGATCTTCCAGAATTTCAGCCTGATGGCCCGCAAAAACGTGTTCGACAACGTGGCTTTTCCCTTGCAGGTCTGGAAGACCCCAAAAGCCGAAATCGCCGGCAGGGTCTTGGAATTGCTGGAACTGGTGGGCCTGGCCGACAAAAAGACGGAACGGGTGCAAAACCTTTCCGGCGGGCAAAAGCAGCGCGTCGGCATTGCCCGCGCCCTGGCCCTGAACCCCAGAATTCTGCTCTGCGACGAGGCCACATCCGCCCTGGACCCCAAAACCACGGGCGCCATTCTGGATCTTTTGCAGAATATCAACGCCCGGTTCGGCCTGACCATGGTCATGGTCACCCATCAGATGGAAGTGGTCAAACGGGTCTGCCGCCGCATGCTGCTGCTTGACGGCGGCGTGGCCCAGTGCCTGGGACGCGCCGAGGAACTGTTCATCTCGCCCCCGGAACCACTGAAAAAATTTGTGGAAATCGACTACACGCTTATCCCCACCGGCACCAACATCCGCCTGATGTTCCCGCGCGAGATTTCGCAACAGGCCGTCATCACCACCATGGCCCGCGACCTGGACATCAGCTTTTCCATCGTGGGCGGCCGTCTGGAACGCTATCTGGACGACGTGCTGGGCTTTCTGATCATCAACGTGGCGGATGAACATCTGCAGACCGTACTTGAATACCTGAAAACGAAAAATCTGCCCTGGGAGGTGCTGGATGCTGGTTGAAATCCTGCTGGCCCTGGCCGAAACCCTGTATATGATGCTTCTTTCCACTGTGTTTGCCCTGCTTTTCGGCTTCTGTCTGGCCGTCGCCATGATCATGAGCGGTCCGCACGGGTTGCGGCCCAACGCCCGAGTGTATGCGGTTCTGGATCTTCTGGTGAACCTGTTCCGATCCTTTCCCTTCATGATCCTGATGATCGCGCTTATTCCCTTCACCCGTTTCGTGGTGGGCGTTTCCATCGGCAGCACGGCGGCCATCGTGCCTCTGACCATCGCTGCCGCGCCCTTCATGGCCCGTCTGCTGGAAGGCAGCCTGCTCGAGGTGGACAAGGGCGTGGTGGAAGCGGCCCGCGCCTTCGGCGCGTCCGACCGCCAGATCATTTTCCTGGTCATGCTCAAAGAGGCCCTGCCGTCCATCGTGCTCAACATCGCGGTCCTGGGCATCGCGCTGCTGGGCTATTCGGCCATGGCCGGGGCCGTCGGCGGCGGTGGCCTGGGGGCTTTGGCCTACAACTACGGCTATCTGCGGGACCAGTCCGACTTCATGATCTATTCGGTCCTTATTCTCATTCTGATTGTCCAGGGTATCCAGAGCGCGGGGAATCTTGTATACAGGAAACTTCGCTGAAGCACTGCATTCTTGAACGAGGTGCGCCATGAAACGCCTGCTTGCGGCCCTTGCCCTTGTCGTCCTTTTCGCCTCTTCGGCCCTTGCGGCTGACGCGAAAAAAATCATCGTCGGCGTGACGCCATTTCCCCACAAGGACATCATGCTGATCGCCAAAGGTCTGTTGGCCAAAGAAGGCTACGACCTGCAGATCAAGGAGTTCACCGATTACGTGCTGCCCAACATCGCGCTGGTCGACAAATCCCTGGACGCCAACTTTTTCCAGCATATCCCCTACCTGGAAAACATGAACAAATCCAAGGGATGGACCCTGACCTGGGTGGCGAAAGTGCACATCGAGCCGCTGGGGCTGTATTCCAAAAAAATAAAGACGCTGGATGAGCTGAAAAAAGGCGACACGCTGGCCGTTCCCAACGACCCCACCAATGAAGCCCGCGCTCTGCGCCTGCTGGAAGCGCACGGCCTGATCAGGGTCAAACCCGGCGAACTGGTCACCGCGCGCGATATCACGGCCAACCCCAACGGCCTGAAATTCGTTGAACTGGAGGCGGCCCAACTGCCCCGTACCCTGCAGGACGTACGCGCCGCGGTCATCAACACCAATTTTGCGGCGGACGCCAAACTGGTGCCTTCCCGCGACGCCATCGTCATTGAAAACAAAGACTCGCCCTACGCCAACGTGGTGGTCGTAATAAAAGAATCTGAGGACAGCCCGGCAATCAGGGCCCTGGTCAAAGCCGTCCAGTCGCCGGAAGTGAAGGCGTTCATCGCGAAGGATCTGGAACCCAAAGGTATCGTGCCCGCTTTTTAGATAGTGTAGTCACGAGATTGCCTAGGATTTAGTTTTGTGGCATACTTGGCTTGTCTTCAACTACAAGCGAGGAAT
>JAVBOK010000056.1:0-45452 GCA_031550605.1 Desulfovibrionaceae bacterium | reverse complement strand
CCGCCGGGCCCATGACCCCGAAAGAAATCGCCGACGACGTGGATTCCTGCGGGCAGGCCGGGGCGGCCATCGCCCATCTGCACATGCGCGACGCCGAAGGCAGGGGCACCATGAGCAAGGACCTGTTCAGGGAAACCGTCGGCCTGATCCGCGAACGCTGCGACATCGTGCTCAACCTGACCACGTCCGGCGACCTTGAGGCCACGGATGAAACCCGCATGGCCCACATCATCGAGCTGAAGCCGGAGCTGGCTTCCTATGACTGCGGCAGCATGAACTGGATGCACACCAGCTTGTTCATCAACCATCCGAACTTTTTGGAAAAACTCGGAAAAACCATGCACGACAACGGCGTGAAACCGGAAATCGAAATCTTTGACGGCGGCATGCTCTACAACGCTCTGCACTACCTGAAAAAGGGCGTGCTGCATGCGCCCCTGCACTGCCAGATCGTGCTCGGCGCGGCCGGGGGCATGGCCGCCACCGTGGAAAACCTGGTGTTCCTCAGGGGTCTTCTGCCTGCCGACGCCACATGGTCGGCCCTGGGCATCGGCAAGGGACATCTGCCCATCCTCTACACCACCCTGGCTCTCGGCGGACACGTCCGCGTGGGCATGGAAGACAACGTCACATACAGCAAGGGGCGACTGGCGAAGTCCAACACCGAATTTGTGGAGCGCACGGTCCGCATCATCCGCGAATTCGGCAGGGAACCGGCCACCCCGGATGAAGCGCGCCACCTTGTCGGCCTGAAAAAACGCTGAGCCGGAGGTTTTCATGAATACGCCCGAACGGGTTTCCATCATCGGTTCCGGCCTCATGGGCCACGGCATCGCGCAGATTTTCGCCCTGCACGGGCACAGCGTAACGCTGTACGACATCAGGCAGGAACTGCTGGACAAGGCTTTCGCCGATATCCGGGACAACCTGGCGGCCTTCGTCGCGCGGGGCATCGCCGACAAGGCCGCGGCGGACAGAGCGCCCTCGCTGATAACCGGCACGCTCGGCCTGGAGGACGCCGCGGCTGACGCCGATTTCGTGATTGAAGCCGTGCCTGAAAACATGGCCCTCAAACAGGACATTTTCCGTCAGCTGGACGCGGCGTGCGGGCCCGAAACAGTGCTGGCCAGCAACACCTCGGTCATGAGCATCACCGAAATCGCGTCCAGATCACAGAACAGACAGCGCATCGTGGGCACCCATTTCTGGAATCCGCCGCATCTGATCCCCCTGGTGGAGGTGGTGCAGACGCGGGACACATCCATGAAAACCGTGGAATTCACCATGGGCATTCTGCGCCGGGTGGGCAAACATCCCATCCACTGCCGCAAGGACGTGCCGGGTTTTGTGGCCAACCGCATGCAGCACGCCCTGTGGCGCGAAGCGCTGTATATCGTGGAGCAGGGCATTGCCGACGCCGCCACGGTGGACGAGGCCGTGCGCCTGAGCTTCGGCATGCGCCTGCCGCAGCTGGGCCCCCTGGAAAACGCCGATCTGGTGGGCCTGGACCTGACCCTGGCCATTCAGGACTACATTCTGCCCCACCTGTGCGACGGACACAAAGCCGCCGCCCTGGTGCGCGACAAGGTGGCGGCCGGGGATCTGGGCTTCAAGAGCGGCAAGGGCCTGCGGGCCTGGACCAAAGAGGAGCAGGCCGCCTCGCACCGCGCCCTGCGCGACTACCTTCTGGAAATCGCCGCCCGCCGGGCCGGGACGGGCGCCGCATAACGAACGCAAAACCCTGTGACAACCATGCAGCTTTTCCGGGAATTTTCCCCCGCACCCACATGTCTGTGAGAAGGAGGCATCCATGTCGAGCACGCCAGAAGCAACAGGCTGCGTTGTTCCGGAAAGAAACAGCTCCATGCTGTGGAACATCTCAAAACGCTTTCAGTTCGCCGCGGACAGAATCATTCCCGAATCATTCGTTTTCTGCATCATTCTGACCCTGATCGCCTTTGTTCTGGGACTTTACACCAGCGGCGGCAAGGTGATGGCCCTGATCGACGGCTGGTATTCCGGCCTGTGGAGCATGATTGCCTTCGCGTTCCAGATGTCCTTCATGGTCATCACCTGCGGGGCCGCGGCCAAGGCCCCCACCGTGGCCCGGGGGCTGGCCTGGGTGTCCGGCATCCCCAAATCCCCGGCAGCCGCCTATACCGTGCTGCTGCTGTTCGGCATCGTGTCTTCGTTCATCAACTGGGCTTTCTGCACCATCCTGACCCCCATCCTGGCCATGTATCTGTCGCGCAGCGTGAAGGGCCTGCACTTCCCGCTGATGGTGGCGTCCGGCTACAGCATGATGGTGCTGGGCCAGTGCTGGGGCCCCAGCGCCAGCGTGTACGCCCTGGTGGCCAGCAAAGGGCACTTCCTGGAAAAAAGCATCGGCATCATCACCCAGGACCTTTCCGTATACAATCCGGTGAACACCATTTCGTTTTTCGTCACCTTCCTCGTCATCTGGCTGGTCACCATCTTCACCCGGCCGCCGGAAAACGAGGTAGTGATCTATGACGGCGAAATCGCCCACGCCCAGGCCGTGGTGGACGAAGACACCGATCCCACCCTGGCCGGCAGAATGAACCGCAGCCGCATCCTGATGTATCTCATCGGCGCCGCGGGCCTGGTCATCATCATCCGCTCCTTCATCGACAAGGGCGTTCTGGGATCCCTCAACTTCAACTTCGTCATCTTCATATTCATGGTCCTGAACTGCTTTCTGTACAATTCGCCCAGCAAGTTCCTGGGCGCCTACCGCGACAGCATGCGTTCGGCCACGGACGTCATGATCCAGTTTCCCTTCTACGGCGGGATCATGGGCATGATGACCGCCTCCGGCCTGGGCAAGGCCATTTCCGCCCTGCTGGTCGAAATCGGCACCAAAGACACCTTCTACATGTTCTCTTTCCTCTCCGCCGCCATTCTCAACCTGTTCATCCCCTCCCAGGGCGGCCAGTGGATCGTGCAGGGCCCCATCCTGGTGGACGCGGCCAAAGAACTGGGCGCCAGCATCCCCTATGTGCTCAACGCCTTTGTGGCCGGGGACGAAGTGACCAATTTGCTGCAGCCCCTGTACCTGATCCCGGCGCTGGCCCTGGTGGGCATGAAATTGAAGGACGCCTGGGGCATCTGCGCCTTCCTGTGCATGTTCTGGCTGATCACCATGAGCATCGGTTTCTACATTCTGCCTCTGATCTTCGGACCGGCGTAGGCGGCATCCCTTGCGCATCACCCGCTCCGGCTGCTATGCCGGGGCGGGGTGATGCGGAATATGCACACATCGCGGGAGGTACCGATGCCCTATCCGTCTTTGGCCGAACTTGCCGCCGAACTGCCTCTGCCCGACGGCATGCCGCCCTTTCTGCTGGCCGTGGCCGACGATGACGGACGTCTGCGCGACCGCTTCGCCAGCGGAGAAAATGCTCAACCCTCCGTCATGCACCTTGAAGAATTGCGCGAAGCGGTGCACGGCGGTCCGGAAGGGCAGCTCTTCTTCGTGTGTTCCGGCGGCTGCTGCACCGCGCTGCGGCTGCGCATTCCCCCGCGGGAGAGAGCTCCCTTGCCCGCGGCCGGAACGATCCCGCGCTATCCCATGGTCCGGGGTTTCCTTGCCGCCGCCTGCCCGCCCGAAGACGCCCGCGCCGATATCCGGATAGTGATGCAGACGCTGCTGTCCGCCGTCGCCCGTCTCGGCCGGCGCTGGACCGTGGAACGGGATCTGACGGGCAGGGTGCATTTCGCGGAAACCATCGTCCGTTCCATGTCCTCGGGCTTTCTGGTCCTGGCCCCGGACCTGCGGGTGACCCACGCCAACCCGGCCGCCGCCGCCCTGCTGCAGACCACCGAAGAGTGCCTGGTGGGCGCGGAATTGACGGACTTCGTCATCTCGGACCTGAAAGTGCGCCGGGTGTTCAGTTCCGGCAGGCCGCTGGTTGATGAAGAGGTGTTCATCAAACTGGCTTCCGGCAGGACCGTGCACATCCTCAAAACCGCCGTGCCCGTGTTCGGCGATTCCGGCGAAGTCATCGCGGTGCTGGACCATTTCCGTGAAATCAGGGAAGCCCGCCAGTTGGTCAGCCGCATGAGCGGCACCAGAGCCAGCTTTACCTTCGACGACATCATCTACAGCAGCCCGGCCATGGGCGAGGCCGTGGAACTGGCCCGCATGGCGGCGGGCAGCACGCTGTCCGTGCTGATCCACGGCGAGAGCGGCACGGGCAAGGAATTGTTCGCCCATGCCATCCACCAGGCCGGCAGCCGCCACAGCGCGCCGTTTGTGGTCATCGACTGCGCGTCCATGCCCCGCGAACTGGTGGAAAGCGAACTGTTCGGCTATGCGGAAGGAGCTTTCACCGGCGCGCGGCGCGGGGGCCGTCCGGGCAAGTTCGAACTGGCCAACGGCGGCACGGTATTTCTGGACGAGCTGGCCGAACTGCCGCTCGAGTTGCAGTCCCGCCTGCTGCGGGTGCTGCAGAACCGCGAAGTGGTGCGCCTGGGCGGGGCGGAACCGCTGCCCGTGGACATCCGGGTCATCGCCGCCACCAACCGCGACCTGAACGAAGAGGTGCGGCTGGGCAATTTCCGGGCGGACCTCTTCCACCGCCTCAACGTGCTGGCCATCCATATCCCGCCGCTGCGGTCCCGGCCCCAGGACATCCTTACTCTGTCCGCCTATTTTCTGCGCAAATACCGCGAGCGTTTCAAACGGCCGGACCTGGTTCTCAACACCGAAGTGCTGGCCGCGCTGGAAAGCCGTCCCTGGCCCGGCAACGCCAGGGACCTGGAAAACACCATTGCCAGGGCCGTACAACTCTGCCGCCGCGCGATCGAGGTTGACCACGTGCGGCAGAACGGCTCCCCGCCCCGACGGGACGCGCCCGTCCCGGCACTGCCGGCGCAGGGGGCATCGCTGGAAGAAATCGAACGCAGGGCTTTTCGGGACGCCGTGGCCGCGGCGAACGGCAACATCACCCGCGCCGCCCGCATGCTGGGCGTTGCCCGCAGCACCATCTACAAGAAACTGCGGGCGCCATAGGACATTTCCGTATACTGGCGAAAGCCCGCCGCCGCGTCGCGTCACGCCGCCCGTGAGGCGGCGGCCGCTTTGCGCCTGTCCATCCAGGCTCGGAATATGGGCCAGCAGAAAGCCGCCACGGAAATCAGAATGAAAGCCAGACTGATGGGCCGCAGAAAAATCGACAGACTGCCCTGGGAGATGGTCACCGCGCGGCGGAAATTGGCCTCCACGATGGGCCCCAGAATGATGCCCAGCAAAATGGGCGGTACGGGAAAGCCCGTCCTGGTAAACAGGTAGCCGATAATGCCCATGAGAACGGCCACTTTCATGTCGAACACGCTGCTGTTGATGGCGAAAGCCCCGACAAAGGTCAGCCCCAGCACGCAGGGCATCAGAACGGAAACAGGAATCCTGAGCACCTTGACGAACACGTTGATGCCGGCCAGCCCCAAAACAACCATGAACACGTTGGCCAGAATCATCATGGCGTAGATGCCCGTGATCACATCCCCGTGCTCGGTGAACAGGGTCGGCCCGGGGGTCAGGCCCTGCAGCATCAGCGACCCCATAAGGATGGCCGTCACCACGTCGCCGGGAATGCCCAGCGTCAGCAAGGGCACCAGAGCGCCGCCGGTGACCGCGTTATTGGCCGCTTCCGAGGCGATGACCCCCTCGTAGGATCCCTTGCCGAATTTTTCCGGTTCTCTGGAAAAGCGCTTGGCCTCGTTGTAGCTCAGCCAGGACGCCATGCCGCTGCCCGTGGCCGGAATGATGCCGATGATGGTGCCGATGACGGACGAACGGATCATGTTGACGGCGTTGGCCGCAAAAATTTTCAGGCTCATCAGCTTGCCGCCCACATGCTTCAGGCCTTCCAGCGCCAGGGCCTTGCCGCTTTCCAGTTTGGACAGCACTTCGGAGATGGCGAACAGCCCGATGAGGGACGAAACGAAATCCACGCCGCCCATCATGTTGACGTTGCCGAAGGTGAAGCGGGTGGTTCCGGTGATGGGATCCATGCCGATGGTGGACAGCATCAGCCCGAACATGGCCGCCAGCACGCCTTTGAGCATGTTGTCCGCGGACAGGCTGGACACGATGCTCAGGCCGAACAGGCCCACCGCGAAATACTCCGGCGGGCCGAACTGCAGGGCGAAATTGGCCAGCACCGGGGAAAGCAGGATCAGGACCACGCAGCTCAGTATGCCGCCCACGAACGACGCTATGGTGGCGGCGGAAAGGGCGGCGAAAGCCTGCCCCTGCTGAGCCAGGGGATATCCGTCAAGAACCGTGGCGGCGGAAGCGGGGGTGCCCGGCGTGCGGATCAGGATGGCAGTGATGGAGCCGCCGTAAATGCCGCCCACATAGATGCCCAGCAGCAGGGCAAAAGCCGTGACGGCCTCCATGCCGAAAGTGAAGGGCAGGAATATGGCCACCCCCATGGTGGCGGTCAGGCCGGGCAGAGCCCCGAAAACAATGCCGATGGCCACGCCCATCAAATTGAACAGGATGTGGGCGGGGGAGAAAATAACGGCAAGATCTGGCACGAATACCTCCGGTTACGCGCGGCGGATTCCCTCGCCGCAACAGGCCGGGCGGCAGACACCGGCCCGGCAGAACGATATTTCCGAAAACCCTGCGGATTTCCTGTCGCGGACGCCCGTCACGGCAACTGCACTTCGAGCGCCTGTTGAAACAGCAGAAAAATGACCAGGGGGAACAACACCGATACGGACGCGAGAATCACTTTGTTCCGCTGGCCGAAAAGCAGCAGGGACGCCAGAACCAGGCCCACTGTCGCGGGAATGTAGCCCGCGGCCTCAATGACCAGCACATAGACGGCCATGACGCACAGCAGCCCGACAATCCGGATGATGTCCTCTTTGGGCATGCCATCTTTCAGGCCCGTCTCCCGCAGCATTTTCCAGAATTCCGCCGCGGTCACGATGAAGGAAAGGGACGCCATGACGCCCAGAACCAGGGCCGGAAAAGTCGCCGGACCGCCGAAGGTGGTCACGGGCGAATTGAACGGCAGCGCGAAGGTCAGCCGCAGCCACACGACGCTGACAACAAAAAAAGCCAGAGAAACAAGAAAACTCAGAGAAACGGTTCTTTTCATCGGGCATGTCCTCGCGGCGGACGCCGGGACGTCCCGGCGCCGTACCCGCCCTGTTCCGGCCGCCCTTGCCGGACGGCCGGAACAGAACCGGGGAAAGGAAAAACAGGCGCTATTTCTTGCCGGCCATGCGGGCAAGAACGGCCTTGTTCTCATCAAAATTTTTCATCCACTTGGCTTTGAAAGCCGCGCTGTCCAGATACTCCACCGGATTGCCCAGCTTGGTAAACACTTCCTGTATCGCGGGCAATTCCACCGTGGCCTTGATGCCTTCTTCAAGAATCTTCCGCGCGGCGGCCGGGGCGGCGGCCGGGGCGGCGAACCCGTACCAGACCCCGCCTTCGATCTTGTACCCCAGTTCCTTCAACGTCGGCACGTTGGGCAGGGCCTTGTCCCGTTTGGACGAGGTGATGGCCAGGCCGATGAAGGTTCCGTTCTGGATGTTGGGCAGCACTTCGGGGACGATGGTCACGCAGGCGTCGATCTGCTTGCCCAGCAGAGAGGCGGCGGCCTGCGATCCACCGTTGAAAGGCACGTGGGTGACCAGGCCGGGTTTGCCCATTTCAAGCAGCAACGCTTCCATCTGCACGTTCTGGGTCAGCCCGGCGCCGGACGTTCCGTAATTCACGCTGCCCGGCTTCGCTTCGGCTTTTTTGAAATATTCGGCCAGGGTTTTGATGCCGCTGTCCTTGTGCACGGCGATCACGTTGGGCACGTCCGCGATCTGGCAGAGAGGCGCGAATTCCTTGTTGGTGTACCCCACATCGGAACTGTTGGGAGTCAGAGTGGCCGCCCCCACAGTGGTCAGGATAATCGTATACCCGTCGGCTTTAGCCCGGGCCAGCTTAGCCATGGCTATGCCCCCGCCGCCGCCGGGGTTGTTTTCCACGACCACGGAGACGCCCAGTTTTTTAGCCAGTTCCGTGCTGATGGAACGGGACATCAGGTCCGTGCCGCCTCCGGCCGTATAGGGCACGATGATCTTGATGGTGCTTTTGGGCCAATCCGCCGCCCGGGCAGAAACTGCCACGCTCAGAACAAGGCAGGACACGGCCAGAACGCACATCGCTTTAGAAAACGTTTTCATACACATTCTCCTTATCGGATAAAGCGGGGATTGCGGAAGGAAACCTTCGTTCCGCGTCCCCGGTTGCGGGGCAATGAGCCTGAAAAATACGGGAAGTCTTCTTTGGCAACAGCCCGCTACGCAGGCGCAGGCGGCATTCATTGCCGCCGGTGCGCGCCGGAGCGGGCGCGCCTTGACAAACCCCGGACGCGCGGGGGTTGTCACCAGTCCGGGGACAGCCCCGGCCGGCAGGCCGGGGCTGTCCGGAACCTATTTGTACACTTCCGGGTTCAGCACGTGGTCGGGTTTTTTGCCCGCCAGGATGCTTTCGATGTCGGCCACGACCATCAGCCCCACCCGCTCGGAGGATTCTTTGGTGTCCGCGCCGCAGTGGGGGGTGAACACCACCTTGGGGTTGGAAAAAATCGGGTGCCCGCGGTCCGGCGGCTCGATGGTATAGGCGTCAATGGCCGCGCCGCGCAGGGCGTCTTTTTCCAGGGCCGCGTTCAGGGCGTCCAGGTCCAGCACCTCGCCCCGCGCCAGATTCAGCAGGCAGGCGTCGGGCTTCATCAGGGCCAGCTTCCGCGCGTCGATCAGATTGAGGTTGTCCTTGCCCCCGAAAATGTGCAGGGACACGTAATCCGAACGGCGCAGCACGTCGTCCATGCCGGCCATCTCCACCCCGTTCGCGGCGGCAAAGGCCGCATCCGGATACAGATCGTAGGCGATGACCTTCATGCCCAGGGCCATGGCTTTTTTGGCCAGCACTTTGCCGATGTTGCCAAACCCCACGATGCCCAGGGTCTTTTCCGCGATTTCCGTGCCCACGGTGCGCTGCCAGCCGCCCTCCACAACCATTTTATGGGCCATGGGGATGCGGCGGGCCAGATTCAGCATGCCGGCCACGGCCAGTTCGGCCACGGCGTTGGCGTTGGCGCCGGGCGCGTTGCACACCGGCAGTTTTCTGGCCGTGGCGGCCGGAATGTCGATGTTGTCCACCCCGACCCCGTTTTTGAGCACGGCTTTCAGCTTCGGGCCGTTGGCGAAGGTTTCCGCGGTGGCCGGCACTAGGCCCACCACCAGAATGTCCACGCGGTCCAGATGGTCGCTGAGCCCCCCGTCGGGGCGCGTGTTGTCGCTGCAGCGGATGAATTCCCAACCGTTGGCCGCGATGCGTTCGGCAACCCGGCCCGCCGCGCCGAACACCGGAGAAGTTGTGGCGATGACTGCTTTCATGCGTATCTTCCTGCTGAAATTAATGGTTGCAACGGTGCCGCGTCATGCGGTTTCCCAGCCGAACAGGGGATTTTGCACGCAGCATTTGCCCCCGCTGATTTCAATGGTCACGCCGGTAAAGTACCCGGCTTTCCCCGAACTCAACATGACGAGAGCCGGGGCCATATCCCCCGCTTCGCCCAGACGGTTCAGCGGAATCTGCTGCAGCAGGGCGTTTTTGTTGGCTTCGATGCGGTCCCGCGTCATTTCGGTAACGATGATGCCGGGGATATAGGCGAACACGCGGATGTTGTACGGCGCCAGTTCCGCGGCCGCCACCTGGGTCAGGGCATTGACGCCCCACTTGGACGCCGCGTAGACGCCCGTCCCCGCCAGGGGAATGCGCGAGGCGAAGGAGGACGCGTTGATGATGACCCCGCCGCCGTGGTCCTTCATGTACCCGCCCGCAAGCTGAATGCAGGAAAAGGTCGCGCGCAGGTTGGTGTTCATGATCGTGTCCCATTCGTCCATGCTGGCGTCGAGCAGCTTTTTGCGGATATTCGTGCCCGCGTTGTTGAGCCAGATGTCGAGCGCGCCGAAACGCTCCACGGCCCGCCGCAGCAGTTTTTCCTGGTCATCCCGGATGCTGACGTCCGCCCGGACGGCCAGCACGTCCGTAAAGCCGGCGGCGCGGCATTCCGCCTCGAAAGCGTTCAGCCGTTCCTGGCCGCGGCCGCAGACAACCACTTTGCAGCCCTCTTTCAGATATTCCAGGGCGCAGGACTTGCCGATGCCCGAGGCCCCGCCCGTGATGACCACAACTTTGCCCGTCAAACCCAGATCCATGACGACACCCCTGTTTGTATGGTTGCATTGACTGCGGCGCGGGCCGTTCCGCCCGAGCCGGCCGGAAAATGGTTTTGCATTAATGGATACGTTAATGTATACGTTGATGACGAATGCCGTCAAGAGCGGTCGCGATCTGCCGGAAAACCTCGGCCGCACGGCATCTTCCGTCTTTTTCCGGCCGGCCGGAGAAAGGCGCAGGCCGCGCGGCAACAGGAGAGGCAAAGCGATGGCACGGCAAGAGGCTTCCGTCGACAAGGCGGCCAATGAAATACGCCGCCTGGTTGTGAACTACGTATACAAGCCGGGCGACAGGCTGTACGAAACCATTCTGGCCGAAGAGCTGTCCATGAGCCGGACCCCGGTCAGAGAAGCCCTGGCCCAGATGGTTTCCTGCGGTTTTCTGGAACGGGATGAGAACAGGCGGGGGTATCGCATCCCCTCGCTGGCCCCTCAGGATATGGCGGCGGTTTTCCGGCTGCGCCTTGTTCTGGAAGAACACGCCCTGCTTCTTGCCGCCCGGCGCATCACCGCCGCCGACATCGACGCGCTGTACGCCCTGAACGAGCAGGAGAAAGCGATTTTCAGCACCGAAAACAGAAGCCTGTACGCGGAAGTGAACGAACGCTTCCACCTGGCCATTGCCGCCAAAAGCGAAGACCCGTACACGTACCGCTATTTCCGCGAAGTGCTTTCCCGCTCGAGTTTGTACAGCTTTTTCTTCGCCGGTTTTTACACCAAGGCCATAACCGGCGAAAACAAAAACGTGCGCATGGCCCCGGCCCACATCGAACACAGGTCCGTCATCGACGCGCTGGCGGCAAAGGACGCCAACGCGGCGCGCCGTCTGCTCCGGGCGCATATCCTGGTGACCTACGCCCATTACGCCGGGCACGACCTTGATCTGGCATCCTGAGGCTTTTCGCGCGACTTCCCGCGAAGGCCGCCGGCTACTTGATCCCCGCCCGCATGAAGGACTGCACGAACTGGCGCTGAAACAGCAGAAACGCGATCAACAGCGGTCCGGAGGTCATCAGCGTGGCCGCGGTGATGATGGCCCAGTCCACCCCCTGTTCCGTGGCTGAAAACACCTGCAGTCCCACGGTCAGCGGCCGGGAACTGACGGTATTGGTCACGATCAGGGGCCAGAGGAAGTTGTTCCAATGATAGCTGACGGATACCAGGGCGTACGCCACATAGGTGGGTCTGGCCAGGGGCACGTATACGTGCCAGAGCACCTGCAGGGTTCCGGCGCCTTCCACGGCCGCGGCCTCCTCCAGTTCTTTGGGCACGCTTTTGAAGGTCTGGCGCAGCAGAAAGATGCCGAACGCCGATGCCATGTAGGGCAGGCTGATGGCCAGCGTGGAATCGAGCACGCCGATCAGGGCCATGGTGCGGTAGTTTTCCACCACCAGCACGTCCGGCATGATCATCAGCTGCATCAGGATCAGGCCGAAGGCCAGGGTTTTGCCCTTGAAGTCATAGCGGGCGAAAGAATAGGCCGCCAGCGTGCACAGCACCAGCTGGGCCGCTATGGTGATGGTCACCAGCAGCACCGTGTTCACGAAATACCGGGCAAAGGGCGCCGCGGCCCAGGCTTTGGCGAAATTTTCCAGGGTCAGGGGCGCCGTCGGGCTGAAGCGGGTGGAAAATTCCGAAGGGTGAAAAGCCGTCCATACCGCGTAGAAAAGCGGCAGCGCCCAAAGAATGGCCAGGGTCCAGGCCCCCGTGGTGTCGAGAACGCGCCAGATTCCCCGGCTGTCATACAAATTGGGCTGCTCTTTCATCTGTAATGCACCCTTTTTTCCAGAAACCCGAACTGGCCGATGGAGGCAAGGCCCAGAAAAGCCAGCAGCACCAGGGTCAGCGTGGCCCCGTATCCGGTGTCCCAGAATTTGAAGCTCGTTTCATAAATATAATAGAGCAGCAGGGAACTGGCGTTGTTGGGACCGCCCTGGGTCAGCACGAACAGATGGTCCACCATGCGGAACGCGTTGATGGTGGCGTTGACCAGCACGAACAGCGTGGTGGGCATGAGCAGGGGAATCACCACCCGGCGGTAGTAATACCGGCGCGAGGCGCCTTCCAGCATGGCCGCTTCCCCCAGGGACGGCGGTATCTGCTGCAGGGCCGCGAGATAGAAAATCATGAAGAATCCCGCATCTTTCCAGACGGCGACCGTGATCACGCAAAACAGGGCCGTGTCTTCGCTGCCCAGCCAGTTGATCCGGCTGCCGGCCCCGAAAAAGATGCGCAGCTGGTCCAGCAGGCCGTAATCGGGCGTGTAGAAGAACAGCCAGATGTTGGCCACCGCGATCATGGGCAGCACCGTGGGCACGAAATAGCACAAGCGCAGAAAAGCCTGGCCCCGCAGCTTCGCATTGACCAGAAAAGCCATGAGCATGGCCAGCGACATGGAGCAGGGGATCCCGCAGGCGGCAAAAACAAGGTTGTTTTTCAAGGACTTGAAAAACACTTCGTCTTCCAGCAGATAGCGGTAATGTTCCAGGCCGGCGAACTCCGGCGCGCCGCCGCCGCGGGCGTCCCAGAAAAAGCTGTGGATGAATGTCCCCACCGCCGGAATATGCGTAAAGGTCACGATCAGCGCAAAAGCCGGCAGCAGCAGCAGCCACGCATTCACCTGACGCATGGTCGCGGGTTTCAGCATACGAAGTTCCTTGGGGTGCCAAAAGGGGAAGACCCGCGCGGGCCTTCCCCCGGACTGCCGTTACTTCTTGTACCGGCGCAGGATGCGCTCGGCTTCCTTCTGGGCGTCGCTCAGGGCGTCGGCCGGCTTTTTACTGCCGTTGACCGAAGCCTGGATGGCGTCGTCAAGCGCTTTGGTCACGCGCTGGTTTTCGTGGGTGGACAGTTCGGGCACGGCGTGGGCCAACTGGTCGCGGGCCACGGCGGCATAAGGAAAACCTTCCACGTATTTTCCCATGCGCTGGGTCTTCCAGGCGTCGGGCCGCACGGCCACGTACCCGGTGTCGATGCCCCACTGGGCGGCGCGTTCGGGGGTGGTCATCCAGCGGGCGAAGGCCACGGCGGCTTTCCGTTCCTCCGGCGTGGTCTTTTTGAAAATGTAGAAGTTGCCGCCGCCGGTGGGCGAGCCCAGCCGGGCGCTGGCCGGCAGCATGCCCACGCCGAAGGGGAATTTCGCGTTGGTGCGCACGTTGGTCAAATTGCCGGTGGTCGTCCACATGATGGCGGTCTTGCGCTCAAAAAAGTCTCTGGGCGTGGTGGACCAGTCAATGGTGCCCTTGGGGGAAACCCCGTGCTTGTACGCCAGATCCACAAGGAACTGCAGCGCTTCGACGGCCTTGGGCTTGTTGAAATACACCTCGTTGCCGGCCTCGTTCATCAGTTCGATGCCGTTCTGGATGGCCAGGGCCTGGAACATCCAGTACGCGTACCCGGTGGTGGGGATGGCCACGCCCCACTGGGTCACGTTGCCGGAGGCGTCCTTTTTGGTCAGCTTCCGGCCCATTTCAACCAGTTCGGCCCAGGTTTTGGGGCCTTTTTCCGGGTCCAGCCCGGCTTCCTTGAACATTTCCTTGTTCCAGTACATGACGATGGTGGAACGCTGGAAGGGAACGCCCCAGGTTTTGCCGCCGGTCTGGCTGTTCCGCATGAAGCCGGGGAAATATTCCTTGGTAAAGGCCATTTCCTGCTTGCTCAGCACGTCGTCGTAAGGGATCACCGCGCCTTCGTCGATCAGGGTGAACATGTCCGTGGACAGCAGCACGGCGATGTGCGGGGGCTCGCCCCCGCGCAGGGCGGTCAGGGCCTTGGTTATGGTGTCGCGGTAGTTGCCCGCGTAAACCGGCGAGACTTTGATGTCCGGATTTTCTTTCATAAAGTCGGCGGTCATGCCCTCCACGAGCTTGGTGATGGGCCCGCCCACGGACACGGGGAAATAGAAGGTCAGGTTGGTCTGGGCGGCAAAGGCCGGAAACGCGGAAAACAACAGAACGGCCAGAAGCAGCATACTCTTTCGCAGCGCGGTCATAACGGTCTCCTTCATAATGTTGCGGTCCAAAAGTCGGGTCGGGTATTCTGCGTTACGCCCGTGTCATCATGGCCCCGGGCAGGTTACGGGACTGCGCTTTCCCGTGGAAGCTTCAAAAAAATGCAGATGTTCGGGGGGACAATGCAGGGTGACGGGAGAGCCGGCCCCATAGCCGGGCCTGCCTTCCATCACCACCGCCAGGTCCTGGCCGCGCCCTTCGCCCACGCGGCAGGTCAGCACGGAAACCGACCCCAGGTACTCGATGTTCCGGACCACGGCTTCCCACCCGCCTTTGGCGCCCGGGGGCACAATGCGGATATGCTCGGGCCGGATGCCCAGCACATATTCCGGCGAAGCAGCCTGGGCCACGCAGGCCGAGGGGCTGCCGGCCACCAGGACGCCCCGTTCCCCGGCTTCCAGGTCCAGCATGTTCATGGGCGGGGTTCCGATAAACCCTCCCGCGAAAATCGTGGCCGGTTCGGCGTAAATGGCCGCCGGGGCGGCGTTCTGCACGATGCGGCCCTTTTCCATCAAAATGATGGTGTCCGCCATGCTCATGGCTTCCGTCTGGTCATGGGTCACATAGACCATGGTCATGCCCAGTTTCTGCTGCAAGGCGCGGATCTCACGGCGCATTTCCTGGCGGAGCTTGGCGTCGAGATTGGAAAGGGGCTCGTCCATCAGGCAGACGGAGGCTTCGGCCACCAGAGCCCGGCCCAGGGCCACGCGCTGCTGCTGCCCGCCGGAAAGGGCGGCGGGCTTGCGCTCAAGCAGTCCCTGCAGGCCGAGAATGTCCACGGCCTTGTCCAGACGGCGTTGCTGGTCGCCGGGCGGCACTTTGCGCACTTTCAGGCCGAACAGAATATTCTCCCGGACCGTGAGGTGGGGGAACAGGGCATAGGACTGAAACACCATGGACAGCCGGCGCTGGGCCGGGGGCAGGTGGGTTACGTCGCGGTCGCCGATGAAAATGCGGCCGGAAGTGACGACTTCCAGCCCCGCGACAAGGCGCAACGTGGTGGATTTGCCGCAGCCGGACGGACCCAGCAGCACAAGCAGCGTTCCCTCGTCCACCGAAAACGAAATATTTTCCACCGCTCGGATGGCGTCCCAATGCTTGCTGACCTGTTCAAGGCGGATAGCTGACACGCTGCTCTCCTTCAAGCCCGGCCGAACGACACACCGCATCGCCACCCTGCCGGAATTCCATGGCGAAATCGTTCCATAACCGTTACGGTACAACGAAGTTTTTTACAACGTCTGATTGCCGGCGCGCCATGCCGAAGCGGAGCGCTTTCGCGGCTGCCCCCTTGCGCGACGGTTTGCCCCCGGATCCTTGCCGCGGGACTCCGGCAGCGGGGCCTGCGCTAAAGAGGGATGACTTCCGCGCCCATCTGGCATATCATGGCGGGAGTCACCCCCATGTCGGAACTGCCACACCCCCCTTGCGGGCGCGGGACAAAGCCCCGCTTTTGAGGACAGCATGCTGCACAGTATGACCGGCTTCGGCCGCTGCTTTCTGGAAGAGGACGACTGGACCCAGACCTGGGAAGTGCGCAGCGTCAACAACCGCTTTCTGGACATCCGCTGGCGGCTGCCCCTGTCTTTGCGCGCCCTGGAAGGACGGCTGGAAAAAGTCGTCAAAAAGCACGCCTCGCGCGGCCGGGCGGAAATCACCCTGCGCCTGCAGTTTCATGCGGGCGGCGGCTCCGCCCCGCAGTTCAACGCGGAAGCGGCGTCAGGCATGCTCGACGCCCTGGCCGCCTTTGCGGCCGACCGGGGGGATGCGTATCTGCCGGACTACAACCGGCTGCTGGGCATGGCTTCGCTGTGGGACGAAGGCCTGGACGAAATGGACGAGGATTTCGTGGTCAGCCTGGAAGCGGGCCTGGCCGCCGCCCTGGCGGATTGGAACGAATCGCGCCACGCCGAAGCCAAGGCTCTGGAAAAAGACATCCTGACCCGGCTGCTGCGCATGGAGGAATGGCTGGACGTCATCGCCGGCCAGGCCCCGGTGATCAAGGAGGAACGCTTCGCCGCCGTGCGCGAGCGCCTGAATGAAGTGCTTGAACAGCACGGCCAGAATCTGGAGGAAGGCCGCTTTCTGCAGGAAATCACCCTGCTGGCCGACAAACTGGATGTCAGCGAAGAAATCACCCGGCTGGCCGCGCATCTGGACCGCATGCGCGAACTGCTCGCATCCGGAGAGGATTCCGGCAGACGTCTTGATTTCACTTTGCAGGAGACGTTCCGCGAAATAAACACCTGCGGCAACAAGATCCAGAGTTCGCCGATCTCCCGCCTGGTGGTGGATTTCAAGAACGAACTCGAAAAATGCCGCGAACAGGTGCAGAATCTGGAGTAACCCGTGGCCCGCCAGGAAAAACTGCTCAACATCGGATTCGGCAACCTGATTCTGGCCTCGCGGGTGGTGGCGGTCATCAACCCCGCTTCCGCCCCCATGCGCCGCCTGCGCGAAGACGCCAGGGAAGCCGGGCGGCTGATCGACGCCACCCAGGGCCGCAAAACCCGGTCCATCATCGTGACCGATTCCAACCACGTCATCCTGTCCGCCGTGCAGGCGGAAACCATCGGCCAGCGCGCCCTGCAGGAGGAAGACAAATGAACGCAGCCGACGATCGCCAGGGGGTGGCCCTGGTGCTGTGCGCTCCTTCGGGCACGGGCAAGACCACCCTGTCCCACCGGCTGGTGGCCGAATTTCCCCGCATCTCGTTTTCCGTTTCCTGCACCACCCGGCCGCCCCGGCCCGGCGAAATCGACGGCCGGGATTATCATTTCCTGTCTCCGGACGCCTTCCACGCCCTGCGCGAAAACGGCCACTTCGCCGAATGGGCCGAAGTGCACGGCAACTGCTACGGCACGCCGCTCAAAGCCACCTGCGACACGCTGGCCCAGGGCCGGGACACTTTGTTCGACATCGACGTGCAGGGCGCGGCGCAGTTGAAAAGCACGCTGCCCCAGGCCTTCTTCGTCTTCCTGCTGCCCCCTTCGAAGCAGGCCCTGGAAAAACGCCTGCGCGGGCGCGGGTCGGAAACGGAGGAAACCATCGCCAAACGCATGGCCAACGCCCGGAAAGAACTGGCCCAGGCCAACTGGTTCGACATCTGGATCATCAACGACGATCTGGAATCCGCCTATGCGGATCTTGTCGCGGCATACCGGGCCGCCTGTCTGGCCCCTGCCCGGCGCGCCGAATTCGTCAACGCCCTGCTGCGGGAGTGGCCGTGACGCGCGGACCCGGCACCCCCGAAATCATCGTGGCTCTGGACTTTCAGCGCGGCGCCGAAGCCCTGGACATGGCTGCAAAATTGCGCGGCATCGTGCCCTGGGCCAAGGTCGGACTCGAACTGTTCACGGCCGAGGGCCCCTCCGTCATCGCCGCCCTGAAAGACATGGATTTCAAGGTTTTTCTGGATCTCAAATTCCACGACATCCCCAACACGGTGCGCGGGGCCGTGCGCAGCGCCGCCGGTCTGGGGGTGGACCTGGCCACGCTCCACCACGCCGGGGGGGAACGCATGGCCGCCGCCGCCCTGCAGGGCCGGGAAGAATCCGGATCGGGCATGCTGCTGTTCGCCGTCACCATCCTGACCAGCGCCAGTCCGGCCGAGGCCGGATTCGCCTCGGAAGCGCAGGTGACGGAAGCCGTCGCCGCCAAAGCCCTGCAAGCCAGGCGCTGGGGCCTGTCCGGCGTGGTCTGCTCGGGCCTTGAGGCCGCCGCGGTAAAAACCGCCACGGGCGGAAATTTTCTTTGCCTGTGCCCCGGCATACGCCTGGCGGGAGAAAAGGCCGATGACCAGCGCCGGGTCATGACCCCCGGCGAGGCGGCATCAGCCGGCGCCGACTTTCTGGTCATCGGGCGGCCCCTGACCCGCGCGGCCGATCCGGCCGCGGCGGCCCGGGAAGCCGCCGCAAATATGCGGCCATAGCCGCCGGGTCTTGTTTTTGCTATACTCGGTACTGACGCAGAGGATACGCCATGTCGGAAGAACAGGCTGAAAAAAAAGCGCAGGGCATTCAGGGGGTCTTTTCCAGCCAGGAAGTGCGCAAGGTGGGCACCGGCACCACCACGCGCAAAACCATCCAGAAAGCATACTGGTACGCCACGGAACTGCCCGGGGGCGATGTCGAGGTGCAGCCCCTGAATGTGAACTACATCCCTTCCGGTCCGAAAAAACACGTGCCCAGAGAGGAATTTCTCAAAGCCTTCGCGCCGGAAGTGGAATTTTACGTCTCCAACGTTTTCCCCAAAATCAAGGAAATCAACAAGACCATCGCCCGCGCCGACCGGCACCGGACCAACAAGGAATACTACAGCGCGGAGATGGAGTACGGCAACGCCCTGCGCGTTGACGAGGAAAACATCCGCGCCAACTTCGGCCTGGGCCTTACCTATCTGGAACGCGGGGAGAACAGCAAGGCGGAAGACATCCTGACCCGCCTGGTCAGGCTGGAAGGCACGTTCGAACCGGAACACAAGCACCTGTTCAACGATTTCGGCATCAATCTGCGCAAAAACCGCATGTACGACCAGAGCATTTCCTACTACACCCGCGCCCTGGAACTTTCCGCGCAGGACGAGAACCTGCGTTACAACCTGGCCAGAGCCCATCTGGAAAAAAAGGATATCAACGCCTGCCTGGATTCGCTCCTGCGCGGCCTTGAGATCAACCCCGCGCACCCGACCCTGGTCCAGTTCCTGATGTGGCTGGTATCCAAAAGGCTGGTCCCGGACGCGAAAAAAAACCAGGCCGCCGCGGCGTTGCAGCAAGCCAAAACCGCCCAGGCCGCCGCGCCCCAGACGCTCCCCCGCGATCCCGCGCCGGCCGCCCCCGAAAGCGGCGGAACCGGGGACGATCCATGACGGCCCGGCACGCGAAGGCCCAGGCGTTTCTGGAATCGCTGCTCGGCGATCCGCCGCGCCTGCCCTATGAGCCGACCCTGCTGCCGGAACTGTTCGCCGGCACGGCAGCGGATTCGGACACGCCCGTCAGCGCTGTCGCGGACCTGGTCAACCGCAGCCAGGGCCTTGCCGCCCAGGTGCTGCGCCTCGCCAATTCGGCCTATTACGGCCTGCGTTCGGAAATTTCCTCCCTGACCCGCGCCATTCAAATATTGGGACTCAACGAGGTGCGCGCCATCATCCTCGGCCTGGGAATTTCCGGCATGGCCAAAGGGATGAAACTGCCCCCGGCCTTTCCCATGCGCGCGCTGTGGGAACACCATGTGCGAACCGCCGGCATCGCCCGCGCGCTGGGCCGCGCCACCCAGCAGTGCGGGACCGGAAAACGGGCCGCCGGGCCGGAAGATCTGTACGCCGCGGGGCTGCTGCACGACCTCGGCAAAGTCCTTGTCGCCGCGCGCTGCCCCGAGGACTGGCAGGCCATCGCCGATCTGGCGGCCAGGGAAAGCATTCCCTTTTTTCAGGCGGAGGACGCATACTGGGGCCTGGACCATTCCGTTACGGGCGCGCGCCTGCTTTCATTCTGGCAGATTCCGGACCGGCTGACGGAACCGGTAAGCTGGCATCACGCGCCGCATCTGGCCGCCGAAGATCACGCGCACGGCGCGCGCCTGCTGGCCGCGGCCAATATTCTGGCCGCCGACAACGCGCTGGATGCGGAAAAGGACGATTGCGGCCTGCCCGCCGCCGTCGCGTCGTTGCTGCCTTCGGGCTGCGACCCGGCGGAGGTCCGGGCGGCGCTTGCGGCCGCTTTTGATTTGCGACAGGCGCACGGCATGCCCGCCTGGCTTACGGAAAAAATATGAACACATGGTTTCCCCGCCATACCGGCCCGGCGCCCGACCCGGATCTGCTGCGGGATTTCGCCGCCCGCCTGGAAATATCCCCTTCGTTCGCGGCCCTGCTCTGGCAGCGCGGCTTGTGCACCCTGGAAGACATGTCCCTGTTCCTTTCCCCCAATCTGCGCCATCTCGCCCCGCTCACCGAATGGCCCGACTTTGAACATGGCGCGCGCGTCCTGGCCGACGGGCTGATGCGCGGCCGCACCCTGCTGATCTGGGGCGACTACGATGTGGACGGCATCACGGCCACCGCTTTGGTCAAGGATTTTCTGGCGTTCCACGGCTATCTGGCCCGCCACCACATACCCAGCCGGCTGACGGACGGGTACGGGCTTTCCGCCGCCGCCATTGAGCGCTTCGCGGAGGAAGGCGCCTCTTTGCTGCTGACCGTGGACTGCGGCATCACCGATGTGGAAGCCATCACCCGCGCACGGGAACTGGGCATGGACGTAGTGATCAGCGACCACCACCTGCCCGCCGAAACCCTGCCTCCCGCCAACGCGGTATGCAACCCCCGTCTGGCGCCCTGCCCCTGTCCGGCCCTGGCCGGAGTGGGCGTGGCTTTCCTGCTGATGGCCGCCCTGAACACGATCCTGGCCGGCAGCAAAGGCCGGAAAGCGGACATGCGGACCTATCTGGATCTGGTCGCCCTGGGTACGCTGGCCGACGTGGTGGACCTGACGGGGCAGAACAGGGTTCTGGTCAAGAACGGCATGCTGGTTCTGGCCTCGGGCAGCCGGCCCGGCGTCGCCGCCCTGAAAAGCGTCTGCAACCAGGCCCCGGCGGCCAGCCTGGAAGCGGGCCAGATCGTGTACATGCTGGCCCCGCGCATCAATGCCGCCGGTCGCCTGGGTCAGAGCGAAACCGCCCTGCAACTGATGCTGACCCGGGACCGGGACGAGGCGGCGCGGCTGGCCGCCCGGCTGGACAGCCTGAATCTGGCCCGGCGCGAAGAAGAAAAGCTGATCATGGCCGAAGCCCTGGAACCGGTCGAAAAACAGGCCCGGGAAGGCCGCATGGGCCTTGTTCTGCACGCCCCGCACTGGCACCCCGGCATTATCGGCATCGTGGCCTCGCGCATTGTGGAAAACCTGCACCGGCCCGCCGTGGTGCTGTGCGACGACAGGTCCGCCGTCAAAGGTTCCGGCAGAAGCGTCGCCACCTTTGATCTGCACGCGGCGCTGTCGTCCTGTTCGGACCTGTTCATCGGCTTTGGCGGCCACCGCCAGGCCGCCGGGGTGACCCTGGCCCCGGAAAATCTGCCCGCCTTTGCCGAGCGCTTCAACGCCCTGGCCCTGGCGGCCCTGGGCAACCACCCCGCCCCCCCGGCGGTGACCATCGACGCGGACCTGCCTTTCGATCTGGCCGCCGACTTTACCTTCCTCAAGGAACTGGAGTTGTTCCATCCGTACGGTCCCGGCAATCCCGAACCGGTATTCGCCTCGCCTCCCGTGCGGGTCAAATCCGTACAGAACCGCAACGGCGGGCTGAACCTGACGGAGTTCACCCATGAGGAAACAGGCGTCACCCTGCGCGCCAAAACCTGGCGCGAGCATACGGCCCTGTCCCCGGCCATGAAGGGCAAGCTGGTGCGGCTGGCCTATACGCCGTACATCGACCGGTACAATGGCGCGGCCTCTGTGGAACTGAAGCTGCGCGCCTGGAAAGAGGAGGACTAGATGGGGTTTTCACCGCAGCCGGCACCGGTTTTTCGGTTTGTGTTCCGCCGCCTGGCCCTCGCGTTTCTCGCCTGTCTGATGCTCTCCCTGCTTGCCGGATGCCCCGGAAAACACGTTGATGACGGCGCCAGACAACCCTATACGGGCCCCAAAGGCACAAAACCCTACACCATCGGCGGCAAAACCTACCGCCCGCTGCTGTCGGCCCACGGATACCGCGAGGAAGGCATCGCGTCCTGGTACGGCAAGGATTTCCACGGAAAAAAGACGGCCAACGGCGAACGCTACGACATGTATGCCATGACGGCGGCCCACAAACTGCTGCCTTTCGGCACCCGGCTGCAGGTGACCAATCTTTCCAGCAACCAGTCCATCATCGTCCGGGTCAACGACCGGGGCCCCTTCGTGGGCGACCGCATCATCGACCTGACATACACGGGCGCGCAGCAACTCGGCATGATCGGCCCCGGCACGGCCAGGGTGCGCATCGAAAGCATCGGAGCGGTGAAAGGTTTGAAAGACGGCGATATTGCCGGCAAGTTCTTCGTCCAGGTCGGGGCGTTCGCCCAGAAGAGCAACGCCCACAACCTGGCGGTGAAAATCCAGCGGAGCAGCCGTTCCGCCCGCGTGGTGCACGCGCCCGCCATCAATTTCTGGCGGGTGCAGATCGGACCCTATCCCGGCCTGGTGGCAGCCCAAAACGCCGCCGACGGCCTGAAAAGCGAATATCCCGGCAATTTCGTCGTGGCCGAATAGACTTGCGCACCATGCCCCCCCGGGGAGGAGCCTCCCCGGACGGTTCTACTGGCCTTCAGCCCGGCGCCAGGTCTTGTCCGGATCGAAACGGGTGATCCGCTGCGCGGCGGCGGCGGTCTTTTTGCCGAGGTTCTTCTCGTACACAACGCCATCCTGGTTGATCATGAAGGTCATGACCCCGGAAACGCCGTACCGGTCCGGCCAGGCCAGCAGAGCAAAACCGCGCCGCATGTTCCCGTTCTCCATATAATCCAGCGCGCCGCCGGGGGCATTTTTCCCCTGGCCGGTCAGGATGCGGTAGCGGTAGCCGAAATAGGGTCTGGCATTGCCCGGATCCGGCGGAGCATACCCGTCGATTGCCGCGGCGGCCACCAGCAGGCCCAGTGGGCTTTCGGGGCCGTCTTTCCAGTACAGGCCGTCGCGTTTTCCGGGCGTGCTGCCCACCCGCGCGGCATAATGCGGGGCCGGGGCCATTTCAGGGTTCATCCGCCAGTATTCGTGCTGCGCGTCGGCAAAGGCGCGGCAGACCTGCATGGCCGACAGTTCGTTGTGCCCTATGCGGCGGGCAAGCAGCGCGCTGACCCCCTCCTTGCCGTCAAAAGCCCAGCGGCCGCTTTTGGCGTCGCGGGTCAGGGGCGCGGGAAAAGGCCAGGACTGGCGGCCGATCTCCAGAAAATAGCGGTCCTTTTGGGCGTTCGCGGGCGACAGGGCATGCCGCTCCGCGTACGCGGCGGCAAAAGTCGCCCGGTCGGCGGCGTCGGCCACCGGATCGCCGGATTCAAGGATATTCTTGGCCGCCGGTCCCAAAATCGCGGACAGCGCCGCGACATCGTTCATTTTCGCGGCCGCCGCAAGATCCGCGGCCGCGGCTTCCGGGCTGTCGTACGACCGCGTTTTTCCGGCGGCGGCCCCGGCATCCGGTCCGATGAGCAGCGCCGGAAGCAGCAGCAGGAAAAAAAACGCACTTTTACAGCAGGTTGATCTGTCCATCTCCGTCTCCTTGTTCAGCGCCGGAAGCCGCCGTGGAAGCCGCCGAAGCCGCCGCCAGGATTGGCGTGCATGATCTGCCGGCTCTGCATGCCGCGCTGGAAATCACGGTGCGCGCCGCCCGCGCCCGCGCCCTGAAAGATGCTGCCCCTGTCGCCGGTACGGCCCTGAAACTGGCGGGGCGCGGCGTCCGGCTGCCGCACGCCGCCGCCGGGGGCATGCTGTACGCCCGCGCCGAAACGCGAACCGTCACCGCCGAGATGGCCGGGCATGCCCGTACCGCCGCCGGGGGCATGCTGTACGCCCGCGCCGAAACGCGAACCGCCACCGCCGAAATGGCCGGGCATGCCCGCCGCGCCGGCGCCGCCGGGGGTTATTCCGGTCCGGCCGCGAAAGGCTTCACGCGCGTTGATCCGCTGCTGGGCCGGCGATATGCCGCCCTGGGCCGGCCGCTGGAAGCGCCGGGCCACGTCGGGGGTACCGTACGGAACATTGCCGCGGTGCGCCGGATTGTGGCTCCAGACGTCGCTGCCCGGGCGCGTTCCGGCGGGAGTCTGCCCGCCGCCGTGAGGCGGCGGCGGGGGAGGCGGCGGCGGATGGCCGCCGTTAAAGTGGGCGTAGTTGTTCACGTCGATGTCCACGTCACCGTGATGCCAATCGGGATATCCCCACAGGGAAGAGCCTACCGCCACACCCACCCCGAAAGACAGCACCGCCGCTCCGGCCACATATCCCGGAGGGTACCAGGCGTAAGGCGGATAGGCCGGATACGGCCAGGGGCCGTAAACCACCGTGGGATTATACGAGGGCACGTACACCACATCCGGCTGCGCCGGCTGGACCACGATGATTTTGGAGGAAGACCCCGGGGCCGTTTCCACCTTGACGGTCTGCTGCTTGCTCGACTTCAGGTGCCCCTCGGCCACGGCCTTGGCGCGCAGGCGCTGGGTCGCGTCCATTACGTCCTGGGGCTGGGCCAGAAAGGCGTTGCCCAGTTTTTCCGTCCAGTCCAGCTTTTCATCCATCATCTGCAGAACCTGGGGAAACTTCACCAGCGACTTGACGCTGGGGTCCCAGGATTGTTTCTGCACGGCCGCGTCAAGGGCCTGGCCCTTGAGCTTGGGGTTGGCTTTGACCCAGCGCGCGGCATCCACCACTTCCAGAGGATAGGTGGAAGCCATCAGCACCTGTGCCAGCAACGAATCGGGGTATAATGCCACGGGAGCCGCCAGTTGCTCCAACTGGGCCGAAGACAGCTTCGGCGCCGCAACGTCGCCGGGGGCGGGCGCCTGTTCCGCCGCCAGGGCGAGCCCGGGCGGAAAAACCAGCACAGCGGCCAGCGCCGTGACCAGAATATGCCGGAATAACTGCTGCATGTTCCGCTCCTTCGCCTTTTCCCCGACGGAACCGGGGTCCGCGGGGCAAGGCAGAAAGTTTTCCAGAAAATATACAATAGACCGAATGCGGAACAAGTCAATCAAAGTTCCGGGACTGATGGTGGCAAAGTTTTCTTCGGCAACTGGTTGCCACGCGGCCGCGGGCCCGGCGCGAAGGCGGCCCCTGGCACAAGGCGGCGCTTTGCCGACGGCGGGTGCCGGGAGCAGCCCTCAGACTTCTTCGGAATGGTGCGTCGAACGCCGGCGCACGAAACGGCCCAGGCGGTCGAAGTACAGATAGATGATGGGCGTGGTGAACAGCGTCAGCACCTGGCTGACCAGAAGCCCGCCGACCATGGTGATGCCCAGCGGATTGCGCAGTTCGGACCCCATGCCCGCGCCCAGCATCAGAGGCAGCGCGCCGAACAGGGCGGCCAGGGTGGTCATGATGATGGGCCGGAAGCGCAGCAGACAGGCCTGGTGGATGGCCTCCAGCGGGGTTTTGCCCTCGGTGCGTTCGGCGTCCAGGGCGAAGTCGATCATCATGATGGCGTTTTTTTTGACGATGCCGATCAGCAGGATGAGCCCGATAATGGAAACCACGTCCAGCGGCATGTCGCAGAGCAGCAGGGCCAGCAGCGCCCCCACCCCGGCCGACGGCAGGGTGGACAGGATGGTCACCGGGTGGATGTAGCTTTCGTACAGCACGCCCAGCACGATATACACGGCCACCACCGCCGCCAGGATCAGCCACAGTTCGTTGGCCAATGACGCCTCGAAGGCCCTGGCCGCACCCTGGAAACCGATCTGCACCGATTCGGGCAGGCCTATTTCCTTCGCCGCCTCGCGGATGGAGGCCACCGCCGCGCCCAGGGACGCGCCGTGGCTGACGTTGAAGGAAACCGTGACCGCCGGGAACTGCCCCTGGCGGTTTATGGCCAGCAAAGCCGGCCGTTCGCTGATTTTCGCGATGCCGACCAGGGGCACCTGCCTGCCGTTCGCCCCCGGCACATAAATGCCGTCCAGAGCCCGCAGGCCGTAACTGAACTCCTTCTCCACCTCCAGCACCACCCGGTACTGGTTGGACTGGGTGAAGATGGTGGATATCTGGCGCTGGCCAAAGGCGTTGTACAGCGCGTTGTCCACGTCCGCGATGGCGATGCCCATGCGGGACGCGCTGTCGCGGTCCACGTCGATATAGGCCTGACGGCCCCTGTTCTGCAAATCCCCGGCCGCTCCGTTGATCAGCGGGTTATGGGCCAGACGGGAAAGCAGTTTCGGGGTCCACTCGTCCAGCTCATCCTGGTTCACCGCTTCCAGGGTGAACTGGTATTGCGACCGGCTGACCCGGTCCTCTATGGTCAGATCCTGCACCGGCTGCATGTACAGCGTGATGCCGGGCACGGCGGCCAGCTTTTCCCGCAGCCGGGCGATGATGGCCGGGGCCTTGTCGCCGCGCTCTTCCAGAGATTTCAGGGTGATCAGCATGCGGCCGCTGTTCAAAGTGGTGTGCACCCCGTCCACCCCGATGAAGGACGACAGGCCCGCCACGTCCGGATCCTGCAGAACCATATCCGCCAAAACCCGCTGGCGCTCGGCCATGGCCTCGAAGGAAATGCTCTGCGAGGCTTCGCTGATGCCCTGGATGACGCCGGTATCCTGCACGGGGATAAAGCCCTTGGGCACAATGACGTACAAAAAGGCGGACAAGGCCAGGGTCGCCGCGGTGACCAGCAGGGTCAGGCCCTGGTGGCGGAAAACCACGACGAGCGCCCGGTCGTAACGGGCGATCACGGCGTCGAAAAAACGGGTCAGCACGATTTCCAGACGGCCGGGCCGCTCGTCCTCCTTGCGGCGCAGAATATAGGCGCACATCATGGGCGTCAGGGTCAGGGATATGACGGCGGACAGCAGGATGGACACCGCCAGGGTCACGGCGAATTCGCGGAACAGCCGGCCCACCACGTCTTCCATGAACAGCAGCGGGATCAGCACCGCCACCAGGGAAAAGGTCAGGGAAATGATGGTGAACCCGATCTGCCCCGCGCCGTGCAGCGCCGCGTCCAGGGGCGTTTCGCCCATTTCCCGGTAGCGGCTGATGTTCTCGATGACCACGATGGCGTCGTCCACCACGAATCCCGTGGCGATGGCCAGGGCCATCAGGGTCAGGTTGTTCAGGGAAAAACCGGCCAGATACATGACCCCGAAGGTGCCGACCAGAGACAGGGGCACGGCCACGGTGGGGATGAAGGTCGCGGGCAGGTTGTGCAGAAAGAGAAAGGTCACAAAGGCCACCAGCATCACGGCCAGAATCAGTTCCAGTTCCACGTCGTGGACGGAAGCGCGGATGGTGGCCGTTCTGTCGGTCAGGATGCCGACGGATATGGAACCGGGAAGCGACGCCTGAAGTTTGGGCAGAAGTTCCTTGACCCGGTCGGCCACGGCGATGACGTTGGCCCCCGGCTGGCGCTGGATATTGACGATAATGGCCTGTTCGCGGCCCGCCCAGGCGCGCAGGCGGACGTTTTCCGCGTCGTCCACGGCTCTGGCCACGTCCCGCAGGCGGACGGCCGCGCCCTTGCGATAGCCCAGGATCAGATCCAGATATTCGCCCGGATCGCGCAACTGGTCGTTGGCATCCATGGTGGAAGCCCGCAGGGGCCCGTCAAAGCTGCCCTTGGGCAGGTTGACGTTGGCGTTGGCGATGGCGGTTCTGGCGTCTTCCATGCTGAAGCCGTAGGCCGCCAGGGCCTTGGGGTTGACTCTCACCCGCACGGCCGGCCGCTGGCCGCCGGAAAGGGTCACCAGACCCACGCCGGAAATCTGGGAAATTTTCTGGGCCAGGCGCGTATCCACAAAATCCGCCACCCTGGGCATGGGCAGGGTCCGGCTGGTGACGGCCAGGGTCAGAATGGGCGGATCCGCCGGGTTGACCTTGCTGTATACCGGGGACGTGGGCAGATCGCCGGGCAGCAGGTTGTTGGCCGCGTTGATGGCGGCCTGCACTTCCTGTTCCGCAACGTCCAGGCTCATCTCCAGGCTGAACTGCAGGGTGATGACCGAAGCCCCGCCGGAACTGACGGAGGTCATCTGGCTCAGGCCCGGCATCTGGCCGAACTGGCGCTCCAGCGGCGCGGTGACGCTGGAAGCCATGACCTCCGGGCTGGCACCGGGATACAGGGTCAGAACCTGCATGGTGGGATAGTCGATTTCCGGCAGAGCGGAAATGGGCAGAAAGCGGTACGCCACAACGCCCGAAAGAAACAGCGCCACCATGAGCAGCGAGGTGGCGATGGGCCGGAGGATGAACAGGCGCGAGGGGTTCACGGGTCACCCTCAGCGGGGGCCGGCGGAGCGGTTTGCGGCCGGGCTGTTTTCCGTGCCCGGCTTCGCGGGGCCCTTCCCGGCCCGCGCCGCGCCCTGAGAGGCCCCCGGACCGGCGGGCAAGGCGCCCGCCGGGGTGATGACCACCGGGACGCCGTCGCGCAGACGGTCCAGGCCGTCAATGACCAGCATTTCGCCGGGCTGCACCCCGCCGCGAATGACCGTGTACGCATCGCCGGCTTCGGCGGGTTCCACCCGGCGCAGGCGCACGATGCCTTCCCCGGTCACGGAGTAGACGTACACCCCGTCGTTGCCGCGCTGCACGGCCGGGGTGGGGGCCAGAACCGCGTCCCTGATGGTGGTGGCCAGGATCCGGGCGTTGACGAACTGGTTGGGGAACAGGGAATCATCCTCGTTGTCGAACCGGGCTTTCAGCTTGATGGTGCCGGTGGCCGTGTCGATCTGGTTGTCCACGGTCATCAGTTCGCCTGTGGCCAGTTTGCGGGTCTGGGTCCGGTCCCACGCCTCCACGGTCAGGGGTTTACCCTTCCCCATTTCCGCCAGAATGACGGGCAGCTGGTTTTCCGTAATCGTGAACAGCACGGTAATGGGCTTCACCTGGGTGATGACCACCAGGCCCGTGGCATCGGACGCGCGCACCATGTTGCCCACATCCACCAGTTTCAGACCCAGGCGGCCGGAAATGGGCGCGGTGATGCGGCAGTAGGTCAGATTCAGGCGCACGGCGTCGATCTGGGCCTGGTCTATTTTGACGACCCCTTCGTACTGGCGGACCAGGGATTCCTGAGCGTCCACCTGCTGGGGGGACGCCGAATCCTGCGGCAGCAGTATCCTGTACCGGGCCAGGTCCTGCTTCGCGTTGCGCAGCAGGGCCTGATCGCGCAGCATCTGCCCCTCGTACTGGGCCAACTGGGCCTGGTAGGGCCGGCTGTCGATTTCCGCCAGCAGATCCCCTTCCCTGACGTGCTGCCCTTCGGCAAAGGCAAGGCGCATCAGCTGGCCGTCCACCCGGCTGCGCACGGTAACCGTGTTCATGGCGGTCACCGTGCCCAGGCCGTAAAAATACACGGGAAAATCGCCCTTGATCACGGCCTGGGCCCGCACGGGCGTGGGGGGCATGGCCGGGCGGGCGCCGGTTTCCGCCGCGCCGGCGGTGGCGTTTTTCCCGCCCGATTCCGGAGCGCGCGGCCCCATGGCCCGCGCGTCGGCGAAAAATCCGGCCCAAGCCAGGGCAACGGTCAGAACAATGGCGAACGGTGCGTGGCGCATGCACATATGAAGTCCTTGTCCCCCGTTCCGGGGTCACGGGGCTCGGCCCCTTTGCGGATGCGGGGCAGAACCCCGCTTTCGCCGCTCCTCTTCAGTCACAACTCCCCGGCGCGCAACAGCGCTTCGCGGGCGGCGTCGCGGCGGCCGGCGGCTTCCAGGGCCCGGGCCAGAACCAGCCATCCGGCTTTTCTGCCCGGGCGCAGGGCCACGCTTTGCCGGGCCAGGGCCTCGGCCACGGACGCATCCTCGCCGCCGTCCAGGTACAGCCCCGCCAGCATGGACAGGGCCGCGGCGTTCTGGGGATCAAGGGACAACGCCTCGTGCAGATGTTCGCGCGCTTCGTCCGCCTTGCCGGCTTTCGAAGCCAGGCCCGCCAGATGGCGCAGGGCCAGGGACCCGCCGCCGGAAACGGCTCCGGCCCTGGCGTACAGCTTGCGCGCTCTGGCCGGGGACTGTTCCGCTTCCGCCATCTGCCCCAGGCGCACCAGGGCATACATGTGGTCCGGGCTTTCCTTCAGGCAGCGCGCGTACCAGCGGCCCGCCTCCTTGAATTCGCCAAGGCACTGGCAGCTGTAGCCCATATTGTACAAAGTCATGCTGTCTTTGGGACGGGAAGCAAGCGCTTTGTCGAAGTAGCCTCTGGCCTCGGCATGCCGGCCCAGATGGGCAAGGCACACGCCCAGCGAATTCCAGGCCAGAGCGTTTTTCTCGTCGGCCAGCAGGGCCTGCCGGTATTCGGTCATGGCCCCCAGGGCGTCGCCCTGGCTGAAGCGTTTGTCCGCGCTGATGGTAATGGCCAGGGAATCGAAAACCCCCACGTGCGGGGACGGCAGCAGCATGCCGTATTCCAGGGCCTTGCGGCTGTTTTCCAGAACATCCGCCTTGCGGAAATCAAGATAGGGGTATCCGGCGATGCCGGCGGCGACCAGCACGCCGCCGTCCTCGCCGCGTTCGGGAAACAGCCGCCGCGCCAGCAGAGAGCACAGTTCCGCATAGGTGCCGGCCAGATTTTCCGGGGTCGCGCCGGGATGGAAAAACATCAGGCTGGTCAGACCGTACCGCCCGCCGGTCACCTCCGCGCCGAACACGTCGCGGGCCAGGCGCACGGCTTCGCCCATCAGCCGTTCCGGAGAAAGAGTCCCTTCGGACGGCGGGGATTCGCCATCCCCTTCCCCCGCCGCGCCCGCGGCGTCCGAGTCCCGCATGAAGGCGCTGTTCACGGGCGGGGCCAGGCGCACCAGGGCCAGGGAAAAGGCGTCCCAGTTTTCGCGTTCCGCGCTCCAGCGGGCCAGAAAATCGCCATGCCGCAGCAGGCCGGTCAGCAAGTCGCGGCCGGGGACGGCTGACGGCGAATCCGCCGGGGAACGGGACGCGCGGGACGCGCCCCAGGTTTCTTCCGGCAGAAGGGTCAGGGTATCTCCGGGCTCAATGCCCCAGGCGGGGTCGCCCTGATGGATGATCTCCGCCATGGACGTGTTTTCCCGCACTTCCATCAGCACGATTTCGCCTTTGTACACAGCCGGGGCGGCTTCCGCGCCCGCGCCGGAAACGGGCGACCAGACGGCGAAGCGCCGGCCTTCACGGGCGCCCGCGCCGGATCCCAGGCTGACCATGACGGAAGCCAGCGGCAGCACTTCCAGCACCCGGCCGCCTTCGGCCAGAATGCGGCCAAAGGCCATGACCGGGCCGGATTCGCCGGCGGACAGCTTTTCCGCGGCCAGGGCGGCGGCCAGGCGGGCCTTGCGCAACAGCACGCGGGCCTGTTCCGAGGCGGGCCGCAAAAACATGCCGCCCTCCATGTCCTGGGGGTACAGGGCGTACCCCACGCAAGCCTGGGCGCTGACCCGCTCGCGGGTCAGCTCGTGGTCAAGCGTGACTGCGGCCAGGGCGCTGATCGCCGAGGCGGCGAAGCGGCCGCAGGTTTTTGTGGTGGCGCCGGGCAGCAGCACGGCCATTTCATAATCCCCGATGCGCGCGGCCAGCCCGTATCCGGGGCCGTGGCCCGGACGCTGCTCGGCGCACAGGGCGCGCAGATGCGCGCCCAGCAGGGCCATGATCCGGTCCGCGAACAGATAGCCGTGGTCGCGGGCCACCCGCCGCAGCGCGTGCAGGCGGATGACCAGGACGGCGGGGCAGGCGTGCCGCGCGCCGGACCGGATGCCGGTTTCCGGATCGTATTCTCCGGAACGCGCGGCGTGCACCTCGCGGCCGAGCCGGTCCAGAAAATGGCCGCGCCGGAAAAGACCGGTCACCGGGTCGCACAGGGACGCCTTGTACAAAAGCAGATTTTCCATGACCAGAGCCGCTATGCCGGAAAGATGGCCGGAAAGGGCCTTGTACGTCGCGGCTTTGACGCCTCTGGCCACAAAAAGGCCCAGCAGGGGGGTCTCTTCCTGCTCCGCCCCTTTCGCAGGGGCGAAAAGGGGCAACAGCACCTTGCGTTCCGCCGGAATATATTCCGGCTGCGGCGCTTTCCCGCCCGCGGCGGGTCCGGGAAAATGCAGGCTGTACGCCGCGTGCGGCAGAAAGCGGGCAATATGTCCGCGCAGGCGCTGTTCGAAAGCGATGAGATCGCGGCGTTCCAGGTCCAGTTGCCCGATGGCGGCGGCGTATTCGGTGTCGTTCATGAAGCGGCAGTGTACCGCAACGCGCGAGCAATGAAAAGTGCCGCCTTGTTTCCCCGCGCCAAACCGGATAGGAGAGAAAAAAAACGTTCGGAGACCGCAATGCAGATCCTTACCTTCCCCCTTGGCCCGCTGGAAACCAACGCCTACCTGCTGGTGCAGGGGGCCGAAGCCGTCGCCGTGGACATCGGCGGCGACCCGGCGTCCATGGTCCGCCATCTGAAAAAGCACGCTCTGCGCCTGACCCGCATCCTGACCACCCACATGCATTTCGACCATGTGCTGGGCAATGCCGCCCTGGCGGAAGAAACGGGCGCGCCCATCCACGCGTCGGCCATGGACGAATACCTGCTGCGGTCGGAAACCGGATCCGGCGGCATGTTCGGCCTGCCCAAGGTGCCGCCGTTCCGCTTTGATCCGCTGGAAGAGGGCACGATATCCCTGATGGGTCTGTCCTGTACCGTGCTGCACACGCCGGGGCACACGCTCGGCAGCCTTTCCTATTACTTTCCCGACGCCGGGGCCGTGTTCGCCGGGGACGTGCTGTTTTACCGTTCCGTGGGCCGCTCGGACCTGCCCGGCGGCGACGCCCGCGTCCTGAACGCCTCCATCGTGGCCAAACTGTTCACCTTGCCGGACGAAACGGTGGTGTATCCCGGCCATGGCCCGGCCACCACCATTGCCGACGAAAAACGCGGCAACCCTTTCGTGGGGATGTGACGTGGCCGGCGCGGCGGCCCTTGTGCTTTCCGCCAGCCCCCGCGCCGGCGGCAACTGCGACGCGGCGTCGCGCATCGTCACGCGGGTTCTGGAGGAGCGGGGCCTGGCCGTGTCCACGCTGGCCCTGCGCGACCATGCGGTGCTGCCCTGCGTCGCCTGCGGGCACTGTTCGCGCCATCCCGGCGCGGACTGCCCCCGGCAGGCGGCGGACGGCAGCGGCCCGCTGCTGGCCGCGCTCGGGTCCGCCCCGCTTTTCGTGCTGGCCGCGCCCGTGTATTTTTACCATCTGCCGGCCCAGCTCAAAGCTCTGATCGACCGGGCCCAGCCCCTGTGGACGGCCAGGGAGGCCGGCCGGCCCCCGGTCCCGGGCCCCCGGCCCGGCGGGATCATCCTGGCGGCGGCCAGATCCAGGGGAGAAAAGCTGTTCGAGGGCAGCCTTCTCACCATCCGCCTGTGGCTGGACCTTTACGGCATCCGGCCTGCCCCGCCCCTGACCCTGTACGGCCTGGACGGCCCCCGCGCGCTCGCGTCCGACCCCGGGTCCACCGCGGCGGTCAGGGAATACGCCCTCGGCCTGCCCGCCCCGGCCGGGGCGGAACCGCCGGCCCCCGCACCGCGGCAATGATCCGTTCCCTGTTCCGGCAGTTCGGCCTTCTGCTGGCCGAGCAACGTTGCGCTGCCTGCGGCAGGCCTGTGGACACGGGCCTTTCCGGAACGGCCGGGCCTGTGCTGTGCCCTGTCTGCGGTCCGGCCCTGGCCCGGCGAACAGGCGGATTCTGCGACCGCTGCGGGGCGGTCTCGGCCCGGCCGGACGCGCCGCCCGCGCCCTGCGGCCAATGCCTGGCCCGTCCCCGGCCCTGGCGCGGATTTTTCCTGCACGGCGCGTACGAGGGGCTGCTGCGCGACCTGCTGCTGCGCTTCAAGCATAACCGCGAACTGCCGCTGGGCGCGTTGCTGGGCGGCCTGCTGGCCGCGCATCCCGCTCTGGAACCGGGCGCGTACGACGCGATCATTCCCATGCCGCTGCACCCCCGGCGGCTGCGCGAACGCGGCTTCAACCAGTCTCTGGAACTGGCCCGGCCCCTGGCGGAGCGGACCGGCGCGCCCCTGGCCCCGGATCTGCTGCTGCGCGCCGCGCATACCGTGCCGCAGACCCGTCTGCATGACCACGAACGGCGCAACAACGTGCGCGGCATCTTCCGCGCGGCCGGGGCGGCGCGCGGCAAACGCGCGCTGCTCGTCGACGACATCGCCACCACGGGCGCGACCATGGAAGAAGCCGTCAAAACCCTGCTGGCCGCCGGGGCCGCGCGGGTGGACGCCATTGTCGCGGCCCGCACGCCGGGGCGCGCGGCACACTGAACAGGCGCGGGCGGCACTGAATGCCGCCCGCGCCTGCGGGCCAGAGAGATTCTGATGCCGGACGCGACAAACGGCCGGCATCAGAACCCGGAATTACAGAAAGTCCCGCATCGGGGCGATGCCGATGCCGGCGCCTTCCAGTTTCTTGCGCACCACCTGCGCCATGTGCACCGCCTCGGCGGTGTCGCCGTGCATGCAGATGGTGTCCGGCTTGAACTCGATGGTGGCGCCGTCGATGCTTTTGATCTTGCCTTCCGTGACCATTTGCAGCACGCGCTCGGCGGCGAATTCCGGGTCATGCAGCACGGCGCCGGGCCGGTTGCGCGGCACCAGGCTGCCGTCGTCCATATACGCCCTGTCGGCGAAGGCTTCCGCCGCGAAGCGGATGCCGCTGCGTTTCGCCGCTTCCTCAAACTGCGAATTGGCCAGACCCATGAGAATCACCGCCGGGCCGCAGCTGTCCTTGATGGCCGCCGCAATGGCGTCTGCCAGGGCCGCGTCTTTCGCCGCCTGGTTGTACATGGCGCCGTGCGGTTTCACATGCTGCAGCGCCGTGCCCGCCGCCGCGCAGAAAGCCTGCAGCGCGCCGATCTGGTAGACGCTGTACGTATAGATCTCGTCCGGCGAACAGGTCATGTTGCGCCTGCCGAAACCCATCAGATCCGGATACGAAATGTGCGCGCCGATGGCGACGCCCCGCTTCACGCAGAGTTTCACCGTATCCCGCATGACGACCGGGTCGCCGGCATGATAGCCGCAGGCCACGTTGGCCGAAGAGACGGCGCTCAGCACGCCCGCGTCGTCGCCCATGGTCCAGGCGCCGAAACTTTCGCCCAGATCGCTGTTCAAATCCGTTTTGATCATTGCCGTTCTCCTTGCAATATCACGTTCACGGCCGGTATGCCGCCCGGAGCGCGGCCAGTTCGCGCATCGTTTCTTCAAACGCCGCCAGTTGCGCCACGCATTCGTCCGCGGTCCCGCGGCGGAAACGCGCGCTTTCGCCGGGCAGCCGCTGGGCCAACCCCCCCACGGACCACAACGACAGCACGGCGATTTTCGTATACCCGCCGGTGGTCTGGCGGTCCGCCATCATGACGATGGGCCTGCCGTGGCCGGGCACCTGCACCGCGCCCCAGCAGATGCCGTCCGACACCACGTCCGCGGGTTTGCAGCGCGCGATTTCCGGCCCGTCAAACCGGTAGCCCATGCGGTCGGCATCGCTTGAGATGGTGTATTCCCGGCTGTAAAACGTCGCCAGGCCTTCTTCGGTGAAGGCGTCGGCCTGCGGCCCGTCCGTGGCCAGCAGGGCTTCGCCGGGGATACGCCGCGGCCGCAGTTCCGGCGGGCAGACGAAACCGGCCGGCAAAGCGGCCCCCTTGCCGCAGGGCACGACGTCGCCGGCCTGCAGGGGCCGGCCGTCAAAGCCGCCCATTCTGGCCCGCATGTATGTGGACCGGCTGCCCATGACCGGCGGCACGCCAATGCCGCCGGACACGCAGAGATAGCCCCGGCACGCGCCTTCGCGCGCTTCGCCCAGAACAACCCTGCCGCCGGCGGGTACCGCGTGCGCCTGCCAGGCGGCCGCATCCGCGCCGTTGACCTGCATGGCCATGTCCGCGCCGGTCAGCGCGATGCAGCAGGCTTCGTCAAACACCAGTTCCGCTCCGAACAGCGTCATTTCCAGCGCCGCGGCCCCTTCTTCGTTGCCGAGCAGGATGTTGCCGATGCGCAGGGAAAAGGGGTCCATGGCGCCGCTGACCGGCACGCCGCCGGCCTGATACCCCCAGCGGCCCAGATCCTGCACGGTCGTAAGCATGCCGGGATTTTCCACATGAAAGGACATCAGCGCGCGCCTCCTTTTCCCGCAGGGATTTCAAACCGTTCCGGAACATAGGTTCCGGCGGCTTCCGCGGCCGCGACGGCTTTGTACTCGTCTTCCGCGACCGCCCTGAAACGCACCCACTCGCCCGCTTCCAGCAGGCAGGGGCTGTCCTTTTTGGCCGGGTTGTACAAAATCACCGGAGTGCGCCCGATCAGCTGCCAGCCGCCGGGGCTGGCCACGGAATACACGCCCGTCTGTTTGCCCGCGATGCCGACGCTGCCCGGCGGAATCAGGGTGCGGGGTTCTTTCAGGCGGGGGGTCTCCAGTTTTTCGTCCATGCCGCCCAGATACGGGAAACCGGGGGTAAACCCGAGCATGAAGCAATAGCAGTCGTTCGCGGTGTGCCGGCGGACGACCTCGGCGGGGTCAAGCCCCGTATGGCGGGCCACGCTGTCCATATCCGGCCCGTGTTCGCCGCCGTAGCACACGGGCAGGACCACCACGCGCCGTCCTTCCTCGGCCTGCGTTCCCGGTCCGGAAAGCAGGCTTTCGATCAGGGGCCGCACCTCCTCCACCCGCAGCGCCAGGGGATCGACGTACACGGAAAGAGAACGGTATGTGGCCACCAGTTCCCTGACCCCCGGAATGTTTTTCGCCTCCAGAACCCGTCTCAGATTCTGCAGCCGCACGTTGGCTTCGCGGCTGATTTCGTCCGCGAATTCCACCACCAGGCAGGATTCGCCGGAAGGCAGAAATCTCGGTTCGCTGTATACGCTCACGGGAGAACCCCTTTGTTAACTGAACAGCTTCATGATGCCGGAAAGTCCCTTGAAGCCCATCCACGCGGTGAAAACGACCATCAGATAGCCCAGCCCGGTCATCCAGACGGGGTGCTTGTATTCGCCGATGATTTCCTTGCGGTGAGCGGCCAGCAGGATGCAGCCCAGGGACAGGGGCAGGATCAGGCCGTTGATCGAACCGGCCACGATGAGCAGAGTGACGGGGCGGCCGACGGTGACCAGGGTTCCGGTCGAAATGAGGATGAAACCGATGATCCAGTACCGGTGGTATTGCTCCACCGCCGGGAACAGCGTGCGCAGGAAGGATACGGAGGTGTAGGACGCGCCCACCACGGAGGTGATGCCCGCCGCCCAGAGAATGACCCCGAAGATCCTGTAGCCGATCTGCCCCGCGCCTTGCAGGAAAGCGTCCGCCGCGGGATTGGCGGGGTTCAGCTTCACGCCGGTGATGGTCACGCCCAGAATGGACAGGAACAGCAGATAGCGCATGATGCCGGTAATGCCGATGGCGTTGACCGAGCCGATGCTGATCCGTTTGATGTTCTGCTGGCCGACAATGCCGGCGTCGATGATGCGGTGCGCGCCCGCGAAGGTGATGTAGCCGCCGACGGTGCCGCCGACCAGGGTCAGGATGGTGAACCAGTCGATGGTGGAGGGCATGACCATTTCTTTCACCGTCAGCCCGACGGGCGGCTGCGTCTTGACGGCCACGATCAGCACCAGGGCGATCATGACGAAACCGAGCAGCTGGGCGAAACGGTCCATGGCCTTGCCCATTTCCTTATAAAGGAACAGCATGATCGCGACGCCCGCGCTGAGAATGGAACCCACCGGCTGCGACAGCCCCAGGGCCGCGTCAAGGCCCAGCGCGCATCCGGCCACGTTGCCGATGTTGAAGAGCAGGCCGCCGAAACAGACCGCGAAGGCCAGAAAATACCCCAGGCCCGGAAAAACCTTGTTGGCGACGTCCTGGGCCCGCAGGCCGGATACGCCGAGGATGCGCCAGATGTTCAACTGCACGACGATGTCGATCAGCACCGACATGAGAATGGCGAACGCGAAAGCTGCAGCCAGTTTTTCCGTGAACACGGTGGTTTGCGTCAGAAAACCCGGCCCGATCGCCGAGGTGGCCATGAGAAAAGCCGCCCCCAGAAGGACGCTTATGGTGGATTCTTTTTTCCCGCCGCCGATCAATTTTCCGTTTTCAGCCATACGACCACCTCGAGTAGAAGGTTGTTGTGAGGGAAAAACAAATCGGAACAAACGCCGAATGCCGCAACGCGGCGCCGGACCGTTGCCGGCGGCGCGTCGCGCTGTCAAACGCGAATGGCAGTGGCCGCATACCCTCCTGATCGGGTTTTATTTTTTTCGACAGACCGCGCAGACGCCGTACAGGTACATATGGTGCGACGTGAGCATGAATCCGTTGCGGTTGGCCAGTTCTTCCTGCAGGCGTTCGATTTTTTCGTCCACGACTTCCACCTTTTTGCCGCAGGCAATGCAGATCAGGTGGTCATGGTGGGTGACGCCGAGGGTTTTTTCATAGCGGGCCATGCCGTCGCCGAAATGCACTTCTTTAGCCAGGCCGGAATCGCAGAACAATTTCAGGGTGCGGTATACCGTGGCCTGGCCCACCGAAGAATCGGTCTTGCGCACCTGGTCGTACAGTTCCTCTGTGCTGAGGTGCCCTTCCTGCCTCAGGAAAACGTCGGCGATAAGGCGGCGTTGGGGGGTGAATTTCAAGCCGTGGGTTGCGATGTAGTCGGCGAAAATTTTGAGTGCCTGCTTCATGCTGCTCCTGCCCGCGAAAAAAAGAGATATGGCAGGCACACTACGCGATTTCGGGCGTTTTGCCTAGAACATTGTGCGCTTGGCAACGGCTCGATTGGGCGCCAGACGGGGAAGGCGGCAGGGCCGCGGGACGGCGGGCGGGCAGGGCCCGCACCGGGGGGCGCCGCCGGAAAGATCACGCGCTTTTGGGCTCTTCCTCGCGGATGATCTGAAAGGCTTTGTTGCCCTTGACCGTGCCGCAGATACCCCAGAATTTGCTGACCCCGCCCACGGTGACTTCCAGCAGGTCGTCGGTGTCCGTGTCCAGCAGGATGACGTCGCCGATTTGCAGGTCCAGCAGCTGGTTGCTGGTGATTTTGGTGTCGCCGAAGCGCACCTTGACTTCCACCGGGGTTTCCAGCAGCCGTTCTTTCAGCCGGGCCACCCAGGCGTGGTCCACTTCCAGCCGCTCGGTCTGGAAGCTGGCGTGCAGCTTGGACCGGATGGGTTCGATGGTCGCGTACGGCAGGCAGAGGGTCAGCGAGCCGATGGCGGTTTCCAGTTCCACCTCAAAGGTGATGACCACCACCACGTCGCTGGGGGGCACGATGGCCGCGAACTGGGGGTTGATTTCCGAACGCACCAGTTCCATGCTGACGTCGTGCACGGGTTTCCACGAATCTTCCATGTTGGCCAGGGCGATTTTGATAACCTTGTCCACAATGGCCTGTTCGATGCGGGTGAATTCGCGGCCCTCGATTTTGGGCTGGCTGCCCTGGCCGCCGAAAAAACTCTCCACCAGGGCGAAGACCAGCCGCGCGTCCACAACCATGATGGCGTTGCCGCGCAGCGGCTCCATCTTGAAAATGTTGATGCTGGTCGGCACCGGCAGCGAGCGCATGAAATCGCCGAATTTCGTCATGTCGATGGAAATGGGGTTCACTTCCACGCGCTTGCGCACGATGTTCGACAACGCGTTGGTGCACAGACGGGCGAAACGGTCGTTGACAATTTCCAGAACAGGCATGCGCCCGCGGATGATGCGGTCCTGGTTGGCAAGGTCAAAGGGCACGATGCCCGAATCGTCCTGCGGAACGTCCGTGTTCGATTCGATCTCGCCGCCGGAAAGCCCCCGGAGCAGGGCATCCACTTCATCCTGTGCCAGAATTTTGTTCATGCGCTTTCCTTTGCTCTCCCATTGACCACCATAGGCGTTCCGTCCGCGCAGGTCAATGCGCGAAGGCGCAGCGCGCTCCGTCGGCGCACCGTCAGGCCGCCATTGCTCATGCAAAAAAAGGACCACGGCGCGGTTTCCCTCGACGCACCCCGCTCTTCCGCAGCCGCCGCTTTTCTGGCATGGTCCGTCTGGAGAAAAACCATGACCCATCTGATCATCCGGCGCCGCGCGAGCGGAGCGCGGCACGGCGATACGCCGCCGGCCGCGCCCGCCGTTTCATCCGCCCCCCGCCCGCCGGAGGGTTTCACGGATACGCCCGTCCCCCTGGACGGCGGTCCGGCCGAGGGGAACACCCTGGCCCGGGTCATTTATCTTTCCGGCCTTGCATCGCCGCCCGCCCTGTGTTCCGGGCTGGGGCGCTGCGGCCGCTGCCGGGTGCGCTTTCTCTCCGGGCCGCCGCCGGTTCTGCCGGCGGAACGCGAGATTCTTTCCCCTCACGATATCGAGGACAACTGGCGCCTGGCCTGCCGCCATGCTCCCGCCCCCGGCATGCACGTTCTGCTGCCCGATCCGTCGCCCTGTGCGGGCGGAGAACCGGGGCAACAAGACGCGGCGGCGAAAGGCCGCCCGTCCTTTCGCGAAAAAACGGCCTCCGCCCTGCTCCTGGCCGTGGACCTCGGCACCACATCCCTGCACTGGCGGGCCGTCCGCCCCGGCGCGGACGAACGGGACGGGCCGGGCAATTCGCCCGCAGCGCAGGGGGTCATGATCAACCCCCAGATGGGCGCGGGCAGCGACGTCATGTCGCGCCTGGCCTACGCGGCGGACGATGCGGGCGCGGCAACGCTCCGCCGCCTGACCCTGGACGCGCTTGCCGGCATCCGCGCCGGCCTGGACGCGCCCGTCGCGGCAATCTGCCTGGCCGCCAATCCGGCCATGACCGCCATCACTCTGGGTAAAAACAGCGCCGGCCTGCGCGCCGCGCCGTACCGCCTGGATTACGCCGGAGGCGGGACGGAGCGCATCCCCGGCCTGCCGCCCGTCTGGGTGCCGCCGCTGCTGTCGCCCTTCGTCGGCGGCGATGCCAGCGCGGGATACGCGGCCCTGATGTTCGATCCGCGCAACGCCCCGCCGGCCTTTCCCTTTCTGCTGGCCGACCTGGGCACCAACGGCGAGCTTGTGCTGGCCCTGTCCGCGACGGAGGCCCTGGCCGCCAGCGTGCCCATGGGCCCGGCTCTGGAAGGCATCAACCTGACCTTCGGCACGGAGGCCCGGTTTGGCGCGGTCACGGCCTACACCCTTACCCCCCTGGGGCTGGAACCGGCGGTCCTGGGCCGGACCGCCCCCCGGGGCATCACCGCCACCGGCTACCTGTCCCTGCTGCAACAGTTGCGCAAGGCCGGGCTGGTCGGCGCGGACGGCCTGTTCACGGCCCGTCCCGGCGGCCTGGGGCACCGTCTGGGAACAGCGGAAGGACAGCGCCTGCGACTGCCCGGCCGCATGTTCCTGGCCGCGTCCGACGTGGAAGAAATCCTGAAGGTCAAGGCCGCCTTCAGCCTGGCCTTTTCCCGCCTGCTGGCGGCGGCGGGGCTGGCGGCGTCCCGCCTGGCGGGACTGCACGTCGCGGGATCCCTGGGCACGCACGCGCCGGCAGCGGCTCTGGAAGAACTGGGCTTCATCCCGCCCGGCTTTGCCGGCCGGGTGCATGCCGCGGGCAACACGTCCCTGGCCGGCGCGGCGTTGTTCCTGCTGCGGCCGGATGCGCGGGAACGCAGCCTGGCCTGGGCGGCCGGAGTGAACACCCTCGACCTGGCCAATGACCCGAAATTCACAGGCGCGTACGCGGACCACATGCGTTTTGCCTGGCTATAACCCCAACCCCCAAATATCCCATGCGCAATATTTTCCGCCCCCTGTCCCCGGACCAGAAAAACGGCCTTGAAGCCGCCATGCGGGCCATCGCCGCTGCCGTCCCCCTTTCCGCCGCGCACAGCCGGGAACTGCCCCATGCCGTGCGCGATCTTTCGCGCGCGCTGACGCGGGAACGGTCGCGCCTGGACCAGCCGTACTGGATCAGCCCGCGCCTGATGGCCGCCTACTGCCGCTATTTCCTGCCCTGGAACCTCGTCCGCCTGTCCCTGCTGCTGCCGAACCTGCGGCTTGCCCTCTCCCCCGGCGACACGGTTCTGGACCTGGGCAGCGGCCCCCTGACCATGCCCGTCGCCCTGTGGCTGGCGTATCCGGAATGGCGGACCATGCCCCTGACCTTCGTCTGCAACGATTCCTCCCCCAAACCCATGCAGATCGGCCGGGACATCCTGCAGGCTCTGGCGGCGGCCCCCCTCGCGGCCGGAGCGCCGCCGGCGGAAGAACACGCCGGGGCTTCCCCGCGGGGGCCGCACCCCTCGCAGGGGCCGCACCCTTCGCGGGGGGAGTTCCCCTGGCGCCTCGAATTCGTTCGCGGACCTCTGGAAGCGGCGCTCCGGGGTTTCAGAAGCAAAGCCGCCCTGATCACGGCCGGCAACGTGCTCAACGAACTGCCCCCCGACCGCGAGACGCCGCTGGAAGAACGCCTGGCCGAGCTGGCGATGCTGGCCGCGTCCCGTCTGGCGCCCGGCGGCCGTTTTCTGATCGTGGAACCGGGCAGCCGCCTGGGCGGCAAACTGGTGGCCCTGACCCGGCGGGCGGGGTTCGCCGCCGGCCTGGTTCCCGAATCCCCCTGCCCGCATTGGGGTCCATGTCCCATGCTGGCCCGGCGCGCCACGGGCTGGTGCCACTTTTCCCACGCGATCGGCGGCGGGACCGAAGGCGCGCCGCAAGCCCTGGCGGACCTGACACGCAGGGCGAAACTGGAAAAAGACGGCCTGACCCTTTCCTGCCTGCTGCTGCGGCCGGCGCGGAACGAAGAGTTGCGGCTGGTTCATCCGGATCCGGATTGTGAAACCGACGAACTTTTCGGCGACGATGTCCCCGACGAGGCCCGGATCGACGGCGGGAACCCTGCCGGGCCGGAAAACGCGTTGCCGAAACATTCTTTCGTGCGCATCATTTCCGACCTCATCCGCCTGCCGGACAGGCCGGCTGCCCGCTACGCCTGTTCGGACCGGGGGCTGGCCCTGGTGCTGAACGCCCTGCGCATGCCGTCCGGCGCGGCCATGCAGGTGCGCTGGCCCGAGGAGGAAACGCGCGATCCCAAAAGCGGGGCCGTCGTGGTTCCCCTGGTTCCCGCGGGCGCCGCGCCATCCGCAAAGGCCGCGCCGGCTCCGCCGTCCGGCGCCCCGGCCGCGCCCCGAAACCGGAAGGCAGGCGTAAGGGGAAAAACCCCCGCCCGGCCCGCGGCGGGGCGCCCGCCTGCCGCAGCGTCCCGCGGGGCGCGGCCGGGACGCCGGGGCAAGGGGGACGCGCGATGACGCCGTTTCATTCTTTCCGGTATGCAGGCGCGCGCATGGTGATATATTGGGGCGGGTTCCGATCCGGGCCTGCAATGGGTCCACGCCCGCGAAGGAAGGTTCCATGAGCGGCAAAGTCGTTATTTTCACCACCGGCGGCACCATCGCCATGTGCCACGACCCTGAAAAGGGCGGGGTCGTGCCGGCGGTCAGCGGCCCCGAACTGATCGCGGCCGTGCCCCCTCTGGCGCAACTCTGTTCCATGGACGTGCGGGAATTTTCCAATATCCCCAGCGGCCATATGACCCCCCAGCGCATGCACGCCCTGGCCCTGCAGGTGGAAGACGCCCTGGCCGAACCGGATGTTGCCGGCGCCGTCGTGACCCACGGCACGGACACGCTGGAGGAAACCGCCTATTTCCTCGACCTGTATGTGCGCGGGGACAAACCCGTGTGCTTTGTCGGCGCCATGCGCAATGCCGCCGACCTCAGCCCGGACGGGCCGAAAAACATTCTCTGCGCGGTGCGCGCGGCGGCCTGCCGCGAAGCCAGGGGAAAAGGCGCGCTGGTGGTCATGAACGAAGAAATCCATGCGGCGCGCGAAGTGACCAAAACCCACGTCGCCAGCGTCAAAACCTTCGATTCGCCGTTCTGGGGTCCGCTCGGCTATGTTGATGCCGACCGGGTCATATTCCGGCGCGCTCCTTTGGGTTTGCAGAAAATCCGGCCCAGGCGCATCGAGGAAAACGTGCACCTGGTCAAGCTGGCAGCGGGATCCGACGATTTCTTTTTCCAGTGCCTGGTGGAAAGAAAGGCCAAAGGCGTCGTGGTTGAAGGGTTCGGCCGGGGCAACGTGCCGCCGGCGGCGGCGGCCGGCATGATCCACGCCCTGGAAAACGGCGTGGTCGTGGTGCTGGCCAGCCGGTGCCCCGGCGGCCGGGTGCTGGACGTTTACGCATACGAGGGCGGGGCGAAAAAGCTGCTGGAAGCGGGCGTTATCCCCGCCGGAGAACTGAACGGCCAGAAAGCCCGCATCAAACTGATGCTGGCTCTGGGCGAAACCCGCGACCCCAGACAGATCGCCGTGTATTTTGACACACCCTGATCCGGCGCGTTATGGTGTTGCCCAACCCCGGGTTTTTCCCGGTAAAGGAGAGCCTCGAAGTATGACTACCATCAAAGTGGCGGTGCACGGCCTGGGCAATATCGGACGCCACGCCATCGACAGCCTGTTGTGCGCCCGTGATCTTGAGTGCCTGGGCGTGGTGCGCCGCGCCGCCTCCCTGGGCACGCAGACCCAGGACCTGAAAGGTCTGCCCGATTTCGCCTCCCTTGAAGACCTGATAACGAAAAGGGGCAAACCGGATGTGGTGATCCTGTGCAGCCCCTCGCGCTCCGTCCCGGAAGACGCGGCCGCATACCTGGCCAGGGGCGTGCACACGGTGGACAGTTTCGACATCCACACGGAAATCCCCGAACTGGTGAAAAAACTGGACGCCGCCGCCCGCAGGGCGAACCGCGCCTGCATTACCGCTTCGGGCTGGGATCCGGGCACGGACTCCGCGTTGCGGGCTCTTTTTGAGGCCATGGCCCCCACAGGCACCACCTTCACCAACTTCGGCCGGGGCCGGTCCATGGGCCATTCCGTGGCGGCGCGCGCGCTCAGGGGCGTGGCGGACGCCACATCCATAACCATTCCCATCGGCGGGGGGCGGCATTCGCGCCTGGTGTACATTCTGGCGCAGCAGGGGCATTCCTTTGACGCCATCAAAAAGGATCTGGCCGCCGACCCCTATTTCAGCCATGACCCCCTGGATGTGCGCGAAGTGAAAAGCCCCGGGGAAATGGCGGCCGTGGCCGACAATTCCCACGGCGTGCTGATGGAGCGCATCGGCGCTTCCGGCAGCACATCCAACCAGCGTCTGCTGTTCGACATGCGCATCGACAACCCGGCGCTGACCGCCCAGGTGATGGTGTCCTGCGCGCGGGCCGTGACCCGCATGCCCTCCGGATGCCATACCCTGATCGACGTGCCGCCGGTGGCCCTGCTGCCCGGCACCAGGGAAGAGAACATCGCGCGGCTGGTGTAGGGCATTCGCGCATTGCACATGCGCAACTGCTCCGAGGCTGCGACAAAGCCGGCAACCCGCCACGCCGGCCTGCGGGGCCGACCCACCCCCGCCCGCGCGGGGCGGGGCGGGGCCGATTAACCAAGGGGAACTGCGACAAACTCACCCCCGGCGGGACCCGGGACGGCGGCCCGTGGGGTGCCCCGCGC
>JAVBOK010000010.1:0-11692 GCA_031550605.1 Desulfovibrionaceae bacterium | reverse complement strand
TTCCGCCTTGCGGGAACGGCCGGTTTTATTCGACTTCCCGCTCTCCTTCCCGGGGCTTTCGGCGGGCGGCGGGCGCCCGCTCCCGCCGCCCGCCCGCTTATGGTTGCGGAACGGGCACAAAGGCGGTTCTGTTGGCGCACTGGATCATGATCACCAGCAGCGCCGCGCCGGCAAGAGACGCCGCCCAGTTCGGCATGATGCCCAGAGCGATGGGGATCAGCCACAAGGGCAGCGTCGCCCTGCGGTTGCCGAAAACAGGGCAGCCGCCGAACATGTACGCGGTGCCGATGGTGAACACCACGCCCGAAAGCAGGGCCAGGCAGATATCCGCCGCGCTCCCCCGCCAGAGCAGGCCCGGCAAAAGGACGAAGGTCAGGGGCAGCACGTACGCCGTGGCCCCCAGGCGCACGGCGTACATGGCCGTCCTGGCCCAGCTGGTTTCCGCGATGGCCGCCGCGACGAAAACCCCCACGCAGACAGGCGGGGTGATCACGGACAAAGTGGCGTAGTACAGAACGAAAAAGTGCACCATCAGGGGATCGAGCCCGAGCTGGATGAGCGAAGGCGCGAACACCGCCGCGACCAGCACGTATGCGGCCGACGTGGGCAGGCCCATGCCCGCCAGCAGGCATACGCCCGCCATGATGAACAGGATCAGCCCCGCGTTGTTGCCGCCCAGATTGAGGATGGCGTTGGATACGGCCACGCCCAGCCCGGTCAGGTTGAGCATGGCCACGAAAACCTGGGCCACCACCAGCAGAATGCCCACAACGACCAGCCCCTTGCCGCCTTCGGCCAGGGCTTTGACCAGGTTGGCCGCGATGGTCCGCGGCTTCTCCCTGTTTTTCAGAGCGATTGCCGCATACAGAAACGCCAGGACCATCAGGCCGTAAACGGCGGTCAGAGGCACGGAATACCCCTGAATAATGCCGTAGCCGAACCCGGCGAAAGCCCCCAGGATGGGCGCCAGCCGGTCAACGGTGACGGCTTCCCGCCAGTCGGGCAGTTCCGATTCGTCGACTCTGCCCAGATCGTGGCGTCTGGCCATGACGTGGATGGTGCAGTATACGCCCAGATAGAAGAGCAGGGCCGGAATGATCGCGGACAGGGCAATCATCCAGTAGTTGATGCCCACGAATTCGGCCATGACGAAGGCCGCCGTGCCCATGATGGGCGGTGCGATCTGCCCGCCGGTGGAGGCGACGGCCTCCACCCCGCCGGCCAGGGCGGGCGGGTATTTGAGGCGCTTCATCAGGGGGATGGTGAAATTGCCCGTGGTGGCCACGTTGGCCACGGAACTGCCGCTGACCATGCCGAACAGGCCGGAAGCGATGGTGGCTATTTTCGCCGCGCCGCCGGGGCTTGCCCCGCCCCCGCGCGCCGCCAGATCGAAAAAGGTCTTGCCCGCGCCGGTATGCAGCAGCACCGCGCCGAACAGGATGAAAATCGCCAGCACGGTGGAGGCCACCCCGGTCAGCATGCCGAACAGGCCCTTGTCGCTCAGATAGATCACCTCGGCCACGTAATCGTAGCCGAAACCCCTGTGCCCGAAACTGCCGGGAATATACGATCCCAGCATGGCATAGGCCACAGCCACGATCACCAGCACGGGGAACAGCCAGCTGACCGCGCGCCGCGATATTTCCATCAGCACCAGGAGCGAGCCGTAACACAGCACCACATCCACGGTTTCCGCAAAGGGGCTGGTATCCATGATGTGGCTGAAATTGGCCACAATATAGCCGCAGGCCGCCAACATGAACAGACCGGATACGATGTCGATCGCCAGGCCCAGGCGGGCGAAGCGGGTTTTGCCCCACAGGGGGAAAAGCGCCAGCCCCATGACGGAAACCAGAGCCAGAAACACGGACCGTTGCACAAGGCTTTCCAACGCGCCGAAGGCGGAGGTCCAGAACATGAACGCGCCGATGAACACCGCCACGCAGTTGATGAACAGGGCGCGCGGCGAAAGCGCCGCTTTTTCGTTGCTGTCTGCCATTATGGGTCTCCGTGCCGCGTCCGGCCCGCGCCGGGGGGGGCCGTACGCGGACGATGCGGGTTATTTCAGGTTCGCGGGCACGGTGTAGCCCTTTTCTTCATAATATTTGACCGCGCCGGGGTGCAGGGGGACGTTGGCGTATTTCAGCGTCGCTTCGGCCAGATTCTTGCTGATCAGCCCGGAAAAGGCCGCTGCCTGGGGTTCGATGTTTTCGCAGGCATACTTGGTCAGCAGATACGCCGCGTTGTCGCTCAGATCGGGGGCAGCGGAAACGCCGATCAGGAAAGCCCATATCCGGTAGGGCCCGCGGCCTTCCAGCTTGCCGCCGGGCATGTCCACGACGGACAGTTCGGGCAGGTCAGCCTTGATCCTGGCTTCTTCGTCGGGGGTCAGCCCCAGGCAGTACAGATCGGTGAAGGTGGCGATATCCATGGTCAGGGGGTTGAAACCCAGCCCCACAGTGGACTGGATCAGGCCGATGGCGCGGGCGTCCTTGACGTTGGCGCTGATTTCGGCGTTGGTGCCGCGCACCCATTCGGGTTTGATGCCCAGCGCCTTGAACACCGCCTCCGTGGCCTGTTCCGTGCCGGAACCGCGCATGCCCGGCCCCATGCGCTTGCCTTCCAGCCCCTTCAGCGTGGTCACGCCGGAATCTTTGCGCACGATGGCGTTCTGCGCGGCCAGGTTGTACACCCACAGGATCCGGCTCTTGATGGGCTTGCCCTCAAAGGCCGCCGTGCCGTGCCAGGCCTGGTACACGGTGTTGGACGTGAACAGCCCGATATCAAGCTGCCCCCTCTGCATGCGCTTCAGGTTGTCCACCCCCGCGCCCGTTTCCACAAGGGATACGCTCAGCCCGACCTTGGCGTCGTTCACGATCTTGGCCAGCGCCGAGAAATAGGCGTAGTGCGCGGACTGGGAGTTGGACGCCCCGATGGCAATGCGCTGGTCGGCGGCGAAGGCCGGGCCGGAGGAAAGCAGCAGAACCAGGAAAAAAAGCGCGATCCGTTTCATGCGAGCCTCACAAGGTTGATGTGGCGTGCCGGCCCGGAATGAGACCGGACTGTTTCGATTGTATATTGTATATTTTATCAAATATACAATGTAATTGTCAAGAAACGGAGGCAGACGACCACGGAACCGCGCGAGTCTTCGCGTTTGTCAACAGCCGCGGCGCCGCGCGGATCTCCGCGCGGCGTCAGATTGATGGCACCCCCGGCAAGTCCGGGGTTTGTCAAGGCTCGCCCCTCCGGCGCCGGCCCGCGGCGCCGCCCGTCAGGGGGAAGGGGCAATGCCGTCTACTTGGCCGGGGTAAAGGACGAGGCAATGCCCAGTTTGTCCGTCTGGGTCAGGATCATGCGGCGCATGGCGCGCGTGGAAAGCGGTTTTTCCGGAGCGATGGTCAGGCGCAGGGTGCCGCCGTCCTGTTTCAGAAACGCGAGTATGTTCCCGGCCATCTCCTGCAGGGTCCGGTTGGGCAGCGTGGCGCTCTGGGCTTCGATCAGCGCCGCCAGTTCGGCCCGCGAGGCCACGGGGTCGCCGCCCGCCAGGGCGGCCTGCACCGCAAAGGCCGTCCTGATGGCCCCGGCGTCCGTCAGCGACAGATCCAGCTTGCGCAGCAGCGATTCGGTCCTGCCCCCGGCCGTGTCAATATCCAGCAGGTCGGCGGAAAGGGCATACGCGCCCAGATCCCTGACCGAACCGTTCAGCGTTTTGATCGCCACATCGGCCACGTTCTTTTCCTTGCCCGTGACCGTAAGGTCAACGTCCTTGCTCGCCAGAATGCGCGGCGGCAGCTTGTCCCGCAGCACGGGGGCCATGGGGTTGCCCTTGAGCAGCAGGGCCGTGGGCATGTCCAGCCGGTCGAGTTTCAGCGCCAGCGCGCCGGAGCCTTTGTCCATGGCGAAACTCATGTCGAACCCGGCCAGGGAGAGGTCCCCTCCGCCTTCCACGGGCAGGGTGACGTCCAGCTTTTTCAGCTTCATATCCTTGAAGGACATTTTCATATCGCTGAACGAGGGCTTGGCGCCGGGATCGCCCATCCGCATCAGGTCTTTGTAGGGAGGCATATCCGCGCCCTGCATGCTCACTTCTTCCAGGGTAAGCAGGGGCGCGCCGTTCATATCCACGGCAATGCCGCGTCCGAGAACGGGGCCGCAGTGAGTGGCCGAATACTCGCTGCTTTCGGAAAAATCCATGCGTATCGCGATCTTGGGACCGTTCGGGAACTTGGGTGAAGCCATGTTCATGCTGACCGCATACTGTTCCACCCTGGTCTTGCCGATGTGCAGCGTGGACACCGCATCGCTGAACGCGTCGTCGCGCAGGACGGCCAGAAGGTCCGCCTCGGCCTTTTTCAGCGCGGCCTTGTCATTGGCCCGGGTGGCTGCCTGATTGGCGTGAATGATGCCCCACAATTTTATGCCCTGTTCGGACAGGGCGGCGAAGTCGCCGCGAACCTTTTCCAGGTGGTACAGGCCGGCGGAAAAATCAATGCCGGAACCCGACGCCTTCACGCCCCGCAGGGTCAGAACGTCGGCCAGGGTCGTCGTGCCTTTTTCCTTGAACGCCTTGAGGTTCAGGCCGGCCCCTTCCGCCGAGTCCGCCGACAAATTCACCGCCTCGTCGCCGATTTTTCCTGAGCCGGCGATTTTGCTCAACACCGCGGACTTGCTGAAAACATCCACTGAAATGGTTTCGGCTTTCAGGGTAAAACCACCCGGCAGGTTGGCCAGAGCATTCGCGATGTCGTCGGCCATCTTCTTTTCCATCATGCTCTTGGCCGCATAGCCGCCGCCGGCAACCGCCAGCACGGCGACAAGAGCCCAGATCTTCCAGTTGCGTTTCGTTTGTTCAGCCATTGCGTGTCTCACTGTGGGGATATAGTACGTCCTCTATGCATCAGGACAAGTTGCCCATAGTATCCGCGCTCGCGCGATACGGCAAGATTTTTCCGCAATTGCGCCGGCCCGCATGGAGCCCGCCCCGGAATCGCCGCAAGAGTCCACGGGCCTGCCCCCTCGTCCGCGCGCGGGTTTTCGCCGCAGCGCGGCCGTCCGGACGATCTTTTCGTCGCATCCGGGGCGGAGGCCTTTTTGCATTCTTTCCCGCCCGCTTCCGTCGCGGGGTTCCCCCCGAAACACCGTGCCCGTTCAGCTTGACCCAAGTATGCAGACAGTATAGATTTTGCGCGAACCGCGCAGGTGCGGCCGTTTTTATCCTCTTTTCTTTTCGAGGCAACCTTGCCCACGAGCACCCCCCTTCCTTTGCGCCACATCGCCATCATCATGGACGGCAACGGCCGCTGGGCCACCAGCCGCGGCCTTTCCCGCAGCGAAGGGCACAGGGCCGGCACCGAGGCGGTGCGGAACATCATCACCGAATGCCGGACCATCGGCCTCGAATATCTGACACTCTATACATTTTCGCAGGAAAACTGGGCCCGGCCCAAGGAAGAGGTCGGTTTTCTTTTCGACCTGCTGGTCCAGTTCCTGACCAAAGAACTGCCCGAACTGCAGCGCAGGAACATCCGCCTGCGCCTCGCGGGCGAAAGCGCCGCCCTGCCGCTGGCCGCCCGCAAAACCCTGGAGCACGCATGCAGGGCCACGGCCGACAACACGTCCATGACCCTGAACCTGGCCCTCAATTATTCCGGCCGGGAAGAAATCGCCCGCGCCTGCCGGCGGATCGTGGAACAGAACCTGCCCCCGGACGCGGTCACTCCGGAAGCCGTTGCCGCCAATTTGTACACGGCGGGGCAGCCGGACCCCGATCTGGTCATCCGCACCAGCGGCGAACTCCGCACCAGCAATTTTCTGTTGTTCCAAACCGCGTACAGCGAATTTTACTTCACAGCCACCCTCTGGCCCGACTTCACACCGGAAGAGCTGCGCCGCGCCATCGCCGAGTATGCCGGCCGCAACCGCCGGTTCGGCAAGTCCGGGGAAAACGCATGAACCTTCCATCCTCCCTGGCCAGGCTGAGCGGGCACCTGCCCCGGGTCCTCACCGGTCTGGCCCTGCTGGCCCTGCTGGTGGCCGCCCTCACGTTCCGGGGCTTCTTTCTGTATATTCTGCTGGTCATCGTCACCCTGGCCGCACTGTGGGAATTTTTCCAGATGTTCTGGCCGGGCTGGAGCAAACTGCCGTCAAAAATCCTGGGGATGCTCTGCGGTTGCGGGGTGTTGTACGCGGCCCAGCCGGCATATCCCGGTTCGCCGAACGTTCTCGGATCCCTGCTGGCCTGGACGCCGTCGGACCGCGTCCGGCTGATCATGCTTTTCGCCGCCTTCGCCGCCTCAAGCCTGGCTTTTCTCGCCGATTACGGCCGGGGCAACGACAAAGCCCGACTGGAAGACTGCACCGTTCTTCCGCTGGGCGTGCTGTACCTGCCTTGCGCCATGTCTCTGGCCCTGGACCTGCGCGCCCCCGAACAGGTCATGGTCATCGCCGCCGCCGTGGCTTCCGACACCTTCGCCTATTACGCGGGCTGCATGTGGGGCAAACACAAGATCTGGCCCAGGGTCAGCCCGAAAAAAAGCTGGGAAGGCTCCATCGGCGGCCTGGTCGGGTGCACGCTGGTCACGGTAACCGTCGCCGCCTGCGCGTTCCGTTTCGCCAGACCCGGCGGTGATCCGCACCTCGGCCGCATACTCTGCTGGGTAGGCATGGGGATATTCCTCAACATCGCGGCCCAGGCCGGCGACTTTTTCGAATCCGCCCTCAAGCGGACCAGGGGAGTGAAGGATTCCGGCGCCCTGCTGCCGGGGCACGGCGGAGTTCTTGACCGCATCGACAGCCTGCTGTTCGTGCTGCCCGCATACTGCCTGGTCCGGATGATTCTGGACAACCTTCTGCCCTTTTCCCTGGTCCCATGATCCGCTACATCTCCCGCCTGCCTGAAAGCGGCCGGTCCGGGCCGCGCCGGCTGGCCCTTATGGGTTCCACCGGGTCCATCGGCGCCAGCGCCCTGTCCGTCATCGCCGCCAACCCGGAACGGTTCGCGGTGACCGTTCTGGCCGGGGGCCGGAACGCGGCCTCTCTGGCGGAACAGGCCGCCGCGCATCGCCCGCCGTACCTGGCGGTGCTGGACGAGGCCGCCCGCGCCGCGCTCATCCCTTTGCTGCCCGCCGGCTATGCGCCGGAAATTCTTGCCGGGCCGGACGGATACGCGGCGCTGGCCGCCCTGGACTGCGTGGACGTTGTGCTTTCCGCCCAGGTCGGCGCGGCGGGGCTGGCGGCCACCCATGCGGCGGCCAAAGCGGGCAAGATCATCGCCCTGGCCAACAAGGAATCCCTCGTGCTGGCCGGCGACCTGATCCGCGATCTGTGCGCGGAAACCGGCGCGGCCGTCCTGCCGGTCGATTCCGAGCACAACGCCATTTTCCAGTGCCTGGCCCATGTGCTGGCGGGCCGCGCCCGCGACGCGGTCAACCGCATCATCCTGACCGCCTCGGGCGGCCCTTTCCGGGGCAAAAGCGCGGCCTTTCTTGAGACCGTGACCCCGGCCCAGGCCCTGGCCCACCCCAACTGGTCCATGGGCGCGAAAATCAGCATCGATTCCGCGACCATGATGAACAAAGGCCTGGAAATCATCGAAGCGCACCATCTGTACGGCCTGCCCCAGGACCGCATCGACGTGCTGGTGCACCCGCAGTCCATTGTCCATTCCCTGGTGGAATTCGCGGACGGCGGCCTGCTGGCCCAGATGGGGCCGCCGGACATGCGCCTGGCCATCGCCCACTGCCTGGCCTGGCCGGAACGCCTCCCCCCGCCCCTGCCGCCGCTGGACATGACGAAAACCGCCGCCTTGACCTTTGAAGAGGCCGACCTATCTGTATTTCGGTGCCTCGGCCTGGCCAGGGAAGCGTTGCGTTGCGGCCGGGGCTTGCCCATCGTGCTGAACGCGGCTAATGAAATGGCTGTGGCCGCGTTTCTGGAAGGCCGCCTGCCCTTCACGGGCATTGCGGCGGCGGTAGAACGGGCCATGGAACGGCAGGCGCGACACGGCGCGGACGCGCCGGCGAGTATGGAGGACATCCTCCTGCTGGACCGGGAAACGCGTCGCCGGACCGTGTTCTGACCGGTGCCGCCGCCTTGCGGAAACGGGACCGCTTTCCACGCCCGCCACTGGGGCGCGAAAGCCCCGGCCCCGAGGCAGGGGGTTTTCCGGAACTCGGCGGGCACACGAAACGCAGCTTTTCCAATTGAAGAAGGAACCATGGAACAACCGGCCATACATGCTCTTTTCGGCTTCCTGCCCTCGGACGCGGCGCTGAGCGTCTTCGCCATCGTCGCGGTGCTGGGCGGGCTGATCTTTTTTCATGAACTGGGTCATTTTCTGGCGGCCAAAACTTTCCGCATCGGGGTGAAAACTTTTTCCCTGGGGTTCGGGCCGAAAATTTTCGGCTTCACCAGAGGCGCGACGCTGTACCAGGTGGCCGCGGTGCCGCTGGGCGGCTATGTGTCCATGGTGGGCGAGCAGGACCCGGCGGACATCCCCGAACCCTTCACCGCGGCGGACAGTTTCGCCCTGCGCCCGGCCTGGCAGCGGCTGATCGTGGTCGTGGCCGGCCCGCTGTGCAACCTGCTGCTGGCCTGGCTGCTGTACTGGGGCCTGTTCTTCGCGCACGGCCAGGGGTATCTGCTGCCCGAAGTGGGCGACGTGTCGCCGGGCACCCCGGCCATGGCCGCGGGCATCCAGCCGGGGGACAGCATCCGCGCGGTGAACAATCAGCCCATCACCCGCTGGGATGAACTGGTGGCCGCCGTGGTCGGCGGCAACGGCGCGCCGTTGACCCTGAGTCTGGAACGGGACGGCGTGGCCCGCACGGTCGCGATTACGCCCGCGCCCTTCAATCGCCAGAACATTTTCGGGGAAACCAAAACCTCCTGGGCCATCGGGGTCCGCCCCACCGGGGCCGAAGGCCTGGTGCGGTTCACCCTGGCCGACGCCGCCGCGCAGGGTTTGCGCCATACCGTGCGGGTCACCGGATTGATCGGCGAAAGCGTGGTCAAGATGTTTGAGCGGGTGGTCCCCCTGGAATCCATGGGCGGCCCCATCCGCATCGCCAAAGAAATCCACGACCAGGCCGCGTCGGGCAGCGCGTCCGGGGTGCTGGCTCTGGCGGCCTTCATCAGCTTGAACTTGGGGTTGCTGAACCTGCTGCCCATCCCCGTGCTGGACGGCGGACATATCGTCTTCTTGCTGTTTGAGGTGCTGCGCCGCAAACCCGCGCCGGAACGGCTGATGGACATCAGCGCCCGCGTGGGCGTGGCCCTGCTGCTGGGACTGATGGTCTTCGTCACCTACAACGACATCAGCAAATGGATCAGCGGCAAGCTGTGAAATCGCAACCGCGCCCCCCGCGGACCCGGTCCGGCGCCGGCCTGACCCTGGCCATGAACGCGGCGGAGAATCTGCTGCAGATCGCTTTGGCCGACGCCCAGGGCGCGTACGTGTACGGCATGGAATGCCCCGCCGCGTCACAGGGCGCGGAAAAGCTGGCCCCGGCCCTGGCTGCCGCCCTCGCGTCCGTTCATGCTTCCCCGTCGGATATCGGGCGCATTGCCTGCGTGCGCGGGCCGGGATCCTTTACCGGCCTGCGCCTGACGGCAGTCACCGCCGCAGGCCTTGCCCGCGCGGGCGGCGCATTGCAGGCGGGGCTGGAATACCCTGGCCTGCTGGCCCGCGACGCAGCCTCTTCCCTGCGCCCGCCCCCGCGGGCGCAATTGTGGATACTGGTCCGCGCCCGCCGCGACCTGGTCTATGCGCAGGGCTTTCATGCGGAAAATCCGTCCGCTCCCCGTGAACTCCACCCCCTGCAAACGGCCTCTCCGGAAACCGCGGCCGCCCTCATCCGGGCCTGTTCGGGCGATGCCCCCCTGCTGCTGGCCGGCAGCGGCCTTTCCGCCAACCTGGATTTTCTGCAAAAAGCCTTCGCGGACCGCCCGAACACGAGCCTCATCCCCCACGCCCACGACAATCCCCGCCTGCGGACTCTGGCCGCGGCCGCCCTGGACGCCGCCTGCGACGGGAACGACATCACCCCCTTTTACGCCCGCCCCTCCGACGCGGAGGAAAACCTGCGCAGCATCGCCGCCCGCCTGGGCCTGGACCCGGACGCGGCGGAACAACGCCTGCGCGTCCTCACATCCGCCATGCCGGAATGACATTGTGCCGCGCCCTTTTGTGCTCCGCCGCGGAATGCGGCGCGGCATGCTCGTTGTTGGGTGTGCAGCCAAAGCCTGACGGGCTGGTGCTGTTGAAAGCGCGGAAAATTCCCGACAGTACCGACACTACCGGCGCTGCCCATTGCCGCGTTCCGCGCTGAAGCGGGCGAACCTTGCCCACCAGCCGAGGCTTGGCAACAGCAGCGGAGGCGGCGTGGAAAACCACGCCGCCTCCGCTTTCTGCCGCACGGGGAATGAACCCCCTGCCGGGCACGGGCAAGGCCCGCGCCGAACTTACTTGACCTCGACTTCCGCGCCGGCTTCGAGAAGCTGCTTCTTGGCGTCTTCGGCCTTGTCTTTGGCCACGGCTTCCAGCAGGCTGGAGGGGGCGCCGTCGACTTTGTCCTTGGCTTCTTTCAGGCCCAGACCCGTCAAAGCGCGCACGACCTTGATGACGCCGATCTTGTTGGCGCCGGCGGCTTTGAGGATAACGTCGAATTCGGTTTTTTCCTCGACTTCTTCGGCGGGAGCGGCGGCGCCGGCGGGCATGGCCATCATGGCGCCCACGGGAGCGGCGGCGGAAACGCCGAATTTCTCTTCAAGTTCTTTAATGACTTCGGACCGTTCAAGCACGGTCATGTTGGCGATAAAATCAACAACCTGTTCTTTCGTAACGGACATGAGTATTTCTCCTTAAAGTTCTTTGGCTTAGGCGGCTTTTTTCTCTTCGATCGCCTTAAGGGCATACAGAAGGGGCCGGATCATGTTGGCGAACAGCGAAACAAAGTTGGTGGGCACGGCGTTCATGGTGCCAAGGGCCTTTGCGATCAGCTCGGGCTTGCTGGGCAGTTTTGCCAGGGCGTCCACCTGTTCGGCGGTCAGAAACTTGCCTTCAAGACTCCCGTGTTTCAAGGTCAGCTTTTTGCTGGTCTTGAGAAATTCCGTGACGGCTTTTGCCACGGCAACGGGATCTTTCGTGCCAAGGGCGACGGCGCAGTTCTCCTTGAACTTGTCCTTGATGGCGTCGTGCGCGCCGCCGGTCAAAGCGATCCGGGCAAGGGTGTTCTTCACGACAACGAGTTCGGCCCCGTTGTCGCGCAGTTTCACCCGCAGCCTGGTCATCTCTTCCACCGGCATTCCCTTGAAGTCGCTGACCACCAGGATGGAAGCGCCGGCGGCCTTGGCCTTCAACACTTCGATAATGGCGGCTTTTTGCGTTTTATCCACGCGACTCTCCTCGGTTTGAGTGCCTGGTGAAAATGACTGAGCCAAAGAACTTGTCTCGGCGGGAATTATAGCCCCGGATGGGGAAACCCGCTGTCTTCGACTTGCATTTTCATGCCTCTAGTTGCTTTTTGCCCGCGCAAGCGGATGCTGGGCGGGCAAAATGTCGTCTCAAGGGCGTTTTCAGCCCTCGATGAACTTGCGGATCAGGGTCGGTTCCACCTTGAAGCCGGGGCCCATGGTGGTGGAAACGGCCATGGTTTTCATATAGTTGCCCTTGGCCGCGGAAGGCTTCAGG
>JAVBOK010000066.1:0-9202 GCA_031550605.1 Desulfovibrionaceae bacterium | reverse complement strand
CTCCCGTCTTGGGCTGCGGTATCGCCGGCCCGGGCGCGGCCGGATCCGGCGGGGGGGGGGGCCCGCGCCGGGCCGCGGCCCGGCGCGGAAAAAACGCCAGAGGCTTTGCTATTTCTTGGTATACTGGGCTTTCACCCCGTTCCAGATTTCGGTGAAGGCCTTTTCTTCGCCTTCCAGGAACTTTTTGTATTCGTCGCCGTACTTCATGTCGATGACGGACGCGCGATCATCGCATCCCTTGATGAACGCGGGATCTTTGGCCATTTTTTTGAACGCTTCGACCAGGGTTTTCTTCACTTCGGCGGGAATGCCCTTGGGCGCGCTGTACCCGCGCGACGAGCCGGCAACCAGATCATAGCCCAGTTCTTTGGCCGTGGGGACATCGGGCAGCAGGGGGTAGCGCTTGTCGGCGAAAATCGCCAGAGCGCGCAGGTTGTTCCCCTTGATCTGGGGATAGGTGATGCCCAGGTTGTTGAAACTGACGTCGATTTTGCCCCCCATGGCCGCCTGCCAGGACGGGCCGTCGCCTTCGAAAGGCACCATCTGCAGCTTCACCTTCGCGATTTTTTCAAACAGCAGGGACGTGAAGAAGTCGTCGCCCCCGGTTCCGGAGTTGCCCACGGTAACGGTGCCGGGCTTGGCTTTCACGGCGTCCAGAAAATCCTTGAAGGTCTTGAACGGGCTGTTCGCGGCCACGACAATGATGCCGGGGTCGGTGATCACGTTGGCGATGGGTTCCAGTTCCCGGATGTTGTAGGTGACTTCCGGGTTCATGATGTAGTTGGTTTGCAGCATCGGGGTGTTGGTGATGCTGATGGTGTATCCGTCGGGCTTGGTGGATTTGGCCAGCTTGGTCCAGGCGATGGCTCCGGTGGCGCCGGGAATGTACTGGTTGATGAAGCTTTTGCCCAGAATCTTGTCCAGATAGGGCTGGGTAAGCTGGGCCAGGGTGTCGCTGCCGCCGCCGGGTTTGAAGCCCTGCAACACGGTGATGGGTTTGGTCGGATAGGCGGCCTGGGCCAGCGAACCCACCGCCAGAACCCCGCAGAAAACCGTCAGACAGAGGAAGGCGCAGACTGTTTTACGCATGTGGTCACTCCTTTTTGAATTGATCAGTCACAATGACGATGCCGGAATGCTGTCTTCCCATAACCCGTTTGAGGTGAAACTGAAAAAATTCGGCGCCTCGAGGACGAAAAGCCTGGCAAAACAACCGCTACGGCATGCGGGTCACGCAGAACTGCTCGTCGTGGCCCAGAATTTCCGCCCTGCACAGTTTGCCCGAAGCCACGGCCAGAAGTTCTCGGTATATTTCCCCGCCCATCTGCTGCAGGGTCTTTTCGCCCGTCAGAACGGCACCGGCATTGATGTCCAGGTTTTCCTTCATCTTCGCATAGGTGCGCGGGTTGCCCGTGATCTTGATCACCGGCACGCCGGGAAAGCCCGCCGGGGATCCCCTGCCGGTGGGAAAACAGATCATCTGCGCGCCGGCCGCCACCTGGCCGGTGGTCACCTCGCCGTCGTGGCCGGGTCCGTCCATCAACAGCAGGCCTTTGCGGCTCGGCACATCGCCCGATTTGAACACCTCCACAAATTGCGCGGTATTGCCGCTTTTCTTCATGCCGCCCAGGGATTTTTCCACCACGCTGGACAGGCCGCCCTCGTAGTTGCCGGTGGAGATCAGATGCGTGCGCCGCGAATTGCCCGCATGCCGCGTCTGGTTTTGCAGGCGCTCTTCCATGCTCCGGATGGCGCGCAGAATATCTTCCGCCACCTCGGGCGAGGCGGCGCGGCGGGCCAGGATATGCTCCGTGCCGATCAGTTCGGTCAGTTCGGAAAGGATGGAAGAGCCGCCCCGCGCCACCAGCATGTCGGAAGCGATCCCCAGCGCCGGGTTGGCCACCAGGCCCGACGTCATGTCGGACCCGCCGCAGTTGAGGCCGATCATCAGATGGCTGACGGGGACGTCTTCGCGCCGCATGGCGGACGCCTCTTCGCACATGCGTCTGGCAAAGCGGGAACCCTTTTCGATGGCGGCAAAGGTGTCGCCTTCATCCTGGATGACGACGGTTTCCAGCATCTTGCCCGTGGGGGCGATGCCTTCGGCCAGCTCATGCGGGGAAAAACGCTCGCAGCCCAGCCCCACCACCACCACCCCGGCGAAATTGGGGTTCCTGCCGATGCCGGTCAGGGTTCTGGCGGTGATTTCCAGATCTTCCCCCACCTGGCTGCAGCCCACGGGATGCCGGAAATGCACGCAGCCGGGCACGTTCTGGGCGATGCGCTCCGCGACTTTCGCGGAACAGAAGACGGAAGGGATGACAGCGATCAGATTGCGCACGCCCACGGCGCCGTCCGGGCGGACGAAGCCCATGAAGGTATCGGTCATGTCACATGCCCCTTTCGCAATAAAGGTTATGGCTGTGAATCCAACCGCCCCTGGCCACCGGCGTTTTCATTCTGCCGATTTCTTCGCCGTATTTGTACACCGCCTCGTCCCTGTCCAACGCGACAAGGGCGATTTTATGACCGAAGGCGATCGCTTCGACCGCTGTCACTCCATATTCCCTACCACCATCCTCGCGCACCGTACAGTCCTCGCCCCGCGCCACATCCGCCAGGGTCACGGCCACGTTGTCCTTCACGTCCAGGGCCAGAGCGATTTTCTTTCCTTCCATGCGCAAAAAATCGTTGCTCTCCACGCTGCACTCCTTGGAAAAAGGATATGGGTCCTTGTTGCATGCCGGGCAGCAAGGAACATGCCATCACGTATCATCGCGGAAAAATTGAATATATAGATAAAATTGCACGAAATGGAGCATTTTCTTGCGCATGAATGCGTGCACAGCGCAATGATCAATGCGGAGACAGGACCGGGCCGCGCTCGCGGCGCCGCATGGGGAAGGACGCGGGATGCGGCGAGTCGCCGTTCCGCTAAAAAACCGTCTTGCGGATGCCCAGCCGCTTCATTTTCCGGTACAGGGTGCTTTTGTCCATGCCCAGGGCGGCCGCGGCCAGGCCCTGCCTGCCGCCGCTTTCGCGCAGGGCGGCGACGATGCGCCGCCGTTCCGGGCCATCGGCAGCCTCTTCATCCCGCGCGGCGGGCATATCCCCGCGGGCGGCCGGCGCAGGCACAGGGGTGCTGGCCAGGGCGTCCGCCACATGCCGCTCCGTGACCGTCGACCGGTCCAGCACCAGGCAGATCCGCTGGACACAATAGCGCAGCTCGCGCACGTTGCCCGGCCAGGGGTAGGCTTCAAGGGCGGCAAGGGCTTTGGCCGTGAAACGGATGTCCGCGCGTTCCGGCAGCAGGCGCGCGAAATGAACGGCCAGCAGGGGGATGTCCTCCCTGCGGTCCCGCAGCGGCGGCAGGGCAAGGGGCAGCATGTTCAGACGGTAGAAGAGATCTTCGCGGAATTCCCCGTTACCGACCCGGTCCCACAGGTCCACGTTGGACGCCGCGACCACCCGGAAATTGACCGGCAGAAATTTGTCCCCGCCAAGCCGCAGCACGCTGCGTTCCTGCAGCACCCGCAGCAGGCGCGTCTGCCCGTAATGGTCCATGCCGGAAATCTCGTCCAGGAAAATCGTGCCCCCGCGGGCCAGTTCGAACAGGCCCTGTTTGCCCTTGCGGCTGGCGCCGGTGAACGCGCCCGCTTCCTAGCCGAACAGTGCCGATTCCAGCAGGGTCGGTGGCAGGGCCGCGCAGTTCACCGCCACAAAGGGCCCGTGCTTTCGCGGTCCCGCATTGTGGATGGCCTGGGCGAACACTTCCTTGCCCGTGCCGGTCCGCCCGGTCAGCAGCACCGTGTCGTCGGCGCGCGCGTATTTTCTGGCCCGGCTGACGGCGGCGCGTATCTGGGGGGATTCGCCGACGATGTCGGCGAAAGAATGGCGGGCGACCAGGCCCCTGCTGGCCAGATTGGTGCGGATTTTCGCTTCCAGTTCGACAATATCCCGCGCCCGCCGGCAGGTGATCACCGCGCCCGTGGCCGTGCCCCGCACCCGGATGGGCGTCAGGCTGAACAGAAGCGGCTGGCCGGAACGGTGCGCCAGTTCGTCGGATACGGATCGTCCCGCTTTCAGGCGGGCGATGCATTCGGGAACGGGGCAGGCTTCGACGAAAAGGGTTCCCACGGGGTCTTTCGGCAGACGCAGCATCCGGACCGCCTCCGGATTGGCCATGGTGACGCGGCCGTCCGCATCCACGGCGACGATGCCGTCCCTGGACGATTCAACCACGGCCTTGAACTGTTCGGCCCGCTGTTGTTCCAGCTTGCGGGCCTGGGCTATCTGTTTCGCTTCCAGCAGGGCCTGGCGGATGGACGCGTCGCTGGACACGTACCGGGCGAAGCGCACAGTGTGCCCGCTGATGCCCTGCATGGCCCGAAAGGTGGAAATGCCGCCCACCAGCACGTCCATGCCGTCGGCTATGGCCGCGCTGGTGGCTTTTTCAATGGATTCTTTCGAGGACAGCGTGTGGTACGCGTGCAGGTCCGCGTCCAGCAAAGCGGCAAGAGCTTTCAGGTCAAGGTCGATGCGGGTGTAGGTGATGACCCCGATGCGCGGCCGGTCCAGGCCGGTCAGCTCTTTGGCCTGGCCGAGCATGGCGCTGATGTCGTGGATGCTGAGCGGCACGTTGACCACGGGAACGCGCAGGCCGGAGCTTTCAATCCTCTCCACGGTGGCCCCGCGGGAGACGATGACGTCCACGCCCCTGGCGGCCATGGACCGGGCCAGGGGCAGCGCGTCTTCCAGCACGGCTTCGTGGATTTCCACGGCGCCGGCCAGGCCCAGATCCTCGGCCAGCCGCAGGCCGGCGGCGTACACGTGCGCGTCAGGGGCGATGATGCCGATGGAAATCATGGCCGGCCCCCCGGCTGTTCAGCGCGTCACGCCGCAGCAGCTTCCCGTGCCGGATTCCGGCGGCACGCAGTAGTTGCCGTCAAAACAGGCCACGCAGTATGAATCCGGCTGCTTCACCGAGGAAAGCAGCCCCGGCAGGCTGAGGAAATGCAGGGTATCAAGCCCCAGCAGATTGCGGATCTCTTCTTCGGAATAGCTGGCTGCCAGAAGCTGCTTCGGATCGGCGAAATCAACCCCGTAAAAACAGGGATGGCGCACGGGCGGGCAGCTGACGCGGCAGTGCACTTCCCTGGCCCCCAGTTCACGCAGTTTTTTGACCCGCGTGCGCATGGTGGTGCCGCGCACGATGGAGTCGTCGACGATGACGATGCGTTTGCCCTTGATCATTTCCCGCACCGGGTTGATCTTCACCCGCACGGAAAAATCGCGCATGCCCTGCGTGGGCTGGATGAACGTGCGGCCCACGTAATGGTTGCGGATCAGGGCGTGTTCGTAAGGCAGCCGCGACGCCTGGGCGAAGCCCACGGCGCAGTATACGCCCGAATCGGGAAAAGGCATCACGAAATCCGCTTCCAGCGGGGCCTCTTCCGCCAGAATGCGGCCCATGGCCTTGCGGCACATGTACACGTTCTCGTCGAAAATGTACGAATCGGGCCGGGCGAAATAGACCAGTTCAAAGATGCACTGCCGGGTGGGCGCGCTCTGTTCCAGGGAACGGCTGCGCAAGCGGCCGTTTTCGATGATCAGGAATTCGCCCGGTTCCAGCGAACGCACGTATTCGGCTTCCAGCAGGTCAAAGGCGCAGGTTTCGGAAGCCAGCACGTTCGAGCCGTTGACCCGTCCCAGCGACAGGGGGCGGATGCCGTGCGGATCGCGCACGGCCATGATCACCCCGTCGGCCATAAGCACCAGGGAATAGGCGCCGCGCACCTCTTTGCAGGCGGCGACCACGGAATCTTCCAACGATTTGTCCTTCATGTTCCGCACGATGAGGTGCAGAAAAATCTCGCTGTCCGTGTCGGTCTGGAAAATGGCGCCTTCTTCCTCCATCCTCCGGCGCAGGGACCGGGCGTTGACCAGATTGCCGTTGTGGGCCACGGCGATGCTCTGGTCCACATGCCGGGCCATGAAGGGCTGGGCGTTGCGGGCGGAAGAAGCCCCGGCGGTGGAATAGCGCACGTGGCCGATGGCGGCCTCCCCGCGCAGGGTGACGGAAAGGTGGCGTTCGGTGAACACGTCGTGCACCAGACCCATGGCTTTATATTCATGCGCGGCCGACCCGTCCCAGGTGACGATGCCCGCGCTTTCCTGACCGCGGTGCTGCTGGGCGTACAGGCCGAAATAGGCCATGCGGGCCGCTTCTTTGTGGTTGTCTATGGCGAAAAGGCCGCATTCTTCTTTCATCACGGTAGCGCTTCCTGTAAGGCGTTCGGAAAAAAGTATTCTTATTCCCGATCCGGCGGGAGGGCAAGATAATATGCTGCCGCTTGCAACATAAGGCCATTGTCTGTATTCCAGACCCTTGCACAGGAGATCGCATGCTCGCCATCGTCGACTACAAGGCCGGCAACCAGACCAGCGTCAGCCGCGCCCTTTCATCCCTTGATATCCCCAACCGCATCACCGCGGACGCAAGCGCCCTGCTCGCCGCGTCCGGGGTCATCTTCCCCGGCGTGGGCGCGGCGGGCCAGGCCATGGCCACCCTGCGCTCCCGCGGTCTGGATGCGGTCCTGCGCGATATCGTCAACCGCCGCATTCCGCTTCTAGGCATCTGCGTGGGCTGCCAGATCATGCTGGAGCACAGCGAGGAAGGCGACACCTCCACCCTGGGCATCGTCCCCGGCCGTACCCGGCGTTTCGACCCGGCCCTGACCGACGAAAACAAGGAACCCATCCGCATCCCCCACATGGGCTGGAACAGCGCGCCGAGAATGCGCGAAACCCGTCTGTTCGACGGCATCGGGCAGGACGCGGAGTTTTATTTCGTGCACAGCTATTACGTGGAACCCGCGCCCGAACAGGCCCTGGCCCGGACGGCTTATGGTTTTTCCTTCTGTTCCGCCTTCGGCCGGGACGGGCTGTGGGCCGTGCAGTTTCATGCGGAAAAAAGCGGCAGACCGGGCTTGAAGCTGCTTCACAACTTCTACACATACTGCCGGGAGGCGAACCATGCTGAGTAAGCGCATCATCCCCTGTCTGGACGTGCGGGACGGCAAGCTGACCAAAGGGGTAAAATTCAAGGGCAACGTGGATATCGGCGACCCGGTGGAAACCGCCCGCCGTTACTACGACGAAGGCGCTGACGAGATCGTGTTCTACGACATCACCGCGTCCGCCGAAGGCCGGGGCATTTTTCTGGATGTGGTGGAAAAGGTCGCATCCGCCATCGCCATCCCCTTTTCCGTGGGCGGCGGCATCGGCACCGTGGCGGAGATGCGCGCTGTGCTGCTGGCCGGGGCGGAGAAAGTTTCCGTCAACTCCGGCGCGGTGAAGAACCCCGACGTCATCCGCGAAGGCGCGGACGCCTTCGGGTCCCAGGCCGTCGTGGTGGGCATGGACGTGCTGCGCGTGCCCCGGAGCGAAACCATCCCTTCCGGCTACGAAGTGGTCATTCACGGCGGCCGCAAAGCCACCGGCATGGACGCCCTGGCCTGGGCCAAACGCTGCGAGGACCTGGGCGCCGGGGAACTGTGCGTCAACTCCATTGACGCCGACGGCACCAAGGAAGGATATGAGTTGACCCTGACCCGCCTGATCGGCGAAACCGTGCGCATACCCGTCATCGCTTCTGGCGGCGCGGGAAATCCCGAGCATTTGTACGAAGCCCTGACCGAGGGCAAGGCTTCCGCCGCGCTGGTCGCCTCCATCGTGCACTACGGCGAATACACCATCCCGCAACTCAAGCAATATTTGCACGAAAAGGGCTGCAAGGTCCGTCTGGGCTGAGGCCGTTCGCGCTTCCGGCAAAAGACAACGCCCCGCGCCGGTATCGGCGCGGGGCGTTGCCGCCCGTGAAAAGCAGGTTCTCTCTTCGCCTTGGTTGATAAATCAATGCCCCTTCCCTGTCAAGGCAACGGCATCGCCGTACCCGGCAACCGTCCCGGACCCGGAAGCGGGAAGCGGCGCGGACTATAGCCGTTCCGCCACAAGATCGCCCATGCGGGAGCAGGAAACCGGTTCCACCCCGCCGGAGGCCGGCACAAGGTCCTGCGTGCGCCATCCCGCCCTGATCACTTCGCGCACGGCGTTTTCCACGGCGGCGGCGGCCGTTTCCGCCCCAAGGCTCATGCGCAGCATCAGGGCCACGGACAGGATGGACGCCAGAGGATTAGCCCTGTCCTGCCCGGCGATATCCGGGGCGGAACCGTGGGCCGGCTCGTACAGTCCGGGTCCGCCCGCCCCCAACGAAGCCGAGGGCAGCATGCCCAGAGACCCGGCCACGGCCGCCGCCTGGTCGGACAAAATGTCGCCGAACAGGTTTCCGGTCAGGATCACGTCAAAATCCGCGGGCCGGGCCACCAGCTGCATGGCCGCGTTATCCACGTACATATGCTCCAGCGCCACGTCCCGGTATTCCGCATGCACCTCTTCCACCACGCTCCGCCACAGGCGGCTGACATGCAGCACATTGGCCTTGTCCACGGAACAGACACTCCGCCGCCGCTGCCGCGCGGCCTCAAAGCCCACGCGGGCGATGCGGGCGATCTCCGCCTCGTCATAAACCATGGTGTTGCAGGCGTAGCGCAGGCCGTTCCGCGTGCCTTCCCCGGCCGGCTCGCCGAAGTAGATGTCCCCGGTCAGTTCCCGCACCACCAGAAGGTCCACCCCGTCCGCCACCAGATCGGGCCGCAGGCGGGAAAAGCCCGCAAGTTCCGGGTACACGGCCACGGGCCGCAAATTGGCGAACACCCCGAGCCCCTTGCGCAGGGCCAGCAGCCCCGCTTCCGGCCGTTTGGCGCGCGGCGCGCCATCCCACCTGGGTCCGCCAACCGCGCCCAGAAACACCGCATCCGCCGCCCGGCACGCCTTCAGCGTTTCCGCGGGCAGGGGCTCGCCCGTGGCGTCAAACGCGCCGCCCCCGATGGCGGCTTCGCGCCGCGCAAGCTTCAGGCCGAACTTCACGGCCGCCGCTTCCAGAACCTTCGCCGCCTGGGCCGCCACTTCCGGCCCTATGCCGTCTCCCGGCAAAAATACCACTGTCTTCATCGGATTCGTCCTCATGGTACAATATGTGCCTCCGGCGTGCCGCGGGGGGGGCGCCCCCAGCCGACGCCCCCCCCACGGGCCCCCGGGGGGGGCACGCCCCCCCACCAGGCGGAGACCAAGCAACAACACA
>JAVBOK010000029.1:0-12993 GCA_031550605.1 Desulfovibrionaceae bacterium | reverse complement strand
CTGCAAATACAAAGTTCCGCGATATGTGCGGAGAACTGCGAAAATCAAATGCGAAATATCTGGCTTCAAACAATAATTTACGTGAATTATTTCAAAAAATAAAAAAATATGGCATACAGCTGAAAGAAAAAAATAAAAAACTGCACGATTCCAACACCAGGCTCCGCGATGCAAACGGAAAACTGCGAACTGCAAATACAAAGTTCCGCGATATGTGCGGAGAACTGCGAAAATCAAATGCGAAATATCTGGCTTCAAACAATAATTTACGTGAATTATTTCAAAAAATAAAAAAATATGGCATACAGCTGAAAGAAAAAAACAAAAAACTGCAACAAGAACTTAAAATAGTACACGATTCTATAGTTTGGAAGATCACGGCTCCGTTGCGAAAAAAGAAATAACCCACGGCGCGTTTGAAAAACGCCTGCATCCTGGCTGGAACAGCGACTTTTAGCAGTGGACCTGAATACCGAAAAAGCCGGGCGCCACACTGATATATAAACAGCCCCCCAGGGGACGCCGGAAGAATTCTATGCATCACCCCACAATCTCCGTCATTATGCCCGTTTACAACGCCGAAGCCTATCTTGCCGAAAGCCTTCGCTCAGCTCAGGCGCAGGATCTGCGCGACATTGAGATCATTGGCGTCGACGATTGCTCCACCGACAACAGTCATGCCATGCTGGAAGCTTTTTCGCGCGAGGACGCCCGGATCATCCCCCTGCGCCACGAGCGAAACCAAAGGCAGGGTGCCGCCAGAAACACCGGCATGGCTGCGGCAAAGGGTGACTATGTCTTTTTTCTGGATTCCGATGACTTCCTGGCGGCGCCCGACGCTCTGTCCGTCTTGTACCGCGTGGCAAAAGAGGACAACGCCGATGAAGTCATCGGCAGAACCTTACGCTGGACTCCGGAAACCGACGAAAGAGAGCAGCATTACCATGCCGCTTATCAGGCTGAAGAACTGCGCAAGACAACCGTCCTGCGCAACCCTGAGCTGGCATGGAACATGCCGTCATGGAACAAGCTGATGCGCCTTGACATGCTGCGCGGGCATGGTGTCACTTTTGACACGCGCCTGCTGCGGTATGAGGATTACGATTTCTCGTGCCGGGTTCACGTTCTTGCCCGTGAAATAAGCTTTACGCCGTACACGACCTATATACATCGAATGCGACAAGGTTCCACGGTACACAGCGACAATAAAGAAGATTCAACATATCATTTGCTTGCGGCGCAGAATATTATTGCCTTCATGTCGCGCTATGACCATAGGTATCACAACGCATTTAAAATCAGGGTGAATCGATACATCACGAAAGGGCTGCGATTTTCCGCCTCTTTTGACCTGAGCGACACCGAGATAGAGAACCTGATGCGCCTCATGCGGGACATCGTCGCAAAGGCCCCGGCCGTTTTTCTTCCCCAGAGCGTTGCCAAACTGAAAGGCAGCATACAGGGCGCGGATTACCGCGCCACTTACGCGAAGCTCATCGCCGCGGTGGCCCCCTCCCCTGAAAAGGATCTGCGGCAGCTCAACAAGCAAGTACAGGAATTGCAAGAAAAAAATAAAAAACTGCAAAATGAACTGAAAGAGATACATTCTTCTTTTATTTGGAAACTCACGTCTCCATTGTACAAAAAATAATTCGTGAAATTGATTTGATAAAAAAGAATCGCACACCAATATTGCACTACAAAACTTTATTGTATGAAGAAAAAATATGGGTGATATTTTACAGATAAAGAATTACCGGGATAAACGTGGGAACAGGATTATATGGCACGGGAAAAAACCGGTTATATGCCGCGCCGTGCGCTTTTTCGGTCGAAATAATACTTTGGTCATGTATCCTGGCGGCGATCTCACAGCCCTTACCATTATCTTCAGCGGCAGCAATTCTGTCTGCCGAATTGGAAAATTCACCAAGATACGCGGAAAAATACACCTTGGAGATACCGCCAGAATACTCATTGACGCGAAATCGACATCCACTGAATCCTCAAGTATTGCCGCCATGGCGGGCACAAAAATTACTATCGGGCGCGATTGCATGCTGGCTGCCGCCAACAAAATTTGGAGCGGCGATTTCCACAGCCTGTATGACGTGAAAACGGGCAAACACATGCACCGCTCCGCGGATATCACGATCAAAGACCACGTCTGGCTCGGCTCGCACGCTGCCGTCCTGGCCGGGGCCACGATAGAAGCGGGCAGTGTCATCGGATACGGCGCCACTGTCACGGGGCGCATCCCCAACAACGTCGTCGCGGTCGGGGCACCGGCGAAAGTGGTGCGCAAGCATGTCGCCTGGGAACGGACATCCACATTGTTCACCGACGCAAAAGCCGGCAGGTACAGCCTGGTAAACTCCGAATACTGGAACCTGACGGCGCTCGAAATGTCCCGGCCGCAACGTGGCGTCCTCGCCGTCTGCTGCCTGCTGGCCCGTCCTTTCATGCAACCCGGCGCGCATGCCGCGCTGTCGGCTGACCCGCAGGGCTTTCTGTCCACAGCGGAAGCACCTCTTTTCCGTCTGCTGCGCCGGATTTTGAACCTGCTCGGGCCGGACATGTTCCACGGCAAAATCCCGGTTTCGGACACGAACGCGCATTGAGCCGGGGGGTATTTCGACGACGAGCGGGACGGCTTTGGCCCGGTGGCGGAAAGCCTGGATACGCTGAAAACTGCTGCAAAACGGCGGCGCACGGGACGAAATATATGCGCAACGGACGCAAGCGGCCTTCGCCTGTCACGACGACAAAAGCTGTGAACGAATTTTCGCGGCCACGGCCGCCCCATGAGACGGCATACGCGGCCAACTCCCCCTTGGCGCCTTGCCCCGGCCCGTGATACCGTAATACATTATGCATCTGCCCCCCATCTTCTGGTTGCGCCACCCTCTGACGGCCCTGCTTTACGCCGTTCTGCGTCTGCAACGCCTGCTGCCCCGGCCATTGCGCACGTTCGGCAGGCGCCGAAGCCGCCGCCGCTATTCCGTGGTCACGGCCGTGTACAATGCGGCCCCCTGGCTGTCCGCATATTTCACCTCGCTGCTTTGCCAGACGCTGGATACGGAACACCGCCTTGAAATCATCTGCGTGGACGACGGTTCCACCGACGCCTCGGCTGCCGTAATCAAAGGCTGGCAACAACGGTATCCGGGCGTCATTACGTATATCCGCAAAGAAAACGGCGGCGCCGCGTCGGCCCGCAACCTGGGGCTGGAAGCGGCAACAGGGGAATGGGTCACCTTCATCGATGCCGACGATTTCGTGCACCCCGGCTATTTCGCGGCCGTGGACGCCTTTCTGGATGCGCCCGCCAACGCGCCGTTGGGCATGGTCGTCTGCAACTACGTCATGTTCGCCCAGAAAACGGGCGCATGCCGCAACACCCATCCCATGCGGCACCGCTTCGACGACGGGGAACGCCGCATTCCGGCCAATGATACCGGCGATTTCACCCATGTCGTGACCAATTCCGCTTTTTTCCTGCGCCGGGTGCTCATGGAAACAGGCATCCGGCAAAAGGAAGACGTGCGGCCGACCTTTGAGGATGGCGAAATGGTCATCCGCTACGTTCTGGCCATTGCCGACCCCGCATACGGCATGGAGATCGGAATTCTGCCCCGGGCCAGATACTGCCACCGCCAGCACCCCGAGGTCGCCAGCCTGACGCAGAAAGCATACCAGAGCCCGGACTATTTTGAAGCGCCCCTGGCCTTGGGCTGCCTGCGCCTGCTGCGGGAAATCAGGGAGCAGCGGGGTGTCGTCCCCCTGTTCGCGCAGATGACGGCGGCCTATTCGCTTTCCCAATATTTTCGCCGCATCCTGGATGAAAACGCCGCTTTCGCCCGCCTGCCCGAAGCCGCCAAAAAGCGCTTTCTCGACCTGGTGCGCGACATTCTCGAATATATTGAACCGGACACGCTGGAAAAAGCCTATTTTCCCGCCGCGCCCGTCTCCGTCGTCGCGCTGCTGCTCGGCCTGTACAAGGGCCGCGAATTCTCGCCGCGCCGGGTGTATATTGAACGCTATGATGCGGCATCACGGGCCCTGCGGGTATTTTTTCACAGCCGCGCCGCACGGGAGGAACCGCGCTTCGCGTATGACGGGCAGGTTCTGGCCCCCGGCCACAGCAAGGCCACGATCCTGCCGGCCTGGGGGCAGGGCGATTTTTACGAACATGCGTTCTGGCTGCCCCTGCCGCATGCGGAAGGGATTCTGGAGGCAGGGGAGGGCGCGGAATTTTTCCCGCTTTCCGGCCGGGGTTCTTTGGGCGGCCGCATCCCGCTGCGGGATATCCTCGCCCGGCTCAAGGCCGCGGAGCGCCCCTTTCTGGCCTGGGACCAGGCCCTGCGCATTTGGGCGGCCACATTGCCGCCCCTGCGCGCGCTCTATGGCCGGGCCTGGATGTTCATGGACCGCGACATCCAGGCCGACGACAACGCCGAGCATCTGTACCGCCACATCCTGCGCGAGCATCCGGAACAGCCCGCCTTTTTCGTGCTGCGCAGGCGTTCGCCGGACTGGGCCCGGCTCAGGGCGGAAGGCTTCCGCCTTGTTCCCTTCGGCTCTCTGCGCCACAAGATCCTGCTGCTCAACTGCGAGCGTCTTGTGGTCTCGCAGTATGACAAAGCCGCCACAGCCCACCTGCCCCCGGTCCTTTGCCGCCATACCCTGGCCGTACTGGGGCATGGCGTAACCCGGGGCGACAACGCCAAGTCCATGAACAAACTGCCCGTGGCCTTCCGGCCCATGGTTTCCCGGCGGGAACAGGACTATGTGACCGCCGACCTTTCCCCCTTCCGCCTGACCCGCAAGGAAGCGGTTCTTACCGGCATGCCGCGCTTCGACGCCCTGTTCCGCGCCCGCGGGCATACCGCGGAACGGCGCATCCTGTTCATGCCCTCCTGGCGCAAATATCTCACCGGCATACCCGATGAGGATACGGTCACGCGTCATGCCGAGGCGGGCTTTGAGGATTCCTTTTACGCCAGAACCATCCGGGGCTTTCTGCATTCGCAACGCCTGGCGGCGCTGCTTGAGCGCCACAAGTACCGCGTGGACTTCTTTCCGCACTTTCATATGGCGCAGTATTTCCGCGGACAGGCTTTTCCCGGGCGGGTGCGCCTTGCCGTGCAGCAACCCGGACAGGGCATCCAGGATTTTTTCCAACAGGCCCGCGTCGTGGTCACGGACTATTCCTCCATCGCCTTTGACGCCGCCTTTCTCGGCCGGGCGCTCATCTATTACCAGTTCGACCGCAACGCGCCGGACGAGGGCGACCATTACGCCGGCGGCTATTTCGATTATGAGCGGGACGGCTTCGGCCCGGTAACGGAAACGCTGGACGAAACGCTGGACGTTCTTGAGCGGATCATGGTCAACGGCGGCACGCGGGACGAAGAATACGCGCGGCGCGCGGAAGCGGCCTTCGCCTTCCATGACGACGGCAGTTGCGAGCGGGTTTTCAAGGCCATAAAAGGCTTGTGAGGGAAATTCCGACGGGGCGCTTTACGCCTCCCGCCCTTCCAGGCCCAGCCTGCGGAGCATGCCGGCAACAGCCAGCCGCTGCCCCTCCTTACTGAAAAAATCTCCGGGCACAAGAGCGCGGGCGCACAGCACACGAAGAAAAGCTTCCAGCAGCCGCTCGTCCGGCAAGGACGGATTTCGCCAGAACTCCCGCAGCGACTGGTGCGGTTCCGCCGCGCCCAGCCCCGGCATGGCGCAAACGGCCTTGCCCAGATAGTAGACCGGCTTTTGCATGCGCAGCCCCGAGAGCCCCATGGTGCTGTTCAGCAGCACGACGCCGCGGCTTTGCCGCATCATGGCCTCGCCGTCGCCCGTTTCCACATAGTGGACGCGCCCGGCCAGACCGAGGGCATCCGCATATCCGCTGATATAGCGCCCGTACGGGATCAGGCCGCAGTCCAAAGGGTGGTTCTTGATCAATAGACCGCACTCCTGCGGCGCGAAACGGGCGAAAGACGCCAGAACATGGGCGATGCTTTCGAGGGTGCCGCCAAAAGGCGAATACCGGCGCACCTGCGCATCGGCGTCCAATTGCAGGGGAAAGAAAAAGAACGGCCTGCCGGAAGCGCGCAGGGCATCCAACTCCTTTCGGGCCGCTTCCTTTCTTTTGCCCTGCAGCGGCAAACGTGGCAGCCAGCCCAGCACGTATTCCCGAAAGGCGCTGTACGGCCTGTGCGTTGTGTAAAAGGGGAAAAAAGGCCACAGAACGAGACGCCCGGCCAGATAGAACAGGGTACGGGCCACCCTGCGGGCCAGGGTGGGCGGCAGCTTCGGGGGCGCGGCGAAATCCGGCAGCCCGGCGGCGAGGCGCAGCACGTCTTCCGGCGTATCCGGCAGTTTTGAGGATCCGTTGATCCCGCCTTCCTCAAAGGTCACAAAACCGGGCCGCAGATAGCCTTCCTCCAGCACAAAAAGGCGAATGCCGAAGATTTCCGCCAGAATCGCCGCTTCGCAATGAAACTGGCGGTGATCGCTCAGCATGACGAGATCCGTCACCCCTTCCCGGCGTATCAGGCCCGCCGCCCAGGCCGGCCAGCCGGCCCGGCGTCCCCTGTACCACAGGGTATCGGGACAAAGCCAGTCCACCACGTCGCCGCCGGTAAACTGGACGCGAATGGTTTTATGGCCGCGCAGGCGAAGTTCTCCGGCAAGAACCCGGAAAAAATCCCCCACCGGACCTTGCAGAAAAAGAAAGGTTCTCAATTTTTCTCCAAAATGAGACGGGCGCTGTTCTATGATGTCAACATATCTCATTTGTCAAAAATAAATTTGACAATTTGTGCGGAAGACCAAATTGGCCTTATCATAATACTTTTGATTCCCCAGACAATTGCTGAAACATATTCCCTTTTTTGTAGATAGATACGTGCAGTAAAAAGCATCCTTCTTGATTTTTCTTCTTTAACATACTCAGATCCATATGATTTATATAAACCGGAATACTTGTTTCGAAGATATTCATGCGCCTGATAATATTTAATTACCTCTACATCGCTTTCGGTCCTATTATACGAAACAAGGCATTGTTTTTTATCGGTAGCCACGAAAACGCCGCCAGAAGAAACAAAGCGTATAAAAAAATCAAAATCCTGCAAGCGGGGACATTGCAAGTCAAATATACCCACGTTACGCATTGAAGCCAGGGAGCCAAGCATCGTCTGTAAAAGAGGATGAATTGTGTTGTATAAAATGTTCTTCATCAAATCGCCATCCAGATCAGGGCTATATATTCTGATCTTCCGTGTCGCATCCGACTGGATAGAAAAAGAACATAAACACCACACGTTCTCATGTCCCAGTTCCGCGTACGCTTCTCTCAACCTGAAAAACTGCCGGCTGAGCTTATCGGGAAACCATTCGTCGTCAGCATCCAGCCAGGCGAAGAACGTTCCTCTGGCCTGTTCCAGCAATTGGTTTCTGGCATGGGGCCTTCCCTTGTTTTCAGAACATGATACCAGGCGGATACGCGGATCTTTTTCCGCCAGCGAAGCGACCAGGGCAGCCGTGCCGTCGGTGGAGCCGTCGTTGTAAACCAGTATTTCCATGCTGCCGTCCCAGGTCTGCGCCTGAACGGAGCGGACGGCCTTCGCTATGGTCCGCACGGCGTTGTAGGCCGGAATGCCGACGGTCAGTTCCGGGGACGGCAGCATTCAGTGCTCCCCGGTCCGGGCCGGCCTTGAGGCCTCAAGCACGGCCTCGTACACCCGCCTGCAATTGCCGCCGTCAGCGTGGGCGAAAAAAGATTCCGCCCTCTGCCGAAACACGCGCGGCATGGCAAATCCCTCTGCCGCGGCCTCTTCAATATTGTCCAACAGTTCTTCCGCATTGAGGGCCACCGTGCCGAAGCCGTCGGTTGCATAGTCAAAATAGCCCCTGCCGTGGTGGCTGGCGTAAAAATGCTCGCTGTCAAACTGAAAATAGAGCACCGGCCGCCGGAGCAAGGCGAAATCAAAGGCGATGGAAGAATAATCCGTCACCAGCAGGGCGGCGCCCGCCAGAGCGTCCTGTATGCTCCCCCCCACGTCGGGGACGATGTCCGCGTGCATGCCCCCGAAATCCGGCAATTGCTGGCGCAGGCAGGGATGAGGGAAAAAAAGCGCCCTGCAGCCGCGCGCAACAAGAGAGCGCAGGCGCGGAGACCGCAGCACAGCGAGCCAGTTGCGCAGAAAATCGCTGTGCTTGAACCGGTCATTATACGGCCGCGGCTTGTTGCCCGCCTGGCGATGCACGATATCCATGCGCCAGGTGGGCATGAAAAGGATCGCCTTCGGTGCGGAAACCGCAGCGGCTTTGCGCAGCAACGCGTCGTGGCGGGGCATGCCGGCCAGCGTCACTTCGCGCGGCGTCAGGGTATAGGGGCGTTCCGTGCCGGCCACAAAGGCTTCATACTCCGCCGGAGCGGTGGCGACAAGCAGATCGATGTTCGGATCGCACACGCCGGGCTGATACTCCTTGTTCACCCCGTGCTTCAGATGGCAGAACTGGTGGCGCACAAGAGAACAGCGCCTGCGCCAGGGCATCAGGGTGACGTCGTCCGTGCGGCTTGACGAAAACAGCCAGGAGCAATGCATGTACGCAAAGGCATAGGCAAGGCCCCTGAATTCGATGAGATTGAACCCCTCGGCCGCAAGGCGCGGCCAATCCGGCGAATCCTTGCGCAGGGCAAAAAAGACGCGCTGCTCCGGATGTTCGCGGGCGACCCAGCGATAAAGGTGCTCGGCATTGTCGTCCGCCTTGAAGTCCCGGTCCACAAACAGCCAGGCGCCGGCGTAGGTTTCGCATATCCGGGGGAGATGAAAGAGCAGCCGCGCTGCCAGCAGACCGAGGATGCGCCGCCAGTTGCGCGGCCTGAGAAGACGGAGCGCAGCCGGCAGCCCCCGTGCGTTCCCTTGCCCTTCGGCCCGGCGCAGGGACAGGTCCTCTCCCGCAAGCGCTGCCCGCAAGGCGTCCTGGCCGTTGTGGGGCAGCCAGAAAAGCCGGGCAAAAATCTTCCCCCGCCGCGGCAGCGTATAGGAAAAAAAACGGGAATAGCGCGGAAGGCAGGGCGTCCCGTTCACAAAAAAAAGCGGTGCGCAATCGGGGTGCGGCGAAAAGAAGAGAACTCCGGTCAGTTCGCGTCCGGCGTCGCGCTTCAGAAAATAGAGGGCAGAAGCGCCGTGTTTCGCATCAGCGTCGTAGTGCGCGAATATTTTGTTCACAGGACCGGGAAAGGGCGTGGGGCCGGAAGAAGAAAATTCTCCACCGTTGCGGCCGGCAGGAGCGGAACCGGCACCCGTCACGGTTTTTTCCCGGCAGAATTTTCGAGATTGTCGCCGAACTCCGCCCATTCCCAGGCATCCTCTGCCGCAAGCAACGCGGATATGACTTTCTGGTTGCGCTCATGCGTGGGGCGGATCACGGTTATCTTGCCCAGCAGAGGCGCCCCGGCCAGGGCGAAGTCGCCGACCAGATCCAGTACCCTGTGCCGCGCGAATTCATTGGGAAAGCGCATGCCCCCGATGACCCGGTTTCCCCAAATGGCCGCCACGGAAGAAAAGCTCGCGCCCCTCAAAATCGGGGTGCCGGCGACCAGTCCGCTCACAATGGCGGGAATGGCCCATTTGACCGCCCCATATGAGCGCGCCGGCGCCACTTCACGGGCAAAAGAGGCCGGGGTGAGCCTGCCCGTCCAGCGCATGCGCGGAAACCCCGCCGATTTGCAGGAACAGGACACCGCATACACCGATGCGGGGTCGATGACATACCGGCTTTTGGCTTCCGGAAATTCCATGGCGAAAGGGCGCAGCAGACGGATGAAACGTTTCCGCCGCGTCAGGGGAACGCGCCCGCAGCCCTTGATGGCCGCGATCCATCTTTCCGCACCGCCGTCAAAAATGGGCAGTTCCTCCGCGTCAAGCTCCACGACGGCTTCGTCAATTTCACTCATCAGCAATGCAGCCAGAAGGTGTTCCACCGTCCGGACCTGTGCGCCGTTTTCCGCCTGCAATGTGGAGCACAAGGGATGCTTGCGCCACAGATCGGGCCGGACAGGCAGTTCGGCCAGAATCTGGCCGGATTTGACCCGCCGGAAGACGATGCCCCGCCGCGCCGCGCCGGGTTGCATCGGCAAAATCCGCACCGTGACCCTGCGGCCGGTGTGCAGCCCCCGGCCGTGCATGCAAAGTTCCCTGGCCAGGGTGCCCGCAATGCTATCCCACCCCGCGGGGGGGGCAATCCTGCCGGGTCGCTTCTGATCGCCCGGGGAAATGTTCTTTTGCCGTTCCGGATGCATTACGTGTGTTTTCTACCTGTGAAATGCAAAAAATAACCAAAGCCGTTTTTCACCCGGCCAGTTTTTTCAAATGCGGTTTCGCGCGAACCGGTTCCAGCAGGGGACTCTTCGCGCGGTTTCGGCAAGGGGCGCCATCACCGGGGCAGCACACAATCAAAAAGGGGAAAGCCGCGGATTTATCCCTGCTCCCTTTCACGGAAGAAACGGACGGGAATGCGGAACGGAAAACCGCACACGGGCTGCCATGCCTGCGGATCATCTACACGATACCGCTCGCCACGGCAAGGCGTCGGACTTCCGGACAAGACCCGCGAACGGGCGGACCATCCGCCCCGGCGGGCCTGCCCGCGTCTCAGTCCGTGGCGGCGGAACCGGCAGCCGGAACGGACGCGGCCGCGATTTTTCCGTCTGCTCCGCGTTTCCCGCGTCTTTCCAGACGGATCAGCAGGATATTGAGGAACAACCCCGCCAGGGCCACACAGGCGGCCACGTGGTATGCGGATGCAAAGGCCCGCGCCCCGGCCGCCGGGTTCGCGGCTCCGGCCGCGATCTGCGGCCCCAGCAGGGAACCGACGGCGTACCCGAAGAACATGAGGCCGTAATTGCTGCCCGAATACGTGATGCCGAAAGCCTTCGCCGTCAGCGGCGGGAACACCACCAGCACCCCGCCGAAGGCTCCGCCCAGCAACACCAGAAAGACGGCAAAAACCGGCACGGACGCGCAGGCGCTCATGCCCGCAAGCCCGATGATGGTCAGCGCGTACAGCAGGACCAGGGTCCGGCTTTCGCCCCACAGGTCGCACAAACGGCCGAAACCCAGGCGCCCCGCGAAATTGGCCAGACAGTTGAGCGACACCAGGCCGGCAGCGGCCACGGCGCTCAGCCCCAGTTGGACCTGGGCGATGGGCGAGAGGGAACTGACCATCATGACCCCGGCTGTGGCCGCCAGGGAATACAGGGCCAGCATCAGCCAGAACAGCCCGCTGCGGATCATCATGCCCGGCGTGCATGGGGCCGTTTCCCGCGGCGGCGCGGCCGGCGGCGTCCACCCTTCCGGCAGCCAGCCGGGCGGAGGCAGACGCATGGTCCAGGCCACAAGCCAGACCAGGCTCAGGCAGACACAGCCCACGTACACCAGGGCGAACAGCCCGAAATGCTCGTGCAGCCCGGCCCCGGCCCTGGCCAGGACCAGGGGCCCCAGCGAAGCCGCGCTGAGCAGCGCGCCGGACATGGCCCCGCGCTTGTCCGGATACCAACGCACGACCAGGTTGATGGCCGGAGCATAGATCAGGCCGACCCCCACGCCCAGCGTCAGGCCAAAGCCCAGGTACAGGCGGGTCAGGTCCGCGGCAAGGGCGGTGAGCATCCAGCCCAGCCCCATCAGCAGCGCGCCGGCATAGGTGATCAGCCTGGGGCCGGAACGGTCCATGATTCTGCCGGAAAAAATTCCGGTCACGGCCATGCAGAACTGGTACAGGGTGAGCGCCAGCACCACCTGCGAGCGAGATCCCCCGGTCGCGGCGATCAACGGATCGGCAAAAACCGAAAACGCCGACGGACCGGACGTGGTGAACACGACCACAAACGCCGCGCCGAAAATCACCGCGCGGCCGGACTGGCGCTTGGCCATCGGTACCCCCCTCCGAATGGGCGCGATCCGCCGCCCTTTTGCAACCGCACGATACGCGAGGGCCTGTTTCCCGCAAGCATTTTCGCGAAGCGGGCCGAGGCCGCGCGCGGCCTTGGCCCGCCGGCGCGTTGCGCTTGCCTTCCACCTGCGGTATCGGATATTTTCGTGCGGGCGTGATTCTTTCCCTGACATCGTTGAACCGCGGGAGTCCGTTATGGTGATGTGCCCTTCAGCCGCTGGGTATGACCGTGATGCGGCAAAACTGGTGCCGCAGTATGAAAGCTGCCCTTTTGCGTCGGTCTTCGAAAAAATCCTGTCTTTTTTCCCTTCCGCTCCCTGCAGGGTCCTGGATATCGGGGCGGGCAGCGGCCGCGACGCCGCGGCCCTGGCCCGGCGCGGCCACACGGTGGTCGCGGTGGAGCCCTCCGACGGCATGCGCGAAGCGGGCAAATCCCTGCACGGCGACGCGCCCGTGACCTGGCTGGACGACGCCCTGCCCGATCTGCCGGCCCTGCGTGCGCGGGAATATGCGGCCCCCTACGATTTTGTCCTGATTCAGGCGGTGTGGATGCACCTGGACGAAGGCGAACGCGAAACGTCCATGAAACGCCTGGCGGAACTGCTGGCGCCCGGCGGCCGGGCGGTGGTGTCCCTGCGGCACGGCCCCGTGCCCGAAGGAAGAAGGATGTTCGCCATCACGCCGGAAGAAACGGCGGATCTGGCCCGGCGCAACGGCCTCAATCCGGTGCGGCGGGTCGCGCGGGAGGATCTGCACGGCCGGGAAGACATCAGTTGGACCTTCATCTGCCTGGAAAAACCGGCGGCCTGACAGCAACGGCGCAAGCGCCGGATTTTCCGTCGGCATCCTGCGGAAAATTCCGGCGCAGCGGCAGCCGCTTTCCGCCGCGCCTCCGGGACACGATTCCCGCGTCCGGCAGGCCATTCCCGCAAGAACCGGCGTGCCGGGCCGGACGTGAGGGCCTTTTGCACGGCCCTGATCCGCTTCCGTGGGGGCGAACCGGGCCGACCCGGGGGGGGCCCCGACACGCGG
>JAVBOK010000039.1:0-31131 GCA_031550605.1 Desulfovibrionaceae bacterium | reverse complement strand
CGGCCTGGACGCCGGGCGCCCTGCCCGCCCTGCCGCCGGGGCCCGGCCGCGCGGCCGAGCCCGCCCCCGCGCGCGAGCCCTTCCTCGTTCTCTGGGCTCTGAAGCACGACTTGCTGGAAACGGCGGGAGACGGCGCCGGATGAACGTCTATTATCATCTGAGCGACTACATCAGCCACCGCCGGGCCGGGCAGGCCTACATCGCCTGTTTGCGGGCGGCGGGTCATACGGTGACCGACGATCCGGAACGCGCGGACGCCGCCGTCATCCACGACCACCCGCCGGCCTATGCGGCCATCCGGAACGGAACGCCGGGCCTTTCGCGCATCCCCTGCGCGGGGTATGCGGTGTGGGAAGCGTCCGTGCTGCCGCGCGCCTATATCGACGGCCTGCGCCACGTGGACGCGGTGTGGACCTGCTCGGATTTTTCGGCGGCCGCCTTTGCCCCGCACCGTCGGACCTTTGTGCTGCCCCATGTGGTGGAACGGCTGCGCCCGTCGCGGGCGGACATGGCCTGGGCCGCGCAGCGGCTGGGCATGGAAGGGGAACGGCGGACGGGCCGCGCCTTGTTTTATTTTTATACCATCACGGACACGGTGAACCCCCGCAAGGATATCGAAACCCTGCTGCTGGCCTTTCGCGCCGCTTTTCCGGAACCGGATGCCCCGGTGCGGCTGGTGATCAAACAATACCGAGAACCGCAGGCGCTGGGGGCTATCCCCGGCGTCATCAGCCTGGAAGAGGAGTGCAGCGACGGGCAGATTGCCGCCCTGCACGCCGTGTGCGACTGCTGCGTCAGCGCGCACCACGCCGAAGCCTGGGGCTTGTCCCTGTCCGAAGCGCTCAGTCTGGGCAACCCGGTGATCGCCACGGGATATTCGGGAAACATGCAGTTCATGACGAAGGAAAACAGCTTTCCCGTGGGTTATTCCCTGGTCCCGGTCTCCGAACGCATGTGCCGGGCGCTGCCCTTTTTCACCCCGGACATGACCTGGGCGCAGATCGACCTGCCGGACCTGGTCCGGGCCATGCGCAGCGCGGCGGCGCGGCCCGCGCCTTCCGCCTGGCGGAAAGCCGCCGCGGCATCAATGGAAGCGTTTTCTCCCGCCGCCATCACAGGGCGGCTGCATGAGTTGCTGGCCGTATTGGCATGCTCTTGAAGAAAATATGCGTGCATGCCGTGTTGGTACATCTTGAATTTTTTGAATAAAATTTGGCCGCTGCTGCCCGGCGGGCAGCCGGGCATCGTCTTCTTTGTCCGGCCTGTTGCATAAACATGTATCTGTTTTTGAATCTTTTGTTCCAGATCCAGATAAATCACGGCTTTGGACGTGAAACCTTTTTCCCTTTTTTTCGAAAATTTCTTTTGTTATCAAGGACAAAAGGGGTATATTGGCCGCATCTTTCGCCGCTTGCCGGATCGCGGGCGGTTGCAGACGTCTTTATAACGGGTAACTCCGGAGGAAACGATGAGCGCAAAGTACAATCCTTTTGAAGACATGCTTGAGGATCTTCAGGCGGCGGCCGAAATGCTGGGGCTGAAACCTTCCGAGTATGAAACGCTCAAACACTGCGAGCGGGAGCTTAAAGTGGCGGTGCCCGTGCAGATGGACGACGGGTCCGTGCAGGTGTTCGACGGATACCGGGTGCAGCATTCCACCACGCTCGGCCCGGCCAAGGGCGGCATTCGTTACCATCCCGACGTGAACACCGACGAGGTCAAGGCCCTTTCGGCCTGGATGAGCTTCAAATGCGCGGTTGCGGGCGTTCCTTACGGCGGAGGCAAAGGCGCGATCCGCGTCGACCCCTCGAAACTCAGCAAGCGCGAACTGGAACGCCTGACCCGGCGCTATACGGCCATGATCATGCCGATCATCGGACCACATCTTGACATTCCCGCTCCGGACGTCAACACCAACGCCGAAGTCATGGGCTGGGTCATGGACACGTACAGCATGATGATGGGGTATGCCGTGCCCGGCGTGGTTACCGGCAAACCCATTGAAATCGGCGGCACGCTGGGCCGTACTGAAGCCACCGGCCGGGGCGTGATGATCATCGTCAGGCGCGCTCTGGAGTACCTGGGACTGAACGCGAACGGCGCGCGCGTGGCCGTGCAGGGCATGGGCAACGTGGGCGGCACCGCGGCCCGGCTGATGCACGCGAACGGATTCCGCATCGTCGGCGTCAGCGACATTTCCGGCGGCTACTATAACCCCGACGGGCACGACATCCCGGACATGGTGGGCTACATCGCGGCCAGCAAGAACCGGTCCCTGGAAGGATACACCGCCAAAGGCTGCACGAAGATATCCAACAACGAACTGATCTGCTGCGACTGCGACGTGCTGCTCCCCTGCGCTCTGGAGAACCAGATCACGGGCGAGAACGCGGGCGACATCAAGGCGAAACTTGTGGTGGAAGGCGCCAACGGCCCCACCAGCGTGGACGGCGACGCGATTCTGGAAAAACGCGGCATACCCGTTGTGCCGGACATCCTGGCCAACTCCGGCGGGGTGATCGTGTCCTATTTCGAATGGGCGCAGAACCTGCAGCACGTCAGCTGGCCGGAAAGCGAAGTGAATGAGCGGCTGCAGCAGTATATGCTGCGGGCGTTCGACGACGTCGCGGCATCCGCGAAGTCGAAAAATACCACTTTCCGGCGCGGCGCGTACATGGTGGCCATCAGCCGCCTGTCCAAGGCGGAAAAGATCCGCGGCTTCTTCCCCTGATCAATCGGCCCATAACGGATACGAATGCGAGAGCGCCCCGGGATCGGATGCCGGGGCGCTCTCGCATCCGCCGGTTGCGGCGTCATGCGTTTTTATTCCGGGCGGCGGCCACGACCAGCAGCATGGCGGCGATCACCATGCCTGCGCCGGCCCAGCCCAGGGGCGAAAAGAGTTCCCCCCACCATTGCCAGGCCAGCAGGGCGGCCAGCACCGGTTCCAGACTGGTCAGCACGGATACGGTGGTGGGGGGGATTCGTTTCAGCCCTTCTCCGTAAAACCAGTACGCGCCATAGGTGCAGATGGCGCCCAGAGCGGCCAGGGCCAGCCAGGACGATGCGCTTGGGGAACTGAAGCTGGCGAAAGGCAGCAAAATGAGCGCCCCCGCCGGCAGCGCCCAGCAGTACAGGCTGATCGGGGAATAGTTGCGCAGGTAATAGGTGCCGAAAATATAGTGCCCGGAATAGCCCAGCCCCGCCGTCAGGCCCATGAGTATGCCCAGCGTGGACGCGCCCCGGGGCAGGCCCCCGCCGGACAGGCAGGCCAGGGCCGCGCCGCTTACGGCCAGGGCCACGGCCGCGATTTTGGCCGGGGTCAGCACCTCGCGGTACAGCAGACGCGAAAACACCGCCACCCAGGCCGGGGCGGTGTACATCAGCACAGAGGACAGGGCGGCTCCGGCCTCCGCGACCGCGGTCAGGTACGCGGCGAACAGCCCGCCGATGCAGACCATGCCGAAGGCGGAAAAGGCGAGACCCGCCCGCAGGGGAACGCGGATAAGCCCCTTGGCGGCGCCGTGCAGCCAGAAGAACAGAGTGCCGAATGCCGCCCGCCAGAAGGCGACCTCCAGCGGGGGGGCGCCCGCCTCAAGGCTGTAGCGGCCGATGGGGCCGATGAAGGCCCAGCACAGGGCCGCCAGCAGCACGAAAAAAATGCCGGGCCAGGATGCGGAAGAGGAGCGAACAGCGGGCATGGCGTTTCCGGTCAGAGTTTTTTTTCCGTGTGCCGTTGGGGGAACATTCTGCGGCGCAGCAGGGGAAGAAGACCTTCGTCGCAGACCTCGCGCCACCTGTTCAGCCAACGCCGGGCCGTTTCATTGCGCAGCACGAAAGAGTAGAGCAAGGAAAGCCGGGCCGGACGCAGGGCAAGGATCTGGTCGAACACGTTGTCTTCGGGAAAGGCAAGGGCATGGTATTTCCAGTAGTACATGCCCGCCGGATAAAATGTTTCCCAGGGCTTGGATCCGGTGTAATGCAGCACTTTTCCCGCATATTCCTGAAAATCCCGGTTGATGCGGTCCGCGACGGCGATTCTGTAATTATAGGTATTCGGAAGATATGCAATGCCGTTTTCCCGCGTGGCAAAATAGATGTTGATGGCGTCCTGATCCGGATAGCGCAGCCCGTCCCGCTGCAGGCAATCAAAAAGTTCTTTTTCGCAATCCGGGAGTTCTTCGCGGATTTTTTTCAAATTCAGCAAAAGAACGCCAGCATTGACGTACCGTCCCTTTTTAATGCCGAATTGTGTATAGTGGCTTGGTTCATCAATAGAATCTGTTGGTATCGCAGCAGCGTAGTAATTTTGTATGGAATTTTTTATAATATGCGATACGTCACAGTTAAAGATTATATCACAGTCAATATAGAGCAATAAGTCAACATTGATTGTATTTACTATACCGATTCTGTATAATGTTCCTTTTGACCATCTTTTTGAATCATAGGTTGCATAATCATTTTTCTTTTGTTTGTGGAACGATACCTCTTGCGAATAACTGGCGCATAGTGATGCGATTGCGTTCTTTCCGTCGTCGGCCAGTGTTTCGTCATGGATGATATGAGCATGTATGGGCGCGCCTGTGTTGGCGAAAATGGAAACAAGCGCGGTTGCCGCACGTTTATAGTATGTGCCTGAATCGTCGGTAAAACAGAGCGCGATGTGTATCATGGCATTCTCATTTTTTGGGCCTTTTCACTTTGCGAAGGATCTGGCGGATACGCAGAGCAACGAAATATCCGCCTGCAAGCGAACAGCGCAGCGTGCCTCCGGAACAAACCGTTTGGGTTTGCGCGCATCCGGGGCAGGGGGGGGGTCTCTTTCCACAACGGATTCCGTCAGAAAAGCCCAAAGCTACTCTGCTCTGGAAGGGGCGCCCAGGCGTTTGCGCAATGCGGCAACGATGCCTGTTTCCGCGATTTCGTCCAGCCGGTTCACCCATCGCCGAATGCTCTCGCGGCGCAGCACGAACGCGAAAAGGCGGTTGTATTCGTACGGTTCCAGCGTTTCCATAAGGCCGAACACGTCTTCGCCAGGAAAGGCCTTGGCGTAGTACTTCCAATAATACAGGCCCGGCGTGGTCAGCACATTCCAGGGTTTTTTGCCGGCGAAGTGAATGACTTTGCCCTGATAGGCGCTCATGGGCAGAACCGCGCGATCGCCATGCTCGATGCGGAAGTTGCAGTCTTCCGGCAGAAAGGCGAAGGCGTCGGGCCGCCCGTCAAAGAAGATATTGGTCGCGCCCTGGTCGCCCAGGCGTATTTTCGCCGCGCTGCCGATGGCGAACATCTGTTGCGCGTAATCGGGGATATCCCGGCGTATTTTCGCCAGGTTCATCAGCAGCACGCCCGCGTTGATGCAGATTTTCGAGCGCATGCCCAGGCGTCTGCTGTGTGCCAGGCTTTGTTTCTCGCCCATTTTCACCGCGCCCAGACAATATCCTGTGACGTCATGCGCGAAGACGGCGGATACGTCGCGCGTGCAGACGATGTCGCAGTCAAGGTAGAGCAGTTTGTCCACCGGCACCAGGTCCGGCAGCATGATTTTGAACAGCGTGCCCCGGCCCAGAAAGCCGGGGACGTTTCGTTCGGTGGCCGCCGGTATTTCGCCGGCATGATGGTACCGGATTTCCTGTCCGTATCGCTCCTGCAGACGGGCGAATGCCTGCCGCGCCGCATCGCTGAGCGTTTCGTCGTGCACCAGATGCAGGCAGACCGGTCCGGACGCGTTGGCCAGAACCGACAGCGCGGTGACGACGGTTTTTTTGTAATAGCTGCCCGACGCGTCGGAAAGGCAAAGCGCGACATGGGTCATGAAGGATCTCCTGGCGCGACCGCGCTGTCCGGCGCGTTGCGGGGCTGGTTTTCAGGGGCGCCGGATATGAACCCGACGGCTTCATCCGGACTATACAGGTACATGTTCATTTTCGCGACGGGGGGGATGGACCAGGTCCAGGTTCCGGCGCGTTTGTAGAAAGCGGAACATGTTTCGTAAAAAGCGGGATCCATCTCGCAAGCCGCGTACAAGTGGCCGGTCAGCATGCCTCCGCCGGCACAGGCTTCCTGCTGCAAGGGAACCCAGTTGAGCGGGATTCTGGCGTCGCCGACGAGGATCGGTTTGCGGATGTTGGCGAACATGAGCGCATTAATGAGGATATGGTCCAGGTGACCGTATTCTCCCCAGAAATTATGGGTGAACAGACAGTCGTACTCGCGGGTGCGGATATGCTCCAGGATTTCGCGCAGCACATCGCCCAGCAGGGGGGGGGATTCCGGACGGCGTTGCAGTATGTGGATTAGTTTCGGCTTTTTCCGCGGAATGCGCGTGTGCAGGCGGTAAAATTCCGAATTAAGGTCAAAGCAGCGGAAGGCAATGCCCAGCGACGCGCACAGCTCCGCCAGGCTGTCCCTTCTGTGGGCGCACCATGCGCGTTCCGGATTGTGGCGGTCGCTGGAGCAGATGACGATTTCCTTCTCCCATCCCGGATCCTGCAGCAGGGGCCAGCCCCAGATCACCTCGTCGTCGGGATGGGCGAAAACCAGAAGCGCTTTTTTCTTTTTCATTTCCGTGCTCCGCCGGTCAGGATCTGTTTCAGGGCACGCCGCTGTTTTTTGATGTTCCGCCGCAACTGTCGGAAATACCGTTTCATTTTTACCAGCCAGAGTGGCTTGCGTTCAAGATAAAATTCCGCCACGTCCCAATGCCCGACATGCAGGACGATCTCCTCGCCCAGATTGAGGTGTTCGGAGCACACGCACCAGTGGAACGGCAGCAGATAAGGGCTGTAGCCAGTCCGAAACGCCGCTCGGTACATGGCCAGCGGGCTTCTCCCCGGATTTTCGCGCATGATGCGCGCATAGGCCGTGAGAAATTCCTTGGCCCTGCCGTCCGCAGGGTTGAAGGCCAGCGGCGCCGTGTTGTAGGCAAAACCGTATCCGTCGGTTTCGTCGAGTTCGCCGTCGGAATCGGCGCCGATCAGCGCGTCGTTGCGCACCAGCAGGCGGGGGTTGGCCGGCAGGCAGAATCCGAATTTTCGGGCCAGAATCGGCAGGGCCAGAACCTTGTCGGACGCGAAAACAATGTCGGAGTCGCTGTATATGGCCACGTCGGCCGTGCTCCGCAGCAGGCCCTCGGCCCGGTACAAATCGCTGCAGCGCCAGCCGTAGCGGGGGTGCGATCGGGGATAGGGGGGGACGACCTCCACGACTTCGTCCACGGCGGCGGCGGAAGGCAGGTTTCTATTGTCGGTGTACAGAATGGTCCGCGCCTGGGGAAAAAAGCGTTTGAAGGACGAAAGAGCTGGTTCTGTCTCGAATGTGGCGTTGCCGAAGCAGGCGAGAATGAAGTCGATGTGCATGAGTGATCCTGCGTCGGCCGTCAGCGTTGCGTCGCCCGGTACTGCATAACGGCCCTGTTGTGGTCGTTGATGTTGGTGCTGAAGGTGTGCTTGCCGCCCTGGCCGGTGGCGACGAAATACAGATAGCTGTGCTGTTCCGGCTCCACCGCCGCCTTCATGGAGGCGAGGCCGGGGGAGCAGATGGGGCCGGGAGGCAGGCCCGGATGCTGGTAAGTGTTGTACGGGTTTTTCACGTCTGCCAGCTGCGATTTGCGGATGGGACCGCTCTGGTTTTTGCCCAGGCCGTAGATGATGGTCGGGTCGCACTGCAGCAGCATACCCAGGCGCAGGCGGTTGGCGTACACCCCGGCCACCCTGGCCCGTTCGTCGGGCACTCCGGTTTCTTTTTCCACCAGGGACGCCAGAATGACCAGACGGCGCAGGGTTTCGGCGGAAACCGGCGCGGCCGGCGGCCGCGCGGCAGTTTGCGCGGCGGGCGGCGCGGTGGCGTTGCCGCTTGCCGTGGCGTTACGGGCGGTCCCGTTGACCGGGCGCGTTCGGGCCGGTTCCGGCTGCGCCGGGCCGGACGGCCGGAGCGGAGCATCGTTTTTCAGGCTGAGGCCGGGGATCATCAGCGGCGTGCCGCCGGTTGCCGTGTCGGCCGCCGCGTACCGGACCAGCAGGGGCCAACTGCGCCGCCAGAAGGTTTCAACCAGGATGCGGGCCATGGTTTCGGCCTGTTCCCTGCCGCCCAGGCGGCGCGGTTTGCGCAGATGGTACGTTTCGGGGAACAGGAAGCCCTCGGCATTGCTGAAAGGGATGCCGTAGCGCCGCAGAAATTCCGGGTCGTGGATCACGGCCTCGAATTCGTCGGCTTTGGCAAACCCGCCTTCTTCCACCAGTTTCGCTACTTCCCACCAGGGCAGGCCCTCGCGCAGGGTCAGGGCGAAAAGGAGCGGGCGGCCGCTGACCATATGGCGCAGCACCTGTTCCGGGGTCCAGCCGGTGTTGAACGAAAATTCGCCGGCCTGCACCGCGCCCAGTTTTTTATGGTACTGGGCCAGCAGCCGGAAACGCCACACGTCGGTGATGACTCCGGCCTTATACAGCATCCAGGCCGCCCGGTCGAAGGTCACGCCGGCGGGGATGTCCACGACGACGTCTTTGGGGTTGGCGGCGTCCGGAGGAGTGCGCAGAAAACGCATCGCGTCATAGGCCGCATACCCGCCGCCGCCGAGAACAAGCAGCAGCAGGATGCACAGAAACCAGCGCAAAATACGGCGCAAACCGCCTCCGGCAGAGGGCGGCGTTTCGCCGGAAGCGGGGTCGGAAAAGGGTGTGGTATCCGTCATGCCGGTATCCGTTTGCTTTCAGGCAGTTCCAGAAAGGATTCCAATATCCGCGCTGCCGCCGCCGCGTCCAGCCCCGCGCGCGCCGCGCGCCCCGCGGCTTCTTTCCGTTCGCGCAGCAGGCTTTCGGCTTCAAAGGAACTGAGCGTTTCTTCCATCACATAGACCGGCAGGGCCGTACGCCGTTGCAACGAGGCGACGAAGTTGCGCGCCTGCCGCACGATCAGGCTGTCCGTACCGTCGGCCGTACGCGGCATGCCCACGACCAGGGCCCCGGCCCGTTCGTTTTCCACGACCGCCAGCAGTTCCCGCCAGAAGCGTTCCTTGGTGGTCATGGTCAGTGTCGTCCGGGCGAAAGCCATGCGGCCGCCGGCGTCGCTGACCGCGATGCCGGTGCGTTTCGTGCCGTAGTCCACCGCCAGATACTTCATTCTTTGTTACCGCTCGTCGTCTTCCGCATCGGCGGCGGTCAGTTCCACGCTGCCAAGCTCCGCCAGATCGACGATTCGCACGCCGGCTTCGTCGGCCTTGCCGGCCCGGACCAGTTTGGGAAAGCGCTGCCGCCACGCGTCGCCGGCCAGAGCCGCAGCCAGAAATTCCAGAGTGTGCAACACCGGCCGCCTTTCCTTCATCCCGATCAGGGTGCGGCTGATGCCAACCTTACAAGAGGGGCAGCCCACAAGCAACGGGGCCGCCGCATCCGGCAGGGCGGCAAGGTCGCGGGCCAACTGCCCGGCTTTTTTCCGCCGGATTTTGTTGTAGATGGCCGGGCTGGACATGGCGCCCATGCCCGATTCGCCGCAGCAGCCGGGGCTGACGCGCACTGACGCGCCGGTCATTTCTTCCAGGGCGGCGGCATACAGGCTGCCGGCCCTGGCCTTGTGCACGCCGGTCCATTCCGCATGGCAGGGGGAATGGTACAGCAGGGTCCTGCCCTCAAGGCCGGCCAGGGCGGGCATGCGGGCCAGCAGAAATTGCACGATGTCCTGGTGGACCGGCTTCGGATCCCCTGAAGCGGATGCCGGAGACAGCGCGTCCGCAAGCATGGTCCGTTCCAGGCCGTCCCGGCAGGACCCGCAGGCCGTCAGCAGATGGCCCGGCGCAAGACCCAGGTTTGACGCGCGGCCGCACAAGGAACGCAGTTGGGCCAGGTTGGCCTCCGTTGTTTTTTCGTACGCGTCGTGCAGTCCGGCGGAAAGCAGGGGGTAGCCGCAGCACAGGTGTCTTTCCGGAAGCAGCACGGCGTATCCCGCCCGCAGGCAGAGCATCAGCCCGGCCAGCCCCACGGAACGGAAGAACAACGCGCCCCCGCAGCCGGGAAAAAAGAGGACGCATCCCCTGATCTCGCCTTGGGGTGCGAAAATGGAACCCTTGTCCAGACGGATGACCTCGTGCATGTGTTTGAACCCGACCGGCGGACCCTTGTCCGAGAACAGGGGGTTTTCAAAGGCCCGCCGCCAGGACTGCGGGATGATGCCGAGAATTTTGTTCTGCGCGCGCTGGCCGGTGGAGGCGATCCTTGCCGCTTTCGGCACGCGGGCGCTCACGTCTTCGGCCAGGTACGACAGGATGCGCGATTTCAGCGGGTGCCCGCCCTGCTTTTCGCGTTCAAGGATGGCGCGGGAGGTCAGGGCCACGGCGGCGGAATCGATCTTTACCGGGCACACGGCCGTGCATTTGCCGCAGCCGGTGCAATGTTCCATGATATCGCGCAGTTCGCCCAGCAGGAAAGGATCGGCTTTGCCCTTGTTGATCTGCGAATAATAGACCGCCTCGATCAGCGCGCCCAGCACCAGGTTCTTGTTGCGGGGCTGGTACAGCATGGCCTCTTCCGGATAATGCATGGGACAGACCTGTTTGCATTTGCCGCAACGGGTGCATATCTGCACGTTGGTTAACAAACTGATCAGGCGGTCCTTGTCTTCGATGCCGCTCTGGCGGATGTCCGCGATCAGGCGGTTGAAGGAAAAGGTAAACGGCGCGACAGGCAGCTCTTTCTGGGTCAGTTTCGCCGGGTTCATGACGTTGCGCGGGTCGGTCAGGCGTTTGACCTCGCGGATGGCGTCGATTTTCTCCTGGGACAGAAAAGCGATCTTGGTAATGCCGATGCCGTGTTCGCCGGAAACCTCGCCCCCCACTTCCTGAGCGCGGCGCATGACGCGCATGGCTGTCTGTTCGGCGTTGCGCAGCATGTCCGGATCATTGGAGTTGACGGGAATGTTGACGTGGCAGTTGCCGTCCCCGGCGTGCATGTGGTTGGCCACGATGATCCGGGTGGCGTGCATTTTCTCTTCGATTTTCGCGATGGCGCGGGCCAGAGCCGGATAGGCTTCGCGCATGGCCGCCAGAAAGAGCACGGCGCGCAGTTCCATTTCCTGATCCGATACGTCCGATGCCGGCACTTCGCCCTTGAGGACCTTTGAAGCGTACGTGAATTCGCGGTTCAGGTCCTTTTCCTCGGCGGGAAAGCCGGGCAGCCTGCCCGTTTCCTGCAGGGCGGTCCGAAAAGATCGGGCCATGCCTTCAAGGTTGATCTGCTCAATATACGCGCTGAATTCCGGCACCGCATCAATGGGCAGCACCACGTCTTCGTTGATTTTAAAGCCCGAGGTGCGCTTGGCGATGGCGGAGAGGCGATGGCGGTCTTCCCAGAACAGTTCCGCTTCTTTGGCGTCTTTGGCGGTAAAACAGTCCACCGCCTTGTCCCCGCCGCAGATGCGGGCGATACGGGCCGTCATGGCGTCCAGGGCGGCCGCGTCGTCGCTTTCAAGCTGCAGGATGAGGACGGAGATGGGGTCGCCTTCGTACGTCGATGATTTCTTTTTATATTCGATGGCCTGCACGTATTTGCTGCCGAATTCCTCCAGAGCGGTGATTTTCACCGGGTCGCCGTGCTTGCGGCCTTCGTTGCGCAGGCCCACCACGGCCTTGATTACCCGTGTGGCCCCGGTCATGGAGCGGCCGAAGAATTCCAGCACCATGACCCGGGAAAGCGGCATCTGCCGGTGCAGGATAAAGCGGCCCTCGACGATGATGCCGTCCACTCCCTCTTTCTGCAGGCCGGGCAGGCCGTTCAGGGCCTTGTTGGTCACGTCCTTGCCCAGGCCGGATTTGCGCAGGTCCGCCCCCGGCAGGCGCACGACGGTGCGCACGCCGCCGGAAACGTCGCGCACTTCGAACACGGCGGTTTCGTCTTCCAGAATTTTGTGCCGGGGGTGGTTCACCCGTTCGATGTCGATGATTTCGCCCGTGGGGGTGACCATGCGGTACGACAGCAGGTTGTCGATGGTGGTGCCGTATTCAAAACACAGCGGGCCGCCGGAATGTTCCGCGATGTTGCCGCCGATGGTCGAGGCGGTTCTGGAGGCCGGGTCCACGCTGAACAGCAGATTGCGCGCGCGCGCCGCCAGGATGGCATCGTTGGTGATGACCCCGGCTTCGGCGGTCAGGGTGCGCGTTTCCGGATCAATGGACCGGATGGCGTTCATGCGGGTCAGGGACAGCACCACCGTACGCTTGCGCGCGGGGATGGCCCCGCCCGTCAGGCCCGACGCGCCGCCGCGCGGCACCAGGGCGAACTGCATTTCATTGGCCAGTTTGACCACGGCGCTGACTTCCTCGGCCGTGGCCGGGGCGGCCACCAACAGCGGCAGTTCCATGCGCAGGTCCGTGGCGTCGGTGGCGCTCTCAATGCGCGAGTGGGGCCGGCCGTCGATGCGGTCTTTGGGCAGAACGGCCTCAAGCCTGGCGATGACGTCCTTGCGGAACGCCAGATCGTTGTCGAATGCGCTCCAGAACATGGTCAGGCCTTCGGCGATGGTGTTGGCGTAATGGTGGGCCAGTGCCCGCCGCGACTGTTCAAAACGGGCGCTGACGCTGTCGCGCACCATGGCGGGATCGACGAAGGGGTTGTAACAGACCAGAAACAACTCGCCGGCCAGGTTCATGGTCAGGCTGCGGACCGCTTCGGGCCATTCCGCGAATTCGTCGGCGTTGATGCGCAGAATGCGGTTGACCAGTGACTCCGTGTCAATGGAAATATGAGGGGCTTTCTGAGGCATGCATGCGTCCTGTCGGGGTGCCGCTGAACGCATGCGCGCTCCGCGGCCAGGGCCCGGCCTGGTTGTTGCGGGAACTTGAAAATATAAGCTCTTGTCCCTTGCTTGACAAGCAACGGGATTTGGCGGACTGCGGGTGCGTTTTGCGTGAACCCCTTCCCTTTCTTTTTTCGGAGAACTTTTGTCGCGAGGGCGGGAAAACATGCCATGGCGGTCATCTATGCCGCTCTCCGCACCGTTGCCGACGGATAAAATTCGATGCTGCCCCGCCCGCGCAGCGCGGAGTTCCACTGCCGCTTCCTGGCGAAGCCGCTGTCCGCTGCCGCCGAGTATAGGCAAGCGCGGCCTTCCGTGGTACAGGCAGTCTGCTGTATGGCCGTCAGAGAATTGCTGCATCAAGGATTATCGGGTATGAACGATACGCATCGGGGCTATCTGGAACGCATTCTGCTGGCCCGCGTGTACGACGTGGCGGTGCAGACGCCGCTGGAGGCCGCCCCCGGCCTGTCGCGCCGGCTGGGCAACCGCGTGCTGCTCAAGCGCGAGGATCTGCAGCCGGTTTTTTCCTTCAAGCTGCGCGGGGCCTATAACAAGATGGCGCGGCTTTCCCCGGAAATTCTGGACAGAGGCGTGATCGCCGCATCCGCGGGCAATCATGCCCAGGGCGTGGTCCTTGCCGCCCGGCGTTTGGGTTGCGCAGCGGTCATCGTCATGCCGGTTACCGCGCCGAGGATCAAGGTTGAGGCGGTGGAGCGCCTGGGCGGTACGGTGGTCCTGTGGGGCGAATCGTACAGCGACGCGGGCCGGCGGGCTCTGGAAATCGCTGCGGAAACAGGCCGCACCCTTATCCCGCCTTTTGACGACCCCGACGTCATCGCCGGCCAGGGCACCATCGGCATGGAAATCCTGCGCCAGCATCCCGACCCCATCCACAGCATTTTTGTGCCCGTGGGCGGCGGCGGGCTGGCCGCGGGCATCGCCGCCTATGTGAAGCGGTTGCGGCCGGAGATCAGGGTCATCGGCGTGGAACCCGTGGATTCCGACGCCATGCGGCGCTCCATCGCCGCCGGCAGGCGGGTGGAACTGGCCGAAGTGGGACTTTTTGCCGACGGCGTGGCGGTCAAGCTGGTGGGGGAAGAGACTTTCGCCTTGTGCCGCGACCTTCTGGACGACTGCATCACCGTATCCACCGACGCCATCTGCGGCGCGGTCAAGGATGTGTTTGAAGACACCCGGGTGATCATGGAGCCCGCCGGCGCGCTGGCCGTGGCCGGCGCGGCGGCGTATGCCGCCGACAATGGTCTGACCGGGCGGACCATGATCGCGGTCGCCAGCGGGGCGAACATGAATTTCGACCGCCTGCGCCACGTGGCGGAGCGGGCGGCCATCGGCGGCCAGCGCGAGGCGCTGCTGGCGGTAACCATTCCGGAAAAGGCCGGCAGTTTTCGCGCGTTCTGCGCCACCATCGGCCGGCGCACCATCACCGAACTCAGTTCGCGTTTCGCCGACCCGGTCAGTGCCCAAGTGCTGGTGGGGATCGAAATCAGCGGCCCCGGCGACACGGAAACGGTCCTGGCCGACCTGCGCGCCAACGGATTCGACGGCCTGGATCTGAGCGGCAACGAACTGGCCAAGCTCCATCTGCGCTATTTGGTGGGCGGCAACGCGCCGCTGGCCAGAAATGAGCGACTGCTGCGCTTCACCTTCCCCGAACGGCCCGGCGCTCTGCTGGAATTCATGGACGCCATGCGCATGGAGTGGAGCTTCAGCCTTGTCCACTACCGCTATCATGGCGCGGATCACGGCCGTGTGCTGCTCGGCATCCAGGTTCCGGATGCGGATGCCGGCGCGTTTCGGGCCTTTCTCGACCGGGTGGGCTATCCCTGCGTCGATGAAACGGACAATCCCGCGTACCGGCTGTTTCTGGGCTGGCGCGGCTTGGTCTGAGCCGCCTGTCCTTTGCCGCCATGCGTTCGCTTTCCATCGCCTATCTTGCCCCCGAAGGGTACGAGAACCCTCTGCGCGAAGAGTTGGAGTTCCGGGGCGTCCGGATCCTGTGGCAGCGGGGAAGGCTGTTCGGCGCGTCCGGGGCCGCCGTGAAAACCGCCTGGGCGCAGAACACCTGGCTGAATCCCGAGTTTCATCCCATTTCGTCCATTGCAGGGGGCGCCGCCCTGCTGCGCGGCATCCAACGCAACTGGTCTTTGGTCCCCGACAGTCTGTTCCGACGCGCCAGCCTTATCCAGCAGAGGCTGCCGGCAGTGGCCCGCCATCCCTTCGTGTTCGATTCCCCCCTGCCGGTCTTGCCCATGGGCGGGTGGATGCTGTGGGACGAGCACACGATCCTTGCGTCCAGCCGCTGCTCCAGTTCCTTTCCCAACGGGGAAATACGGTTTGCGGAAGATCCGGAGGGACCGCCCAGCCGGGCTTATCTGAAACTGTGGGAGGCGTTTACCCTGACCGGCAGGCAGCCGGGTCCGGGGGATTTGTGCCTTGACCTCGGCAGTGCCCCTGGCGGCTGGACCTGGGTTCTGGCCCGGCTGGGGGCACGGGTTTTCAGCGTGGACAAGGCGCCTCTGGCTCCCCATGTGGAGCGCCTGCCGGGCGTCAATCACTGCGCCCGCAGCAGCGCATTCGGAATTGCACCTGAATTCGTCGGAAATATTGATTGGCTTTTCTGCGATGTGGCATGCTACCCGCAAAGGCTTTTCAACCTCATAGAGAAATGGGTGGTTCATGGTATGTGTCGTAATTTTGTATGTACTATGAAACTTCAAGGGGAAACAGATTGCAATTTTTATACAAAATTCGAAAGCATAGAAGGGTCGTGTTTGATACATCTATCACAGAACAAACATGAACTTACATGGATTCGTTTTACAATATGATGTTTTGTTTTGCATTGTTTATACATAATTTTATATTAGTAATTCTTTGCAAAAACAATAAAAAATTGCTGGTCATATAAGCACTTGCTGTGGTATTTTTCTCTTCCTGATGGTTATATAGAAAATACGAACAGGTTATGGCGGTTTTTCTATTTTCAGCGCGCCGCGGCGTATGCATATTGAAAGCGGGCGCATTTGAACAGCAGAGGTGATCAAGTATGGAAGAACACGTACGGCAGGCTTTGGAAATTGTAAAAGCGCAGGCCGGGTTCCGTATCATGGCTGAAGAGGAGATAAGTTCCATGGTGCGGGCTCTTTCGATCGCCATCAGCCGCATGGCCGGTTATGCGGAGAACGGCGAAGCCGGCCAACACCCGGACCGCCTTGTCGCGGACCGAACCCCACGCGACAATGCGATTATTTGTCTTGAGTGTCAGAATGCGTACAAGATGCTGACCCGTAAACATCTCGCTTCTCACGGCCTTACTCCGGTCGAGTATCGCGAAAAATGGGGCTACGCGAAGAGCGCCCCGCTGGTGTGCAAGGCTTTGCAGCGCTTGCGCCGCAAAAAGATGAAAGATATGCGGCTGTGGGAAAAACGGCAGCGCCCTGAAGAATAGCCGGGCTGGGACAGTCTTTTCGCCAGATCCGAAAGGGTCTGGCGTTTTCTTGTGCGCCGTTTTTGAAAACGCGCACGGGTGACGATGCAACGCGGAATCGTTCCGGTTTGCCCCGTCCGGGAAAGCGGCGCTTTTTTCCGGCGGCGGCGGGCGTCGGATTTGCGATAGAACAGAGTGCCTTCGAAGTTTCCCCCTGCGTCAGCGGGGAAAATGCACCACACGTTTTTCCGGATGCGGACAAGCCGAACCGGCCGTGTCCCTGAAGGCGCCCCGCGCTGTCGGTTGCGGGCGGCCGCTTTGCCGCGTCACGGATCCGGTGGTTTTTTTCAGGGTGAAAATGCCCCCGGGGCTGCCTCCGAACAGCCGCCTGCCGCACCGTTGGCTTTTCGGCCGGCGCTGTCGCAAGGCGAAATTGACCCCGTGGTATTTCCAGGCCGCTGCATCCATTTTTCGCCTTGCCTTGCATGCGGAAGAATCCGGCTTCTCACGGGCGGCCTTTTTTTGCGGCTGCCTCTGGGGGGTATGAGATGCCGGGCACGGCCCGCAGTGCGCGTCTTGACTTTTTCTTTATACTTGATAATGGTTCTTAATAATAAAATATGAGGCAAGTATGGAACGCCAATGCCGGACAACGCGGCAGCGTCTGGTTATCCTTGAAAAACTCCGCGCCGTGACGTCACATCCCACGGCGGATGAAATTTATGCCATGACCCGCGAACGTCTGCCCCGGGTCAGCCTGGGAACCGTATATCGCAATCTTGATCTTCTGACCCGGCAGGGGGAAATCATCTGTCTGGAGAATGCGGGATTTCAGAAGCGTTTTGACGGCAATACGGAACCGCACTATCATGTGCGCTGCCGGCGTTGCGGCCGGGTGGGGGATGTGATGGCCCGGTTTGCGATGCCCCATACCGCCGGCGCGCGGGCGGAAGGGTTTACGCTGACCGGAGCGCGCATCGAATTCGAAGGGATATGCCACGCCTGCGCCGCGTCGCAGGCATCGTGACCGCAAAGGAATCTGCGATGTCCGACCCCCAGAAGATATACCGCTGCGCCACCGCCAACTGCGGGTATATGTATGACCCGGATCGCGGCGACAGAAAGGGCAAAATTCCCAAAGGCACGCTGTTCGCCGATCTGCCGGACGGCTGGCGCTGTCCCGTTTGCGGCGCGGGGAAAAAGGCCTTTGCGCCGATGCTGGGCAATTGCTGAAGCGCCGCTCGTAGCGGCATGGGCGCGTGCCGGAGCCCCTGATTCCCGTCGTGCCGGTTTCCGACATGTTTGGCAAAGCACAGCATGGATCCGCCATGGACTATCTCTGGATTCCCCTCCTTGTTGCTGCTGCGGCGCTGGTGGCCTGGAAATCTCCCAAAGAGACGCACGGTCCCATCGGTTGCGTGGGGAGGGTCCATGCGGACCTGCAGGCACGCAGGGAACGGGAAGAAAAGGAACGCGCGGACCGCCTCGAAAATCGCTGAACGGCGGGCTTACGGACAAGTTTCCGTGTCGCCGCTGGCGGGCAGGATGATGGTGAATGTACTGCCCACGCCCAATTCCGTGTTCAAAGTCAGATTGCCGCCGTGGTTGCTGGCCACGATGAAGCGGGAAACAGGCAGGCCTAGGCCCGTGCCTTCGCCGGCGGCCTTCGTGGTGAAAAAAGGTTCGAATATCCTGCGGCGGATGTCTTCGGGGATCCCCGGTCCGTTGTCCGCGATGTCAATGCGTATTGTGCCGCGATCTTTGGCGGCCCGGATGGTTATGGTCGCCGGATCGGGCCGGGTGGGGTCACGCAACGGCATGGCCTGGGCCGCGTTTTTCAGCAGGTTCAGCAGTACTTGCTGTATTTCCGTCGCCATGCAGCTCACGGGGGGCAGGCCGGGGGCGTATTCCTCGACGATTTTGATCTTTTTGAAATCATATTGCTTTTTCAGATCGTAATCATTGGATGCCAGTTGCAGGGTTTGCCGTACCAGTTGCGGGATGGGAACCTGCGTGCGCCGGGTATCGTTGCAGCGGCTGAATTCCAGCATGCCGGCCACGATGGATGCTGCTCTGGTGCCGGATTCCCTGATTCCCTCCAGAAAGTTGATGATGTCGCGCTGTTCCACATATGCCCGGATGCGGGACATATCGCAGCCGATCTGTTCGCTGGTGGCGAGGTTCGGCGGCAGATCTGGGTCGAGACGGCGCAGAATGTTCTGCACCGCCTGCATAATGCCGCCCAGAGGGTTGTTGATCTCGTGCGCCATGCCGGCAGCCAGCCCTCCGACGGAAAGCAGTTTTTCGGTCTGCACCATAATTTCTTCCATCATCACGCGATCCGTGACGTCGTCGATGCGGACGATGGCGTTATGGGCGCCGGTCATGATGATCGGATACACAACCACGTCGTGATAGCGCGTGCCCGCCGGGTTGGCCGTCATGACGCGTTCCAGGGTGACGGCCTGTTCTTCGGCGATGGCGCGCTGGATATCGGGTTGCAGAAAGCTGAATTCCGGCATGACGCTGTGAAAAAGATGCCCCATGACTTCGCTGCGGCTTTTCCCGGTTTCCTGCGCGGCTGTTTTGTTCCACATGGTGACGCAGCCGGCCCTGTTCACACCGGCTATTCTTGAAGGCATTGCGTTCAGCACGTTGTCCAGGATTATTTTCGTCTCCCACGCGTACTCTTCGAAGCTTTTTTTATCCGTGATGTCGGTATCGGCTCCGGCCATGCGGTACGCTTTTCCCGACTGATCCCACAAGCAGATGCCGCGCGTATGGATCCAGCGGTACGTTCCGTTGTTGTGCAGCATGCGATATTCGAACTGAAAATCGTCGATCAGGCCGGCCTGGTAATCTTCGATCCGCTTGCGGACCCAATCTTGGTCTTCCGGGGCGATGCGTGAAAGCCAGGCCGCGGCGTCAGAGGGGGAATTCGTGTCGTCATACCCCATGAGGGCTTTCCAGCGGGATGAAAAACAGATGTCGCCGGTGCGCAGATTCCAATCCCAGAAACCGTCGTTGCATCCCTGTATGGCAAGGGCGAAACGTTCCGCATCGATCCGGATGGCGGCATCCGGCGCGGCCGGTTCGGCAGGGCCCTGATCCCGGGGCAGGTTCGGGGAAGGTGCTTTTTCAGCGTGCGGCTGCCGTTTCCGGGCGGCAAGATACAGCAGAATGCCGGCCGCAATCGCAAGCGCCGCGAATACGGCGCCGCCAAACAGCAGGGTGGGCAGCGGTTCATGCATGGCTATCGTCCTGATCGCGGTGCGCTGTGCGGGTCATCTGTAGACAAGGAAAGGGAGCAATCGCCCCGGTCCACGGCCCAACGGTACTGTGCGCAGTCGCCCAGCGCGCAGGCGGCATAAAAGTCGCGGCACATGCCCGCTGTATCCTTTTGCGCCAGATGGGCCATGCCTCTGTCGCGATGGTACAGGGCCTTGCGGGGGGAAAGGCGGATGGCTTCCGTGAAATCCGCCGTCGCCAGGGCCGGCAGGCGAAGGGCCAGGTACGCCACGCCGCGCGAATGGTATGCCCTGGCAAAGGCGGGGTCCAGGCGCAAGGCCCTGGTTTGCGCTTCCATGGCTTCATGGCTGCGGCCGAGTTGCAGGCAGGCTTCGCCAAACGCGCAGTGCAGGGCGGGGTTCTCCTGGTCCAGGGCCAAAGCCGTGCGCATGGCGTCCAGAACTTTTTGCGGTTCGCGCCAGATGCCATCAAGCCGGGGCAGCGCGCGGCGATACAGTACGATTGCTTCCATGCCCCGGGCAAGGCGCTGAAGACGGGCGCGCAACGCGTCATTTTCCGCCTCCGATGCGGTGCCGGGACGATCCGGTTCCCGCGGGGCCAGAGCGTCGTATTCCGTGCGCAGAGCCTGTTCGCGCTCGATGGCGCGCCGGTAAAGATCCAGCCGTTCGCCGTGGATCAATGCGTCGCGTATTCTGCCGGACAGCCCGGCGTCAGGATCGGGATCCGCCGGCGCCACCGTGACGGACACAGACCGGGGCGATGCCGTATGGGTCATCAGCAGGATGTGGGATGCCGCCACGGCGTCGGCCAGAGCGGCAAGATCCGGCTGCCGGGTTGCGGATACGCCGGGGGCATTGGCGAAGCGCACCTCCGGCCGGGTGATGAGCGTACGGACGATGTCTCGCCTCAGTTCTTCCCTGGCCGCCGCCGCCGCCGCCGTTGCCGCCATGTCGCGACTGACGGGACCGCCGAAAGGACGCCAGCTGACCGCGCGGAGGCCGGCCAATGAAGCCGGTGCGTCGGCGGCATCCGTTTTGGCGGGATCTTCCGCGTGCGCGGCAAAAACCACGGGCGCGAAAGCGGCAAGCAGGGCAATCGCCAGCAGCGGCAGAAGGGGAGGCCGGAACGAACCGATCATTGGGCCAAACGTTCGATGTTGCGCGCGGCCGGGCGCAGAAGGTCGATCAGGCCTTCGCTCAGCATGGACTGGGGCACGTCCGACATGGGAATGACGGTTTTGGAAAACGTGGAACTGTAATTGTTTTTGGTAATGTAGCTTCCATTGCCGCGCAAAAGGGAAATGGTCACGCGCATGCTGCTGGCGTAACGGGTCAGCGAGCTTTCAGTCAGCCATATTTCATCAATGACGCCCGTGACGATATAGTCGGGGTTTGACGCTTTGGCCTGGCCGATGTCACTGGTATAGGTGACCGTCAGGCCCGTCCGCGCAAGTTCGTCGGCCATGGCTCTGGAAACCCAGCCGGTTACGTCGGCGTGGGCCAGAAACAGCCCGCCGTCTCTGCGCTGGCCGATTTCGTCCTTGCCCCGGCGGTCTTCGAACGCGACCACACAGACTGTCGGCGCGCCCGCCCTGGGCGTGATTGTTTCTTTTGGAGCGGAATAGACGAGGTGGACGATACTTTGCGCGCAGCCCGCCAGCACCGAGGCCAAAAGCACAAGCAGCAGAAAGCGCGGCAGCGCGCCGGCAACGGATGCGCGGCAGAGAACAGGCAAGCGCGGCATAAAACCTCCAACAGCACCGGCGGCGGTTGCCCGGCCACCCGGTGCGCCCTTATCCATAGCCGATTTCCAAGGGAAGGGAAAGAGAAAAGGGCGCGTTTCGGGGAAGTGCAGCCTGCGCCGCACGGCTCAAAACGTCGCATCAGGAAATTGTATTGACATTCCAGGCGCGCTCTGTAAAACCTTCCGTACTTCTGGCGGTCGCGACAGGAGCTGGCACGACCGACACCAATATATCAATGACGGAGAATACGATGACGAAAGCCGACCTGGTGCAGAAAATCCACGCCAAAGCCAATCTTGCTTCCAAAACCCAGACGGAAAATGCTCTGAACGCTGTTGTCGAAGCGCTGACCGAAGCGCTCAAAAGCGGCGAAACGGTTTCTTTCACCGGTTTCGGCAGCTTTAAAGTCGTCAAGCGCGCCGCCCGCAAAGGCCGCAACCCCAAGACCGGCGCGGCTATTCAAATCAAAGCCTCCAGAGCCGTGAAATTCACCCCCGGTAAGAAACTGAAAGATTCCGTGAAATAATTGCATGCGCTCTGTCGCAAGCAAAAGCGCCCCGAACAGGGGCCTTTTGTTTTTGCGCGCCATGTGTTGAAGTGTTCGGTTGCCTTGCGATGTTCCGGCGCAACGGAAAGAAAGGAAAAAACAGTTTTCAAGGGGAGGGAATGATTTTGTTCAATATCAGAATCTGACCGAACAGCCCGCCCAGCAAACAGCAAAAAGCCAGCACAATGCCGATTTTGTGGCGCAGAGGCACGCTGCTGCGGATAACCGCGAACCACAACAGGCAGGCAACAGCGGGCAGAGCCACGGAAAGAGCCACCAGCAGCGTTGAGGGCAGGTGGGAAAGTTCGGGCAGAATCAGCTTCTGCCCCTGAAATATGGCGAGCGCGCCAAGGGGGGTGGCCGCCAGCGTGCCTGCAAGCGCCCATTTGGCGCAGTACGGCACGGCAAAATTGTAATAGTCCCGGCCGAAGTCCTGACGGCTGCGCGCGGCAAGCAGCCAGACCGCGCCGAAAGCGCCGGCGGCCGCGCAGCCCAGGGCGACGCTTTCAGCCAGAAGCGGCCAGAACAGCGAATCAATGGGGATGCTGAAAAAATCCAGCAGTTGCATGTACCAGATCAGGCCTACCTTTTCCGTGGGCGGCGTATGCAGCAGGCGGCGGATAAAGGCCGCGCACAGATACAGGGCGCAGGCGGCGGCGCCCCCGGCCTTGAGCCCCAGCCAGATGTGGAACAGGCCGGACCGCCCGCGTTCCGGCCAGAAAAAAACATACAGCACCAGAAACAGTTCGGCGAACAGGGCCGTGCCCGCGACCAGCAGCAGGGGAATGAAAAACGGCGGGGCGAGCAGGGCCGGTTCCGTCCGGACGGCAAACAGGGTTGCCGCGGCGAAAGCCGCGGTGGCGAAAGTGCCCAGCGCCAGATTCAGGTGCGCGATCTGCCGGGCGGCCTTGGCGTAAAACGCGCGGTTGCGGGTGACGCTGAGCCGTTCGCTGAGAACGGCCAGAAAAGGGCCGAAGCAGGCGGCGGACAGAACGAACAGCGCAACCGCCGTGGCCAGGCAGGCCAGCAGCACTTCCGCGGGCGGCAGGGCGGGCAGTTCGAAGGGCAGGGCGAAAGGCATGAACGTTCCTTGTGTCTGCACAAAACGTTTTTGTTGCTTGTGCCCCAAAATCGGCCCCTGTGCAAGCCGTTGCCGCAAAGCGCTTGAAAAAAAAACGGCGCTCACCTACAGTACCACGCATGATATAAGGAGGTTCCATGTCCGTTCGGCCCTTTTTCCGTACCGCATTATGGTTGTCCTGCGTCTGTGCCGCGCTTGCCGGATGCGCCGCCGGCGGCGATCGCCTGGACAGGATGGAAGCCTCCGTTGACGCGCTGCGTTCCCAGGAAATCCGCATGGCCCTGCTGGAAGACAAAGTGAACGCCCTGACCGGGGAACTGGCCGCGCTGAAGGCGGAAGCCAACGCGCCGGAAAGCCGGACCACCCCTGTTCCAAAGGGATCCCGTTCCGCCGCCGCCACCGGAAAGGCCCCGGCCGTGCCGCCGCTGGAAACGAAACCCGCCGCCGTTTCCCGAAAAGGGGCTTCGCCCGTTGCGGACAGTTCGTACCGCGCGGCCCTGGCCGCCTTTGAAGCGGGCAGGATGGAAACCGCCCGCGCGCTGTTTGCCGATTTTTTGAAGAATGCCCCCTCCAGCCCCCTTGCCCCCAACGCAGGATACTGGCTGGGGGAATGTTATTACAATCTGAAGCAGTTTGATACGGCCATCATCACGTTCAAGGACGTGGTGGCGAAATATCCCGCACATCCCAAAGCGGCCGCATGCATGCTCAAAGCCGGTTTCGCCTACGCCCGTCTGGGGGATACGGCCAACGCCAAATTTTATCTGGAAACGCTGGTGCATGACTTTCCGGATTCCGAACCGGCGAAGCTGGCGCGGCAGCGGCTGGCGTCCCTGTAAGCCGCGGGAACGCCATGCTCCGTTCCGTAGCGGAAGCTTTTTCTCCCGCCCGTCGCGGCGATGCATTCCGGCGGGAATTCTGGGCCTGTCTCGCTCTGATCCATTGCCGCGGTCTGGGGGTGCGGGGCGCCAACGCGCTGCTGCAACGTTTCGGTACGGCCTATGCGGCGGTGCAGGCTGTTGACGCCTGGGGCGAGGCGGATGTCTCCCCCCGATGCGCGGCGTATCTGCGCGGCAACGGCTGGCGTGACAAAGCCCGCGCCGAATGGGATGCGGCGCGACATTCTTCCGCCGGGGTCGTACTCTGGTCCGAACCGGACTATCCGGCATGGCTGCGAACCATCCCGGATGCTCCGGCCAGGCTGTATTTTCTGGGGGATCCCGCTCTGTTCCGGACAGTGGCGGTGGCCGTGGTGGGCAGGCGCGAATGCAGCGTTGAAGGGTTGCGGGCCACCGTGCTTATCGCGCGGGGCATTGCGGGGGCCGGGGTGACCATTGTCTCGGGCATGGCGCGGGGTGTGGACCGGGCGGCGCATCTGGCCGGGCTGGAAGGGCCGGGCGGCAGCATCGGCGTTCTGGGCACCGGCATTGACGGGGTATACCCCAAAAGCAATGCGGATTTGTTCTCGTTGATGGGTGAAAAAGGGCTGCTGGTTTCAGAATATCCGCCCGGCTTTGTGGGCAGCGGCCGTTTTTTTCCCTTGCGCAACCGGATCATCAGCGGGCTGGCCAAAGCCGTGGTGGTCACGGAAGCGGCCGTGCGGAGCGGCAGCTTGAACACTGCCCGCCACGCTCTGGAGCAGAACCGGGAATTGATGGCCGTTCCGGGCCCGGTGACGGCGGAATCCGCCAAAGGCTGCCAGGAACTGATACGCCGCGGGGCCAAACCCGTGTTCAGCGCGGACGACGTGCTGTCCGAGCTGCTGCCGTATCTGGCGGCCCATGTGCGGGAGGCTCTGGAAAAAAGGGATTGCGCCCGTTTCGTGCCGCAGGCCAAAGCGGCGGGCCGGGACGTTCCGGCTTTGCCGCCGGAGGGGGCGGGGCAGGGCGGACTTGTTCCGGGCCTGTTGCCGTGGCTGGTGTCGGCGGCCGATGGGGACGACGTGCCCAAAGCGCTTCCCGGAAAAAAACGCTTTGGTGGAAAAAGCAAAACACCGGACGCCGCCGGCGGGAAAAAAGCCGCTGTGCCTGAGAGTGTCCCCGTTTCCGCCTTGTCCGGCGCGGAGGCCGACGTGTACGCGCTGTTGCGGCAAGGTCCCCGACATATAGATGACATTTGCCGTTATTTGGGGCAGAATATTGCACTGACCAGCGGGACCTTGACCATGCTGGAAGTAAAAGGCTATGCAACGCGGCTGCCCGGCATGATGTACACTGCAGCGACGGGATCATTACACGCGGAACGGAAGTGAACAGCGAATGCAGCGAATCCCACTGACCAAAGCCACCCCCGGAATGGTGCTGGCGGAACCGGTGTCGCGTTCCGACGGGCTGATATTCGTGGGGGCGGGCCTTGAACTGACGGAAGCGATCATCGCGCGGATCAGCGCGACCGGCGCGGGAACCATTGTCGTCGAAGGCAATCCCCTGGGCGGGGACAGCGGGTGCGGCGATCTGCGCGCTCTGGCCGACGGCCTGAGCCGCACCTTTCGCAGGCATACGGGCGATGCGTTCATGATGACCATGCACAACATGCTGGCTGCATATTTCGCTCAACGCATTGCGGAGCAAAAAGCGCGGGAGGAGGAACAGGCCCGTCAGCGGGCGGAAGCCGCCAAAGCGGAAGCGGCCGCCAAAGAGGAAGCCGCCGCCAAAGCGGAAGCCGCCGTCGGGGGCAGGGCCTCATGAACGACCTGTCCACCGAGTACAAAGGCCGCATCCTGGCCATTGCGAGTCTTCCGGCCCTGCCCACCACGCTGCAAGAAGTGAACCGCATCATGGAATCGCCCGATGCGTCCACCGAGCAGATAGCGAAAGTCATCAGCTACGACCAGGCGCTTGCCGCCAAGGTCCTGCGCATGGTCAATTCCCCCATTTACGGTTTTCCCGGGCGCATTTCCTCGGTACAGCACGCGCTGATGCTGCTGGGCTTCAACGTGATCCGGGGCCTGATCATTTCCACGGCGGTTTTTGACGCCATGAACACCAGCATGCGGGGCTTGTGGGAACACAGCTTGGGCTGTTCGCTCGGTTGCGCGGAAATCGCCCGGGTCACCAAACGCAAGAACCCGGAAGAATTTGCCGTGGCGGGCCTTTTGCACGATCTGGGCAAGGCGGTGTTCACTCTGCAACTGCCCGAAGCCAAAGCGGACGTTGACGAACTGGTCAAAACGAGAGATATCAGCTTTTATGAGGCGGAGAACCGGGTTCTGGGCTTCAGTCATGACAGGATCAATAAATGGCTGGGCGAGCACTGGAATCTGCCTCTGGTTATCCGCGAAGGCATGGTGCATCACCATAAGCCCATGTCCGCCGAATTTCACCCTGATGTGGCCGCCGCCGTGCAGCTTGGTGATTTTTTGGCCCGGCTGTATCGTTGCGGGTTCGGCGGCGACGACGGCGTGAACGCGGTGGACCCGCGGGGGCTGAAACTGCTCGGCATCAACCAGAAAATGCTTGAAGGGCTGCTGGACACGGTCAGCGGTCTGATGTTCAGTGTTCTTGCCCAATACAAAGGCTGAGCCATGCAGGATATGGAACAGTATTGCCTCATGGAGGCGGTCGGGCCGTTCAAGGCTTGTTTTGTCGGCGAGAACGGCACGGTCAGGGACATGCTGCGGCAGGTCTGGACCGGAGACGTCGCGGAATGGACTTTTTTCAATACCGGCCGCGAAGCCGCCGGCGTGCTGCTGACGTCGCCGCCGGATATTCTGATCTGCCTCGCCGCGCTGTCCGACATGTCGGGGCTGGAGGTGGCGCGTCTGCTGAAAGGGGAGAACGTCTACGCCCAGGTTCCGGTCATCCTCTGCTTCACCGAAGAGGAAGCCGCCGCCGAACAGGATTGGGCCGGCATGGAAGCCGACGACTTCCTGATTCTGCCCTGTCCGCTGGAACTGATGCGGGCCCGGCTGGACATGGCCCGCAACCGGGCGGCGCGGACCTTGGACGCCAACCCTCTGACCCGTCTGCCGGGCAACACGTCCATTATCCGGCATACCCAGGGCCTGATCGACCTGTGCCGGGATTTTGCTCTGGCCTACTGCGATCTGGATTATTTCAAACCGTTCAACGACAAGTACGGGTTTTCCAGAGGAGACGAGGTGCTGATGATGACCTCGCGCATTCTGCTGAACACCGTGCACTCCATGGGCCTGCCCTTTTCCTTTGTGGGCCATGTGGGGGGAGACGATTTCGTGTTCATCGTGCCGCCGGATTCCGCTGAAACGGCCTGCCGCAAGCTGATTGCGGCCTTTGACGGCATTGTGCCCTATTTTTATGACGAAGAGGACCGCCAGCGGGGGGGGATCATTTCCACCGACAGGCAGGGCGTGTTGCGCGCTTTTCCTCTGATGGCCATTTCCATCGCCGTGGTCTTTAACCGGGGCGGCAGCATTAACCACTACGGGGAAGCGTCCCATATGGCCATGAATCTGAAAAAGCTGGCCAAGGAGAACCCCTTGAGCAGTTACGTTCTTGACCGGCGCGGAGCGCCCTCCGCCACCGGCAAAGAATAAACGGCGGGCGCATGGATTGGAGAGAGGCATACCCGGCCGCGCGCGCGCGGCGGCGTCTGTTCTGGCCGGGCGTGGCCCTGGCGGCGGCGGCCGCCTTTTTGTTGCCCTTTGGCGTGCGCTGTCTGGAAATTCCCACCTGGGACAATCCGGCCTATAAGCTGGACGCGGAATATCTTCTGGCCACGCAGGACGCCTACCACTGGATAGCCGGGGCGGAAGGCTTCGAGTTCGGCGCGGGCCATCCCATGTCCGAACTGATACGGCATCTGTCGCTCTGGACCGGCATGCCGCCAGCCAACGTGGGGTTCTGGCTGCCGCTGTTTCTGGGCAGCCTGCTTTCCGTGGGGGTTTTCGCCTGGGGCGCGGCTTTGGGCTTTCCCTGTGCCGGGCTGATTGCCGGCGCGCTGGCCTCGCTCAGCCCCGGTTTTCTGGCCCGCACGCTGCTGGGCTATTGCGACACGGACCTGGTTATCCTGTTTTTCGGCCTGTTGCTGGGGTTTGTGCCCATGCTGTGGCTGCGGCCCTGGCTGTCGTCCCCGGCCGCCTGGATCGCGGCGGTATATGAAGCCTTGAGCAGGGCGCGGGATACGATCCCGGAGGCGAAAGCCATCCGGAGCGGGGGGGGCATGCGCGCCGTCCTGTGCCGGCTGCGGGAAAGGGCTGCCGTCGTGCCTTCGGCGCGGCGTCTCGTTGCCGTCCGGTCTTTGTCGCCGGCCTGGCTGACCGCACTGATTCTGGCCGGCCTCTGGGGGCATTCCACGCAGGAATGGCATTCCTTTTTTTCGTATGCCGTGCGGTTTTCCGCCGTGGTGCTGCCGCTGCTCATCCTTTTGTCCGGCCCCAAAGGCGGGCGCAGACTGTTGCTGACGGCCGCCCTGTGCCACGATCTGCCGCTGCTCGCCGGCTGTGCGGGCGTATTCCCGGCCCTGTTTCTGGCTCTGGCGCTGCTTGTCTTCGCGCGGCCGGCAACGGCGGGATCGCGTAGCGCCTGGGTCAGGGCGCTCAGGGCGAAGGCGGCGCCCTTCGCCGCTCGCGGCAGGGCTGTTCTGGCTTCCTCCTGGACGCTCGCGATCCTGTGGCTTGCCGTGGCGGCCTGGCTGGTGAACGTAACCGTGTGGGAGGCCCTGGTCCGCTCCATCGGCTCCTACATCAAAACTACGGGAGAAGTGGCCGGCAATACGGCGAGGGCGGCCGATCCCCTGGTGTATCCGGCTGTGGCGCAGTCCATCAGCGAAGTGCAGAATCTGCACTTTGAGGATTTTCTCAGCTATTTTCACCCGTCCGGCTTTGTGACGCTGACGGGGCTGGCCGGGTACGCCTGTCTGCTGCTTTTTTTTCCGGCAACGGCGTATCTGATCCTGATGCTGGCCGTCGCCCTTTCCAGCATGGAACTGGGCGGCCGCATGGCCATGTTCGGCTCCCCCGTTCTGGCCTTGGGGTTTTCGGTCGGGCTGGCCCACGTCCTGGCGGGATTTTTTTCGCCGGGCTGGGAAGATATCCGGCCGCTTGCGGCGTTGAAGAGCGCCCTGCATTTTGAGAACCCTTTTGCCCCGGTCCGCTGGCTGCTTTCCGTCATCCTGGCCTTTGTGCTGGTATGGCCCATGGCCGGCCTGATTCCCACCATCAGCAAGGGCCCCATTATCAGTCCCGATCAGGCCAGAGCCCTGTCCTACCTGCGCAGCAACAGTCCGGAAGACAGCATGGTCTGGAACTGGTGGGACTGGGGCTATGCGGCGCACCATTTCGCGCGGCGCAGGACCATATCCGACGGCGCGCGCCACGGCGGCCCTTCCCTGTACATCCCGGCCGCGGTATACACGACCACCGACCCGCATTTTGCCCGGCAACTTATGGCCTATACATCGGAAAAAGGCGGGGACCCCGGCGAAGTGCTCGAGGGGCTTTCTGCAGGCGACGCCGCGAAGCGCATCGCGGACCTTGAATCGGGCCGGATCGCGCCGGTTCCGAAAAACAAACAGTATCTGGTGGTCAGCGCGGAACTGGTGCCGTTGGGATTCTGGATCAGCACCTATGGGACCTGGGATTTTACGCGCAAAGAGGGCAAGGGCTATTTCATCACCAGCATACCGCAGTCGCTGCAGTACAGCCTGGATACCGGCGTCGTGTTGATCAAGGGGCAGGAACCGGCTTACGCCGCCAGCATCGACGTGTTTTCCGCCACGGAATTGAAACGCCAGACGTACTACCGGACCACGGACGCGCGTTTCGTTTTCAACACCATAACCGGCGACAAGTTTTTGATGAAGAACGACCTGTACAATACGCTGTTGTACCAGTTGCTGGCGGCAAAACCCGGCGATGCCCGCTTTGCTCCGTATTTCAAATTGGTTTACGACAGCGCGCAGGTCAGGGTTTACGAAATGCAATGAAGCGCACGACAGTCTGGTGAACCGTCGCCGTCGCGGCGCCGCAAGGTTGCAAGGTTATCCGTGATGGTACGGGCTGCCGCGCAGGATCATGTCCGCGCGGTATATCTGCTCCAGCAGCATGACGCGGGCCAGTTCGTGCGGAAAGGTCATGGGGCCGAAGCTGAGGCTTTTCGCCGAGCGGCCGAGCACGTCCCGCGACAGGCCGTACGCGCCGCCCACGATGAAGCAGGGCACGCGCGCCCGGTCCAGCGTGCGCCGGATGAAACGCGCGAACGCCTCGGAATTCATGGTTTCTCCCTGTTCATCCAGACTGACGGCGTAATCCACCGGGCGTAGCGCCTTCAGTATCCGTTCCCCTTCGATCCGCGAACGTTCCGGCGCGGCCAGCGCGGCGTTGCCGTCTTTGACCGCGGATTCCTCCAGCAGAAAAGACCGGCGCAGGCGGGCGGCGTACGCGCCGGCCGCCGTCCGCCAGTGGGGTTCGCGCAGATGCCCCACGGCAATGATATGGATGCGTTGCATGGCGGTTTCGTAGCTGTTCGCCATTGCGATGGCAAGGGATGATTTTTCCCGAAGCGGTCCCGCCCTTGACCTTGGCGCGGGAAGTGGTGATTATAAAAAAAATGCGGGCTGTGCACGGAACTGACGAAGGAGGTGCGGCCATGTCCTTCCCGGCCCTTGATCTGGATGCCGCCTGCTCGGCCCTGCGCCGCGGCGCGGTGATCGTCTATCCCACGGAAACTTTTTACGGCCTGGGTTGCGACGCGTTGAATCCCGACGCGGCGGGGGCCGTGTATGCCGTGAAACGCCGGCCTTACGGCCTGCCTTTGCCTGTGGTCATCGGCGAACGAAGCCAGATGGCGCGGGTTGCCGCCCATATATACCCGGCCGCGTCCCGGCTGATGGAACGTTTCTGGCCGGGCCCCCTGTCGATAATTTTTCCCGCCGCGCCGGAAGTGCCGGACCTGCTGACCGCCAACACCGGGCGCATCGCGGCGCGTTTGTCTTCCCACCCGGCGGCCGTGGCGCTGTGCCGCGCTTCCGGCCTGGTACTGACCGCGTCCAGCGCCAACATCAGCGGCCGACCGCCGGTGATGTTCCCGGAAGAACTTGACGCCGACCTTGCGCCGGGCGTGGCCGGGGTGTACGACGCCCGGCCGTATCCTTTTGGCGGCGAACCGTCCACCATCGTTGATGTGCTGCCCGGGGGCAGGGATGGCGGCGGTTTCCTGCGCGTGCTGCGTGAAGGGGCCGTCAACACGGAAACCTTGCGGGAAGCGGGATTCGAAGTGGCTGCAACGCCGCTGGCGTGACAATTTTCCGCTCGCCGTCGCGTACGCGACCGGCGAGCGGCCATGAACCGCCCTACGCAG
>JAVBOK010000046.1:0-15978 GCA_031550605.1 Desulfovibrionaceae bacterium | reverse complement strand
CAGCTCGGCCACGCGGGCCTTGTCGCGTTCCACCACCTCCGCCGGGGCGCGGCCGACGTAGTTTTCGTTGGCCAGCTTGGCGGACAGCATGGCATGTTCCTTGTCCATCTTGGCCAGTTCCTTGTCCAGCCGGGCCAGTTCCGCCGCGAAATCCACGGCGCCGGTCAGCGGCACGATGATTTCGTTCCCGGCCGCAACCTGGCTTGCGGACGCCCTGGGCGCGCTGGCCGTGGGGTCCAGAGTCAGGCTGTCCAGCCGGGCCAGAAAGGTGATCATGCCCCGGTGGCTTTCCAGGGCGGCCGCCGCGTCGGCGCCGGACGGCCGGATGATGGCCGCCAGCTTCAGCGAGGGCGCGATGGACAGTTCCGCCCGGATGGTGCGCACCGCGCTGATGGCGGCCCGGATCATTTCCATTTCCGCCGCCGCCGCGGGTTTCATGCATGCGGGCCGGGCCTCGGGGAAGCGCTGCACCGCAATGTCGGTTGCGGTTTCATGTCCCGGCAGGGCGGCCCATATTTCCGCCGTGACGTAGGGCATGACGGGGTGCAGCATGAGCAGGGTTTCGCGCAGCGTGGTCCAGAGCACGTACTGGGCGGTTTCCTGCTTTGCCCCGCCTTCCTGCATGTCGGGTTTGATCAGTTCCAGGTACCAGTCGCAGACTTCGTTCCAGATAAAGGTATACAGGCCCTGGGCCGCGTCGTTGAAGCGATAGTCGCGCAAGGACGCTTTGGTGGCTTCCTTCATTTCTTCCAGCCGGTGCAGCATCCACTGGTGATGGCCGCCGGAAACCGCGCCGAGGTCCACGGGCCGTTGGGCGAACGCGCCGTCCCCGGGCAGGTTCATCAGGGCGAAACGGGCCGCGTTCCAGATCTTGTTCACGAAATGGCGATAACCTTCAATGCGTTCCACGGACAGCTTGATGTCCCGGCCCATGGCCGCGAAAGCGGTCAGGGTGAAGCGCAGCGAATCCGTGCCGAACTGGTCGATCATTTCCAGCGGGTTGATGACGTTGCCCGTGGACTTGGACATTTTTTTGCCCTCGGCATCGCGCACCAGGGCATGGATGTAATTGTGGCGGAAGGGCACCCTGCCCATGAAGTGGATGCCCATCATCATCATGCGGGCCACCCAGAAGAACAGGATGTCAAAGCCCGTGACCAGGACGGAGGTGGGGTAGAAGACGTCCAGTTCCTCGGTTTTTTCCGGCCAGCCCAGGGTGGAGAAGGGCCAGAGCGCGGAAGAGAACCAGGTGTCCAGCACGTCCTCGTCCTGGGTAAAGGCGGTGGCCCTGCAGTCCGGGCAGGCGTCCGGCCCGTCCATGTCCACGATCAGCCTGCCGCAGGCGTCGCAGGTCCAGGCGGGGATGCGATGCCCCCACCAGATCTGGCGGCTGATGCACCAGTCGCGGATGTTGTCCATCCAGTTGTCATAGGTTTTCAGCCAGCTGCCGGGAAAGATGCGCGTGCAGTCCGCCGCATCCTCCGCCTTCATGGCGGCTTTGGCCTTGGCGGCCAGAGGGCCGACCCTGACGAACCACTGGGTGGACACGTGCGGTTCGATGACTTCCTTGCAGCGGTAGCACAGGCCCACGCTGTGTTCGTAATCGTCGATGCCCGCAAGCTCGCCCGAGGCTTCCAGGTCCGCCACCACGCGCTGGCGGGCCTGTTCCTTGCCCAGCCCGGCGTAGGGGCCGGCGGCTTCGTTCATGCGGCCGTTCTCATCCATGATCTGGATGAATTCCAGTTTGTGCTTGTGCCCCAGGTTCCAGTCGTTGTGGTCGTGGGACGGGGTGACCTTCAGGGCGCCGGTGCCGAACTCCATGTCCACGTACGCGTCGGCAATGACCGGGATGCGCCGTTTCAGAAGCGGCAATATGACGTGCTTGCCGATGAACTGCCGGTACCGCGGGTCTTCCGGGTGCACGGCCACGGCGGTATCGCCCAGCATGGTTTCCGGCCGGGTGGTGGCGATGGTCAGCGACCCGGATCCGTCTTCCAGAGGATAGCGGATTTTCCACAGATGGGACTTGCGCGGGCCGTGTTCCACCTCGTCATCGGCCAGAGCCGTGTGGCAGCGGGCGCACCAGTTGATGATGTAGTCGCCCTTGTAGATCAGCCCTTCGTGGTACAGACGCACGAACACCTGACGCACGGCGCGGGACAGGCCTTCGTCCATGGTGAAGCGTTCCCGCGTCCAGTCCACGGACGCGCCCATGGCCTTGATCTGGCCCTTGATGTTGTCGCCGTATTCCTGTTTCCACTGCCAGACCCGTTCGACAAAGGCTTCGCGGCCCAGATCGTTGCGGCTTTTGCCTTCTTCTTTCAGACGGCGTTCCACCACGTTCTGGGTGGCGATGCCGGCATGGTCGCAGCCCGGCACCCAGAGCACGGTTTTGCCCAACTGGCGCGCGTGGCGGCAAAGGATATCCTGCAGGGTCAGGTTCAGGGCGTGGCCGATATGCAGATTGCCGGTAACGTTGGGCGGCGGAATGACGATGGAATAGACCCCGTTGGGGTTCCTGCGGGCTTCTTCCAGGCTGGGGGTGAAGGTTTTTTCGTCTTCCCACTTCGCGCGCCAGCGCGCTTCGACGTCTTTGGGTTCATAGCCCTTGGGCAGGTTCTTCTCGCTCATGCGCGGTCTCCGGCAAATTTACGAATGATGAATCCGCCTCTTGTAGCCGGTTTTGCGCGGGGAAACAAGAGAAGGGCGGGAAGCGGACCCGCCCGCCGCGATGCGCTGAGGGGGATGGCGCGCGCCGCCAGGGCCTCGACCTCTCCCGGCGCTTCTGGTAGGGATTCGAAGACAACCCCGCGGCATTTCACGGCGTGAAATGCCCCTGATCCGCAAGGAGGCGGCATGCGCAGGCACATTCTGATTCTGGCGGCGGCTCTCATGCTGGCCGGTTGCGCTTACGGCCCGCTGAACGCGCTGCCGGGGGCCGGCCCGGATGCGGCGGAACTGGTGATCATCCGCGCCGGCGCTTTTCTGGGAGCAGGCCTTCCTTACGACGTCGCGGTCGATTCCGTGGATGTCTTCGCCCTGAAACCGGGCGGGTACGCCATACTGAAAGTCGCGCCCGGACCGCACACCATCGTGGCGCGTTTTCCGAAGAATTTTCCCAAAGACCCCAGGCGCTATACTTTGAGCATCAATGCCGCCCCCAACGAACGGCTGTATTTTACCGTGGAATTGGACAGCCTGTGGGGCAATGACATCAAAACCACGCAGATCGACGCCGGGCAGGGCGAAGCCCTGATGAAAAAAAGCGCATACCAGCCCGGATAGAGCCTTTTCGCGGTGAAAATGCGGAAAGGCTCCGGCGGTTGCGCGGCGCGCCTTTCGAGCGGTTGCCGCTCCGGACGGCCGTGTCCCGGCGGGCGGCCCCGTCCGCGCCCGGGGGAAGATTCCGCCCCACGGGGCGGGCTGTCGCGGCGCGGCAGCGGGAAAAAGGATGAACGCGGGACGGAACATGCTGCATCTTCTCTGGGACGCTTCGGAAATCTGGGGGCCTCTGGCCGAATGGGGCCTGCGGAGCCTGGGCCTTCCCTTTCGCGTGATCCGCGCGGCGGATGTCGCGTCCGGCTGTCTGCAGGCGGAAAAGCCCGCCATGCTGCTGGTTCCCGGCGGTTTCGGCAGGCGGAAGGCGGCGGCTCTGGGGCGGCCCGGCCTGGACGCGGCGCGCCGCTATGTCAGGGAAGGCGGGCAGTACCTGGGGTTTTGCGGCGGCGCGGGCCTGGCGTTGAGCGGCGACGGCGGCCTTGCCCTCTGCCCCCGCGGCCGGGGGGGATACGCCAACCGCATGCAGCACTTCATGAGCGGGCATTTTTTCGTGACCGCTTTTTCCCATGATCTGACCCCGCCGGCCTTGCCGGAAAGCCCCCTGCTGCCGGTCTGGTGGCCGGGCCGCTTCGGGGCGGAAGGCGGCACGGCGGATTCCGCGACGGTGCTGGCCGCCTACGCCGCGCCGGGGCCGGATTTCTTCTCGGCGGAGGACGGCGCGGCGCTGCTGCGCGGCGAACCCTGTCTGATCCACGGCGCATACGGCGACGGCGGGTATGCGCTGTCATACAGCCATCTGGAAACTCCGGATTCTCCCGACGCCAACGCGTGGCTGGCGTATCTTCTGCGCCGCATGGGGAACCTTGCGCCGTCGGGGGATCGCATCCCCGCCTGGCGGGTCGCGGACCTGCCCCAGGTCTGGGACGAACCGGAACTGGCCGCCGCGCGGGATGCCGTGCAGGCGGCCATGGACGCGGGAACGGAGCAGGGAAGTTTTTTCCCGCGCGAACCCTGGTTGACCGGCTGGCGGCCGGGTGTGCCCGGCATGGCGCTGAACACCGTGCGCGCGGAGCTGTGCACGATTCTTTCCCTTCCGCCTTCCCCGGCGGCGCGGGCGCTGTGGCGCAGGGAAGGCGGAACCTTCGCGGCCCGTTTCCGCGGTTTTGCCGCGCACATGGCGGCATCCCCGGCGGACGGGCGGATAAAGGATTCGGCCGCCGGATTTCTGCCGTTCCTTGATCTGCTCTGCTGCCTGCAAGTGCAGAGCCGCCAGGGTGTGTGCGCAAAACAAACACCGTAAAAATCCGTCAGGATTTTGCGCCGCGACACGCGGCGTATTGTGGCTGGAAATTCTATTTTTCAGAGGGCGTTCCTCGCAGGAATTTCTCACCGAAGGCGGAGCGGAATTTTTGCAGCCAGGCTCAGGCCCTGGTAATTCGGAGGACTCCGTCCCCCAATCCCCCGTGCCGAAAATCGGGGGTGGGCCGGGGGGAATCATTTCCCCGGGCGGGGTTTGGGGTGGTGGCCCCGGGAAAGCACTGGGGCCTGAGCCCGGACACGTGCAGGCGCGAATTGCTCCAGCGGCGCGGTTCGCCGTGAGATGCTTTCCCCGCCTTGACTCTTGCCGGAGAATGTGCAATTTCACTGTGTTTTCGAGAGCAATTTTATTGCGGAGGATGCATGGCCAAAGAAGATGCCATAGAAGTCGACGGCGTGGTGCAGGAAGCCCTGCCCAATGCCATGTTCCGGGTGGACCTGGATAACGGGCACGAGGTCCTGGCCCACATTTCCGGCAAGATGCGCAAGTTTTACATCCGCATTCTGCCCGGCGACAGGGTCAAGGTGGAATTGTCCCCCTATGACCTGACTCGCGGGCGCATTACCTACCGCATGAAGTAAGCGCGGCCGGTTCGCGTTGTTCGCGGCCCTTCCGGCATGCTTTCCGGGGGGCTTTTTTGTTCCTGAAATCCGTCCGCATCCGGCCTGCGCGGCGGTCTGGACGGCAGCCCGCATCGCTTTTATTCCGGCCGGGTTTTGGGTATGCTGTCCGCATTCCATTTCCGGAGAAGCCCATGCCCGACCACTCTCTGGCCGGCGGCAAGGCCGCTTTGCGCAAGGCCATGCGCGCCAGACGGGCCGCCCTGTCCGCAGAAGAATCCCTGCGCCTGTCGCGGGACGCGCAGCAGCGCATTCTGGATTCCCGCGTCTGGCGCGGCGCGGCGGCTGTGGCGCTCTATTATCCGGTCAAACGCGAAACCTCCACCCGGCTGCTGATGCGCGAAGCCTGGGCCGCGGGCAAGCGGGTCTTTTTTCCCCATATTCCCCCGGATTCCAAAGGGATCATGCATCTTCTGCCCTGCCCCGGCGAGGCGGCGCTGGTTGCCGGGGCCTTCGGCATTCCGGAGCCGGACCCGGCCGCCTGCCCTGTTCCGCCGGAAGGCTGCCGGGTGCCGGATCTGGTCATTGTGCCGGGTCTGCTATTTGACAGGACGGGCAACCGCATCGGGTCCGGAGGCGGCTATTATGACCGGTTGCTGTCCGGGCCTTCCCTTGCGGGCAGCGTGCGCATCGGTCTGGCCTACGGTTTTCAGATGGTGGAACGGCTGGAGGCGGATGCGTGGGATGTGCCCGTGCAGGCCGTCGCCACGGAAAAAGAGCTGGTGTGGATATGAATCGCGCGCATGACGGGATAATCCCTTTTTCCTTTCCGGGCCTGCCGCGCATCCGTTGCGCCTTCACCACCCGCCTTGCGGGCAACCTTTCGCTGCATCAGGCCAGGGCCGGAAAAGCGGACAGGGCCGAAACCCTGGCCGCGCGGCGGCGGCTGTTCGCCGCGTTGGGCATCGCCGTCTGGACGGAATTGCGGCAGGTGCACGGCGACGCGCTGCTGGTCGATCCCGCGCCGACCCCCTGCGACGCGGAACCGGAACTGGAAGCCGACGGCCATGCCGTCTCGGAGCCCGGCCACGCGCTGTGCGCCAAGACCGCCGACTGCCAGCCCATTCTGCTGGCCCATCCGGACGGGTACGCGGCGGCGCTGCATGCCGGCTGGCGGGGCAACGCGCTGCATTTTCCGCAAAGCGGCGTGGCCGCCTTTTGCGCGGCCTACGGCCTGGATCCCGCGGATGTGCGCGCCGTGCGCGGACCCAGCCTGGGCTATGCCCAGTTCGTGAATTTCGACCGGGAATGGCCGGAGGAATTCGCGCCCTGGTATGACCGCGCAACGCAATGCATGGACCTGTGGCGGCTGACCCGCGACCAGTTCGTGCGGGCCGGGCTCAGGCCCGCCAACATTTACGGGCTGGATTTGTGCACCTGGTCGCTGAACGACCTGTTTTTTTCGCACCGGCGGGGGGATGCCGGACGGCAGGCGGGGATCATCTGGATTGAGGGCTGATGCGGCCGCGCCCGCCCGGGGGCGCGCCCGCCTTCAAAAACGGCTCCGCCCGATGCCGGGGCCTCAGAATGGCGGAGCCATCCCCGTTGCGGGCCAAGGTGCCTCGAGCCCCTTGCGGGGCGCGGGGCGGAGCCCCGCTTTCGTTCGGTGGCCGCAAGGGAACCGGTTTTGCCGGCGGTTTCGGCTCCGTCCCAAGGGGGACCGCAGCAGCCGGATCGTCTACGCGATTTCCAGCCGGTCCCCGGCGTGCAGCGGCCGCTGCCGCGCCACACCGTCAAGGGCGCTGCCCGTGCAGTGGCAGCCGTGCAGCCGGCCGATCTTCTGTTCGTCAAAATAGCGCAGCGTCCGTTCCTTCAGTGCCGGCGAGGCGTCTTTCATATGCATGCCGCCGATCACCGCGCTGACGGAATTGATGCCGGCGACCGCCTTCGCATGCTCCACGGTGTTGATGATGCCCGAATGGGCGCAGCCCGCGATAACCGCCAGCGAGGCGTCTTTCCCCGTGCCGCTGATGTAGACCAGGGCGGAATCATCCAAGATCGGGTCCGGCTCGTATCCGCCGTTGCGCCTGATTTCGCCGAGCAGGGCCTGGGTTTCCGGATATTTCCTCGGAATTTCGCCGAGATAGATCAAGCGTTCCGTCAGGCGCAGCGGTTCCCTGACCAGCCGTTTGGGCCAGTCGCATAGCGCGGCCAGGGACTGTTCCGGCATGCCGATGTCCTTGCCGGGGTTGGCTTCCGTGGCCATCTTGCGCCGGGACGACAGGGCGTCAGGATGCAGAATGACCCCGGGCAGGGGCGGGCGGGAACACTCCCCGGCCCGGCAGGCCTGTTCCGCGAAATGGCCCAGCATATGACCCAGGCCGCCGGTATGGTCGAAATGGCCGTGGGACAGGATGACCGCGTCCACGGCGCCCAGATCGGCGTTCATGGTCCGGGCGTTGCGCAACGCGGCATCGCCTTCCCCGGCGTCCAGCAGAAAGGTTTTGCCGTCGCAGGCCAGCAGCAGGGACAGGCCGTGTTCGCAGGCCAGGTCGGGAGATATGCTTTCGTTTTCCAGCAGCACGGTGATTGACAGCATGGCCTATTCCTCGAAAGCCACGGTCACGGGGCCGTGGCTGTCCGTGTTGATATAGGGTTTCGCGGCTTCCAGCATGGCGGGCATGATCAGACGCAGGATGTCCGCGTCGTTGTCCACCGTCAGGGTGACTTTCCACAGGCCGGTTCCGGAATCCGGGACTGCCGCGCCCGGCGTGAACGTCTTCGCATCCAGGGTGACGCTGTGCCGGTACCGGGTGACGACGCGGCCGCCGCCCACGGGAATGCCGATGCCCAGGCCGAAAAAGCGGCCTCCGCCCCAGCCGTCCCAGTCGCGGTCGGAATAGCCGCCCGACCCGACGCCGACGCCCACGGTGGGCCCTGGCCCGGGATATGCCGCCATTTCCCGCGTGGCGTAGGAAAGAAATACCGCGGCCCCGGCCTCTGCCGGGCTGCCGGCGACCGCGAAGCCCGTTTCCTGCAGCAGGCGGGCCACATGGCCCCTGTATTCCGCGAACAGCAGGTCATTGGCCGGGATATCGGCCGCGCCGGGCAGGATCACATAGCTGGCGCGGTCCGCCGCGCCGTCCGGCCGTCCCGCCAGGGCGTTCACGGTCATGGACGGCCTGGCGCAGCCGGCGGCGGCCAGGCACAGGGCCAGCAGGCAAAGGATGCGGGGGAAAGCGCGGGTCATGGTGAACATGGCGGCCTCCGGGCCGGGTTTGGCGGCAAGACGCCGGGGTCTTCGCTACCGCTTTTGCCGCAGTATACCGCTTCAGCGGGATCTGTTCAATGCGGCCGAACCCGCGTCCAGCGCGCGCCGGACGGCCGCCGCGTCCGTCCGGCCCATGTCCAGGGGCGGCGGCGGGTCGACGGCGCACGGCCCGATGCGTTTTTCAAACCAGCCCACATCGTGCCACTGCCCGCATTTATAGCCCGTTTTCGTAAAAACGCCCAGCGGGCGGAAGCCCAGGTTGCGCAGCAGGCCTTCGCTGCCGGGGTTGGGCAGGGTCACATTGCCGTACGCGTTGTGCATTCCCTGCAGCCGCAGGATGCCGATCAGGGTTTCGCACAGGGAGGACCCGATGCCGCGGCGTTGAAAAGCGCCGGCGACGTATACGGACAAAACGGCGTTCCACTGATACGCGGCCCGTTCCATATGCCTGGATGCGTAGGCGTATCCCGCGACCTCTTCCGCCGCCACCGCGACCAGAAAAGGGAAGGCGGCGCCGACGGCGCGGATGCGCCGGGCCATGTCTTCCGCTTGCGGCGGCGCGATTTCGAAACTGGCCGGCGTATCCGTCACATACGGCGCATAGATGCGGGCGATGGCCGCGGCATCCGTTTCCTGCGCCAATCTGATGCGCATGGTCATGGCGGTTGCTCCCCGGGCAAACGTGGTCAAAGCGTTCGATTTCTGCCGGCGCCATTGGCGGGGCATGGATTTTTTCACTTCCGGCCAGATTAGGAAAAAAGAGCGGGGATGTCCAATTCCCGCCGGCGCGGGGCAAAGACGGCCTGCCCCCCCGGTACGCCCTTTTTTTTCACGGCATCCCCGGCGCCGCTCCGGGGCCGCTTTTGCCGGAACGCCCTCCTTTTCCCGCGTCCGGCCTGCCGGGGACAGGCCGCCAGTCAACGTATTGACACTCCGCAGATCGAAGGAATAAGAAGATCAGTCCGAGAGTGGTGAAACATACAAGGCCGCGGCCCTTGCGCATGCCGGTTTGTGTAAAATGAGGGCCGCCGTCCGGCTGATTCAGCCGGACGGCGGCGTCCCGAGGAGATACGGCGTCACAGTATTACTGCAACCTAAAGCACGAGGACACTATGACCGCGGAACAAAAGAAGAAGCTCAGCCTCTCGGCAAAAATGCTTATCGGCATGGTTCTTGGCGTGATTGCCGGTTCATTCATCGGGTCGGACATTGCGGTTCTTCAACCCTTCGGCACGGCCTTCGTCAACTTGCTGAAGATGACCATGGTGCCGGTCATCTTCGTGTCCATCACCCTAAGCGTTGCGGATGTCGACGATCTCAAAAAGCTCGGCAGAACAGGCGCCAAAATTTTTGGCGTATACTGCGTCACGACCGTCATCGCGTCGGTCATCAGTGTCGGATACACCTCGATCATTCAGCCCGGCGTCGGCTTCACCAACATCACCGCGCAGGCCGTCAAGCGGGCTGCGCCGTCGTTTACCGATACCCTGCTTGCCATCATCCCGGTGAACATCGTCGATTCGCTGGCCAAAGCCCAGCTGGTGTCCATCATTTTCTTCAGCGTCCTGTTCGGCGTATCGCTTGCCGCGCTGGGCGAGAAGAAAAGACCCGTGGTCAATGTCCTTTCGACCCTTGAGGCGTCCATTCTGCAAATGATCCAGTACTGCCTCAAGTACGCTCCGTTCGGGGTCTTCGCCCTGATGGCGGCCATGTCCGGAAAATACGGCATCGGCATCATTTCGACTCTCGGCAAGTTCCTGCTGACCGACTATCTCGGCTTCATCACGCAGATTGTTGTCGTTTACGGCATCATGCTCGCCATGTGCAGAATAAACCTTTTCAAATTCATCTCCAGGTCACGCGAAGCCACCATCACGGCCTTTTCCACGTGTTCCAGCGCCGCGGCCCTGCCCATCGAACTGCGCATAGGCGAAAGCCACCTCGGCGTGCCCGGCCGCGTGGGACGTTTCGCCTTCCCCTTTGGCGCCACCGTCAACCAGAACGGAACGGCCATCAACGTCACGGCCTGCGTGCTCTTTTCCGCCCAGGTCTATGGGTTTACGTTCACCCCGGCCGAGCTCGTCACCATCGTCGGCCTTGCCCTGATTTCCGCCATCGGCACGGCGGGCATTCCCGCCGGCGGCTCCATCTTCACCCTGATGATTCTGGCGCAGTTCGGCCTGCCCACCGAAGCCTTCGGCATGATCCTCGCGTCGTACACCCTGGTGGACGCCGGATCCACCACGATGAACATCATGGGCGACATGGTGACGGCCATATTCGTCAGCGACAAGGAAGGGACCCTTGACCGCAAGGTCTGGGATGAGGGCTATGTCCCCGAGGCGGCGAGCGAGCAGAAAGACGCGCAGCCCGACGTCGTTGCGGGCACCGCGGACTGAAACCTTTTCATTGTGACAAGCTCCGGCGGATCCCGGTGTGGCGGGTATCCGCCGGCAGCATTGCGCGGGCGCCGGCAAAAGGCGGCATTCTTTGTGCCCGCGCCGTTTTTTCCTGCGGAGCAGAACGGCTCCGCCGCGGGCATGCGCGTCGGCTGCCGGGACTGCCCGGTTTCAATGCCGGTATGTCCGTTCCGGGCACGCAGGGCCAGCGCATCGGGATTTTTTTGCTGCAGCGGCTTTGCGGGGCTGATGGCTCCTGAAGAATCCGCCGGATATCGCCGGCGCAAAGGGCCGCGCCCTCACGGCTCCACGGCAATGCGATGCGCTCGCCCTGCCCGGGCATGGGGCCGATTTGACGACCGGCAAGGAAGCGGAGTACAGAATATGCCGGAAGCTCACTGACTGCCGCGGGGAGGATTGCATGCAGGAACATATACTGGTGGCGGGGGCGACCGGGTATGTGGGCGGCCGTCTGGTCCCCCTGCTGCTGCAGAAGGGATACCGGGTGCGGGCGTTCTCCCGCAGCGAACGCAAGGTGCGTTCCCGGCCCTGGGGCGGGCATGAACGCCTGGATGTGGTCCAGGGCGACATGCACGACCCGGACAGCGCGCGGCGCGCCGTGGCCGGGTGCGGCGCGGCCTATTATCTGGTCCACTGCATGGAGGCGCGCCATACGGATTTTGCCGGCGCGGACAGGCGGGCCGCATACACCATGGTCCGGGCGCTTCGGGGATCGTCCGTGCGGCGGATCATTTATCTGTCCGGCCTTTTTCCCGACGATCCCGATCTTTCCGAACATTTGCGTTCCCGCGCGGAAGTGGCGGAAATCCTGTCCCTTGCCGGCGTGCCCCTGACCACGCTGCGCGCGGCCCAGATCATCGGCGCGGGGTCCGCCTCTTTCGAGATGCTGCGCTGGCTGGTGGAACGGCTGCCCGTGATGATCACGCCCAAATGGGCGTCCGTGCGCACGCAGCCCATATCCATTACCGACACCATGGGATACCTTGTCGGGGTGCTCGAACGTCCCGAGACGGCAAACGAAAGCTACGACATCGGCGGGCCGGATATTCTCAGCTACAACGACCTGATCCGGCTGTACGCGGAGGTGGCCGGTCTGAAAAAGCGGCTGCTTGTCCCCTTTCCCTGGCTGCCGCTGTCGCTGTCGGCCCGCTGGATCAGTCTGGTCACGCCCATTCCGGAGGCCCTGGCCCTGCCGTTGATGGAAGGCATGCGCAACGAGGTCATCTGCCGGGATTCCCGCATCCGGGAGATCATCCCCCAGGATCTGACCCCCATCCGCACGGCTTTTGAGCGGGCTTTGGGGCATCTGCGCCACCAGTCGGTGAAAAGCAGCTGGTTTGACGCGGGGATGCCTTCCGTGCCCGAATGGGTGCTGCGCGGGGACGCGCGCTACGCCGGCGGCACGGTGTACAACGACGCCTACGCCGTCCGCCTGGACGCGACCCCCGAGGAAGTCTGGCAGCCCATCGTCCATATCGGCGGCGTTACCGGCTGGTACAGCAAAAACGCCCTCTGGCGGCTGCGCGGGCTGATGGACAAGCTGATGGGCGGCCCCGGCGCGCAGCGCGGCCGGCGCAGTTCGGAAGAACTGTACGTGGGCGACGGACTGGATTTCTGGCGGGTGTTGGACATCAAACCCGGCAAACGCCTGTTGCTGCTCACGGAAATGCGGCTGCCCGGCGAAGGGCTGCTGGATCTTCTGCTTAATCCCCGCGACGGCGGGGAACCGGGCCAGCCCGGCACGGAACTGGTGCTCAGTCTGTATTTCAGGCCCCGGGGCCTGCCGGGCCGGGCATACTGGCACGCGGTGACCCCCCTGCACCGCCTCGTGTTCACCGGCATGCTGCGCGCCATTGCCGACCGTATCGGCAAACCGGTGATCAGGGGACCGGAACGGATCCGGTTCGCGCTGACCGAGGTGGAGTGATCCGTATGGCGGATGTGAAAAAGGCGAAACCGGGCGCGGCCGCCCTGGTCATCACAGCTCTGGGCGTTGTGTACGGCGACATCGGCACCAGCCCGTTGTACGCGTTGCGAGAATGCTTTCACGGCGCCCATGCCATCGCCGTGAACCAGACCAACGTCATGGGCGTGCTGTCCCTTATTTTCTGGAGCCTTGTGGTGGTCATCACCATAAAGTACGTGTGCTTCGTCACCAGGGCGGACGACCACGGGGAAGGCGGCACTTTCGCCCTGCTGGCGATTTTGCGCAACGCCATAGGAAACTCGCCGCGGAGCCGGTTTTTCAGCCTCCTGCCCTTTCTGGCTCTGGGCAGCGCGGCCCTGCTGTACAGCGACGGCATCATCACCCCGGCCATATCCGTGCTGTCCGCCGTGGAGGGGTTGAGCGTGGCCGCCCCGGCCGCCATGCGCATGGTGGTGCCCGTGACCTGCGTCATTCTGCTGGGGCTGTTTCTGATGCAAAAATACGGCACCGCCCGCATCGGCGGCGTGTTCGGCCCGGTCATGCTGGTATGGTTCGCGGCCCTGGCGGCGATCGGCGTCATCAATATCGCCGCCCATCCCGGAATTCTCTTTTCCATGAGCCCGCATTACGCCCTGGCGTATTTCAAGGCCAACCACATTCACGGCATCGTGGTGCTGGGCACGGTGGTGCTGTGCATCACCGGCGGGGAAGCGCTGTACGCGGATCTGGGGCATTTCAGCCGCGGCCCCATCAAGAACGGCTGGTTCTTTCTGGTCTGTCCGTCCCTGCTGCTCAATTATCTGGGGCAGGGGGCCTTGATCCTGAACAATCCGGAGGCCGCGCACAACCCCTTTTACCAGGCCGTGCCGGAGATTCTGCTGTACCCCATGCTGGCGCTGGCGACGCTGGCCACGGTCATCGCGTCCCAGGCCCTGATCACCGGGGTTTATTCCCTGACCCAGCAGGCCATGCAACTGGGTTTTCTGCCGCGCATGCAGGTGGTGCACACGTCCTTTGCCTCGCGCGGGCAGGTGTATCTGCCCACGGTGAACACTCTGCTGATGGTTGCCTGCCTGGCCCTGGTCCTGATTTTCGAAAGCTCCAGCGGGTTGGCGGCGGCCTACGGCCTGGCGGTCACCGGGGCCATGGGCATGACGAGCGTTCTGTATTTCGCCGTAATCCGCCACGTGTGGAAATGGCCCTTGTGGCGGGCCGCGCCGCTTCTGGTTCTGTTTCTTGCCTTTGACCTGCCCTTTCTGGGCGCCAACCTGATCAAGGTCATGGATGGAGGCTGGCTGCCGCTGCTCGGATCCGTCATCCTGATAACCGTGATGACCACCTGGAAGAAGGGCCGGGCCCGCCTGGCCGAGCGCTTTGAAGAAATGAGCATGCCGTTGGCGGTTTTTCTGGACATCCTGCGGGCGGAAAAGACCGTCAGAAGCCCCGGCATCGGCGTGTACATGACCATGAACCAGAAGCTGATGCCCATGCCCCTCGCCCGGTCCGCCGCCCTGATCCACACCGTGCCGGAAATCATTGTCCTTTTGACCATCAAGACCGCCAACGCGCCCTACGTGCCGCCCGGCAGGCGCCTTCATCTGGACGACGGAGACAGGGATGTGGGCCTGTACCGCATGGTCGTTTCCTACGGGTACATGCAGCAGCCGGATATGGCCGAGATCGCGGAACGCACCAGGGACACGGCCATGTTTCTCCCGTTGTACGACTGCACCTTTTATCTCGGCCGGGAAACCATCCTGACCGGGGCGGACAAACCCGCCATGCATCCGTGGCGGCGGGGGTTGTTCATCTTTTTGAGCCGCAACGCCTGGAACGCCTCCACTTTTTTCGGCATTCCAGAATCCAGGGTAGTGGAGATAGGCACACATCTGTCGATATAAGGAGAGAAAATGGCAGCACGCAGCGATTTGTCCCGCTACCGGGACAGCACGCGCCTGACCCTGTTGGGCCGCGACCCGGAAGAGCAGGAAGGATTCGTCAACGCCCCGGTGTACCGGGGGTCCACGGTAGTGTTCAAACGCATGGCGGACATTGAGACTCGGAACGCCCGTTTCGCCTACGGCACCCAGGGAACGCCGACCATCGCCAATCTGGAGAACGCCTGGACGGAACTTTCCGGCGCGGCGGGCACGGTCATGGCCCCGTCCGGTCTGGGGGCGCTGTCGCTGGCCCTGCTGGCGACGCTGAAAAGCGGGGACCACCTGCTGGTCACCGACAGCGTGTACCGGCCCACGCGCAATTTCTGCAACGGCCTGCTGCGGCGTTTCGGCGTGGAAACCACGTATTACGACCCCCTGATCGGCGGCGGCATCGAGGCGCTGATCCGGCCCGAAACCGCCGTCATTTTTCTGGAGGCCCCCGGATCGCAGAGCTTTGAAGTGCAGGACGTGCCGGCCATCACGGCTGTCGCCAAACGGCGCGGAATCACAACGATCATCGACAACACCTGGGGCACGCCCCTGTTTTTCCGGGCGCACGAGCGGGGCTGCAACCTGTCGGTGGAAGCGGGAACAAAATACCTGGGCGGGCATTCCGATCTGCTGCTGGGGCTGGTCACCGCCGATGCGGAGCACTGGCCGCGCCTGCGGGCGGCCTATGACGCCATGGCCATGCTGCCCGGCGCGGAAGATTGCTTTCTGGCTCTGCGGGGTTTGCGGACCATGCATCTGCGCCTGAAGGAAGCGGAAAAACGCGGCCTGGAAATGGCGTCCTGGCTGCGGACGCGGCCCGAGGTGGCGAAAGTGCTGCACCCGGCCTTTGCGGAATGTCCGGGCCACGAATGCTGGAAACGCGACTTTACGGGTTCTTCGGGGTTGTTTTCCATCGTTCTGGACGGAAAATTCAGCAAAAAAGCACTGGCCGCCATGCTGGACGCCATGGATCTGTTCGGCATGGGCTTTTCCTGGGGCGGGTTCGAAAGCCTGATCGTGCCCTTTGACTGCTCCGCCTACAGGACCGCGACCCCTTGGAACCCCGGCGGTTTCACCCTGCGCCTGCAGATCGGCCTGGAGGACACGGAAGACTTGAAGCGCGACCTGGATGAGGGCTTCGCCCGGCTGCGGCGGGAAAGCTGAAAGGCTACGCGGGCGCGGGCGGCGATGAATTCCGCCCCCGCCCCCGGGGGCGTTCCGGGACAAACCCCGGCCAGCGGGGATTGTAAGACATACATCCGAGGCGGGCGT
>JAVBOK010000001.1:0-25752 GCA_031550605.1 Desulfovibrionaceae bacterium | reverse complement strand
GCATTGCCGGGACCGCGCCTTTTCCGCCGGATCCGTTCCCGCGCGGGGATGCCCGCACGGATGCCGGCGGCAGGACAGGAGCGGTTCCATGAAAACCATCGACTATCTGATCATAGCCCTGATCCTGGGCATGGCGCTGGCCTTTGCCCTGACCAAGACGGAGCAGACGGGGCTGAACCCCGCGGCCGACATCATCGGATCCGACGGACTGCCGAAGATCCTGACCGGCCTGGCCATACTCTGCTGTGCCTGGATGGCGTTCTTTTCCTCGCTGCAAAAGCGCAGGGGCGCGGGCCAGGGCAAGGCCGTATCGTACAGCCGTCCCGCCCTGGTCAAACTGGGCGTCTTCAGTCTGGCCATCATTGCATACATCATCGGGTTCCTGAAAATCGGATTCTGCGTCAGCACCTTCCTCTTTGTCGGCGTTCTGACCTTCTATCTGGAAGCTTTCGACAAAAAAGCCCTGGTCAAGATCGTTGTCTACGCCGTCGCGGTGACCGCCATCTGCCATTACACGTTCAAGGCGTTCAACATCATGGTCCCGTACGGGCTGCTGTTCTGACGAGGTTCCGCCCTCTTCGGAAACAGCGCGGCAGGCTCTTTTCGCAACGGAGACGCTATGGATATTTTCGGCATTCTTGTCAGCACGTTCAACTGGACCACCGTCCTGTGGGTTTTCATCGGCACCCTGTTCGGCCTGATTTTCGGCATCATTCCCGGCCTGACGGCCATGCTGGCGGTCATCATCCTTATTCCCGTCACCTACGGCATGGACGCGGTCACCGGTGTTTCCATGCTTATCGGCGTGTATATCGGGGGCATTTCCGGCGGCGTGGTGGCCGCGGTTCTGCTGGGCATGCCGGGCACGCCCTCGTCCATCACCACCGCTTTCGACGGTTTTCCCCTGGCCAAACAGGGCAAGGCGGGAAAGGCCCTGGGCATAGGCATCACCAGCAACCTGGTCGGCTGCATGATCGGCTGGTTTTTTCTGGTGACCGCGGCGCCCCTTATCGCCCAGTTCGCCGTGAACTTCGGCCCCGTGGAATACGTGTCCGTCGTGCTTTTCGGCCTGACGGTGGTGGTCAGCCTGTCCGGCGACTCGTTGTCCAAAGGGACGCTGATGGCCATTTTCGGGCTGATGCTCAGCACCATCGGCATCGACCCCATCAACGGCATGACCCGCAATACGCTGAACCTGACCTTTCTTGAAGGGGGCATATCCTTTGTGCCCGCCCTGATCGGCCTGTTTGTCGTGGGACAGGTGTTCAACGAACTGGAAGACGTGGCCACCTACGTCATACCCAAAACGGCCATCGGCCGGGTGACCATGACCTGGCAGGAAATAAAGGATTCGGCCAGCAATTTTCTGCGGTCCGGGCTCATCGGCGTGTTTATCGGGATTCTGCCCGGCGTGGGCGCGTCTTTGGGCACTTTCGTGGCGTATGACCAGGCCAAGAAAGCGTCCGGGGACCCGGACAGTTTCGGCAAGGGCAACATCCAGGGCGTCGTCGCTTCGGAAACGTCCAATAACGCCGTCATCGGCGGGGCGCTCATTCCCATGCTGGCCCTGGGCATACCGGGGGACGCGGTCACCGCGGCCCTGCTCGGCGGGCTGCAGATCCACGGCATCGAACCCGGACCGCTGCTGGGCACGGAGCATCCGGAACTGATCGTGGGCGTTTTCGGCTATTTCCTGATTTCGACCCTGTGCATGTTCCTGATGATGATGCTGGCGGGGGCCAAAATTTTTCCGCTCATCCTGCGGGCCAAAAAATCCTATCTGCTGCCCGTGGTCCTGGTCACCAGCCTGATCGGCTGCTACAACATCGGCTATTCGGTGACGGACGTCTGGGTCAGCTTCGTCTTCGGCATTATCGGCTATTTCTTTTCCAAACACGGCTATCCCCTGGTGCCCCTGGTCATCACCATCGTGCTGGGCGGCATGTTCGAAAAACAGCTGCGCACCGCCATGCTGCTGACGGACGGGCAGATACTGCCGTTTTTCACGACGCCGCTGTCCGCCGTTTTTCTGGCCCTGTCCGTGCTGTCCGTATACCTCGCCCTCAGAGGCAAGAGGAAAAAAGCCGCGGCGTAAGGCGGAGGCGGCGAGTCCCCGAGCCGCCATAGCCCCCGGCCGCGCAACCGCCCGTTGGCCCGCTCCGCCCGCAGGACGGGAGCGCCATCTTCAACGGAAACGGGGATGCAAGGGGCGCAGCCCCTGCCGAGGGGGGGAGTCCAGAGGGTGGGGGCGAGCAGCCCTCACCCTCTGGCCCCGCCGGGGAGGCGGACCAACAACGGAAAAAACCGACTTTCCTTCACACCGGAACCACTCCCGCCACACAACCGGGAGCGCCATTCTTCATTCCCCGCCCCGCAACCGGGAGCGCCATTCTTCATTTCCCCGCCCTTCGCCTCACAGCGCGATCTTGATCACGATCTTCCTCACCGGCGCGGGGCCGGCCACGGCACAGCGGGGCTTGTGCCCGTCTTCGGGCGCCACCAGGGCGAAGTCGCCGGCCCGCAGAATAACGCATCCGGCGTGGTCCGGCTCTTTGTAAAAGGCCACGTCCCGGTCCACGAACCGCTCCACGGCCTCGCCCAGATCCCTGCGCGCGGCATGGCCGAAACGCTCTTCGCCTTCCAGCACATACTGCACGTCGAAATGCCGGTCATGGGTTTCAAAACGGCGCGCCTCGGCCGGTTCCGTCACATACGCCTGCAACTCGGCCGTGACCCCGTCGGCGACGGGCATGCGTTTGTCCAAAGGCAGGCCGGCCAGATCCGGCTGCGCGAGGAACGCGTAAGCGGCGGCGAATTTCGCTTTCAGGTGCGCGTATTTTTCCGCCGCCGTGATGTGTGCTGTGAACATGGGTTGTCCTTGTGGAGCGATTCCGCTTGAACCGCGCGCGGGGATTTCTCCGCCCCCCGCGCCGCCGGGCGGGCCTTGCGGAGTCCGCCGGTATTCCGGGGCGGGCTTTGTCCGCCGCCGCGCGGCTGTCTGAAGCGTCATCCGCTCGGGTTACAGGTACGTTTCACATGCTTGCGTAAGGGCCGGCAAAACCGCCCCGCAGGCATCCTGGCGGCCGGGCCGCGCCGTGCTTCGCGCCGGCGGAGCATCGCATCCGAACACAACGTTTCAAAGCCGGCATGCCGGAGGATAGCGGAAACGGGTTCCGGGCGCGTGAAAAACCGCCCCGAACGCTCGCACGCGGGGGCGGTTCCGTCAAGAAATCACGGCCGGCTATTTCGCCAGGTCGTCGAGAACTTCCTTGTATTCCCCGGTCAGCTTGTCCACCAGCTTGGCGGAAGCGGCGGGATCGTAATTCTCAAGCAGAAAGCCCATTTCTTCCATTTTCTTGGCAAAGGCGGGATCGGCGTTGACTTTGGCGCAGGCCTTGTACAGCACGTCGATGATTTCCTTGGGGGTTTTGGGCGGAACGGCCAGGCCGCGATAGGCGCCTTCCACCAGGTTATACCCCTGTTCCTTGAACGTGGGCACGTCGGGCAGCACGGGGAAGCGCTTTTCCGTGGCCACGGCCAGCACGCGCATGTCTTTCTTGTACTGCGTGGCCATGGTGGTATAGGTCATCAGGCCCGACACGTGGCCGCCCAGAAAGGCGGGCATGGCGTCGCCGGTGCCGGTGAAGGGCACGTAGGAAATCTTGATGCCCGCCAGCTTGTTCAGGCGCACGACGCCCAGATGGTTGGCGCTGCTGCTGCCGCTGCCGCCCAGGGTGATGGCGCCGGGCTTGGCCTTGGCCGCGTCGACGAATTCTTTCAGGGTCTTGTACGGGCTGTTCTGGGGAACGGCCAGAATGTTGGGCGTGTTCATGAAGATCATCACCGGCTCGATTTCCTTGGTCTGATAGCCGGATGTTTTCCGCTGCAGAGGCTGCAGAATGATGTGCGGCAGGTTGAAGCCCGCGGTGCTGTACCCGTCGGGTTTGGAGCGGAGCAGATCGTTCCAGCCCACGGAGCCGCCGCCGCCGGTCTTGTAGCTGATCAGCACGGACTGGCCCAGCTCTTTTTCCAGCAGGGGCTGCTGGGCGCGGGCAAAAATGTCGGATTCCCCGCCCGGGTTGAAGGGGATAAGATAGTTGACGGGTTTTTCAGGGAATTTGGCCGCCCCGGCCGTACCAAAGGCAACAAGGCACAACGACAGGGCGCAAAGCAGAATAAGAACGCGTTTTACACTCATTGGCGGTCTCCTTGTAAAAGCTGCGGTTTGAGGTACACTTTTCCGCGCGGAGCGGAAATCGTTTGCGGCCGTAAAAAAAAGAAAAAAGGCAATCCCGCTGGATTGTTCATGGTATAGCACCATCCCCCACACCTTGCAAGGAAACCCTATGCGCATTCTCATGCTGGGCGATATCGTGGGCCGCCCCGGCCGGGCCGCCCTGAAAGCCCGCCTGCCCCGCCTGCGGGAAAAACTGAACCTGGACGCGGTCATCGCCAACGGAGAAAACGCCGCCGGAGGCGTCGGCCTGACCCGTGAAACGCTGCGCGAGATGTTCGCCGCCGGGGTCGACGTGGTCACCGGCGGCAACCACACCTGGCGGCATCCGGAAATCTACGCGACGCTGAACGAGGACAAACGCGTGCTGCGGCCGGCCAACGCGCCCGCCGGCGCGCCCGGCCGGGGCGGCCTTGTCCATGCCCTGGCGGACGGCCGTCCGTTCGCCGTGCTGAACCTGCTGGGCCGCTCGTTCATGGACCCGGCGGACTGCCCCTTTCATGTCGCGGAACGGGAACTGGCGGACATTCCGGAAAGCGTGCGCCTGCGTTTCGTCGATTTCCACGCCGAAGCCACCAGCGAGAAGCGCGCCATGGGCCGGCACCTGGACGGGCGCGCCACCTGCGTCGCGGGCACGCATACCCACGTGCAGACCCTGGACGCCGCCATCCTGCCCGGCGGCACGGCCTATATCAGCGACCTGGGCATGTGCGGCAACGAGGCCGGATCCATCCTGGGCATGGAACCCAAAGCTGTTCTGGACCGCTTCATCACGGGCCTGCCCGTCCGTTTCAGGCCCGCGCCCGGCGAAGGGACGCTGAACGGCCTGATCATCGACGCGGATGAGGCGACGGGCAAAGCGCTCGCCGTCACCGTGCTGCGCGAAAAAGCTCCGGCGATCAGCGACCCGGCGGCGGGCTGTTCCGGCCCCGAATCGCGGATGCCGTGAATGCGGCGGCATGATGCCGCCGCGTCAATAATCTTTTTTCCAGCCGATGCCCACCTGGCTGGAATTGGGCGAGGTTTTGCCCTGCAGGCTGATGTTGGGGGCCAGTTCGATTTCCACGCGCACCCCGGTGCTTTCCTGGGTCGCCCCCTGTTCCACGCCCACATAGATGCTGTCGTTGAGGTACTTGCCCGCCTCAATGGCCGGCGCGTCCGCGGCAGGCGTCTGCGTCCCGGTTTTGCGGGCCCGGGAGGAAAGCGGGGCGTCGCCCGCGCCGGACATGCCCGAATCGGTCAGGGACCGCGCGCCGGACCCGCCGCCGCCCACCCGCAGCACGTCCAGACCCAGGGTTTTGCGCATGCCGCCCAGCACGTCCAGACCCGATCCGCCGACGCCCGACAGTTCGCGCAGGCCGTTGGCCAGCTGCAGGGTTTCGAAGCGGCTGAGCTGCGAGGCGTTTTTGCCGAACAGCACATGGGCCAGCACTTCGTCCCTGGCCAGGGGGGGACGGCTGGCCAGTTCCAGAACCGGCTTTTGCGCGCTGCCGCCCACGTTGACCAGGGCGGTGATGTCCGGCCCCTGGTAGGTCAGTTCCAGATTGATGCCGGGGTTGATGCGCCCGCCTCCGGCAAAGGTGATGTCGCCCCCGGTAAAGGTAAAGCGTTTCGACAGCAGGTCAAAGGCGCCGCGCACCGGCCGCAGCGAGCCGGTCAGGGACGGACCGGACAGGGGGCCGGACACGGCGAGTCTGCCCTGCCATTCGCTGTCCAGGCCCCGGCCCCGGATAAAAAACCTGCGGGGCACCTCGATGCGCAGATCGCAGAGCGGGCCGGTCCCGGTTTTCCGCGGATCCCGCCCGGCCTCGCCGATATCCAGCGTGCGCACGCCGCCGCCTTCCAGCACGGAACTCACGTTCAATTCCCCCCGCTCCACCATGATGTCCGCTTCCAGCGCGGGCGCGGACAGAGGGCCGGAGGCCCTGAACAAACCGGACAGCACGAGGGACAGATCGTCGCGGTGCAGGGGCCGCAAATGCCGGACCTGCCCGCGCAGGGACAAGGACGGATCATTCGCCAGATCCAGCGTTCCTTCCAGAGCCAGGGATCCGCCCTTGCCGTCCCCGGCGGCGAAAACCAGCCGCGCCGTCCCGAATTCCGGGCCGGACGCGGATCCGCCGGCGCGCCCTCCGCCGGGTCCGGCGCGGGCTTCCAGAGCCATGCCGGTCAGCAGCAGGCCCAGCATCCTGTCCTCGTAGCGCCCCTGCGCCAGATAGGCCGTGCCCTCGAAGCGGGGCGCGTCCAGACTGCCGGACAGAACCGCGTTCAGGGCCAGGCGCCCTTCCAGCGAGCGGCCCGGCAGGGGCGCGAAACGCCACAGCGGCGCGAGGGGAGTATCCCAGGTGAACGAAGCGGACAGCGGCCCCCCGGCGTCCGGCGCGGGCGGCCCTTCCCGTTTCGCCGCGAGCGGCAGGGAAAAACGCAGGATCCCGTCGTTGCCGGGCGTGCCCAGCGTGCCTTCGCCCCGCAGCCGCAGGCCGGCGGCTGCCTTTTCCAGGGCCGCGTCCAGCCGCAGGGACAGGGGCGGGAAAGCGCCCTGCCCGTCCGCCTTCTGCCCCCCGCCGGCACCGCCCGCCCGAACCCGAAGCTTCAGGCTGCCCTTCGGCGCGCCGGAACCGGCCGCGTAGGCCAGTTGCGCGTCCACGCGGCCTTCGGGCAGCGGCGCATCGGTGACCAGGGCAAAAGCGGCCAGCGGCAGGGCCGTCAGCGTCGCATCCAGGCGCATGGCGCCCGGCCGCAGTTCCGCCTCCGCCGCCAGCGCGCCGCCGGGGGTGAGCGCCGCCTTCAGACCGCGCACGCGCAGGCCGTCCGCATAGTCCAGGGCCAGGGGCCCGGTCAGCCGCGCGCCCGCTTTTCCGCCCGGAACGCGCAGGGACAAGGCCGACAGCGCCGCGGTTTTTCCGGCCAGGTCATAGCCGCCGTCCAGAGCGAGAACCGCGTCCTTCGCCGGGACGCCTTCCCGAAAGGAAACCGCGCGGCGCGCGGAGGCGGCGCCTTTTCCCCGCGCGCTTTCGCCGTCTTTCGCGCCCGCCCCGGTCCGGGGCCGGGCTCCGGTTGCCGCCCGGTCCGCCGGGCCGTCCCGCAGGGCCAGACGGAAAGTTCCCGAGCGGCCGCCCCGCAGCGACGCCTCGCCCGCGCTCCAGCGCAGCGGCCCGGCTTTTCCCTCTCCCGTGCGCAGCGTCGCCCGCAGATCCGGATCCGGCGCGGCCCTTCCCCCCCACGGCCTCTCCAGCCGCGCATCCAGAGAGGCCTGCCGGACGGCGACATCCCGGCCGGGCAGGATCAGGGAATCCACCGTCAGGGACAGCGCCGCGCTCTGGCCGCCGGCGCCTTCCGCGTGGTCCAGGCGCAGTTCCGCCCTGGCCGGTCCGCCGGCCAGGGGCGTTCCGGCCAGGGCCGCAAGGCCGGACCAGTCGCCGACGGCCGCCGACAGCGCGCCGCGCAGGGGCGGCAATCCCGCGCCCGGCCCCGGCGGCAGCGCGGCGTCCAGATACCCGTTCAGGGCGACCCCGGCAAGATGCGCCCGCAAATCCCGCAGGCCAAGGGACAGGGCCCTTCCGCCGCCGGGCAGCGCCGCCCGCCAGGCACAGGCGATCTCGCCGGGTCCGGCGGGGCTTTCCCCGGCCGAGGCTTCCAGGCTGCCCCAGGCTTCCGCCGCGCCGGGGGCCAGACGGCCTTGCGCGGCGACGCGGGCGGCAAGGCGGCGCAGGGTCCCGGCCGGGGTGTCCAGGGCCGGGCTGGAAACGCGCAGCGCGACATCCGGGGAGGCAAGGGTTCCCCCCGCCGTCAGAACGGCCAGGACGGGACCGGAAACGCCGGTTTCCAGAGGGGCGAGATCATCGACGGCCACCGTCAGTTGCGCCGCCACCCGGCCGCGCAGCGGGTCCGCGTCCTCCGGAAAGTCGCAGGACATGCCGCCGCTCAGGCGGCATGTCCCGGCCCGCGCCTCTTCCAGGTCCAGCCGCCAGGGCCGCGCCGGACCGCCGGCAACGGTGCCGGCGAACGTGACCGACGGTCCCAGAAGCCGGTCCAGTTCGGGCGCGGGCCAGCGCAGCCCGCTGCCCCGCAGTTCCGCCCGGCCGGAAAAAGCGGGAACCGGCCCGGCCAGCGCGACGGACAGCGCATAGTCCAGTCCGGCGGGATGCGGTTGTGCGTTTTTCAGATACAGCGGGGCCGCCGCCGTGCCTTTGGCCGCCAGCGTGCCGCCGGCGCGGCTCAGGTCCAGGCTGCCGCGCAGCCGCATATGCCGCCCCCCGTCCGCCGCCAGGGCCAGATCGCCGTCCGCGCGCAGCCTGCCGCCGGCCAGCGAAGCGGATACGGTCCCGTCCAGGCTCACGCGGCGCGGGACGGGGCCAAGGCCCGGCAGATCGCCGGGCGGGTTGTTCCCCGCGCCCGCGAACAGGGCCGCCGTTCGCGCGACGGCGCCTTCCAGCCGCAGTTCGCCGAGGACCAGGGCCACGGGCAGCGCGAGGTCCGGCAGTTCCGGGGGGCCGGAAGACGCCCGCGGGGGCGCGCCGGGATGCGCCGCGGGCGCGGCGGGGCGGGGCAGGCGGACGAGTTCCGCGCCGCGCAGGCGCACCAGGTCCAGGCGCAGGATCCCCTCCGGCAGGCCGCGCAGATCGAGCCGCGCTTCCACTTCCGCCGCCGAGGCCAGGGGGCCGTCCTTGTCCGCCAGGGTCAGGTCCCGCAGCAGGACGCGTTCCGGCAGGGGGCCGGAAAGGCTCCCCAGGCCGAGAGCATAGCCCCGCGCCGCCAGGGCGCGCACAAGCAGGGACGCGACCTGGCGCTCGCCCGCGGGCGAACGCAGCCAGAGCAGGGCCCCGCCGAGAACGAGCAGGCCCAGGCAGAGCGTCCCGCCCAGGATCAGGGCCGCCGCGCGCGGCAGGCTTCGCGTGAGGAAACGGCGCATCAGAAACTTTGTCCTACAGGGTTCGCATCATTTGTCCGGGGAAAAAACGGCCCACGCCAACGGATACAGGGAGGTCCGCCGGAAAAAACTTTTTGATCCTTTTTGCATGCGCGCAACCGGAAGCCGATTGCGCGAAACCCTCGCCGCGCTGTCCGCGCGCGGGCCGGTTTTTCAACCGGCCGTTGCCGCCGGCCGCCAACCGGACGGCAACGGCTTCGCGTGAGGAAACGGCGCATCAGAAACTCTGCCCTATGCTGATGTACACCTGCAGGGGCGCGTCATCCTTTCCGGGGTTCAGCGGCGCCGCCGCGTCAAGGCGCAGGGGGCCGACAGCCGTATAATAGCGCAGCCCCAGCCCCGCGCCCCAGCGCAGGTCGCGACCCAGATTGGGGACCGCGTCCGCGTAGGCCGTGCCGCCGTCCACAAAGGCCACGATCCCCCATTCCGGCGTGATCCTCCAGCGCAGTTCCGCGCCGGTTTCCAGCAGCGACGAGCCCCCCAGGGGATTGTCGTCGCCGTCCCGCGGACCCAGGGACTGGTAGGAATAGCCGCGCACCGAGCCGCCGCCCCCGCTGTAGAAGCGCGCGGAAGGCGGCACGTCCGGCGCCGACGCCCCCCACAGAGAGCCGTAAACCCCGCGCAGGGCCAGCACCAGCGCATCCTCCCCGGCCAGGGGCAGAAAGGCCTGCCCTTCCAGGCGGGCGCGCAGCGCGCCGAAGGGTTCGTTATACACGCCGGCATAGGGGATCAGGGACCCGATGACCCGCACCCCTTTCACGGCGTTCAGCAGATCGCCGGCATTGTCGAAAATCAGGCCCAGGGGCAGGCCGAACATGGAGTACTCGCGCCGGGGCTCGTGCGGGTCCCTGACGGAGCCCCCCTCGGCGCTGGCCTGCGCGCTGCCCGTCCAGAACCGCCCGAGCCGCCGCTCGACGCCCGCGGCGGCGGCGGCGGACCGCAGGTTGTAGGCGTCCGTGTCCTGGTTCAGCAGGCCGGCCTGGGCGATGAAGGCCTGATCGCGCCGCAGAAAGTAGGGCAGGCGGTAGCGGGCGGTCAGCTCCTGCATTGCCGCCCACAGGGGCATGGTCACGCGCAGGCTGTCCCCCCTGCCCGTCAGGTTGCGGTGTTCCCAGCCCCCCTGCACGCCGGGGCCGAAGTCCGAATCGTATTTCACCTCCGCGCCGACGGTGCGCGGCGGCGCCTTTTCCAGAGCCGCCAGCACGTCCCGCCGCCCCGCCGCGTCCGCCTCTGCCGCCGGGGCGAGGTCGATGGAACGGAACAGGCCGCTCTGGCGCAGGCGCTCGCGGAAATTCTCGACCGCGTCCTGGTTCCAGACATCCCCCGGTTTCCAGGTGCGCAGGGCTTCCAGATAGCGGCGGGTGACGGCGTAATCGCCTTTCGCGCGGATATCGCCCATGCGGATGAAAGGCCCCGGGGCGATGCGCACGTCCGTTTCCAGGCGGCGTTGCGCATGGTCCGGCACGTGGCGGGTCGCGTCGATCGCGGCGAAAGGATAGCCGTGGTTGCGGAACGCCTCGCGCGCGCGGTCCACGGCATCCAGCACCCGGGCCGCCTCCGCCGGCGAATCCGGGGGCAGCCCCACGTCGGCCAGGGTGCGCGGCAGGCCCGCGCCCGATCCGCCGCCGCCGGTCACGGTGACGGCGGATCGGCCCGTCAGATACCGGGGGCCGGGCGTGAACACGACGCGCACCACCGCCAGGGGCGGCGTCCCCGCGTCCCCGGCCGCCGCCGGCTTCGCCTCCTCGATGCGGCCCGTGACCGTGCCCGCGTAATAGCCTTGGGAACGCAGAATGTCCCGCCCTTCGTCCAGCGAAGCGGCCAGGCGCTGTTCCAGGCCGGTCAGGCTGTCCGGCGGGCTGTCCCGCAGACGCTGCAGCAGGCTGTTCCGCGCGAAGGCGCCGGCCAGTTCCGGATCGTCGGGCGATGAGCAGTCCACGGTGTAGGGCACGGCCCCCTTGCCGTCTTCCGGTACGGACGGCGGGGAATCCCCGGGGGCCGCCGCCCGCATGCCGGGGGGAAGGCGCGGCGCGGGAACGGGGCCGGCCGGGTCCCGCGCCAGCAGGGCCTCGGCCGCTTCCCGGTCCGCGTCGCCGGCAAGGGGGGCGGGCGCTTCCGAAGCGCCGTCCTTTGCCGCGCAGCCCGCCGCGAGCAGACACAGCGCGCAGATCAGCGCGCGAAGCCACATTTCCATTCGGCGAGTATAGCGCGATCAACGGCATTTTGCCAGAGATCCCGGCGGCGATGCGTCTTCCCCGCCGGGCTCCCTCGGTTGACAGTTCCGGTTTTTGTCTGCAAGAACTTGTGGCACATATCCCACCGCAAGGAACGCCCATGACTGCCGACACAACCGGACACGCCCTGCCCGCCGCCGAAATCGACCGCCAGATGGCCCAGATCAAACGCGGCATGGCGGAACTGATCAACGAGGAAGAGCTGCGGAAAAAAATCGCGCGCGGCACCCCCCTGACCGTCAAGGCCGGCTTTGACCCCACGGCGCCCGACCTGCACCTGGGGCACACGGTGCTGATCCACAAGCTGCGCCATTTTCAGGAACTGGGACACACCGTCGTCTTTCTGATCGGCGACTTCACGGGCATGATCGGCGACCCGTCCGGCCGGTCCGAAACCCGCCCGCCCCTGACCCGCGAACAGGTGCTGGCCAACGCCGAAACGTATAAAAAACAGGTGTTCAAAATACTCGACGCGGAAAAGACCGTGGTGGAATTCAACTCCAGATGGCTGGGGGCCATGAATTTCGCCGACGTGCTGCGTCTGGCCTCGCGCTACACCGTGGCCCGCATGCTGGAACGCGACGATTTTGAAAAACGCTACACCGGCAACGTGCCCATTTCCGTGCACGAATTTCTCTATCCCCTGGCCCAGGGGTACGATTCCGTGGCGCTCAAGGCCGACGTGGAACTGGGCGGCACGGACCAGAAGTTCAACCTGCTGGTGGGCCGCCATCTGCAGGGCCAGTTCGGCCAGGAACCCCAGTGCGTGCTGACCGTTCCCCTGCTGGAGGGCACGGACGGCGTGCGCAAGATGTCCAAATCATACGGCAACTATATCGGCATCGACGAACCCGCGCCGGAAATTTTCGGCAAGGTCATGTCGGTTTCCGACGACCTGATGTGGCGGTATTATGAGCTGCTTTCCAGCCGCGGCCTGGACGACATCGCGGGCATGAAGGCGGACGTCGCGGCGGGCCGCGCCCATCCCAAGGCGGTCAAGGAAGCCCTGGCCGTGGAAATGGTCGCCCGCTACCACGGCGCGGACGCGGCGGAATCGGCCCGCCGGGGATTTTCCGCCGTGTTTGCCGACGGCGGCGTGCCCGACGACGCCGCGACGCACCGTTGCGCATTCGGTGACGACGCCAGCCCCGTGGCCTTTCTGACCGATTCCGGCCTGACCGCCTCACGCGGGGAAGCGCGCCGCCTGATCGCCCAGAACGCGCTGTCCGTGGACGGCGAGCCCTGCACCGACGGGCTTGCCCCGTTGGCGCCCGGCAGCCATGTGATCCGGCTGGGCAAAAAGCGCTTTCTGCGGCTGACGGTGCAATAAGGATACGCCATGGCCGCCGATCGCGTGAAACCGGACCCGGACGCGGCGGAAAACCGCGCCCCCGCGCCGTCCGGGCCGCCCCTCATCCTGATCGTGGACGACGAGCAGGGGATCCGCTTTTCCTTGCGCGGCATTCTGGAAGACGAAGGCTATTGCGTGCTGGACGCGGAATCCGCCGAAGACGCCTTCGGCATTCTGGCCTCGGAATCCATCTCTTTGCTGTTTCTGGACATCTGGTTGCCGGGCATGGACGGCATCGCCGCGCTGGAGCGCATCCACCAGACGCACCCGTCTTTGCCCGTGCTGATGATTTCCGGGCACGGCACCATAGAAACCGCTGTTTCCGCCATCAAAAAAGGGGCCTACGATTACATCGAAAAGCCCCTGTCCCTGGAAAAGGTGGTGCTGTCCGCCCAGCGCGCCCTGGAATTCCATGCCCTGAAACGCGAAAACCTTGCCCTGAAAAGCCGGACCGCCACGGGCCGGGCCGCATTCTCGGGCATATCCCCGGCGGCCGCGGCGCTGCGGGAGCAGATCGCCAAGGTCGCGCCCCTGGATACCTGGGTGCTGATCAACGGGGAAAACGGCACGGGCAAGGAAATCACCGCCCGCGCCCTGCACGCCGGAAGCCGCCGCAACGACAGGCCCCTGGTGGAAATCAACTGCGCCGCCATTCCGGAAGAGCTGATCGAATCCGAACTGTTCGGCCACGAAAAGGGGTCCTTCACCGGAGCGGACGCCGCCAAGACCGGCAAATTCGAGCTGGCCCACCAGGGCACCCTGTTCCTGGACGAAATCGGCGACATGAGCCTGAAAACCCAGGCCAAGATCCTGCGCATCCTGCAGGAGCAGCGTTTCGAGCGCGTGGGCGGCAACCGCACCATCCACGTGGACGTGCGGGTCATCGCCGCCACCAACAAGAACCTGGAAACAGCCATCGCCGACGGGTCCTTTCGCGAGGACCTCTATTACCGCCTGCGGGTGTTTCCCCTGAAGGTGCCGCCCCTGCGCGAGCGGGCGGAAGACATCCCCCTGCTGCTGGCCGAATTCGTCAGGGACATCAGCCGCGAGCACGGGCTTTCCCCTTTTGCGCCCACGCCGGAAACCCTGGCCCGCCTGCGCGCCTATGCCTGGCCCGGCAACGTGCGCGAGCTGCGCAACTTTGTGGAGCGCAGCCTTATCCTGTACGGCGGCCAGACCATGACCCCGGACATGCTGCCGCAGGAATTTTCCGCCGGCCTTGCCAAAACGCCGCCGCAAACGGCGGCGTTCCCTCCCGCGGGCGGCGGGCCGGGCGCGCTGGTGGCGCTCGGCGATCTGGCCGGCGTCGATTTCAAATCCGCCCGCGCGCTGTTCGAAAACCGCTATCTTGCCGCCAAGCTGGTGGAATACGGCGGCAACATCACCCGGCTGGCCGAGGCCGTGGGACTGGAACGCAGCTATCTGCATCGCAAGCTCAAGGCCCTGGGCATCCATACCGCCCAGGAATAGCACGCTCCGTGAACGCGCTCCGGCGGCCGCCCGGGCGGACAGCGCGGCGAGAACCCCGGGGGCAGCGGCGGCACGCTTGACATGCCGGCCGGAGCGCGTCTATCTGTCGAAGTCGCAAGGAAGTGCAGCAGCATGAACACAGCGCCGCCCAGAACCTATTCTCCGGCATATAAAAACAATGCCGTCATCCTGGCTTCGGTTTCCGGCTTGCTGGTCGGCGTCGCCCTGCTTCTGAACGTCTTTGAAAACAATCAGGCCATATACATACCGCTTTTTCTGACCGCCGCGGTCGCCCTGCTGACGTTTCTGATCGCCAGCCATACGGAGCACGGCCTGGCCGCGCTTGTGCTCATGAGCGTATCCCTGATGTGCCTCGGGGTGTACCTTCTCTTCGCCTATGATCCGGGCACGCAGGCGAAGCTGTTCTGGTTTCTGCTCTTCCCGCCCATGCTCATGCTCTGCCTGGGGCTGTGGTACGGCACCCTGCTTTTTCTTCTGTTTTTCACCTTTCTGCTGGCGGCGTTTTTCAGCCCGGTCAGCAACTATCTGGCGAACGACTATCCCCCGGCGGTCAATTTGCGGTTTCTGGCGGCCATGTTCGGCGCCTGGGTCTTTTCGTGGCTTTCGGAATACGCCCGCTACCGCACGCAGCAGGCATTGCAGCGCGCCATGGAACGTCTGGAGCACGACGCGCTGACCGATTCCCTGACCGGCCTTGGCAACCGCAGGGATTTTCAGGCCTTTTTCAACTGGGTCCAGATAAAGGCCCTGCGGGACCAAAAAAGTTTCTGCCTCATCCTTATCGATATCGACCACTTCAAAGCGATCAACGACCGGCACGGGCACGAGGTGGGCGACGCGGTGCTGCGGCACACGGCCCTGGTGCTCGGCGAGCATCTGCGGGCCGACGCCCGCCTGTTTCGCTGGGGCGGGGAAGAATTCATCGCCCTGCTGTCGGAAACCCCGTTCGAGAGCGCCTGCGTCGCCGCGGAACGCCTGCGCCGCAGCATCATGGAAACCCCGTACCGCAACGGGGATCTTCGCATCGAATACAGCATCAGCCTTGGCCTGTATTGCGGCGGCATCGCGGAAGAGATGCGCAAACAGGTCGCCGCGGCGGACGGCATGCTGTACACGGCGAAAAATCACGGCCGGAACCAGGTGCAGAGCTTGCGGCGCAGGCAGGAGGCCCCGGCGCCCCTTCCCGGAAACGCCGGCCAGCGGAAGACGGACAGCCCGCCCTGCCGGATCGCGCCGGCGCGCTGGGCATGAGCATCCGCGCATTGTCACTGCATTGTCACTGCATTGTCATTGCGCGGATGGCCACGATTGACACCCCCCCCAAAACCGGGGTTTGCGAAGGCGCGCCCGCTCCGGCGCGCACCGGCGCCGATGGATGCCGCCCGCGCCTGCGCGGCGCTTCCCGTTTTCTACAATTCCGCCATGACTTCCCGCGCCCAGGTTTCTATGTCGCTGCCGGACGCGTGCGGGTCGCCGTCGATTTTCAGGCCGGCCGCGATCAGATCGGCGCCCAGTTCCCGCAGCCGCTCTTCAATGGCGTCCACCGCCCCGCAGAAATAGGTGTAGCTGCTGTCGCCGCAGCCGAAAGCCGCGGTTTTCACGCCCGCCAGCCCCATTTCGCCGAACGCTTCAAAGAGCGGAATAAAGTCGTCCTGCAGTTCAATGGAATCGTCGCCCCAGGTGGAGCAGCCGAACAGGACGCAGTCGCGGCCCGCGGCCAGACCGGAAGCCGGCGCCTTGGCCGCGTCCAGCAGGGACACGGCATGTCCCCCGTCCCCGAGGACGCGCTCGATCATTTCCGCCACAGTGGCGGTGTTGCCGGTGGTTGATCCGTAAACAACCAGTACCTTGGCCATGTGAATTCCTCCAGAATAACAGTGTGAGGTTGTTTTTATCGAAAATGAAATTCAATATCAACAAAAATATGCGCAATGCCGCCACGCGCCGACAGACCGCGCGCCGGAGCGGATTGCCACGGAAAATGCTCCGGACGCCGCGCCAGGGCCGCGCGGTCTTTTTCAGGCCGCCCGATCCGCATTCCGTCGCGGCAAGGGCTTTGAGAACCGCTTCCGCCGCGCGGCGTTCTTCAGGCCAGAAACGACCCGTACTGCGCCATCGCGCCAAAAAGCATCAGGAAAAACAGAGGGATCATCACCATCAGGGTTTTCCCCCAATGCAGCCGGAAGGCATGCCGGCAGCCCAGCGCGAGCAGGGCCGCATACCAGGCCGGCCCGATGAGGGGACCCAGCAGGGGCACCGCCGTCAGGATCAGGGCGGACGCGGCATAGGCCACGACCTTGAAGGTTTTGGGAAAGCTGGCTTCCGCCGGATCCACCAGCCGGACCATCAGATGAAGGACCGCCGTGGTCACGAACATCTGCAGGGCCAGCAGAAACGGCGCGGTCACCACGATCATGGGCAGGCGGGAAAAATCCAGGGACTGCACCACCGCCGGGGGCAGATTGGCCAGAACCTCCGGCCCGGCCATGCGCACGGCCAGGTTGCTCCAGAGGATGTCGCAGACATACTGCAGCAGCCCGAAGACCACATAGTAAAACAGGGCCGGAATCAGCGGCAGATCCGGCGTGACGTGGGCGAAAAACCGCGACGGCTGCAGCAGCGCGAGCAGCATGGTGCGGACCAGGCTGGGAAAAAAGCCCAGTTCCCGCGGCCGTTCCCAGGGAATGGCCCAGGGCGCTCCCCCGCGGGCGGCCTGCGCCGCCTCGCGCGCGCCGCCGGAGCGTTCCGCCTCGCGGCGGGCCTGCTGTTTCCGCGCCTCGCCGCCGGGTTCGCCGCCGGCCTCATCCCCGGCGTCCCGCCCGGTTTTTTCCGCATCCCCGCCGGTCCAGCGGCCGGTCAGCGAATCCATGGCCTCCCAGATGTCGCCGGGTTTTTCCTCCGGCTTTTCTTCGGGCGCGGCCGCCTGTTCCCCGGGCGAAACCCCGCCGGCGCCCAAAGCGCGGAAACGGAAACGGTGCCTGCATTTGGGGCACGACGCGAATTCCGCCGAAGGCGGAATTTTCTCGGAGGAAACTTCGCGGACATAGTCGCAAGCGGGACAACGGATACGCATGCGTCATTTGTATAGCGGACTCGCGGGCAAGGCAAGTCAGGATTTGGAGGAATCGAAGCCGAAAAGCCTGCCGCGCACCAGCGCCCGCCTGCCGAAACGGCTGTGGATGGAATCCAGGGCCGCGTCCAGGGCCGCGTCCCGCCGGAGGTCCGCGGCGGCGCGGACCTCCGGAGCCGCCGCCCGTTCCCCGGCATCCGCGTTTCCCAGGGGCAGGCTCAGGGGCACTTCCCTGGTCCCGGACGCGGCGCCGGCTTCCGCGGAACGGCCGGGCTTTTCTCCGCCGCCGGCCTGGTCAAAATGCGACACCCCCACCCCGATCAGGCGCAGCTTCATTGCCGGCCGCAGTTCGTCCAGCAGGGCCACGGCCGTTTCGTGAATGACCCGGGTCAGGTTGGTGGGCTCTTTCAGCGTGCGGGCGCGGGTAAGGCCCGTAAAATCCGCATACCTGACTTTCAGGGTCACGGTGCGGCCCCGCAGGCCCTGTTTGCGCAGGGAACGGCCCACCCGTTCCGCCTGTTTCAGCAGCCAGGTCCGCAGCAATTCCCGGTCCAGGGTATCCTCGGCAAAGGTATTTTCCGCGGATTCGGATTTGGGCGGCTCCCACGGCAGCACGGGCCTTTCGTCCACCCCCAGGCCCCGGTCGTAAAGCGCCCCGCCCCACTTGCCGAAACGGCGCAGCCAGAATTCGCGCGGATAGCGGGCCACGTCCGCCGCATGGCGCACGCCCAGGCCGGACAGGGCGGGCAGGGTCTTTTTGCCTACGCCCGGAATGCGCTCGACGGGCAGGCTCCGCAAAAAATCCGGGACCGCTTCCGGCCGCAGGACGGTCAGCCCGTCGGGCTTGTTCATGTCCGAGGCGATTTTGGCCAGAAACTTCACCGGGGCAAGGCCCACGGAGCAGGTCAGCCCGGTGGCCGCGCGCACCGCGGCCTTCAGCTCCGCCGCCATGCGCTCCGCCGGGCCGAACAGGCGCTCCAGCCCGGTGGCGTCCAGATAGGCCTCGTCCACCGACGCCTGCTCCACCAGCGGCGAAAATTGCCGCAGCACATCCATGATCCGGCGGGACACCGCCGCGTACCGCTCCATGCGCGGCCGGATGAAAATCCCCCTCGGGCAGAGCCGCTTCGCCTGAAAAATGGGCATGGCGCTGCGGACCCCGACTTTGCGGGCCTCGTACGACGACGCGGAAACCACGCCCCGCGCCCCCCCGCCCACGATCACGGGCAGGCCCCTGAGCGAGGGGTCGTCCAGTTGCTCCACGGAAGCGTAGAACGCGTCCATGTCGATGTGCATGATCCAGCGCTGCATGGCAGATCCATAGCACAAGGGCGGTCCGGAATATATCCATTAATTCATAGTAAACCTATCGACATTCTGGAAAACCTGATATAGAGCACCATAAGGCAAAAAGGAGAATCGCCATGACAGCGATAAGCAATACAAATGCATGGGCGTTTGAAACAAAACAGATCCATGCCGGGCAGGAAAGGCCCGACCCCGCCACGGGGGCCCGCGCCGTGCCCATTTACCAGACCACGTCGTACGTGTTCGAAAACTGCGCCCACGCGGCGGCGCGCTTCAGCCTGGCGGAACCGGGCAATATCTACGGCCGGCTGACCAACCCCACGCAGGATGTGCTGGAAAAACGCCTGGCCGCCCTGGAAGGCGGCGCGGCGGCCCTGGCCGTCGCTTCCGGCGCCGCCGCGATCAGCTACGTTTTCCAGACGCTGGCCCAGGCCGGGGATCACATTGTTTCCGCAAGGAACATCTACGGCGGCACGTATAACCTGCTTGCCCACACCCTGCCGCGCCACGGCGTCACGACGACCTTTGTCGACCCCCGCGACAGGAAGGGCGTTGCCCAAGCCATCCGGCCCAACACCAGGGCGGTTTTCGCCGAAACCCTGGGCAACCCCCATGCCGGCGTCACCGACATCGAGGAATTGGCCGAACTGGCGCACGCCAACGGCATCCCCCTGGTCACGGACAGCACCTTCACCCCGCCCTGCGTCCTGCGGCCCATCGAATACGGCGCGGACATCGTGGTCCATTCCGCCACCAAATTCATCGGCGGGCACGGCACGAGCCTGGGCGGCGTGATCATCGACAGCGGCGACTTCGACTGGGAGGCGAGCGGAAAATTCCCTTCCGTCACGGAACCGGATCCGTCCTACCACGGCCTGTCCTTCAGCAGGACCGCAGGCGCGGCCGCCCTTGTGACCCGGATCCGCGCGGTCCTGCTGCGCGACACCGGCGCGGCCATCTCGCCCTTCAACGCCTTCCTGCTGCTGCAAGGCGTGGAAACCCTGTCCCTGCGCGTGGAACGCCAGATCGAAAACGCCCGCAAGATCGTGGAATACCTGAAACACCACCCCAAGGTGGCGACCGTGCGCCACCCCTCGCTGCCGGAGCATCCGGACCACGCCCTGTACCGCAAATATTTCCCGGGCGGGGCCGCGTCCATCTTCACCTTCGACATCAAGGGCGGCGAGGCCGAGGCCCGCGCCTTCATCGACCGGCTGCGCATATTCTCGCTGCTGGCCAACGTGGCCGATGTCAGGTCCCTGGTCATCCATCCCGCCAGCACCACCCATTCCCAACTGGACGAGCGGGAACGGGCCGAGCAGGACATCCGGCCGGGCACCATCCGCCTGTCCGTGGGCACCGAGCATGTGCGGAACCTGATCCTCGACCTGGACCAGGCTTTCGGCGGATAGCGGGACCGCTTTCCGGCGACCGGACCTTTTTCCCCGGGGGCCTTGCGGCCCCCGGAGGCTGCCGGCAAAGTCCTCTTGGGCAACTGCCCACCGCGCGCTTTCCGGCGGCATTCATTGCCGCCGGAAAGCGCCGGAGCGGGCGTGCCTTGACAAATCCCCGGCCTTGCGGGGTTTGCCATCAATCCGGAGGGCCTTGCGGCCCCTGGTTTCCGTTATTCCTCCACGTTGACCAGAACGATTTCGCCGTATTGGTCCACGGTGGTGCCGTGGAGCCGCAGCAACGCGTACCAGCGGCGTATCGCGCCCACAAAGACGATGAGCATCAGCGCCATGACCACAACGGCGCAGACCGCCAGCAGATATTCCTTCTGCGGCAGATACACCGTGGCGACCTGCAGGTACCCCGCCCAGAAGGTGACCGCCGCCATGAACAGGCCGGGGACGGCCGTGGACCAGATGTAGCGGACCTTGTTCAGGCGGATGAGCATGGTTGTCGCGATAATCAGACCGCAGGCGGAAAGCAGCTGGTTGCTCATGCCGAACAGCGGCCAGATGCTTGAGATATTGCCGGTATAGAGCAGATAGCCCCAGGTGGAGGTGAACACCGCGCTGGTGATCACAATGCCGGGGATCCACTCTTTGTCGTTGAACTTCGGCCAGGCCTTGCCGGCCAGTTCCTGCAGAAAGAAGCGCCCGATTCTGGTGCCCGCGTCCACGGCCGTCAGCACGAAGACCGCTTCGAACATGATGGCGAAGTGGTACCAGTACGACATGAGCCCGTCCATGAACGGGATGGACGAAAACACATGGGCCATGCCCACGGCCAGGGAAACGGCCCCGCCGGGGCGGTGCATGACGTTTTCCTGCACGGCGGCCATCAATGCGGGCAGTTCCTGCACCTGCATGTGCAGGGCGGCGAAGGCCTCCCTGGTGGAGTTGATGGCGTAATAGTCGGCCGGGACCAGCACGCAGGCGGAAATCAGGGCCATAATGGCCACGAAGCCTTCGGCGATCATGGCGCCGTACCCCACAAAGGGTATTTCATGCTCTTTGCCGAGCATCTTCGGCGTGGTTCCCGTGGCGATAATGGCGTGAAAGCCGGAAATGGCCCCGCAGGCGATGGTAATGAAGATGAAGGGCAGCACGGGCCCCGCGATGACGGGGCCGCCGCCGGCGCAGAAACGGGTGAAAGCGTCCATCCGCAGTTCCGGCCGCACAAAGGCGATGCCGACGGCCAGAAAAAGAATGGTCCCCATCTTCAGGTAGGTGGAAAGATAGTCGCGCGGCGCCAGCAACAGCCAGACGGGCAGCACCGAAGCCACGAAGCCGTACCCGACGATGATCAGGGAAATTTCCTCGCGGCTCCAGTCAAACAGGCTCTTCAGGGCCGGGTGCGCCACGATGTACGGCCCGCCGACCACGCCCAGGAACAGCAGCGCGACCCCCAGAAGGCTGGCCCCCAGCACGTCGCCGGGCCGCCAGTAGCGCATGTACAGCCCCATCAGAATCGCGATGGGCATGGTGATGAATACCGTGAACGTCGCCCAGGGGCTGTCGTGCATGGCGTTGACCACGGCGATGGACAGGCCGGCCAGGGTCAGAATGAGGATGAACAGCACGGCCCAGGCCGCCACGTGCCCCGTAGCCCTGCCGATTTCCTTTTCCGCTATGGAGGCCAGCGACATGCCCTTGTGCCGCACGGAAGCGAAAAGCACCACCATGTCGTGCACAGCGCCCCCCAGCACGCAGCCGAAAAGAATCCACAGCGCCCCCGGCATGTACCCGAACTGGGCCGCCAGAACGGGTCCCAGCAGCGGGCCGGCGGCGGCGATGGCCGCGAAATGGTGCCCGAACAATACAAATTCGTTCGTTTTCACGTAATCGTGCCCGTCAGCGAAACGGACCGCGGGGGTCGGTCTGGCGTCGCTGATGCACAGCATGTTTTTTGCTAAAAAAAGTCCATAAAAACGGTATCCTATCGCAAAAAAACACAAAGCCGCAAAAACAAGTGTCAGCGCGTTCATATATCCTCCGGCCAGCAAAAAATTATGGCCGATACAGGAGAACGTACGCTTTCCCCAACACTGTGCAACAAGAATCTATGAAAAAAACCTTCCCTCTCGCGCCGGAAAAACAAAAAGACCTTGACGGTCAGGGGCAAAAAGCGCTAACAGATTCGCCTTGCCTCACGAGCGTAGGCGCGTAGCTCAGGGGTAGAGCACTTCCTTGACACGGAAGGGGTCAGCAGTTCAAAGCTGCTCGTGCCTACCAGACAAGACTGGAACAAGGGAGGTTCGCCTCCCTTTCTTTTGTTATGTATTGCGCTGTACGGTCCGCCGCGCGCGGAACATCCCGGCGCGCCGGAAGGAGCTGTCCCATGAACGTGCTGATCTGCGGCGAAACCAAAGAACTGGCCCCCGGCGTTTCCTGCGGCGACGCCCTGAAGGCCGCCCTTTCCGGCAAACGGTTCAAGGCCACGGTGGCGGCGAAAGCCGCCGGCCCGGACGGAACGGGCGGCGTCCTGCTGGACCTTTCCGCCCCCGTGCCCGCCGGAACGGGCGAACTGATCCCGGTCACCGTCAACGACGCCGAGGGGCTGGAACTGATCCGCCATTCCGCGGCCCACGTCATGGCCCAGGCCGTGCGGCGCCTGTTCCCCAAAGCCATGGTGACCATCGGCCCGGCCATCGACAACGGCTTCTATTACGATTTCGACGTGGAAAGGCCGTTCACGCCCGAGGATTTTCCGGCCATCGAAGCGGAAATGGCCAAAATCGCCGCCGAGGAACAGCCCTATGCGCGGCGGGAGCTGTCCCGGCCCGAGGCCGCGGCCCTGTTCGAAAAAATGGGCGAAGCGTACAAGGTCGAACTGATCAACGACCTGCCGCCGGACGTGACCACGGTTTCGCTGTACACCATCGGCGACTTCACCGACCTGTGCCGCGGGCCGCATCTGCCGCACACCGGGTTCGTGCGGGCCTTCAAGCTGCTGTCCGTGGCCGGCGCGTACTGGCGCGGGGACGAAAAACGGCGCATGCTTTCGCGTATCTACGCCACGGCCTTCGCGGACAAGGCGGCCCTGGACAGCCACCTGCACCGGCTGGAGGAAGCGAAGCGCCGCGACCACCGAAAGCTGGGCAAGGAACTGAACCTGTTCGGCTTTCACGAGGACACGGCCCCCGGCATGGTGTTCTGGCACCCCAAGGGCATGCTGGTGCGCGCCATTCTGGAGGATTTTCTGCGCAAAGAGCACCTGCGGCGCGGCTATGAAATGGTGCAGGGCCCGCAGATGCTGCGCCGCGAACTGTGGGAGAAATCCGGCCACTACGCCAACTACCGCGAGAACATGTACTTTGCGGACATCGAAGGCGACGTGTACGGCATCAAGCCCATGAACTGCATCGGGCATATGCTCATTTACGGCGAGCAGCTGCGCAGCTACCGCGAGATGCCCTGCCGTTTCTTCGAGCTGGGCGTGGTGCACCGCCACGAAAAAAGCGGAGTCATGCACGGTCTTTTGCGCGTGCGCCAGTTCACCCAGGATGACGCGCACATCATCTGCCGGCCGGACCAGCTGGAGGAAGAGATTCTTTCCATCATCGGCCTGGTGCGCGACCTGTTCACCCTGTTCGGCTTCAACTACAAGCTTGCCCTCTCCACCCGGCCGGCCAAATCCATCGGCACGGACGAAGACTGGGAAAAGGCCACCAACGCCCTGAAGCAGGCCCTGGACCGCGTCGGGCTCGAGTACGCGGTCAACGAGGGCGACGGCGCCTTCTACGGCCCCAAGATCGACGTCAAGGTCACCGACAGCCTGGAACGCGAATGGCAGTGTTCGACCGTCCAGGTTGATTTCACCTTGCCGGAGCGCTTTGACCTGGTATATATCGGGCAGGATGGCGAACGGCACCGGCCGGTCATGGTCCATCGGGCCATTCTGGGTTCGCTGGAACGCTTCATCGGCATTCTGATCGAGCACTGCGCCGGCGCCTTCCCCGTCTGGCTGGCCCCGGTGCAGGCCAGAATCGTCACCGTGACCGAAGCGCAGGACGCTTTCGCCCGGGAGGCGCTTGCCGCCCTGCGGGCCGCCGGCCTGCGCGCGGAATGCGATCTGCGCAACGAAAAGCTGGGCTACAAGGTCCGGGCCGCGCAGATGGAAAAGATACCGTACATCCTCGTCATCGGGGATAAGGAAGTTGAAGCGAAGGGCGTGAACATGCGCCTTCGCGGCGGCGACAGCCTGGGGCTGATGCCGCTGGATGCGGCCGTGGGCCGCATTCTTGACGATTCGGACGAACCTTGTAAGCAAGGAGGCATGCGCTATCGCTTCTCCTAACGTCAGGCCCCGCCGGGCGGAACCTCAGGATCTGGTCCGCCGCAACGAGCAGATCAGAGCCAGGGAAGTGCGCGTGATCGGCGCCGAGGGCGAACAACGCGGCATACTCGGCCGCAACGAAGCCATCGCGGCCGCCCGCGAGGTCGGCATGGACCTTGTGGAAGTCGCCGCCACCGCCGATCCGCCCGTCTGCAGAATCATGGATTACGGCAAGTTCAAGTACGAGACCCAGAAGAAAAAGCAGGAAGCCAAGAAACGGCAGACCGTCATCCAGATCAAGGAAATCAAGCTGCGTCCCAAAACCGACGAGCACGATTACCAGACCAAGGTCAACCATATCCGCCGCTTTCTTGAGGACGGCGACCGCTGCAAGGTGACCATCTTTTTCCGGGGCAGGGAAATCGTGCACAAGGACCGGGGGCAGACCATGCTGGACCGGGTGCTTGAAGACACCAAGGATATCGGCAAGATGGAGCAGGAAGCCCGCGCGGAAGGCCGTACGCTGCATATGCTGCTGGCCCCGTTGCCGAAGAAGTAGCCTTTTTCGCTTGCCTTTGAAGCGCATTTGGCGCATTATGCCCCTTCCCTTTGGAACAGGGGACACTTTGTTGTTGGAGTAAGGAGCCTATCATGCCGAAAATCAAGACCAAACGGGCCGCGGCCAAGCGCTTTGACGTGACCGGCAGCGGCAAGTTCAAACGGCGCAAGCAGAACCTGCGGCACATTCTGACCAAAAAGGACGCCAAGCGCAAAATGCGTCTGGGCCAGGGCGCCATCGTGGATTCCGCCAACGAAAAAGCCGTGCGCCGCATGCTGCCGTACGCGTGACAATTTTTTCCCGGCGCTGCCCTTCGCGGCAGGCCGCACAACCGTCCCGCTGGCATCTCTCCGCCTCGCGGGATGATGAAGGAGGCGTATCATGCGCGTAAAGAGAGGGATGGCGGCACACAGACGCCACAAAAAATATCTGGATCTGGCCAAAGGCTACCGCGGCGGCCGCAGCGTTCTGTACCGCACCGCCCGCGAAGCGGTGGAAACCGCTCTCGCCTATGCGTTCACCGGCCGCAAGGAAAAAAAGCGCGACTTCCGCGCCTTGTGGATCATGCGCATCAACGCCGCCGCCCGCGAACACGGCCTTTCCTACAGCCGCTTCATGAACGGCCTGGCCCAGGCCGACGTGGGGCTGGACCGCAAGATCCTGGCCGACCTCGCCGTCAACGCCAAAGACGATTTCGCGAAACTGGCGGAACTGGCCAAATCCAAACTCGCCTGATTTTGTCGAAGCCATCTGACGAGAGCGGGGCGATGCCCCGCTCCCCGCCAGGGGGGCTGGCCCCCGTGCCCCCGGGTAATGGGGGACGCTAAGGGGCGACCCGGCCCCTGGCT
>JAVBOK010000071.1:0-32951 GCA_031550605.1 Desulfovibrionaceae bacterium | reverse complement strand
TGTTAAACCGCTAACCGAATAGTAGTGTGGTTTGGCGTCAGGCGAGAAAGGCGAGTTTTTTGCGACGGGAAGTGTACTCTTACGGTACACGACCGGAGCGAAAACGGCTTTTGACGACGCTGTCAGCCGCGAAACACGCGGGTACGGGCAAGCCCTCAGTTGCGCGTGGCCCGCGCGGCGTTAACCACCGCCAGCAAAGCGACGCCCACATCGGCGAACACCGCTTCCCACAGGCCGCTGACGCCGACAAGGCCCAACGCCATGAACAGGCACTTGATGCCCAGCGCCATGCCCACATTCTGCCAGACAATGCTGCGGATCTTGTATCCCAGGGCGAAAAGATCTGCCACCCTGGCCGGGGAATCGTTGAGGATCACCGCGTCGGCGGCTTCCACGGCCGCTTCCGCTCCCATGCCGCCCATGGCGATGCCTACGCGGGACAGAGCCAGGATCGGCGCGTCGTTGATGCCGTCGCCCACAAAAGCCGCCCGGTCCCTGGCCGCCAGATCGTTCAGGGCCTGCACCTTGCCTTCGGGCAGCAGGCCGGACACGTGGCGTTCGATGCCCGTTTCCCGCGCGGCCCAGGCAACGGCATCCTCCCTGTCTCCGCTCAGCATGATGACCTGCAAGCCCCGCGCTTTCAGGACGGCCACGGCATCCCGTGATTCCGCCTTCATGACGTCGGCAACCGTGATATGTCCCAGGTACGCGCCGTCGCGGGCCACATGCACCACCGTGCCGGGGAAGGAAACATCCGGCGCGGCAAGGCCCTGCTCCGCCATCAGGGCGGCGTTGCCGGCGGCATAGCGCCGCCCGCCGCTGGTCGCCAGCATGCCCCTGCCTGGCAGTTCCTGCGCCAGGATATCCCCGGGCCGCGTGAAATCCGCCCCGGTCCGGCGCATGACGGAACGGGCGACGGGATGGTTCGATTCGCATTCCGCGAGGGCGGCAGCATGCAGCAGTTCATCCTCCGTGATTCCCGGCCGCGGGGCAAGGGACGTCACGTCGAAAACTCCGCGGGTCAGGGTGCCGGTCTTGTCGAACACCACGGTGTCGATATGGGTCAGACCGTCCAGCACCGTGCCGCCCTTGACCAGAATACCCTTGCGCGATGCCGCGCCGATGCCGCCGAAATAGCTGAGCGGGATGGAAATGACCAGGGCGCAGGGGCAGGAAATGACCAGCATAACCAACGCTCGGTATATCCAGGTCTTCCAGTCGCCCAGGCCGAAAAGCGGCGGCAGCACAGCCGCCAGCATGGCCAGGACTACCACGGCCGGGGTGTAATAGCGGGCGAAACGGGTCATGAAGCGTTCCGTGGGCGCTTTGTGGCTGGCCGCGTTTTCCACCATCTCGAGCACGCGGGCCATGTGCGTGTCGGCAAAGGCCGTGGTCACGGAAACGGTCAGCACGCCGCTCATGTTGATGGCCCCGCCGTAAACGGCGCTGCCTTCTGCCACGGACACGGGCACGGATTCGCCGGTCAGGGGCGACTGGTCCACCTGGGACACGCCGGAAACCACGGTCCCGTCCAAAGGGATATTCTCACCCGCTCGCACGACGACCAAAGCGCCCGGCGCCACGCTTTCCACGGGCATTGTCGTCACCGAGCCGTCCCGCAGCACGTTGGCTGTCGTCGGCTTGGACGCCAGCAGGTTCTTTATGGATTTGCGCGACTTTTCTGTCGCCAGTTCCTGAAAAAATTCCCCGATGCGATAAAACAGCATGACCCCGGCGGCCTCCGCCGGTTTGTCCAACCCTATGGCGACCAGGGTGGCCCCGGCCATCAGCGTGAATTCGTTGAGCACATCGCCCCGGCGGGCCAGCGACCCGGCGGCCCTGAAAACGGACCAGCCGCAAATGAGGTAGGGCACGGCGAACAGGACGCGCACGGCCCAGGGGCCGGAAGCGCCCGCGATTCTGCTTTCGCCGATCATCAGGGCCGTGAACAGAACCGCGCAAAAGATCAGCAGGCCGGCTTCCCGTTTCGGGTCCGCTTCCTCATCCCCCTCGCCCGGAGCATGTCCGGCGTGATCGTGATCATGGCCGTGGCGTACGCCCTGCTTCAACCGAAGACACAACTCGCATCCGCAATCAGGGACGTGAGGGGCCGGTTTGACGGGGCAGCAGGCGGTGCTCATGGCTTCATCTCCGTTTCGTCGTCCGCCGCGTCGGCATCGGATACCGTATGGATTTCAAGGGAATGGAACGCGTCCGTGTCAAAGGCGGCGTCGGCGCACAGGATTTTTTCGCGTTCAAGTATCTGTTTGATGCGCCGCGCGTCGTCCTGAACGGTCCGCGACGTTTCCACGCCACGGGTGGCCCAATCCAGAGCGTCGCGCACAAGAGGAGGGACGGATGGCCCGTCCGCCGGGCGGTAATAGACCCATTTGCCCTTTTTGCGGCTGGCGATCAGCCGGGCCTGGCGCAGAATGGAAAGATGCTTCGAGGTGGTGGACGGCGACAGGTCGAGAAAAGCCGTCACCTGGCAGACGCACATTTCCTGCCCTCGCAGGGCCATCAGAATGCGCACCCGATTTTCGTCGGCCAGAGCCCGGACAACAGTCATGAATTCGAGCATACTCATCTCCTACAATTCGTTATACGACGAAATATGCTTTATGAAAATATGTGTCAACTGCTGCGGCGACGGATTGTCGCACCCGACAGTGGGCGGCAGGCATTTTCACCGTGGAATGCTGTGGTGGACACGCGGCGCAACAGAATATTCGCCCGCAGGCGACCAGCGCAGCGTGCCTTCGGGACAAGGCGAAGCGGCGTGTCCGCTATTTTTTCCGCTCAAGGGCCAGAAACGAGCCGGTCACGGAATTGGGGTCTTTCAGGATGGCTTCCGGTGTGCCGGCCGCCACGATGCGGCCGCCGTTTTCGCCGCCTCCGGGCCCCAGGTCGATGACGTAGTCCGCGGCCATGATCATGTCGGTGTTGTGCTCGATGACCACCACGGTGGCTTCGCGTTCCACCAACTGGCGCAGCACGGCGATCAGCTTGCCCACTTCGTGCATGTGCAGGCCGGTGGTGGGCTCGTCAAGGATGTACAGGGTGCCGGGCAGGCTTTTTTTGCCCAGCTCGCGGGAAATCTTGATCCGCTGGGCTTCGCCTCCGGACAGGGTGGGTGCGGGCTGGCCCAGGCGCAGGTATTCGAGGCCCACTTCCTCCAGTACGGCCAGCCGCCGTTCCAGAGCCGGATAACTGCCGAAAAAGTCGCGGGCCTGGCTGACGGTCAGGTCCAGCACTTCGGCGATGTTCAGGCCCTTGTAGCGCACCTCAAGGGTTTCGTGGTTGTAGCGGCGGCCCTTGCACACGTCGCAGGTCACAAACACGTCGGGCAGAAAATGCATCTCCACCCGGATCTGGCCGTCGCCGCTGCAGGCTTCGCAACGGCCGCCGCGCACGTTGAAGCTGAAGCGGCCGGGCTTGTATCCGCGTTTCTTGGCATCCGGGGTCATGACGAAGATGTCCCGGATTTCATCGAATATCTTGGTGTAGGTCGCGGGGTTGGAACGCGGGGTGCGGCCGATGGGCGTCTGGTCGATGGCCACAATGCGGTCGATGCCTTCCGCGCCTTTGATGCCGGCGATGCTGCCGGGGCTTTCGACCTTGATGCCCTGGGCCAGGGCCAGGTGCTTGTACAGGGTGTCCACCACAAGGGAGCTTTTGCCGGATCCGGAAACCCCGGTCACGCAGGTCAGCACCCCGAGCGGGATGCGGCAGTCCACACCCTGCAGGTTGTTGGTGGTCACCCCGCTCAGAAGCAACTCTCCCCTGCCCTCACGCCGCTTTTTGGGCACGGGGATGAACAGGTCGCCGCGCAGATACTTGGCGGTCAGGGACCGGGAAGAGGCCAAAAGATCCGGCACCGTGCCGCTGAAGACCATCTCGCCCCCCAACTGGCCGGAACCGGGTCCCAGTTCGATGACGGTGTCGGCCTCGCGGATGGTGGCCTCGTCGTGTTCCACCACCAATACGGTGTTGCCGCGTTTCTGCAGGCTGCGCAACGTGCCGAGCAGCCGTTCGTTGTCGCGCGGGTGCAGGCCGATGGATGGCTCGTCCAGCACGTAGGTCACGCCCACCAGACCGGAACCGAGCTGCGAGGCCAGACGGATGCGCTGGGCCTCGCCGCCGGACAAGGTGGCCATGTTGCGGCCCAGCGATATATAATCAAGCCCCACATTGACCATGAAATCCAGGCGGAAGGTCAGTTCCTTGAGCAGCGGCTCGGCCACGGGCGCGTGCCGGGCGTCAAAGGTCCGCTCTTTCAGCCAGGCCAGGGCTTTGACGATGGACAGCGAGGTAAACTGGGCCATGTTCAGGTCGTCCACCCTCACGGACAGGGCTTCGGGCCTCAGCCGCGCGCCGTTGCAGGCCGGGCAGGCCATAACCTGGCGGAAACGCGACAATTCGTCGCGCCATGCGTCGCCGTACTGCATGCCCTGCTCCAGCACCGCGATCAGACCCTGCCATTCGCCCTTGGCTTCCGCCCGGTCCTTGACGGCCCGCTTTTCCGGCACGGAACCGCCCATCCAGTTGCGGCGCAGGGCGGAATCCATATCGTTGCCGGCGGGCTTGCCGTCGGCGGTTTCGCCGTAAAAGAGCGCGTCCAGGGCGTCAGAGGAAAAATCTTTGAGCGGCGAGGCCAGGGTAAAACCCCAGCGCTGCCCCAGGCGGGAAAGTTTTTCGCGGTAGCGTTCGAAAATCTTGGGGTTTTTCCAGGGCAGAACGCCGCCGCCCTCCAACGACAGACCCCGGTTAGGGGCCAGCAGCGCCGGCTCGAAATATTCGATGGACCCCAGCCCCAGGCAACGGGAGCAGGCGCCCTGCGGGCTGTTGAAGGAAAACAGCTGCGGCGACAACGGCGGCAGGCTGATACGGCAGGTGGGGCAGGCCGCTTCCGTGCTGTGCACGGTCTCGGTCAGTTTGCCCGGATTGCCGGGGTCCTGCACGGCCACGATAAGGCGGCCTTCGCCGTATTTCAGGGCCAGTTCCACCGAATCGGCCAGGCGGCCGCGGATGCCGTCGCGGATGACCAGACGGTCCACCACCAAATCAAGGGAGTGCTTTTTGTTCTTGTCCAGAACCGGGGCCTCGTCCAGGGTGGTCATGGCCCCGTTGACGCGCACGCGGGCGAACCCTTCGGCCTTGAGCTTCTTCAGTCTGTCCTGGTGGGTGCCCTTCTGCAGCGTCACCAGGGGGGCCATGATCAGGCAACGCGTGCCTTCCGGCAGGCCCAGCACGTCGGCGATGATTTCGTCCGTGGCCCGTGATTCGATCTTTTCGCCGCAGACCGGGCAGTACATGGCGCCCAGCCGGGCGTAAAACACCCGCAGAAAGTCGTAGATCTCGGTCACGGTGCCCACGGTGGACCGGGGGTTGCGGCTGGCGGTCTGCTGTTCCAGCGAAATGGCCGGAGACAGGCCCTCGATCTTGTCCACGTCCGGCTTGTCCATCTGGGGCAGAAACTGGCGGGCATAGGCGGACAGGGATTCCACATAGCGGCGCTGGCCCTCGGCATAAACCAGGTCAAAAGCCAGAGTCGACTTGCCCGATCCGGACGGCCCGCAAATGACGACCAGCTCGTCGCGGGGAATGTCCAGGGTCAGGTTTTTCAGGTTGTGCTGGCGCGCGCCTTCAATATGAATATGGGGTTTTGTCATGGCGGAGAGACTATAAACTCTTTGCCGCCGGATGCAAGACGGATGGACTTCCCCAGATTCTCGGGTATATTCGCCGTGAACACAGCGACAAGGGGGATAGGGGGGAATATGATCACGCGCATCAGCCCTGTTTTCGCGATCGTTCTGCTGCTGGCGGCAGCGGCGGAGGACAGTACGCCGCCTTCCGCTCTGGATATTTTCAGACTGCTGCCGGTCACCATTTTTGAAAACACGCCCGAAGGGATCAGCGAAGGGGAAAAACAGACCCTGATCGAAAACAGCCGGACCGGACTCTGGCGGCTGATTCCCGTCGATTCCGACGAATTGCGGGTGGAATCGCGGCCGGACGCGGACAGCAGTGTCACCGTGCGGCTGTTCCACGGCCGGGGCATGACCGTCGCGGCCGAAGGCGCCCAAACCCGCGACACCTGCGCCCTGGAACTGTGGGTCCATGACGACCGCCATCGTCTGACGCCCTATCCCCTGCCCCCGGACCCGCTTCTGCGCGACTTTTTCGGACCGGACAACCACCCTCCGGCCGGGCTTGACCATTCCATCCGCATCTGCCTTGCGGCCGACGTGCTGCGGGCCTATCCCCTGTTCACCGGCCCCGGCGGCCCGACGGCCGTTTCCCTGGACAACGCGGTATTCTTCCGCTGGACCGGCGGCGGATTCGAAAAGGCCGTTCTGCCCTTGGCCGCCCTGCAACGCGGCGAACAGCCCGGAACGGACGCGGAACCGCCCCGGAACGCTCCCTGAACCCGGCGAACCGCCTCCTTTGCGCTTGACACAACGCCCTCCGGTGCCCTAGAGCTTTTCAACGCGCCGGGATGGTGGAACTGGTAAACGCAGTGGACTCAAAATCCACCGGCCGCAAGGCCTTGGGGGTTCGATTCCCCCTCCCGGTACCAGATATTGTAGGCGGTTACGTGATGCGTAGCCGCCTTTTTTGTCAAAAACCACTATCCCTTTACAGAAAACCACACCTTTTCGCTTACGGAGAATCGCCATGACGCCGCAGGAACTGCTCACGCAGGCGACGGATTTGATCCGGGGAACCGTTGCCGCCAATCCGGACAACCGCATACCGCAGACCGGCACGGCCCCCATATTCGACGATCCGCTCACAGGCGTCGCGGACGGGCGCGATCCCCTGTTTTCCGAATACAAATCCGTCATCGGCGATTTTCACCAAACCCCGGAAGAAATACTGCTGCGCCGCGCGTGGGCGGACGGCATCGCGCCGGGTTCTCCCATCCGCGTACTGTGCTGGGTTCTGCCGTTCTCAAGGGAAATCAAGGCGTCCAACCGCAAAAAAGAAGTCTGGCCTTCCATCCACTGGGCATACGGCACCCGCCTGGGTGAAGACATGGTAAACAACCGGGTCCGGCGGGCGCTGGAATCGTTTTTTGCCGGACTGGGCTTCGCGGCGGCGGCACCGGTTCTGGATTCCGGGTGGCGGCGGATCGAGAACCTGCCGGGAGGGCACACCTCAACCTGGTCCGAGCGCCACGCCCTGTTCGCCGCGGGCATGGGCACCTTCAGCCTTAACGACGGATTCATCACGGAAAAAGGCATGGCAATGCGCTGCGGCAGTGTGGTCGTAAGCGCCGATCTGCCCGTCACAACGCGGACCGCCCGCACCCACACGGCAAACTGCCTGTTTTTTTCGCAAGGCGGATGCGGCAAATGCATGGAGCGCTGTCCCGCGTACGCCATCACCACGCGAGGGCACGACAAGGTCGTCTGCCGCACATACCGGGAACGGCTTTTTGACCGCTTTCTACGCAAAACCTGCGGCGTTGACCTGGAAGTCGGCGAATGCGGCCTGTGCCAGACCGGGGTGCCCTGTGAATCGTGCAACCCCTCGGCGGCGGACGGGCGCTGAGGCCCCGTCATCGGCCCGTTCACCTCGGTACCGCGTGGGGTATCCAGTCCGGATCACACCCGCATCGCCGTCTGGTTTACAATCGGAACGCACCGCGCCGCCATGCGATCCTATTTGGAAATGGCGTTATGGACCCGGGGGTGCTGTTTCAGTTTCCGCCAGAGTGTGATCCGGCTGATGCCCAGCACGCGGGCCGCCTGCGTATAGTTGCCGTTGGTGCAGGCCAGCGCGCGCAGGATTTCGTGCATGTCCGCGTCATCCTGCCCGCCGTGGCCTCCGGCCGGGACGCTTCCCATGTCTTCGGCCAGCAGGGTCCGCACAATTTCGCCGCGTATGTCCTCACTGCCGTGCATCACCGCCAGGCGTTCCATGAAATTCTGCAACTCGCGGACGTTGCCGGGCCAATGATGCTGCGTCAGCGTCCTGACGGCCTCCGGGGTCAGCCTCCCCCGGGCGCCCTCCTTTCCGGCATGGCTGCGCAGAAAAAGCGCCGCCAGAGCGCCTATATCCTCGGGACATTCGCGCAGCGGCGGCAGACGCAGTTTCAACACGTTGAGCCGGTAATACAAATCCGAACGAAAGGCATTGCGGGAAACCATATCCCGCAGATTGACGTTGGACGCGGTAATGATGCGCACATCCACGGGGATGACCCGGTCGCTGCCCAGCCGCATGATCTGCCGTTCCTGCAGCACCCGCAGGAACTTTCCCTGCACGCTCCTGTCCATCTCGCTGATTTCATCAAGCAGCAGCGTTCCCCCGTGGGCCAGCTCAAACAGGCCCGGCTTGCCCTTGGGGTTCGCCCCGGTGAACGCCCCCCGCTCGTAACCGAACAGCTCGCTTTCCAGAAGTTGGGGCGGCAGCGCCGCGCAGTTCACGGCCACAAAGGGCCCCCGGCTGCGGCCGCTGTAATTGTGGATGCTCTGGGCGAAAAGTTCTTTCCCCGTGCCGGTTTCTCCCTGCAGCATGACGGAAGAATCCGTCAGGGCGAACTCTTTGGCCGTGCCCACGACCCGCTTCAAAGCCGGGCTGCGGCACTGGATGGCGGCAAAGGTCTTGACCGCGACGTGTCCCGCGCTGTCGGGCCGGGTTCTGATCCGCGCTTCCAGTTTCTGGATGTTCTGCACGTCGTGAAAGGTCGCGACCGCGCCGATGATCTGGTCGTTGACGCGCACGGGAACCTTGGTGCAGATGCAGCTGCGGTCAACGATTTTCAACAGCGCGTTGTGCTCTTCCCTGCCGCTGCGCAGCACCGTCCCAAGACCCAGCGAGGGCAGCACCGTATCCGCATCGCGCCCCGTCACGTGGCTGCCCAGAAGCCCCAGCAGGCGCTGCGCGGCCGGATTGATGAACAAGATCCTGTTTTCCCTGCCGACCGTGATCACTCCCCCGTGTGAATAGTCAAGATAGGCCCGGGCAATGGCGCTGCGCGTTTTTTCCTGCACGATGCCTGCCGCGACGTGCCTGGCTTCCCGCGCGGCGCGCAGCAGGCTTGCCGAACTGAACGGAAGGCCCAGGGCGGGCAGGCCCAGTTGTCTTGCTGCCGTGACGGCCGGCGTCCACCCGGCGATGACGTCGACCCCTCCGGCAAAAGTCCGGCGGACAAATTCCGGAACGGGCTCTTCCCCTTCAAGGGGGCAAAAGCGGATATCCAAATGCATCAGGCTCGAGAGCCTGCAGAAATCCGCGAAATAATCGCTGTAGCTGACCAGGCCGATCCGGCGTCCGTATTGCGACGCCTCTTCCAGCATGGTGGCCATTTCGTGGGTCGTCACGGGGATCTGCACCACCGTGACGGGCAGATGCATCCCCATGATCTGCGTTGCGCGCGACCCGCGGGCGATGACCACGTCCGGGGCGCAGGCCATGACGGCGGCGGCGATGTCCCGGCTGTCCATCGTTTCAAGGCAGTGCAGATAATCGAAGTCGGAAAATTCCCCGCGCAGAACTTCCCCCGCCATTTCAAGCAGGCCCGCGTTGCCGGAAATCATCAGAATCCGAGACATGCGGCCTCCTTCCGACAGGATGTTTGCGCAAAAGGCCGGGCAACAATGCGCTGTCCCCGGCCATAATGCAATCCGCAACGGCACGTCACGACGCGGCCAAAGCCGCCTGCTCGCTTTTCCGCCTGGCCCTGGTGATGCAGAAAACCATGCCCAGCAAAGCCAGCCCGACAGCATCGGTAATAACGCCCGGCACTATGAGAGTCAATGCCGCCCCCACCAGCACCACGCGTTCCACAATGCGCAGACGGGTCTGGAAGTAGCCTTCAAGCCCCAGCGCCAGCGTGGCGATGCCGACCATGCCGCTGGCCAGCGCGACCGCGAACGTGAACCAGCTGGTAGTGTTGGTCAGCAGGAGTTCCGGTGAAAAGATAAAAATGAAGGGCACCAGAAAACCGGGAATGGCTAGCCGTATGGCGGTGAACGCCGTCAGGTTCGGCGGCGCCCCGGCGATGCCGGCCGCGGTGTACGCGCTGATGCACACGGGCGGCGTGATGGATGACAGCACCGCGAAAAAGAAGCAGAAGAAATGCGCATCCAGGGTGATGCAGCCCATTTTGACCAGAGCGGGAACAGCCACGGCGCTGGCCATGACGTAGCTGGCGGACGTGGGCATGCCCATGCCCAGAATAAGGGCGATAATCATGGTCGTGGCCAGGGTCAGGGGCAGAAAGCCGCCCGTGTACTGAATGATGATGTCCCCGATGCGCAACGCGATGCCGGTCAGGCCCATGGTACCGACCACAGTGCCCACGATGGCGCAGGCGATGGCCACGGACAGGGCGCCCTTGGCCCCTTCCTCAAGGGTGTCGACCAGCATGCCGACGGTGACTTTTTTTTCCTTGTTCATGACCGCCACGATCAGGCAGGCGACCATGCCGATGCAGGAAGCGAACAGAGGATTGCGGCCCATGACCAGCACCGTGATGATGGCTACCAGGGGCAAAGCCCGATATCCGGTTTTCATCAATACGTCGGACGCCCTGGGCAGGCTTGCCTTATCCAGGCCTTTCAGGTCCAGGCGGTTCGCCTCCACGCTCAGGCTGCACCAGATGCCGAAAAAGTACAGCAGCGCAGGCACAAGGGACGCGGCCACAACCTTGATGTAGGGCACGCCCACCGTGTCGGCGATGATGAAGGCGGCGGCCCCCAGAACAGGCGGCATGAACTGGCCGCCCGTGGACGCCGCGGCCTCGACCGCCCCGGCAAAATGCGGCTGATAGCCGACCTTTTTCATCAGCGGGATGGTGAAGGTCCCGGTGGTGGCCACATTGGCGGACGCGCTGCCGCTGATCGTGCCCATCAGCGCGCTGGACAGGACGGCGATCTTTGCCGGGCCGCCCCGCAGATGTCCGGTCAGGGCCATGGAAATGTCGTTGAAAAACGCGCCCGCGCCCGTGGCGTTCAAAAACGCGCCAAACATGACAAACATGAAAATATATGTGGAGGAAACCCCCAGCACCATGCCGAAGATGCCGTCGGTGGTCATGTACATTTCTTCGATGATTCGCGGAATGCTCAACCCGCCGTGCAGAAAAGGCCCCGGCATGTACGGCCCGAAATAGCCGTACACCAGGAAAAGCAGGCAGAACACGGGAAGGATGCTGCCCAACACGCGTCTGGCCGCCTCAAAAATAAGCGCCAGCATGGTGAAGCCGAGATACAGCTCGTACTCCTCATACGCGCCCATACGCATCACAAGGTCTTCGTAAATGACGAAAATATACATAGCGCTGACGAAACCGGCCAGGGACAGGACGCAGTCGAGAACCGTGGGCCGGTCGGCCGGACCCCCGTCACGGGCCGGATACAGCAGAAAGATCAGCCCCAGCACAAAAGCGAGGTGAAAACTGCGCTGTTGCATGGGCGCAAGCACGCCAAAAAATGCCGTTCCGATGTGAAAGCAGGCCAGCGCCAGCGCTGCCGCCGTGACAATCCATTTCATTCCGCCGCTCAGAGGCCGGCGTTTTCCTCTGCGCGCCCTGGGGGTTTCCGGTTTCTGGGAATCGGATTCATGCCTTTTTGCCGCCATGCTGTGCCTCCCGGTTCAAAGTGCCCTGCCTTCCGGCTATCCCGCGGTTTCGGCCCGGCCGGGGCGCGGTGCACCGCGCCCCGGAGTTCCGGAATCATTGGATCAGGCCCTTTTCGCGGTAATAGCGCTGCGCGCCCGGATGCAGGGGCAGATCCGCCCTGCCGTCCAAAGCGTTCGCCAAAGAGAAGCGGACAAAGTACACGGGCAGACGCTCTTTCAGAAAATCGGCGTTCTCATGCATCATTTTCGTCACCTGATACACCACTTCCTCAGAAACGTTGGAATGGCAGACCAAAGCGCCCAGAATGCTGATCGTGGGAATATCCTGAGGAATTTCAGGGTACGAACCTCCCTTGATCACGGAAAGCACATGGTACGGCGCCGCCTTGACGATCATTTCCCCTTTTTCCTTCGGTATGGGCAGCAGCGTTGCGGCCCCCACCCGGATAAGTTCGGCTATCTGCGCGTTGGGCACGCTGGTGGCCCACAAGTGCGCGTCGATATTTCCGTTTTTAAACGCTTCTTCAAATTCCGACTTGCCGTAGCGAATGGTTTTTACGTCGGAAACGGACATGCCGTACGCGCTGAACACGTCTTTGGCATATTGCTCGAAGGCGCCGCCCAGTTGGGCAAAGTCCATGACCTTGCCCTTGACTTCCGGAATGCTTTTGATGTTGGCCTTCGTGGCCACCATGAACTGATATTCCATCTGATAAATTGCCGTAATAAAACGCAGTTTCTTGTTCGGCTTTTTGAACATCTCGACCCCGTTCCAGGCGTTGCTGTACGCATTGGAAGCCATGATCGACATTTCAATGTCTTCCCGATCCAGGCTGGCAACGTTTTTCGCCGCGGCCCCGGTAATGGCGCTGATGTTGTACTGCGGCAGCTTCTGCTGCCCGAGTTGGGCGATGGTGTTGCCGATCAGATAAAACCCTCCGCCGACGCTGGCGGTGCCGATGCGGACAAAGGTCGGGGCGGCCGTGACGGACGAAGACACGAGAAAAAGGGCCATAAGCTGTACGGCAAGCACGAAGCGTTTCATTGCTGACTCCTTTTGTATGGCTCACGGTGGTGGTCTGCGCATCTGTCCTGAAAGGGCATGCGGCGGTTCCGCCCGCTATGCCGCCTTTTTCCTGTTCCTGTGCAGTCTGGCCATGAAGCTGTCCGTGTCGTGGCCCAGCCATTCCTGGGCCTGCAGGGCCACGGCGATGACCTTGTCCAGGTCGTATCCTGTCTCTATGCCCATGGAGTGCAGCATGAAAAGGACATCCTCCGTCGCCACGTTGCCGGATGCGCCGGGGGCGAAGGGGCACCCCCCGATGCCGGCGAAGCAGGAGGAAAACGAGACGATCCCCGCCTGCATGGCGGCCAGGATGTTGGCCAACGCCAGCCCTCTGGTGTTGTGCAGATGCACCGCCCAGTGTATTCGCGGATATTTGCGCAGCAGAGAGGACATATACGTGTACACCTGCAGGGGATCGGCAACGCCGATGGTATCCGCCAGGGAGATGGCGGTCACGCCCTTGGCCACAAGCTGGTCCGCGATGCTTTCGACACGGGAATACGACGTCCTGCCTTCAAAAGGGCAGCCGAAGGCCACGGGCATGCCCATGGTGAAGGACATGCCGTGGTCCCTGGCAAAGGCGATGGGGCCGTCAAGGGCGTCGATGACTTCCGCCGGCGTACGGTTCTGGTTGTTCTTGGAATGGCTGTCGGTTGCGGAAACCGTGAAGCGCAGATTCCTGATATCAACGGCCAGGGCCCGCTCCATGCCCTTGATGTTCATGACCAGGGCGCAGTATTCCACGCCGGGGATGCGGCGCAGCTTTTTCGCCACCTCGTCCGTGTCGGCCATCTGGGGCACGGCGGCAGGGTGCACGAAGGACCCCACTTCAACGGATTTCGCTCCGGCGGCCACCATGCTTTCGACAAGGGCCGCTTTCTGGTCGACGCTCAGGCGGGTCTTTTCGATCTGCAGTCCGTCGCGGGCGCCGACTTCGTAAATATCCACCTTCTTCGGCAAGTGCATATACCCTCCTTCTTTTGGAACACCACGGCGCTGCAGTTGCCAGCCATGCGCCGGACCAGGGAAGCCAGGCAGGTGTTTTCCGGATACGCGCATGCGCTGAAGGCATGGCGCGCTCCCGCCGGGGCACTCAGTCCCTCGAGGCCCCTTCGTCAAATGGCTCCTTTTTGCCGCAAAACTTTCTGTTCGGCCTCGGTCAATCCGAGCAGAGAACCGAACACATCCTGATTATGTTCGCCCAGTTCAGGGCCGGCCCATTTGATTTCTCCCGGATTTTCCCTGAATTTCGGGAAAATGCCCGGCATTTTTATGGCGCCGAAGCCGGGATGGGGCACTTCGACTATGTCATTTCTTTCCGCGTAGTGCGGGTCTTTGAAAATGTCCCGTATGCTGTATATCTTGTTGCACGGCGTGCCAGCGTCATCGAGAATCCGCTGCAATTCGGCATAAGAGAGGGACCCGACCCACTCCGTCACTATCCTCAGCAGCGATTCGTTGTTCGCGACCCTGTTCTTGTTCTCACGATACAATGGATCGTCGATCAGTTCGTTACGGCCCATGGCGGCGGCCAGATATTCCCAGGTCCGCTGCGTGCTGGCGACGATCACCACCCACTGGTTGTCCTTTGTTTCAAAGGTGCCGGTGGGACTCGCGCCGCCTTCAAGGCCGGGCGTTCTCTCGCGGATCTTCCCGTTCTTGTCGTAATCCGCGACAACCCCTTCCAGCATTCTGAACACGCTTTCATACAGGCTGACGTCTATCTCTTCCGGCGGCCCGCCGAGCACATCCCTGCTGTACAGGGCCATCGCGATGCCGGCGTGCAGATACAGCCCCGCCACGTAATCCAGCAGCGAAAACGGCGGACTGACGGGCGGGCGATCCTTGTAGCCCGTAATGTAGGTCATGCCGGAGAACGCGGTGAGCGGCGTGCCGAATCCGGCCTTGGCCGCATACGGTCCTGTCTGGCCGTAACCGGTAAGGCGCGCGACCACCAGACGGGGGTTGGCGGCCCGCAGGGTCGCCAGATCAAGCCCCCACTTATCCAGCGTGCCCACGCGGAAATTTTCGACAAGCACATCGCTTTTGGCGATCAGTTTCAGGAAAAGGTCCTTTCCTTCGGCCATGCGCAGGTCCATGGTGACGGAACGCTTGTTGCGGCCCATGGTGGCCCAACGCATGGCGCGCCCCTGATAAAAGGGTCCCATCTGCCGGAACGGATCGCCCGAACCGGGCATTTCGACCTTGATGACATCCGCGCCGAAATCGGCCAACAGCGTCGCGCAAAACGGCGCGGCGATCACCGTGGATGTGTCTATGACGCGGATCCCCTTGAGCAGTGCCATATGAAACCTCCCTCGACAATGGTCACAGCGGTTGCAGCCCCGGGCTTGCGGCGTCCGCGCGGATCATGGACCCGCCCGCGATCGCCTGCCCGGTATCAGCAATTTCGAGACCAGATCTTCGGGAAAATATTATCAAATAATTTTTGCATGTTATGGATTCCCAGACAACCGGTTTCCGTTAAAACGTTTCAATCTTTCTCTCTGTGCAACAGTGCGCATGACGCCGGCCCCCCGGCGCGAACCGTCGCGAACGGTCCGGGGAAAAGCGGGAGCGTTTTTCCGCGATGCGGCCCCCGCGCGAGACATGGGGTCCGCATGAAAACGCCGCGGGATTCGTCCGCGGCGGCTTATATCGGGATTTCAGAGCGGTTGCCGCTTCATGCGGGCGCCTGGCGGCGGACAAAGCCCGCCTGCGCCTGACCGGCGGCAAGAATTTGACGACAAACAGCGCGAGCGTTGCACGCGTGAAATGCCCAATCCGGAAGCGGCCGACTCATGCCGCTTCCACCGCACCATTTCCTTGCGGCCTCGGCCGGGAATTGGGCATTCGTGGGACTGTTCACCCTTGCCTCGTTTCAGTTTTCCGCTGTGCGGCACCTCCAGCTTTACCGATTTGAGGCAGGGCGAACACCCTATTGGAACAGGGCAACTACCCCACTGAAGGCCGCGTCATGTCCAGAGGCACAATCCAGCGGTCAAAATCCGCTTCCGCCACCAGGCTCAAGGCAAGAGCCGCCTCTTTGAGGGTCAGGCCTTCCCTGTGCGCCTTTTTGGCGATGGCCGCGGCCTTGTCGTAGCCGATATGGCGGTTCAGCGCCGTGACCAGCATAAGATTGTTACGCAGATGCTCTGCAATGACCGCAACGTCGGGTTCCATGCCCGCGGCGCAATGATCGTTGAAAGACCGCATGGCGTCGGACAGCAGTGCGATGCTTTCCAGCACGTTGTGCACCATCACGGGCTTGAACACGTTCAACTGGAAATTGCCCTGGCTGCCGGCGAAAGCCACGGAGGCGTCGTTGCCGAACACCTGCGCGCAGACCATGGTCAGGGCTTCGCACTGCGTGGGGTTGACCTTGCCCGGCATGATGGACGAGCCGGGCTCGTTTTCCGGAATGCGCAGTTCCCCGATGCCGCAGCGCGGTCCGGAAGCCAGCCAGCGCACGTCGTTGGCCATCTTCATCAAGCCGCCGGCCAGCGTGCGCAAAGCCGCGGAAGCCTGCACCAGGGCGTCGTGGGCGGCCAGGGCAAAGAACTTGTCCGGTGCGTCCCGGAACGGATGCCCGGTAATGGCCGCGATATGCTTTGCCGCCATTTCGCCGAACCGGGGATGCGCGTTCAGTCCCGTGCCCACGGCCGTTCCGCCGATGGCCAGGTCGTACAGGGCGGGAAGCGACGCGCGCGACGCGTTCAGGCCGAACTCCAACTGTGTAGCCCAGGCGGCGATTTCCTGTCCCAGGGTGACGGGCGTGGCGTCCTGCAGATGCGTGCGTCCGGTTTTGACGATGCCGGAAAAGGCTGCGGCCTTTGCGGCCAGCGTCGCGCGCAACAGATCTCCCGCCGGGAACAGTTGCGCATGCAGGCTTTCCACCACGGCAATGTGCATGGCCGTGGGAAAGGTGTCGTTGGACGACTGGCAACGGTTGGCGTGGTCGTTGGGGTGCACGGGCCTTTTACTGCCCATGATCCCGCCGGCCAGTTCTATGGCCCGGTTGGCGATCACCTCGTTGGCGTTCATGTTGGACTGGGTGCCTGATCCGGTCTGGAAAACCACCAGCGGGAAATGCTCGTCCAGCGTTCCCTGGATGACCTCTTCAGCGGCCCGCTTGATCAGATCCGCGAGATCCTCCGGCAATTCGCCCAGCTCCGCGTTGGCAAGGGCCGCCGCTTTTTTCAGAATGCCCAGAGCCCTGATGACGGACCGCCCCCAACGGAACCGGTCCGCGCCGATGGGGAAATTTTCGATGGAACGCTGCGTCTGCGCGCCCCAGTACCGTTCCGCGGGCACCTGAACGGAGCCCATGGAATCACTTTCCGTACGATACTTTCGTGTCTCCATGCTATTCCTCCAACCATGCATGCGCCGGCGCAAGGTCCGTGATGAAAGATCCGCGGATTGCGGCGGCGTGCCTTCCACGTACCACAATTCCTCCGGAAAAGCATGGCCTCGGACCGCCCCATTCTCTTTCGCGACATCACGACTGGACAGACCCATTGATTCTTGAGATAACATAGCGATGTTGTTAGAATTCTTCGCCTTTCGGGGTATACGGTATTTATTAATAATATCACTATAATAGGCGTTTACCATGCCCTCTCCCTCTCTTTTTTTCGACCGGCAGGACCACGCGTTGCTGCACATGGTCAACCAGATTCTGGAGCGGGACCGGCGCGGTCGGAGCGACCAGCAGTTGTTCGCGCCCGAACTGCACCCCCACGGCATCAAGGAACTGGCCGTTTCCCGAGAACTGCGCGTGGCGTATGCCGTGATCAACCTGCTCGACTCCCTGGAGGTCGGGGGAGCGGCCGACCGCATCCTGGCCCTGCGGTCCCTGCACGACGAGGTGCTGTATACGGCGGCGTCGAGTTTTCGCCGCAACACGGGCCGGGTGCTGATTCAGATCATGAAGGATCTGGTGCGCGCGCACGGCGATCCGGACCGCCAAATCAAGCTGGCCCACGATTTCCGCAAGGCGGCCACCGGCAAACGGCGCATCGTGCGGGCCATGCTGCGCCGCTATCACCTGCTGGAAATGCCGGAGGAATGGGACCAGCTGACTTTCGACAACCATGTGCACGACGCCAACACCAAAGGGCGCAAAACCCCGACCCACCTGATCATGGACGCCTGGATCAAGGGAATCCGGACCTTGACCGTCATCTACTACAACTTCGTGGAACCCAGAGCCGTGCAGGAACTGATGCAGGCCGCGGCGATCATGGGCATCCGCACGCGCATCGGCGTGGAATTCCGGGCCTGCTTCCGGGGCAAATACGTGGAGTTCATCTGGGAGCCCGTGGGCATTGAAGACCCGCAGGCCATGATCGCCTTTCTGGAAGAGGACGCTGTCCGCATGCTCATGCGCGACGGCAGGGAAGCGTCCGATTACCGGGCTCGCTATATTTTCGCCATGGTGGAACGCTATAACGAGACGCACCGCCACGACATATCGAGACAGTTCGGCATCGAACTGCCGGAAATTTCCCGGCAGGAATTTCTGGCTTTCGTGGCCGCCGGGCAACCGTCCATGCTGCACCTGTCGGAGCTGATATACAACCAGATGCAGCCCCGGATGCTGGACAGGCTCCCCGCTCTGCGGTCCGCCCACGCCGCGGGATCCGCGGAAGAAAAAAAAGCCGTGGAGGAACTGATCGAGCGCATGCACGCCCTGAACCCGGAAGACATCATGGAAACATGGTTCACGGTGGAACGCAACCCATCCCTGCCCGACCCGGACCTGCCCGCGCCCGATCCGGAAACGCCGGACATTCTGTGCGTCTGTCCCCAAGAGCTTGTGGACAGGCTGCACGCCGCGCGGCCCCTCAGCCGCATCACCCTGACCCTGTCGGGCCTGCGCATCGAGGACGTGCTGGAACTGGTCTACGACTGCGCGGGCAGGATCACCCACCTGGAACTGTTCAACCTGAAAGATTACGCCGCGGGAAGAATGCCCTACTGCGAGGCCATCAACGCGTTGCAGTTCGCCGTCAACCAGGGCAGCGCCATTGCGCTGAAGCGTCTGATCCGGGGCATCATCCGCGATTACGGCTGTTCCAGGGACACGGACGCGGAAGAACGCTGCGCGCATTTAATCAAAATTCTGCGCAACATCCAGAAACTGCAATCGTTTTACAAAAATACGCCGCTCAAGACCCGCATCGGCAGCGATTCCACCAGCCGGTCTTTCCGGCTGCACGGCATGGGTTTCGCCTTCACGGAAACCCTGCCCGCCTCCGCCCGCCGCAGCATCCGCGACCCCAAGGATTTTTTGCGTCAAGTCATTCCCTTTCACGCGGACATCGAATCACGCTACACCTATTCGCCGTCGCCCCAGCACAGCGCCTTTCCGGACCGGCTGATCCGGCTGGTCCGCAAACTGCCGCTCTGCCGCTATTTCGGCTACGTCCGCACCCATACCTGGGTCGCGCGAACGTCCACCACCCGCTACACCAAAACGGAAGGCAGCATAGCCACCCTGGGCGGGTTTCAGCGCGAAGCGCCCGAACGCATCGCCCTGCGGGAACAGAAAACGGCTCGCACCAGCCCCGAACCGGCATACCTGAACACGCGGATGCTCAATTCGATCAAGGTGCTGTTCGGGTTCATCCTGACCATGGCGACCTTTCTTTTCACCCAGGACTGGTGGCTGCTGGCCTGGTTCGGGGCGCCCATCTGGTTCGCCATCACCGGATTGCGCAACATCGTGCAGTCGGTGCTGGGCGGCGGCGGTTTTCATCGCACCCCGCTGCTCAAATGGAACGACTACGTCAGTTGGAGCAGAATCTGCGATTCCCTCCTCTACACCGGCATATCCGTGCCCCTGCTGGAACTGGTCCTGCGCTGGGGCCTGCTGGGCAAGGTTCTGTCCCTGACCTCGCAGAACCATCCCGTCGTCTTTTTCACTGCCATTTCCGCAGCCAACGGAATTTATCTGGCCTCGCACAACATTTACCGGGGCCTGCCCAAGGAAGCGGTCATCGGCAACATTTTCCGCAGCGTGCTGGCCATTCCCCTGGCCATCATCTACAACGCCGTGCTGGTGCAGATCGTGCTGCTGCTGCAAGTGGAAAACGGCCTGGCCCTGCTGACGGTCAGCGCGGCCATCATTTCCAAAGCCGCGTCCGACACCGTAGCCGGCATGATCGAAGGCATCGGCGACCAAAACGCCAACTTGCGCATGCGCGGCTGGGACTACACCGAAAAACTCCGGCAGCTGTTCGCCTGCTTTGCCAGGCTGGAGGTGCTGCTGCCCGAAGAAGACGTTCTGGACCTTTTGCAGCACGCGCACGAACGGATACGGTCCCGGGGCGCGGAAGCGGAACAGCTGGAACGCGACATCCTCATCCACGCGCTGGATCTCATGTATTTCTGGATGTACCAGCCACGGGGGCGCACCATGCTCTCGCGCATTCTACGCGGCATGACGCAGGATGAGAAAACCATTTTCGCCCGCACCCAGCTTGTGCTGAGCAGGGAAAGAGAAGTCAGCCAGCTGTTTGTGGACGGCATCGCGGGCCAGAATTTTTCCCGGCCTCTGGCGTTCTTTCTTGACCGGTACCGCGAATACCTGAGCGATACCGCCCGCATCACCGGCGTTGCGCTGGAGGTTCCCCCGGCCCTCAACGCATAGGCGGGCCTGTCGCGCCGGGCGGGCCGTGTTTCGTATCTTTTCGTAACCGGGTGTTTGCCATAGTCTTTTTTGGCACTTTACTTTTCCGATATTGATGATATATACGAGGGATTCAGAACAAGCCTTGGCGGTCGGAAGAGTCGCTCCCGGAGGATACAATGGATCAGAAAGATCTCGAATACTTTCGCAATATGCTCACCGAGCAATTGGACGAAGCGCTGAAGCAGGGCGATCTGACCCTGGAAGATATGACCGACAACACGGAGATTTTCGCCGACCCGGCGGACCGTGCGACCATGGAGTCGGACCGGGCCTTCACCCTGCGTATTCGCGACCGTGAACGCAAATTGATCAAAAAAATCCGTAGCGCGCTGAACCGACTGGACAATGGGACTTTCGGCACCTGCGAAGAATGCGGCGAGGACATCGGCGTGCCCCGCCTGAAGGCTCGCCCCGTCACCCGGCTGTGCATCAACTGCAAAAGCAAGCAGGAAGAAGACGAACAACTGCGCGGCGAATGATCCATGTGTGCCCGCCCGCCAGCACGGCAACGCTTTTCCGCCCGCCGGTTCGCCCCGGCGGGTTTTTTGTACAATCCGCCATTGCCGAAGCCATCTTGGGGCGCGGGGCATCATGTCCCCGCCCTCCATTCTTTGGGGAATCCCCGTGCACGGCTCACCGCTTCGGCCCTGCGGCAGGAAATCCCACGGAGCCGCGCAGCCGGCAACAAAGGACAAATGACCCATGGACGCCCACCTCTTTCGCCGCATCGCCCCCATCCTGGCCGCCCGCCTTCAGGGCGCGCGCCTTGAGCGGATACACCAGCCGCTGCCGCAGCTTACCGCCTTTTCCGTGTTCGGTCCCGGCGGCGGCAAACAGTGTCTTCTGCTGCGGGCCGACCGAGCGGAACCGCTGCTGTATCTGGACGCCCAAAACCCTTTCCCCAACCCGGCCTTTCCGCCCGCGTCCGTCATGCGCCTGCGCAAATACTGCGAGGGAAGACGCCCGGGAGAAGCCGCCATCGACTGGATCGAACGCCGCCTGGCCTTTCCCGTGCCCGGCGAAGGCGGCCGGGTCGCGGGATATCTGCTGCTGGACCTGAAGACCGGTCCTGATTTTCTGCCGGAACTGCCGGAAGGATTCGGCCTGGAACCCGCATGGCCCGCGTCTTCCGATGCCGCCGCCTTCGCGCCCGGCCCGCCGCGGACCGGCCCGGAAACGGACGCTCCCTGGCGGCGCTGGCAGGTGCTGACCCCGGCCCTGCGGCGCACGCTGGCGTTGCTTGACGAGGCGGAGCGGGCGGCTCTGCTGGTGGACCTGGAATCCGGCGCAGGCGATGTTTTCTGCTATATGCGCGAAGACGGCCCCGTGCTTCTCTGCGCCTGGCCCCTGCCCCACAGCCTCCGGCCGGACGGTTGCGCCGAACTCGCCGTATCGCCGGACGATCCGGCCCTTTTCGGCTTTTTACGAGCCGAAGGCCGGTCCCGCCTGCTGGCGGCGGCGGCCTCGGGCGAGCAGGCGAAAGCGGACAAACCCCGGCGGGCCGAGAACAAACGCCGCGCCCGTCTGGCCGCCAAACTGCGGGAAGAGCATGCGCGCCTGAGCGGCCTTGCGGCCCTGCGTGAAGACGCCGTGCTGCTGCAGGCCAGCCTCTGGCGCTTTCCTCCGGACGTCTGCCTGGCAACCGTATCCCTGCCCGTTGCGGAAAAACCGGACGCCGCCCTGTCCGGCGCGGCGGCGCAGCGAACTCTGCCCCTGAATCCCTTTCTCACCGTTACGGAAAACATGCAGGCCATGTTCCGCCAGTCCGCGCGGGCCGCCAGGGGCCTGGCCATGCTGGAAAAACGCATGGCCGCCCTGGACGATGCGCCGTCTGGCGGCCCTGACCGTTCCGAACCGGCCGGCCCCGTGCCCTCGCCCCCCGCCCCGGCGGCGCAAGTGCCGGCGACCGCGCCTCGCGGCGTGCAGGAATTCATTTCATCCGACGGATTCGTCATGTGGCGCGGCCGCAACGCCGAGGGCAACCGGCAGGCCCTGAAGCACGCCCGGCCGCACGATCTGTGGTTCCATGGCGAAAACTGCCCCAGTGCCCACCTCATCGTGCGCCGCGATCACGGAGAGCACACGGTCCCCGAGCGGACCCTGGAAGAGGCTGCCATCCTGACGGCGTTGAAAAGCCCCTATAGAAACGATGCAAAAGCGCCGGTCATGTCCGCCCTGGCCAAACACGTAACCCCGGTCAAGAACGGCGCGCCGGGAAGTGTTCGCGTGCACGTTGTGTGGCGCAGCTTTTTCGTCGTCCTGCGCCCCGAGCTGGAACAGACCCTGTTCCGCCATCCCCGGGCCGCGAACGATTCCTGACCGTTAGCGGAAGCGGTCCCATGCGACGGCAACCCGGAACAGAACCGCGCCGGATGCGGCGCGCCCTTCCCGTCCGTTCACCGCCCCGCCCTCTTGCCGAAAGGGGCCGTTTCAAGCATACTGGCAACGTATTGGTGATCCAGACAGCAATAACCCGCAACCAAAGGTCTGCTTATGGAAACAATCGCCCAAATCCTTGCCAGCGCAACCGAAAAGTTGCAAGCCCGCAGGAAATTCCTCCAGAAAGAACAAGGCAACCGGGCCTTCGCAGCCGCCGACATGCTGCAGCAGGTCGCGGAAGAACGCTTTGAAAGCCTGTGCGACGAAGTAAAACAGGCCCTTTCCGCAGTCAACGAATCCGTGGCCTGCTCCCTCAGATCCAGCGACAGCAAATCCATCCACTATTATCAACGTCAGGTACACCTGACGGCCAGCCATTTTTCCTACACGGCCGACGTAAAGACGTACCGGGCCTGGGTGCGCCTGCGCGTTGAGGGCGAGCGCCACGTGGACGTCATCGTCTTTTTCCACAGTGTGGGGCCGAACTTCACCGGACTGATGTGCGCCAGCGCTTTTTTGCAGTTCGTCGACATCGTGAACGGCCAGCGCCGTCCGGCAACGGAAACCCTGCCCCTGGGAGTGGCGCCCTTCCGCTTCACCGGCCGCGAAGAGGAAAAAAACCTGACCACGAAATTCGGCGACTGGCTCAACTCGATCCTGGCTCAAGCCCTGGCCATGTGGCGGGATCAGCTGTAACCACCCGAACACGGGACCGCGCGTGGGGCACGCGCGGTCCCGCCTTGGCCCGTCCTTGGAAAACCTTGACAGTCCGGCCGTTGCCCTGTAGGCAATCTGCCGTGTCCCCGTAGCTCAGTAGGATAGAGCGGTGGCCTCCTAAGCCGCAGGCCGTGCGTTCGATTCGCGCCGGGGACACCAGGAAAAACAAGAGTTTACATGCACAGCATGTGGACTCTTTTTCTGTTTTTTATTCTTTCCTCTTGCTGTCTGGCAAAAAATTGGCTTGCCGCAAGACAAGACCGTGCCGAGAAAAAGAAAAAAGCACGCGATTTCCTTCTCTGCGCACAATCGAAAGCCGGTTGTCCCGAAGGCATGCCGCGCGGCCCGCGCGCGTGTCGATTTTGCAAACTGGCCATTGCTGCAGGCTGTCAGCCGGACGGCAATGATTCTTTCTTTTGAGTTTTAACCGGACGCTGCTCTGTGAAAATAGACCTCATTTACGGAAACGGCACAGACCAGCTATCACACCGGCCCAAATTTTGAAGAGCGATTCTGAGTATACTTTTGCCGGTAAAGCACGCAACTGGCTTGGAATTTTACCTTTGTCTACTTTTTTAGCAAAAAAGTAAAATGGGATCTGTCATACGATTTGAAAACAGTTATCATTTCTAATATGCGTGTGATGCAGGAGAAAATACGACTTTTTTAATATATAATTGCATAAATTGAATTAGTACATTATGTCTATCTCTACACATTTGACATAAGGACATTGCGTAAGCCTGCGGACTCGGCAGCGAAACAGTTATTTTCCGGAAGAATAAATTCATTGCGGATGATATGGCGGGGCTTTCGGGCCTGTACAGGAGCGACAGCCCCGCCATATGCCAAGAAGAATTTCCGCGGACGGACTGAAAAAACTCGAGCAGGTTCCGCCGATGGATTTGCGCATGGGCGGAAAGGCCGTTCGCACAGGAACCCGGGCACGCAAAACACGCCATCCGGCGGCTCTTGTGCGGGCACGGGATCAGCCGTGCCGGTAAAAACGTTACTGCGTCGGCACTGATCCCGAATTTGCGCCCAAAGCGGCGGATGCTGCCGGTCTGTACCTTTCCCGTGACAAAAAGATTTGCGCATTTTGCGGCGATGAGAAACCAGATATTCACACGCCGGAATAAGGAGGGGGATTGTGGACGCCAGCAATTCTGTATTGAAGCTCATTCGCGACACCATTCCTGACTTGATATTTTACAAGGATATCAACGGACGATATCTTGGCTGCAACCCCAGTTTCGAAAAATTTGCAGGATGCAGTGAAACCGATCTTATCGGAAAAACTGATATTGAAGTTTTCAAAATAGACGAAGTAATGGCTTCGCTATTTATCGAAGCGGACAGAAAAATTTTAATTGATCAAAAAACTGAATCCTTTGAGGAGCTCATTACATATCCGGATGGAACGACAAAGTATGTCGAAACGGTGAAAACTCCGTTCATAGTTGATGGCAAGATTACAGGCATTCTCGGGATCGCTCGTGACATTTCGATTCGCAAGGAAAAAGAGCGCATGGAAGCCGAAGCGGACGAGTATAGCAGACTCATGCTCAATTCAAGTCCATTGGCATGCGACATATGGGATGAAAATCTCAACACCATTGACTGCAATTTGGCCGCTTTAAAATTATTCAATATACAAACAAAAGAAGAGTATTGCAGAGATTTTTTCAAATTGTCTGTTCCTGTGCAACCGAATGGAAGAGATTCTAGAGAGCTTGCATTTGAATATGTGCAAAAAGCCTGCGCTGATGGAGCACCAGTTACTTTCAACTGGATGCATTGCAAAGACGGAGAATTGATCCCTTCCGAAGTAACACTTGAAAAAGTTGATTATAAAGATACATTCCGCATAATTGGCTATATACGCGACCTGCGCGAGGAGATCGCGGCCAAGAAAGCCGTGCGGGAAGCGGATGAACTCAACCAGATCATGATTGACGCGACGCCTATAGGCTTTGCTTTTTGGGACGATGAATTCAATATGATCGAGTGTAACGACGCCTCCCTCAAATTCTTTCAGGTAAAGGACAAAAAGCATCTATCCAGGCACTTTTTTGATTTTTCACCAGAATTTCAACCAGATGGCATCAGATCCGTTGACAAGCACAAATTTGTTATGCAAAAGACAATGCATGAAGGTGTATACACCTTTGAATGGATGCATCAAAGCAGTGACTACGAGCTTATTCCCACCGAAGTTACGCTTGTAAAGGTCGCATATAAAGGAAGCTTTCGTGTTGCGGGTTATTTCAGAGATCTGCGGGAATATAAAGCAATGATGGCAGAGGTTGAAAAAGCGAAGGACGCCGCCGAAGAAAGCGCGCGGGCCAAAAGCCAGTTCCTTGCCAATATGAGCCATGAAATCAGAACACCAATGAACGCGATAATTGGAATGACCAGAATCGGGCAGGCGACACAGGATGCGGAGAAAATGCAGTATTGTCTCACGAAGATAAGCGAGGCCTCCAAGCATTTGCTCGCGCTCATAAACGACATCCTTGACATGTCGAAAATCGAGGCGAACAAGCTGATTCTCGCAAATGAACCTTTTAATATCGAAAAAATTGTGGAGAATATTTGCAATGTAATTACCGTGAAGGCAGAGGAAAAGAAAATTTCCTTCTACGCGAATATTGATCCGAATGTTCCCCGCGAGCTTATTGGGGACGATCTGCGAATTTCGCAAGTCATTACCAACTTCCTGTCAAACGCAATTAAATTTACGCCTGATTTCGGTAAAGTTTTTCTGAATATAAAGTTGAAGGCTGAAACAGACAGCACGTGCATGCTGTACTTTGATGTGACCGACACCGGAATCGGCATATCGAAAGAGAGGATAAGCACTCTTTTCGATTTGTTTGAGCAGGCAGAAACAACAATCACGCGGCGCTACGGCGGAACGGGGCTTGGGTTGGCGATTTCCAAGCGTATCGTCGAATTGATGGGCGGTGATGTCGGTGTTGAAAGCGAGCTGGAGAAGGGAAGCCGCTTCTTTTTTACCATAGAGTTCCCCAAGGGCAACAGTCCGGAAATTGAATTTGACCCGTCGGCCTATAAGAATGTTCGGTTGATGGTTGTCGACGACGATCCGCTTGAGTTGAAATACTTTGAAAAATTAATGAAGCACTTTGGCATTACATGCGACCTCGCATCGTCCGGCGGTGAAGCGCTGGAAAAGCTCCGGTCAACCGCCGGATCAGGCTGGACATATGATATCATTTTTGTTGACTACTTGATGGAAGGTGTAAACGGCGTTGAAACGGTGAAAGAAATCAAGAAAATCGTTGGAAACAGCGTAATCGTCATAATGATCTCATCCTATGCTTGGGCTGAAATTGAAAAAGAGGCCGCAGACGCCAACATATCCCGCTTTTTGCAGAAGCCGTTGTTCCAATCGTCAATATTCAACGTCATTAACGAGCTTGTATTTAACGAGAAAATTTTGACGGCAATCAAAGCCGGATCTGTATATGACCGGACTTTCAGCAAATGCAGCATGCTCCTTGCTGAAGACATCGAAATAAACCGGGAGATAGCGGTCACTCTTTTGGAGGGGACAAAAATAAACGTAGAGTGCGCCGAAAACGGCGAACAGGCGTACACAATGTACATCGACAAGCCTGACAAGTACGATATTATCCTTATGGATATCCAGATGCCCGTTATGGATGGAATAACCGCGACAAAAATGATCCGCGCAAGCGGTGCGCCGAATGCCGCTACCGTTCCCATCTTGGCCATGACAGCGAATGCCTTTAAAGAGGATGTGGACATGTGCCGGGCGGCCGGGATGAATGACCATACCACGAAACCCATCGATATGGTGGACCTGCTTAGGAAAATCAACGTGTATTTGCAAGGCAAAGAGGACTGAACTCGGCTGACGCGCGGTGTTTTCGAGAGAAAATCTCCGGAGTATCACGGGGATTTTCCTTTTTTCCCGGAACCCCGTCCCCCAATCCCCTGGCAGGGGAATGACGTAGACAATAGCATGAGATGAGAAAGTTAAAATGCATTAGCGGAGCCTTTTTTCTCTTCGGCTACACATCGGGAACAACAAAAAAGCCCAGGAATTACCCGAGCTTCTTGTGTGCTGTTTACACCTTCAGCTTAGTGGTACACTTTTAGAACGGCACGTCGTCCATGCCGCTGGCTTCGGAGGGAAATGCCGGTCCCAGATCGTCTTCCTGGCTGCGCCGGGGCTGCTGTTTCGGGGAAGCGCCGCCCTGCGGCCTGTCGCCTCCCGCAGACGCGCCCATGCCACCTTCCGCCGAGGCCCCGCGCCGGTCAAGGAATTGCACGCGGGTGGCCTTGATTTCCGTGCTGTAGCGGTCCTGGCCTTGCTGATCCTGCCATTTGCGGGTCTGAAGGCTGCCTTCCACAAACACCAGACTCCCCTTGCCCAGATAGTTGGCGCAATTTTCCGCCTGGCGCTGGAACACGACCACGGTATGCCATTCCGTGCGTTCGACCTTGTTGCCGTCGCGGTCCGTGTAGCTTTCATCCGTCGCGATGCGCAAATTGGCCATGGGCGTGCCATTGGTGGCGTACCGCAGTTCGGGGTCCCGGCCCAGGCGGCCGATGATCATCACCTTGTTCAGCATGGATCTTTCTCCTCAGGCAACGGCGTTTCGTTGCCGACACAGTGTGTATGAACTCAATCCCTGCCCAGCCTTTCCAGTTCATCCAGAATGTCTTCCATGGCCGTGCTCGCGGCATGCGCGGCTTTCGGCTGCCAGTCGGCCAGGGCCGCTTCCAGCGCGTCCGCCCGCTTTTCCAGTCCGGCGATTCCCGCGTCCATCCGCTGCCGCAGATCCTCGGGCCAGTCGCCGAAGCGTGCCTCGTCGCACAGCGCCCGGGACAGTTCCATCACGCCCCGGCGCCACGGTTCCGCCGCGACCGGCGCGGCAAGCACCGCCGGCGGGCAGTGCGGCTTCCACGCGCCGCCCGCCGCTTCGCCCTGCCCCGGCCAGGCCAGCGCGCACAAACGGGGCCAGGTCCGAAAAACTTCGGCCTCGTCGTGGGTGACGGCGCTTACCCTGATGGTCAGTATGCGGCCCATGGCGCTCCTTCGCGTAGTATACCGTAGCATGCCGGAAATTTTTTGTCGCGCCCCTTTCCTCATCCGGCGAAAATTCCATCCGGCGTCCGCCAGGCAGGCTGCGCGCCTATTCTTCTTCCCGCCATTCGGTCTGCACGCGCATGACCACATCCTCGATAGCCGCGACCATATCCGGCGGGCATACGCCGATCAGGGGCTGGCCGGGATCCATGTTCTGATTGCGCGAAAAATAGACGGCGTAAATCACGCCTTCCGGGCCGCTATAGGCCAGAGAGCTTTCGCGCTTCATGCGCGACATGATGAACAGTTCCATGCCGTCATATACGGAAATGGCCTTGGGGCCGGAGACGTTGACCTTCACGTCCACCGCGGGGATAAAGTAGTATTTTGCCCGTTCCGGCGCGACAAAAAGATACAACGCCTTTTTCAGGATGACCGAGAGCACCTCGTCGCGGGAAAGATAATGCCGCAGCCGCAAAAGTTCCGTGCCCGCCTCCACGAAAGTGCCCGAAAGCTCTTCGTGCACCAGGGTCACCTCGCCCTTTTCCGCGGCGTACAGCGGCCGGGGATTGCGTTCGCGCTCCAGCGTGACCAGAAGCGTGCCCTTTTTTTCTTTCCAGGACCCCGTGGGTCCCACTACCCGGCTGCCCGCTTTCAGATCCGGGAAGGTCACGATGCCGCTGTGCGGCGCGTTGACCACGATTTCCGCATACGGCGACGCCTGTATTTCCTCAAGCAGTTTGCTTACGTCCAGCATGTATGCCTCCGGCGTCCGGAAAGGGCTCCGCCCTCTCTGGACTTTCCCGCCAGGGGGCGCGGCCCCCTGGACTCGCCAACAGATAAAGTTTGCACCGTAACGGAGCATGACCCGCCGCATCCTGCGGCCCGCCCTTCGGGCGGGGTCGCCACTCTCCCCCGTCCCGTTCCGCTGCCCCGCGGAACGGTCAGCCCCCTTGCGGGGCGCAAAGGCAACGCCTCTGCTCTCGTCATCCTCTTCCGAACTCTCTACCGATAATACAAGTTGCGGCCGCCCATGGTCAGCAGGGCCTGGTCCAGGTTGAAGCGCGCCTCGCGCCGGTCCCAGATGCCCTGGATGTGACCGCGGGCCAGGGCTTTGTACACGTTGTGATAATGGGGCGGCAGCACCATGCCGGTGGTTTCGGTGATGACGCCCGGCCCGGCGAAACCCACGTTGGCCGAACGGATGCCGAACTGGTACGGCGAGCAGCCGAGAAAGCTGGCGACGGGCCCGGCATAGGAATTGGTGTCGTACATGACCATGTACAAGCCCCCGGCGTCGATATAGCGACGCACGGCCATGGTGCAACGCGGCATCTGGATGACGCCGTTGGTGCCTTCCTGAATGCGGATTCCGGCGGTACCGTGCACGTACGCCAGGAAGGGGTAGCGTTTTTTACGGGCGCGTTCCGCAGCGCGGATGAACTTTTCGCCTTCGGCCGCGCCCACGGTGCCGCCGCGGAAATTGGCCATCAGCATGGCCACGACCAGTCTGACGTTATTGATCCGGGCCTCGAAAGTCATGCAGCCGGATTTGTGCCCGGTGGCTTTTTTGGCCTGTTCCAGTTTAATGTCGAATCCGTCGATGCCCAGCGGATTGCGCGATTCCACTTCCCCGTTGAATTCGTAAATGGAATCCTGGTCAAAGACGTTGCTGAGGTACCACTGGTATTCCATGGGGAAATGGTGCCCGCAATTGGGGCAGACCCCCGCGAATTCGCCGAACAGATCCGGCGCCCACAGGTCCAGACATCCGTGGCTGGCGGCGTTGGGGCAGCTGACGGCGCGGTCTTCCTTGGCCCTGGGGCTGATATAGGCCCAATTTCCGGCACGCGCGTCCTGCTCGTCCCATTCCGACAATTCCGTCAGTTGCCGTTCCGTCTCGGCCGTCTTGCGGCGGGAAGTACCCGGCAGAAGTTTTCGCGCCCAACGTTTCCAGGGCGCCAGAAGACGCCCTGTCGCCACGCGCACTTCCGTGTCGATGTCTTCGAGCACATAGCCCACGTTCTGCTTGTGCCGGCCCACGAAATCGTACTTGAAATGCGCGTACCAGTCCCAGAAGTACTCGCGGATTCCTTCCCCCATTTTTCGGGAAAGAGGCCGCGCGTCCTTGATCGCGTGCAGGGACAGTTTCCGGAACTTGGCGTGGCGCTTGGCCACCAGACGGTCCCTGGCCGCGCTGGAAAGGCTCCAGCGCACATGCACGGAATCGAAGTCGAAACTGTCGATGTTTTTCTTGCGGCGGTTGCGCAGGACCAGGGGACGGAACAGACTTATGCCGCGCACCCCCAGCACCACTTCGTCCGTGGCGCGCAGCACTTCCTGGCGCAGGGTGCGGAAAAAATCATAATGGTACGGCCGCGCGCCCAGTTCCGGTTCCTGGATCACATGATCCACATAGCCCATGGCCAGATTGTCGTCGGCCGTGATTTTCATCTGCTTGGCGCAACGCTCGATCAGTTCGGGGCTGGCCCGCTGGCCTTCGCGCAGGTGGCCTTCAATGGCAGCCGCGCCTTCCGGGGAAATGACCGAATAATAGCCGTGCGACAGCATCAGTCGCCGGTCGGCCAGGCCGATGGCCTCCGCCCCGCCGGATCCTCCTTCGGAAATGACCGCAATGACCGGCACGCGCAGGCTGGACAATTCATAGATGTTGCGCGCAATCTGCTGGCCCGCGCCCGGCGGATCCTCCACCGGGTAAGAACCCGGAGTGAATATGTAGGTGTGCACGGGAATGTTTTCCGTTTCCGCAACCTGCATATAATGCTGGGCTTTCGCGTTACCGAAAGGTTTGACGGAACCTCCGTTGCGGAATTCTTCGCCGTGGCCCTTTTCCTGCCCGATGACCATCACCGACTGGTTGTGGACCTTTTTGCCGTGGCGCCGGGTGATGTACGCGCGGGCGATGACCATGGCCGGGTCGATGGAATGCTCGTCCTTGCTGCCGATTTCCGTATAGTTGTCGTACACGTTTTCCAAAATGTCCCGCAGGCAGATGCGCTGTGGATGGCGCACGATGCGGACCTTGTCCATGGGGGTCAAATCCGCTTCCAGCTTGCGTTCCACAAAGCCGAACAGGTCTTCAAGGGTGGTGATGGCCTCGCGCCGGGCCTGCGATGAAAGCGTGCCCTCGCGCTGGCGGAAATCCGCCATCTTTGTTTCCAGCAGGCGCACGTTCTCGTTGTGCTTGCCCGCGAACACGTCGCGGATGTACGCAAGACGCTCGGCCAGGTGCTGTATCTTTTTTTCTCTATCCATCAGTAAATCGCCTCTATTTAGGGCATTTCGCTTCACAACCGTTCCGCCGCGGGGCTTTGCGGACAAATTCCCGCGGAGCGGCTTGCCGTTTTCAACGGCGGCCCGCTCGAAGAACAAGTAACGCGTGAAATAGCCGCTTGACGGCGAGCAACGCCCGCCTGCGCCCATTTCGCGGCAAGGGTTTGCAGACAAATCCTTACGAGCATTTCACATGGAAAATGCTCTAAAACAGCAAAATCCGGCTGGTCTTTTCCCGCAGGAATTCGACGTTGGACCGCAGCGGGCTGCCCGCGTTGTCCGCGCCGCGCAGCACCAGAGAGTCCAGAAAGGACACGCCCCGTTCCCTGACCTCGGCCATATCCTTGCCCCAGACGATGCCCAGGGCCAGGTTGGGGTCGAATTCCGTGGGAATGTCGTACGGTTCCTCCGTGGGCACGTGGGTATGCATGGCAAGCCAGTCTTCTTCTTTCCAGGCAAACTGTTCGATACGGCCGACCCAGGGGGTAAAGCGGTTTCCGGGATCCTCGGCGATGATGCGGTATTCGATGCCCGCGCCTTCAAAGGTAATGTCCTCCTGGGAGTAGCCCAACGGCGCGCCGAGGCCCAGGCGGATCTGCTCCGCGATCAGGTCCACGCCCCTTTTGCCCTTGATGCGGGCGATGGCCGCGGAAACTCCGTTTTCCACCTGGATGCGGGTGTTCACTTCCATCAGATACGGGCGGCCGTCGCGAGTGACAATCCATTCCCAGGTGCCCACATTGTCGTATTTCACCTTGCGGGCCAGGGCCAGAGAGTGCTCGGTGATATCGTCCAACAGTTTCTGGGCGTCAAAATCGTAAACGATGTTGGCGGGATCAAAACCGGGCGCCACCTCCAGGCGTTTCTGCAATCCCGTGCTCTGGATGGAGCAGTTGCGGGTGCCGAAATGCACGATGTTCTTGCCGCCCCGCTCCGCCACGATCTGCACTTCCAGATGGTTGAAGTCGCGGATGCGCTGCTCGATCAGCACGCCTTCGTCCTTGAACTGCCGGGCCGCATAGTTGCGCACGCGGCGGTACACGGACCGGAACAGGTCCGGGTCGTGGACTTCCTCGATGCCCATGCCCCCGCCGCCGGCGGAAGCCTTCACCAGCACCAGG
>JAVBOK010000033.1:0-46771 GCA_031550605.1 Desulfovibrionaceae bacterium | reverse complement strand
TCCCAGAAATTGCAGCAGAGCGGGGTCGCGTCAAGCATGATCTGGGTGCGTTCGTCCGCCTCGCGCATTTGGGCCATGGTGGCTTTCAGTTCACGCAGGTCGCGGGTGTAGCCCACCACGATGTCTTTGTCGCCGTACTTGACGCGCACCAGGGTGATTTCCGCCGGAACGGGTTCGCCGTTCAGTTTCCGGTGCATCCATTCGAAGCGCTGCAGCCCCGTTTCAAAAGCCAGGCGGATTTTTTCCAGAGCCTTTTCCGCGGACAGCCTGCCGTCGGGCTGGTATTCGGGGGACAGCTCGCCAAAGCGGTCAAGATACTCCTGCTTGTTCTTCAGGTCGAACAGCCGGACCGCTTCCTGGTTGCAGTCGATGTTGTTGTAATTTTCGTCCCAGAAGTTGGAGCAGAGCGGGGTGGCGTCCAGCATGATCTGGGTGCGTTCGTCCGCTTCGCGCATTTTCTGTTCGTCGGCCTTGCGGTTGGTGACGTCCTGTATGGCGCCCCACAGGGTGCGCGGCTTTCCTTCTTCGTCCCCGCGCACGTTGCCGAATACGTAAGCCCAGCGCCAACTGCCGGTCCGCGCGTTCCAGACCCGGTGCTCCAGTTCCTGCGCCCGGCCGGTTTCACGCATGGCGACAAGGGCGGCGTGGGCGGTTTCCCTTTCGGATTCATGGCAGAATTCTCTGGTATACCGTTCCCAATCGAGAATCAGCGGTCCCTCGGCAAGCCCGAAAAGAGAATGAAGGCAAAGATTTCCGTATATACTGACGGTGTTGGTGGCGAAATCGAACTGCCACAGCCCTATTTTTCCGCTATCGAGAAGCAGTTGAATGTCGCCGAGAAAAAGCGGCGCGTGCATGTTGGCCATGCGATTCTCCAAGCCTGGTTTATGGCTGGAAGATAGACCTTACTCCAGTGATATTGTCAATTAAATAAAAATAACCCGCAGGAAAGGGCGGGCGGGTGCGGCCGCCCCGCGCCGCCCCGAATTCCGTCCGGGGGAATGATGCCCCAAAGTGTGGGCGGCAGAGCCCGGGGTTGGGAAAATAAAGGCTCAAGAAGTACCCGGTATGGGTATCAGAGTCCGGCGGGGGTGTAGGGGGCGATATCTTCAAAAGCCGTGTACGCGGGATGATACATCAGCGTCACGGTGCCCACCGGGCCGTTGCGCTGTTTGCCGATGATGATTTCCGCCGGGTCCATGGCGGCGCGTTCGACCCCCTGGGGCAGGTAGGCGGCCTCGCGATAAATGAACATGATGACATCCGCGTCCTGTTCAATGGCCCCCGATTCGCGCAGGTCCGAAAGCAGGGGGCGCTTGTCCTTGCGTTCTTCCACCTTGCGGTTGAGCTGGGACAGGGCCACGACCGGCACGTCCAGTTCTTTGGCCAGGGCTTTGAGGCTGCGGGATATTTCGGATATTTCCAGTTCGCGCGAATCCACCCGGCGGGAGGAACGCATCAGCTGCAGGTAGTCCACGACCACCATGCCGATCTTGTGTTCGGCTTTGAGGCGGCGGGTGCGGGCGCGCAGTTCAAGGGGGGACAGGGCCGGCGTGTCGTCGATGAAGATGGGCGCGTCGGACAGCACCCCCGCGGCGTTGTGCAGGCTCTGCCAGTCGCTGTCCTGCAGAAAGTTCTTGCGCAGTTTCGAAAGGTCCACCTTGCCCCAGGCGCAGAGCATGCGCTGCATGAGCTGCTCCATGGACATTTCCAGGGAATAGACCACCACGGGAACGCCGCCGTGGACGGCCGCGCGCATGGCCAGGTTCAGCACGAAGGCGGTCTTGCCCATGGCCGGCCGGGCCGCGACGATGATCAGATCCGACCGCTGCAGGCCGGCGGTCATCGAATCAAGCTGCGCGTAGCGCGTGGGCACGCCGGTGACCATCTCGTTGCGGTTCATGCGCGTGGTGAGATTTTCGAAAACGCTGGTAGCCAATTCTTTGGCGCTTTTGACCGTTTTGCCGGATGTGCGGTTGGCGATGGCGAAAACGGCCTGCTCCGATTCGTCAAGCAGTTCGTTCACCGCCAGGGAGGGGTCAAAGCAGCGGCCGATGATGTCCGTGCAGGAACCGATCAGCGAACGGGCCAGCGACTTGTCGCGCACCATGTTCGCGAAATATTCGATGTTGGCCGTGGAAATGGCCGATTGCGCAAGCTCCGCGAGGTAGGCCGCGCCGCCGGCTCCTTCAAGCTGCGAGCGGCTTTTCAGGTGCGCGGCCACGGTGGCCAGGTCCACCGGGGCGTTGGCCGCCGTCAGGTCCAGAAACGCGGCATAGATGAACTTGTGCGCGGGCAGATAAAAGTCGTCGGCGGCCAGGGAACCGATCAGGCTGTTCAACGCGTCGGACTGAATAAGGACCCCCCCCAGCACGGCTTGTTCGGCCTCAACGCTGTGGGGGGGGACATGGCGCAGAATGTCGGCGGCGGCGCGGGAATCTCCGCCGCCGCTACGCTCTCTGCGGGATGCGCCCCTTCCGGTTGCGGAAGGGGCGGCATCCGCGTCATTCGGCAGCGGGTTCGGGGCCGGGTTCGGTCTGGGCGGGTTCGTCGCCATGGTGGCGCTCCTCGGGAACCACGGAAACAGTGAATTCCGCCACGACGTCGGCATGCAGTCGCGCACGGACGGGGAACTGGCCCAGGGTTCTGATGGGCGCGTCCAGGAGGATGCGGCGGCGGTCGATTTCGACGCCTTTTTCCTCAAGGGCCTGAGCGATCAGGGCCGCAGTGACGGAGCCGTACAGCTTGTCGTTTTCGCCGACGCGCATGGGGATAAGCAGTTCGACCCTGGCGATGCGGGCGGACAGGTCGCCGGCGGCCGTGCGCAGCGCGTCCATCTTGGCCTGCAGCTTTTTGCGTTCCAGTTCGAAGACTTTTTTGCTGGCTTCGGTGGCGGGCATGGCCAGGCCTTGCGGCAGAAGGTAGTTGCGGCCGTAGCCGGGCTTTACCTTCACCACGTCGCCCAGGCGGCCCAGGTTTTCAACATCCGCTCTGAGAATTACTTGCATGGCCCCCTCCTACAGCACGCTTTTCTTTTTGACGTCACAAGCGTGCGCCGCAGTGTAGATCATCAGCGCCATCTGGCGGGCCCGTTTGATCTGCAACGTCAGGCCGCGCTGATGGAAGGCGCAGGTCCCGGTGATGCGGCGGGCGATGATTTTTCCGCGTTCCGTGATGAAGTCGCGCAGGATGTCCACGCGTTTGTAATCCAGCGGCAGTTCCTTGTCCGCGCAGAAACGGCAGAATTTGCGGCGCGGGGTGAATTTCTTTTTAAAAGCCATGTTATGCCGCCTCCTCTGCGGGTTTCGCCGCGCTCACGGAGTCCGCCAGTTTGACGGTGGTGAACTTGAAAATGCCTTCGGCGTTGCGGATATTGCGTTCCAGTTCCGCGATCAGGGCGCCGGGGCCGGCGTATTCCAGCCGCACGTAATAGCCGCGCATCTGTTTGCGCACGGGATAGGCCAGATCGCGCATGCCCCAGTGGTCTGTGGCCAGCATCGATCCTTTTTCCCGCTCGATGACGGCGACAAAGGAAGCGATCAGCGCTTCGCGGCCGTCGGCGGGCAGCTCCGGTGACAGGAGCAGCAGGGTTTCAAACTTTCTCATATCCTCTCCTTGTGGGCGTATGGCCCTTCCGCACGGCGGAAGAGCAAGGTGGAATCGAAAGCTATATATGGCGCGCCGGGTGCTGTCAATGGGGGGAAGCCGGCAAAGCCCGGAACCGGGCCGGGCTTTGCCGGCGGGTTCCGCATTCGCGCGGCTGCCGGCTGCCGGGCTTTCCGCCATCGCCATGGACAAAAAACGCCCGGAAGGCAACGGCGTGTTCCTGCCGGGAGCGGCGGCCGGTTTTGTCAGTCCCGGCTCTTCGGAAGGATTGATCTGCGCTTTTGACAGCGCGCCTTCCGGGTACCGTTCCTTGCAAACACTCCCCGCAAAACGAGGAGCGGAATGGACGCTAGTGTCGCGTTCACGAAATAAATTTGATGTATTTTACCTGACCCAAGCGACACTGGGAGCGCCGGGCTCCAGCCCGGCGCGCCGCCGAAGGCGGCGTGCGTGAGCCGAAAACCACGGTTTTCGGCGAACGATCTTTCACGAAATAGCTACAGCTATTTCGTGAACATCACACTAGGCGTAAAACACCCTGCGGTTTTTGCCCAGCAGACAGAACACCTCGTACGGAATGGTGCCCCAGGCGGCCGCCAGATCGTCCGGGCTGATCGCGCCGGCCCCTTCGCCGCCCAGCAGATGGGCGTCCTCGCCGGCGCTCAGGCCGGGCAGATGGCTGACGTCCACGATATGCATCTGCATGCAGACCCGCCCGCGAATGGGGCAGCGGACCCCGTGCAGGCAGACGAAGCCTTTGCCGGAAAGGCCCCGGCTGTATCCGTCGGCGTATCCCGCGCCGATGACCGCCACGCGCATGGGCCGGGGCGCGGTGAAGGTGCGGCCGTAGCTGACGGTTGCCCCCCGGGCCAGATCGTGCACGGAGAGCACCGGCGCGGTGACCTCCATGGCCGGCCGCAGAGCCGCGCCCAGATGTGCCAGGGACGTTCCGGCGAAAGGGTTGCCGCCGTAAAGGGCGAAACCCGGCCGCCGGACGTGGAAGGGAAATCCGTGGGCCAGTTCCCGCTCCGCCAGGGTGCCGGGGGAATTGGCAAAAGACGGGGCGATGTCGGGCCAGACGGCGCGCAGCGCTTCGAATACCGCCCGGAAACGCCGTATCTGCTCTTGCGCGCTGCCCAGGGCCGCCGGATCGTCCGCCGCCGCCAGATGGGTGGCCAGCAGGGACGGCCGCAGTTCCGGATGCGCGCGCAGCCGCGCGACAAGGGCGGCGGGTTCGTCCGCGGAAAACCCCAGCCGGGACATGCCGGTATCTATTTTTATGACCACGGGCAGCCGCTCCGCGCCGGCCGCCCGGTTCCCGAGCGCGGCGGCAAGCAGGTCAAGCTGGGCCGGGCTGTGGACAAAGGGCGTCAGGGCATGGGCGGTGATGTCGCGGGCCTCTTCGGCTGTCCGCAGGCCGAGCAGGGGAACGATGCGCGCGTTTTCCCCCGCTTTTCCGGCCAGGCCGCGGCGCAGAAAAACGGCCTCCGCCACGGACCCGACCGCCAGGGCGCGGGCGCCGTCTTCCAGCAGGGTCCGGGCCGTGGGCACAAGGCCGTGCCCGTAGGCGTCGGCCTTGATGACCGGCATCAGGGCGGGCCAGGAATCCGCCGCCGCGTCGCCCGCCAGGCCGCGTAGATGCCGCCAGTTGGCGCGCAGGAGGTCCAGGCGGATGCCGGCAAGGGGCAGTCCGGAATGGGAAAGTCTTTGCTCTTCGGCGTGAGGCATGGTATGTACTCCCGAATAAGTGTCCTTACGCTGTCTTTTAAGCACATTCAACCTGTAATCGGGGCTGACATGAGTTGTGCGGCGTGCCGGCCGTTTTCGTCCCGGACCGGATTTCTTTTTGCAATGGCCCTCTTCTGTCTGACGGCCTGTGCCGTCTGGACTCCGGTCCCGGCTCAGGCGCGGGGCCCGAAAGCCCAATCGGCGACGGCGCCTCCCGCGCGGAACGCCGCGGCCGCCGAACCTTCCGCGGACGCGCAGGCGGGCGGCGCCTTGACCATGAAGGCGGAAGACGACAAATCCGTGACCTGGACCCTGTCGGCGGACAAGGTCAGTTCGCGGAACGACAGCGAAATTATGGAAGCGTACGGCAACGTCGTGCTGCGGCGCGGCGGGGAATACCTGAAAGCCGATTACGCCCGCTATTACAGCACGACGAAATGGGTGTTCCTGAAGGGACACGTTTCCGCCCTGATGGGGAAAGACCAGATGAAGGCGGAAGAGGCGGAATTCGATCTGAGCAGCCGCGTGGGCTGGCTGAAAAAGGGGGAAGTCTTCATGGACGGCCCCCACATTTATTTCTCGGGCGACCGCGTGGACAAGCATTGGGGCGACGTCTACACGTTCAAGCAGGCCAAGATAACCGCCTGCGACGGCGACGTGCCCGCCTGGTCGCTGCTGGCGGACGAAGCCGTGGTCGAACTGGACGGGTACGCGCAGCTCTGGCGTTCGCGTTTTCAGGTCGCCGACACCCCGGTGATGTACAGTCCCTGGCTGCTGATGCCGGCCAAAAAGGACCGCCAGTCCGGCTTTCTGCCCCCGGAATTCGGGCGCAGCAGCGAGCGCGGCGTCTATTACAACCAGCCGTATTTCTGGGCCATAGACCAGAGCCGGGACCTGCTGCTCAACGAATACGTCATGGAAAAGCACGGTCTGATGCAGGGCGTGCAGTACCGTTCGCGCCCTTCCGCCCATGAAGGGCTCTGGCTGCGTTTGGACTGGCTGTCCGACAGCCAGCGCGTTCTCAAGGACAGTGAGGATGAGACCAACTCCAGCGACGGCCTGATCCGGACCAACGACCAGCGGTACTGGGTGCGGGGCATGTACGACACGCCCCTGCTGGGCGACCCCAAATGGAAGTTCCGGGCCAACATCGACTTTGTGTCCGACCAGAACTTTCTGCATGAATTCAAAAGCGGCTATTCCGGCTTCAACCGCAGCCGGGAACAGATGTTCAACCTGTTCCGCCGCGACATCCGCGAACGGGACCAGACCCGCGAAAGCGGTCTGCTGTTGTTCCGCGACTGGCAACGCGTATCCGTCGCCTTCGGTGCCGCATACACGCAGGACCAGACTCTGGGGCACGGCAACAAGGGCCTGACTTCCGACCCCACGGTGCAGCGCCTGCCCCAGGCCAGCGCGTACCTGCACAAGGGCGGGCTGATTGAAGGCCTGCCTCTGGAAATAGCCGCCAGCACGGAAGCGGGGTACATGTACCGCCGCAACGGCACGCGCGGGGCCAGATACACGGTCACCCCCCAACTGACGCTGCCCGTGAACGGCCGCTACGGTTCGGTGATCGCAACCGCCGGCGTGCGCCAGGCTCTGTACGCCACGGACAAGGTGGACAAGGAAAACCGCAGCGAGCCCTTGCAGAACGGCGATTCGCAAACGGTGCCGGAATACCAGGTCATGGGGTCAACGGAAGTGGCGCGGGTGTTTCCCCTGAGCGCGGCGCCCCTGGCGGCGAACAACGGCACCATCGGGAAAAGCCGCTGGACGGCCGTGCGCCACGCGGTGCAACCCAGAGTGGGCTATGCCAACATCCCTCTGGTGGACCAGAGCCGCAACCCGAAATACGACGGCGAAGACCGCATCCGGGCGACCAATGAACTGACCTATTCCGTGACCAATATCATCACCCGCAAGCGGGAACGGGTGGTGGCCCAGAAAGCGGCCAAACCGGGGGAAGCCCCGCAGCCGGCGGTTGCGACCGATTATCTGGACCTGATCCGCCTGACCCTGGAGCAGGGCTACGATATCCGCGAGGCCACCCGCGACGACGAACGCGACCGGTATGCGCGCCGGCCTTTCTCCGATGTGAGGACCGAAGTGCAGATCGGGCTTGACGAGTATGTTTCCCTGCTTTCGCGCAGCTACTGGTCGCCGTACATGAACCTGTTCACCCGGCACGAGCACGGCATTTCCCTGAACTATCCCGCCTGGGGCACGTTCTACACGGGCCTCGGCTACCGCAAGGCGCTTGACGAATACACCCGCAAGCGGGATCAGGATATCAAGACCCTGGACCTGCAGGGCACGCTCAATCTTTTCGGTCCGCTGTCCCTGCGCTTCGCCTACAGCCGCGATTACGAGAACAACGACGACGTGGAGCGTACGCTGGACTTCATCTACACCCACCAGTGTTTCCAGTTGATCGCCAGAATGAGTTCGGACACCGGAGAGCAGAATTACCAGTTCCTGGTGGTTCTGAACGGCCTGGGCGGCTGAACGCCGCCGTTCGCCCCCGCGCGCGCGAAAATCGGAACGGCCCCGCATGCGGAATGCGGGGCCGTTCCATGTATCCGAACAGATCAGGGCGAAACTGCCCTAATACGCTCCGGAGCAGCGCAGCACTTCGGGGATGGTCCGGATGATGATGGAAAGGTCCATCCACAGCGACCAGTTGCAGATGTAATGCCGGTCAAGGCTGACCCTGTCGGGATAGGGCAGGTTGTTGCGGCCGCACACCTGCCACAGGCCGGTGATGCCGGGACGGACTCTGCCGTACAGCGTGAAGTATTCGCCGTAGCGGGCGATTTCGTCCTCCACGATGGGCCGCGGTCCCACCAGACTCATCTCGCCGCGCAGCACGTTGATGATCTGGGGCAGTTCGTCCAGGCTGGTCCGGCGCAGAAAAGCCCCGACCCCGGTGATGCGCGGGTCGTCCTTCAGTTTCTGGGTCGCTTCCCATTCCGCCCGCGCGTCCGGGTTCGCGGCCAGATGCGCGGCCAGCCTTTCCTCCGCGTCAAGAACCATGGTCCGGAATTTGTAGACCATAAAGCGCCTGCCGTTCCGGCCGATGCGTTCCTGCCGGAACAGGGCCGGCCCGGGGCTGTCGCGGCGGATGCGGTACGCAAGGCCGCAGAGCAGAGGAAAGAGCAGAATGCCGCCCAGCAGCGTGATGGCCAGATCAAGAAACCGTTTGGACGCCATTCTGCGCGCGTCGAGCAGGTTCTGGCGCAGAAGCAGGCCGGGCATGTCGCCGATGGTGGCGGCCATGGCCCAGATTCTGCCGCCCAGGGGCATTTCGGGAACCACCACCACACGTTGAAACCGGATGTCGATGCACTGCATCCACCGCAGGCGTTCGCTGTCGCTGAACCCGGCAAGGCTGAGCACGGCATACACGCCGGGAATCGCGGCGGCCAGGGACGACAGGGTTTCTCTGTCCGCGCTGTCCGCGGGGTCGGCGCGCACGATGCGCAAACGGTCCGTGAAATCCGCGCACTCGGGAACAGGGTCGCCGTGGGGCAGCACCAGGACCGTGGCGCGCAGCCCCTGGTTCGCCGCGCCGGAAAACGCCCGGCAAAGGGCGGTTATATGTTTTCCCCGGCCGAACAGAACGCAGGGATACCCCCACCAGGGGGCCCTGCCGCAACGCCGGCGCAGCACGCAGCGGGCAAAGGGCACGCTGAACAGGCAGAAAAACCAGGCAAGCAGCAGCACGGCGCGGGAATAGGACGCCCCGGCCTTGGCCAGGAAAAACACCAGGGCCAGAAGCATGAAGCCGGTGCTGGTGGCGATGGTGAGGCGTTTCAACTCTTCGGGATTGCGCAGAAAAAGGCCCGGATACAGGCCCAGGGTAAGGTACAGCAGGGGAAAAATGAGCAAAAAGGACAGGGCGCCGGCGTACAGGGAAAACACGATGCCGCCGAAGGCCGCGCGCAGCAGCACTGCGATGGTGCAGGAAAACAGAACGGCAGCGCAGTCGCAGAGGCACAAGGCCAAAAAAGTGGAGCGGAAAAAATGCTGCGCCATGAAAAACAACCTTGAAAACGGTTCAGGCCGCGGATTCTTTGCCCGCCGTCTCCCGCGAGGGGTCCATGCTGATTTTACCCTGCAGAACGGCGCCTTCTTCCATAATCAGCAGTTTGGTCGCGAAATCCCCCGTAAGGTGGGCGGTTTTGTGCATGATGGTCTTGCCCGTGACGGTGATGTCGCCGCTGATGCTCCCGCTGAGGATCAGCTGGCTGACGTGCACGTTGCCTTCCACTTTGGCGTCCTGGCCGAGGATCAGCGTTCCTTCGGACTTGATTTCGCCGACGAACTGGCCGTCAATGCGGACGGCGCCAAGAAAATTCAACTGCCCCTGATATACCGTGCCCGCTCCGAGAAAGGCGTTGAATTCGTCTTTTGCCATGGTCCGCTCCTTTATGCGGGAGTGTCTTCAGCATAGTTGCCGATAATGCCCGAATTTCCTTTTTGAATCAAGCATGCTACGTGGTCTTGAAGACGAAGCGCCGCATGGAGATGTTGAGAACGATCCCCAGCAGGCAGAAATTGACCAGGGTGGCGGACCCGCCGTAGCTGATGAAGGGCAGCGGAATGCCCACCACCGGCATCAATCCCATGGTCATGCCCATGTTGATCAGGATCTGCCAGAAGAAGTAGAAAAAGATCCCGGCCGCCAGAATGCTGCCGAAGCGGTCTTTGGCGTCGCGGGCCGTGTTCAGGATGCTCAGCAGGAAAAAGCAGAAGACGGCGAGCAGCAGGACGCAGCCGATAAAGCCGTGTTCCTCGCCGAATACGGAGAAGGCGAAATCCGTATGCTTTTCGGGCAGAAAGCGCAGCTGGTTCTGGGTGCCTTCCAGAAAGCCCTTGCCCCACATCTGGCCGGACCCGATGGCGATATGCGACTGGTTGATGTGGTACCCCGTGTGCAGCGGGTCGTTGCTCGGATCCCAGAAGGTCAGCAGGCGCTGTTTCTGGTACGGCTTGAGGAACAGCCAGCCCGCCGGCAGCAGCAGCGGAACGACCACGCAGCAGACTTTCAGCACATAGCCTTTCACCCCCCGGTACATGATCATGCCGCCGAGCAGCAGCAGCACCAGCAGACAGGTGCCCAGATCCGGCTGGCGGAAGATAAGGCCGGCGGGAATGAACCCCATGAGGAGGATGGCGAAAAGCTGCCGCCAGCCCAGGGGTTCGCGTGTAAGGGCTAGCATTTTCGCGCCCATGATCAGCACGCTGACTTTGGCCACCTCGCTGGGCTGAAAGGGGCGGCCCGCGATGTGCAGCCATCTGGCAGCGCCCTTGGCCGACGTGCCCATGACCAGGACCAGCGCCAGCAGGATGATGCTGCCGATGAACAGAATCGGGGCCAGGCTTTTCAGATGGCGGTAATCAAAAGACATGCAGGCGACCATGATGCAGACGCCCACCCCGCCCCAGACCATCTGCTGCTGGTAGTACGAGGAAACTTCCACCCCTTCGCCGAGCCGGATGCCGCTTGCGGAATACAAATTGGCAAGGCCGATGCAAAAGAGCAGGGCCAGGAAACCGACCAGGCTCCAGTTGGCGTGGGTGATAAGGCGGCGGTCCATGGGGGTCATTGGCGCTGCTCCTTTCCTTTTTCCGCGGGCGCGGGGCCGAAAAGGCTTTCGTACATCTGCCGGGCCACGGGACCGGCGGACGCGCCGCCGCCGCCGCCGTGCTCCAGCATGACAATGACCACGTACGTCTTGTCGTCCTTGGTGCCCCAGGACGCGATCCAGGCGTGGTCGCGATGTTCGTAGCTCATCTGGTGCTTTTTCAGGCGCACGTCGCCGATTTTCACCACCTGGGCGGTGCCGGTCTTGCCGCCGATGACGGCGTCCGGCCGGTACAGACGCTTTGCCGTGCCGCCGGGGGCTTCGACGGTTTGGCGCATGGCGTCCAGAATGAATTTGCGCGCTTCCGGCGACATGGGCAGCGTGCCTTTCCGCTCCGGCGGCGCGGTGGCCATCAGGTTGGGCTTGAGTATGACCCCGTTGTTGACCAGGGCGGCGACAAAGGTCGCCAACTGAATGGGGGTGACGAGGGTCGAGCCCTGCCCGATGGACACATTCAGGGTTTCCCCTTTCTGCCAGGTTTCCCCGCGGCTGCGCCGCCAGGCCCTGTCCGGAACAAGCCCTTTCTGCTCATGGGGCAGGTTGATGCCCGTCAGATCGCCGAAACCGCAGGCTTTGGCATAGGCGGCCAGCTTGTCGATGCCGATGCGTTCCGCCATCTGGTAATAGTATACGTCGCACGATTGCACCAACGATTGCAGCATGTCAACTCGGCCGTGCCCGCCTGCCCGCCAGCAGCGGAAGGTGTGGGAACCCAGATGCACCGATCCGGTGCAGTTGACGGTTTCCTTGGGGCTGATGCCTTCGGACAGGACAAGGCCCGCCATCATCAGCTTCCATACGGAACCGGGCGGATACACGCTCTGGATGCTGCGGTTCATGAGGGGATGGCGGGGATCGGTGCGCAGCGCTTCCCATTCCTTGTGCGAAAGCCTCGCGGCAAAGGCGTTGTTGTCAAAGGCCGGTTTGGTCAGCAGGGCGACCAGCCGGCCGGTGGACGGTTCCATGACCACGATGCTGCCCGCCTCGTCGCCCAGCGCGTCGGCCGCCGCCTGCTGCATGTCCATGTCCAGGGACAGCGCGATATTCTCGCCGCCGACGGGCGCCTCTTTGACGTCGCGCGCCAGTTGCCTGCCCTTGGCGTCCACTTCGATTTCCTGCAGGCCCTTTTTCCCGCGCAGACGTTTTTCCAGCCGCAGTTCCAGGCCCTGTTTGCCCACGATGTCGCCCAGCGCCAGTTCCTTGTCCGCTTCCATTTCTTTTTCGTTCGCTTCGGCCACGTAACCGAGGATATGGGAGAAAAGCGGCCCCTGCGGGTAATGGCGGCGCTGGCGGATGACGATGGACAGCCCCGGCCATTGGGGCAGCTGCGTTTCAATCTGCATCAGGATGGCGAAGGGGATGTCGGAAATCAGGATCTGGGGCTCGAAGGACAGAACCTTGCTCCGGTCCTGCTGGTATTTGGCGGTCAGCGTGTCCGGGGGGACGCCTGTCCACTGGCTGATCTGGGCGAGAGAGGCCGGGATGTCCGGGCAGTCGTCGCGGGTGACGGCGATGCAGTATGCCGGGCGGTTTTCGGCCAGCAGCCGGCCTTTTCTATCCAGGATCAGACCCCGGTTGGAATATATCCGTTCCAGATGCAGCCGGTTTTCATGCGCCTGGCGGGCGTAGTCTTCGCCCCGCAGAACCTGCAGATACCACAGCCGCAGCACGAAGAACACAAACAGGAACGCGACGCAGCCGTACAGCAGAAACAGGCCGATGCGCGGCGCCTGGTGCCCTTCCGGCTCAAATTCCATCGTCTTCATGGCGCACAAACCATCTGCGGGTCAAAAGAGCCGCGCCCCACAGGGGGGGGATAAGCAGAACCTGGACCAGCGTCTCTTCCGCCAGCCGCAAAGGCGGTACCGCCAGACTCTGCAGGGAGATGAACGTCAGCAGGATGCCCGCGCGCACCAGGCCCAGGCCCAGAGACAGCAGCAGCACGAAAAAGAGCCCGCTGGTGACGAAAAACAGCTGCCCGATACGGAACATGGCCACCAGAGCGCCGTAATAGAGGATGCCGCCGCCGAAAGCCAGGTTGCCGGTGCCTTCCTGGATCAGCAGGCAGATCAGCATGAGCCACAAAAGCTGCCAGGGGTGTTTTTCCTGACAGGCGAGGATCAGCGCGGGGGTGAAGGCGTCGATGCCGGGCAGGATTTTTTGCACCCACAGGGCAAGGCACAGATAGACGGCCCACCAGAGAACGCTGCGGTACGCGGGAGAAAGCGTCATGGCCGCACCGTCAACGGGCCGCCGGGCGGCGAAGCGTCCCCTGGTTCACGGTGCCCGACGGGACCGCGGCGCCTTTCGCCGCGCCCTGGCGCAGGACGGGGGGGACAGGTTCCCGCGCGTCCGCGCGGGCGGCCTGTCTGCCGGGCCATTCCGCGGGCGGGATAAGCAGAAGCGCCTCTTCCATGGTGTCAAGCGGCACGAGGGGCGCGGCCTGAACCTGCTGGAACAGGGTTTCGTTGCCCGGTTCCGCGCTGATGACCCTGGCCACGGGGACGCCTTTGGGAAAATCGCCGTCAAGGCCGGAAGTGACCAGCAGTTCGCCCGGTTCCACCGGCATGTTCGGGGCCACGTAGCGCACTTCCAGGTTGGCGCGCGCCCCTGTTCCCGCCAGCACGCCCGGCACCCGGCCCTTTTCGGTGACGACGGCGACCCGGAAGGCGCGGTCCGTCAGCAACAGCACCGTCGCCGTGTGGGCGGAAGCGCGGAAGACCCTGCCCGCGAGGCCCTGGTGCGTAACCAGGGGCGTGCCGGGGGCGGCGCCGGAAGCGAATCCCCTGTTGATCATGACGGATTCAAGGGCGGCGGCGGGGCCGAAACGGCCGGTCAGCACGCGCGCACCCATGGTATGCCAGGTTTCGGGGGGAGAAAAGGCCATCAGATCGCGCAGCCGCGTCAGTTCGGCTTTTTCTTCGCGCATGGAGGCCAGGGAGTATTCGGCCCGCCGCACTTCGTCGCGCAGGCGGGCGTTTTCTTCGGCGACGCCCACCAGGGCGAGATACTGTTTCCAGTATCCGGCGAGCGTATCCTTGGCCCAGACGCCGGGCCGCAGAAGGAACCCCGTGACCTCAAGCCCGCTGCGCTCCGCGAGCAGGTCCAGATACCCGGTCCGGGTGTTCCACGTGTACAGGGCAAGAAAAGCGAACAGGGCGAAAATGACCGCCCAGACGATGCGGCGAATTCTGAAGGCGTTAATCTATGCAGACCTCCTTCAGGATATGGATATTGTCGAGAGCCTTGCCGGTGCCGATGGCGACGGTGGAGAGAGGATCGTCCACCACCGTGATCGGCAGCGATGTTTCTTCGCGCAGAAGCTGGTCCAGCCCCTTGAGCAGCGCGCCGCCGCCGGTCAGCACGATGCCGCGCACGACGATGTCGGCCGCCAGTTCCGGCGGGGTCTGCTCCAGGGCGATGCGCACGGCCTGGACAATGCTGTCCACCTGTTCGGATATGGCCTTGCGCACTTCTTCAGAGGTGATGATGATATTCTGCGGAATGCCGGTGACAAGGTCCCGGCCTCTGACTTCCATTTCCTGTTCAGGGTCCATGGGATAGGCGGAAGCGATGCTGATCTTGATTTCTTCCGCCGACGATTCGCCGATCAGCATGTTGTACTTGCGCTTGACGTGGGTCATGATGGCTTCGTCCATCTTGTCGCCGCCCACGCGCACGGATTTGGAATACACGATGCCCGAAAGGGAGATGACCGCCACTTCCGTGGTGCCGCCGCCGATGTCCACGACCATGTTCGAGGTGGGTTCCTGAATGGGCAGATTCGCGCCGATGGCCGCGGCCATGGGTTCCTCTATCAGGTACACCTCGCGCGCGCCCGCGCTCTGGGCCGATTCCTTGACCGCGCGTTTTTCCACCTGGGTGATGCCGGTGGGCACGCAGATCATGATGCGGGGCCGCACCAGACGGCGGGAATTGTGCACTTTGGAGATAAAATGGCGCAGCATGGATTCGGCCACTTCAAAATCGGCGATAACCCCGTCCTTCATGGGGCGGATGGCCTGGATGTTGCCGGGGGTTCTGCCCAGCATGCGTTTGGCGTCCTGCCCGACGGCCAGAACCATGTTGGCCCCGCGGGAATCTTTTTTGACCGCCACCACCGACGGCTCACGCAGCACGATGCCCTTGCCCTTCACATACACGCACGTGTTCGCCGTGCCCAGGTCAATGGCGAGATCACTGGAAAACAAGCCGAGGATGGAATCCATTATCTTGGCCATGAGCTTTTTGCCTTATTGATAAAGTATATTGCTGTAACGGCGTGTGCCGTTTTTGAATCAGCCGTGAAACAGACGTCTTCTCTTAGCGCATTTGACCACGTTTTCCAATGGCAAAATGGGAAAAATCGCAAGAGGCCGAAAGAGCGGTCTTTCGGCCTCTTGAGGAGCCGGACACCCGGCACAACCGTTACCGTTGCTTCCTTTCGGACCTGGCGGGGTTGGCGGCGGTTCCGCCGCCCGGCTCCTCCGTTATCTAGCCTGACGGGGTGGGGGTGTCAAGATGTTCCGGCAGGGGGCGGCAGCCCGCCGCGGCGCGGTTCCGCCGCCTTTCCCCCCCCGGGGGGGGCGGCCCGGCAAGCAGGCGGCACGCGCGGCGGGCGAACGTTCGCCGCCCGGTTTGCATTCCGTCCGGGGCTGGGGTACTATTTCGGCATTGCGAGGGAAGGCGCTTTTGCCCGCTGCGGCTGGTGCCGTACCCCGAAGCCGGGGACCACGGCGCGTCGTTGCGGAGCGCGGCGCGGCGCGAACGCCGCCTGAATCTGGGAGGAGCAGCCATGTCCTACACTGTCGAGCCGACGATACAGGCCGCGGTCAACGCTTTGCTGGAGGATCCGCGCATGCGCGAAGCCCTGGCTTTCCTTGACGCGGACCAGGACGCCAAGATAGCGGAATTGAAGGAAATGGTCCTGCTGCACGGCGCGCCCTTCGCGGAAAGGGAACTGCGCGCGCCCATGTTCGCGGAAAAGCTGGAACGCTACGGGGCGGAAGACTGTTTCATCGACAGGCACGACAATGCCTTCGGCTTTGTGCGCGGGCGGGACGGCGCAGGCCCGCTGATCGTTTTCGAGGCCCATCTGGATACGGTTTTCGCCAGGGAAACGCCTCTTGCGGTCACGGAAAAGAACGGTTGCCTGTACTGCCCCGGCATCGGCGACGATACGGCGGGGCTGGCCACGGTGCTCTCCCTGCTGCGGGCCATCCGCCGCGCGGGCCTTGAGCCCGTATCGCCGCTGCTGCTGGGCGGCACGGCGGGCGAAGAGGGCGAAGGCGACATCCGGGGCATCAAGGGGCTGCTTGACGACTATCCCGCCATTGCCGCCGTGGTCAGTGTGGAACCGGGGCCCGCGGGCAATCTTGTTTACGGGGCGGTGGGTTCCAAACGCTACGAATTTGTGTTCTCCGGCCCCGGCGGGCACAGCTGGTCGGCCTACGGCCTGCCCAGCCCGATTCACGCCATGGGCAGGGCCATTGCGAAAATGGCGGCGGTCACGCCGCCGGGATCACCCAAAACGACCTGCACGGTCGGGGTGGTGGAAGGGGGCACTTCGGTCAATTCCATCGCGCGGGAAGCGCGCTGCAAGCTGGATATGCGCTCGGTTTCCTCCGCCGCCCTGGCCGGCCTGGAAGCGCTCATGCTGGGCGCGGTCCGCGACGCGGTGGCCGAAGAGAACGCCTTCCGCGCGGAAAGCGGCGTGGCTCTCACCCTGGAGTGCGTGCCCATCGGCGACCGCCCGGCCGGGGAACAGCCCCCCGGCGCGCCGATCGTGCAGGCCGCCTGGGCCGCGTCCGCCGCCGCCGGGGTTCAGCCCGTGCTGATGCCGCATTCGAGCACCAACGCCAATGCGCCCATCAGCCGGAACATCCCCGCCGTGGTCGTGCGCACGGGCGGCGACACCGGCGGCACCCACGCCATGGATGAATGGTTCGCGCCGGAAGGCAGCCAGGCCGGCGCTAAAGCCTCCCTGATCCTGCTTTTTGCCCTGGCCGGGTTACAGGGTGTGACGGAACCTTTATTTTAATATACATTGAATTGTTTCGGAAATCATAATGATAGGCATCTCAAAATTGTACTGCGGCCAGGTTGAACCTTCCGACGCGCTTCGTTACGGCCGGCATTCCGGCGCCCTGCCTTCGCATTTGCTCCAGTTTTCCGCGGATAAAAAACCGGTGGTGGTCTGGAACATGACCCGCCGCTGCAACTTGCGTTGCGTCCACTGCTACGCCCAGGCCCTGGACGAATCAGGCGCGGACGCCATCAGCACGGATCAGGGCAAACGCATTATCGACGATCTGGCCGCGTTCGGTTCCCCCGTGATCTTGTTCTCCGGGGGCGAACCGCTGGTGCGCCGGGATCTGACGGAACTTGCCGGCTACGCCACGGCAAAAGGGATGCGCGCGGTCATCTCCACCAACGGCACCCTGATCAGCAAGGAAAAGGCGCGGGAACTCAAAACCGTGGGTCTTTCTTATGTGGGCATATCCCTGGATGGCGGCGAAGATGTGCACGACCGCTTTCGCGTTGTGCCGGGCTCGTTCAAAAAAGCGTTGCAGGGCATTGAAAACTGCCAGGCCGAAGGCCTGAAGGTGGGGCTGCGCTTCACCATCAACCGCCGCAACGCCGACCAGGTGCCTCTGCTGTTCGATCTTGTGCGCGACCTTGAGATCCCGCGGATTTGTTTTTACCATCTGGTCTATGCCGGGCGCGGCTCTGAATTAATTCAAGAAGATTTGAATCATCAGGAGACCCGCGCTCTGGTCGACCTGATCCTGGACCGGACCAGAGCCTTTTTCGATGCGGGCCTGACCAAGGAAGTGCTGACCGTGGACAACCACGCGGACGGTCCCTACATCTGGCTGCGCCTGTTGCGTGAGGATCCGGAAAGGGCAAAGCAGGTTTTCGAACTCCTGCAGTTCAACGAAGGCAACAGTTCCGGCAGGGGCATCGGCTGCATTTCCTGGGACGGGTCCGTGCACGCCGACCAGTTCTGGCGCAATCACAGCTTCGGCAATGTGCTGGAACGCCCTTTTTCGGAAATTTGGCTTGATCCGGCCATTGAACTGTTGCACAAACTTAAGACCAAGCAGGCGCATGTCAAAGGCCGCTGCGCCCGCTGCCGCTTTCTTTCCGTTTGCGGCGGCAATTTCAGGGCCAGGGCGGAAGCCGTGCATGGCGACGTCTGGGCCGAGGACCCGGCCTGCTATTTAACGAATGCGGAGATCGGACTATGATGATACACAGAGGCAGGCGGCTGCGCCGCACGGGTACCCTACGGGAAATGGTCCGCGAGAATTTCGTGCGGCCCAAAGATTTGATCATGCCCTATTTCGCGGTGGACACGCCGGAAAAGGGCTTTGCCAAACCCATCATATCCATGCCGGGGCAGTTCCAGTTTTCGCCGGACGCCCTGGAAGAGGCCGTGGCGAAAGCCGTTGGCGCGGGCCTGCGCAGCTGCCTTCTGTTCGGCATTCCGAACCGGAAAAACGAACTGGGCAGCGAAGCCCACGCGGAAGACGGCATCGTGCAGCGCGTGGTGCGGCGTTTGAAAGAACGCTTCAGGCAGCTGGTGGTCATCACCGACGTGTGCCTGTGCGAATACACTTCCCACGGCCATTGCGGCATCTTGAGTCCCGAAGGCTTGGTGCGCAACGAAGAAACAGTGGACGTGCTCAGCCGGGTGGCGCTTTCGCACGCCAGGGCCGGGGCCGACATCATCGCCCCTTCGGACATGATGGACGGCCGGGTCGCGGCCATGCGAAACCTGCTTGACGGCGAAGGGTTTGCCCATATCCCGGTCATGTCCTATGCGGTGAAGTACGCGTCCGCCTTTTACGGGCCGTTCCGCGAAGCGGCGGAATCCACCCCGAAATTCGGCAACCGCAAAACCTACCAGATGGACCCTCCCAACGCCCGCGAAGCCCTGCGCGAAGCCGCGGCGGACATCGCCGAAGGCGCGGACATGCTGATCGTGAAACCCGCCCTGCCGTATCTGGACGTTCTGCGCCGCGTGCGGGACATGTGCGACCTGCCCCTGGCCGCGTACCAGGTCAGCGGCGAATACTCCATGATCAAGGCGGCGGGCGGCCACGGCTGGATTGACGAAACCGCCGTGGTTCTGGAAGCGCTGGCGGGCGTCAAACGGGCCGGGGCGGATATGATCATCACCTATTTCGCCGCGGAACTTCTGGAAAAAGGACTGGTGCAGTGAATCCGGGTTCCGTGACGGACCATCCCGGCGGCCGCGGGGCGGCCGGCCCGCGCGTGCTGGCGGACGGATCGCCGGTTCTGCGCCTGGTCGCCTGGGAAGTCACCCGGTCGTGCAACCTGGCCTGCCGCCACTGCCGGGCGCAGGCGCACAGCGAACCCTATCCCGGCGAATGCGGCACGGCCGAGGCAAAGGCGCTTCTCGATACCTTTCCGGAAGTGGGCAGCCCCATCGTCATCTTCACCGGCGGGGAACCCATGCTGCGGCCGGATATCTACGAACTGGCCGCCTATGCGCGGGACAAGGGCCTGAGGGCCGTGATGGCCCCCAACGGCACCCTGATCACGGCCGAGGCCGCGCGAAGAATCGCGGACGCGGGCATCGCGCGGTGCTCCATTTCCCTTGACGGAGCGAACGCGGATTTTCACGATGCGTTTCGCGGGGAGAAAGGGGCTTTTGACGCGGCGCTGCGGGGTATCGCGCACTTGCGCGAGGCCGGCGTGCCGTTCCAGATCAACACCACGGTCACCAGGGACAACCTGGGGCATTTCAAAACCATATTTTCTCTGGCGGAGCGTCTGGGCGCGGCGGCCTGGCATATTTTTCTGCTGGTTCCCATGGGCCGGGCCGACGCCCTGCGGGACCAGATCATCAGCGCGGATGAATACGAGCAAACGCTCAACTGGTTTTACGATTTCCGCAAAACCACGGACATGCACCTGAAAGCCACCTGCGCGCCGCAGTATTACCGCATCATGCGCCAGCGGGCCAGGGCCGAGGGCCTGGCCGTGACCCCCGCGAGTTTCGGCATGGACGCGCTGACCCGCGGCTGCCTGGGCGGCACGGGCTTCTGTTTTATCAGCCATACCGGGCAGGTGCAGCCTTGCGGATATCTTGAACTGGATTGCGGCAACGTCTTTCACACGCCGTTTCCGGAAATCTGGCGCACTGCGGCGCCCTTTTTACGGTTTCGCGACAAGTCCGCCTATGCGGGCAAATGCGGCGTCTGCGAATACCACGGCGTTTGCGGCGGCTGCCGCGCGCGCGCGTACAGCCTGACCGGCGAATACATGGCGGAAGAACCCCTGTGCGCCCATACTCCCGCGCGTTCCGGCGCGGCCGGGACCGGGCGGATGCCTTCCGGAGGCAGCTGCGCGGGAATCGGCGGTTGCGGCGGCGGTTTGTGAGGAGCTTTGCGATGGCGGAACAATTCCCCGGCAACCGCGAGGATGCGCCGGCCGCCGGCGGCGCGGCCGTTGATGCGGCCCCGGATGCGGCGCTGGATGCGGTGCTGGATGCGGCGGACAGAAAGATACTCGGCCTGATCCAGTCGGGATTTCCGCTGGTCTCCCGGCCCTATGCGGCCATCGGCGCGGCCGCCGGCGTGGGGGAGGAAGAAGCCCTCGCGCGTGTGCGCGCCATGCGCGGCAGGGGGCTTATCCGCCGCATCGGGGCCAATTTCCAGTCCGGAAAACTGGGTTTTCACAGCACGCTGTGCGCGGCCAAAGCGCCGCCGGAAAAATTGGACGCCTTCATCGGCCAGGTCAACGCGCAGCCCGGCGTCACCCACAATTACCTGCGCGACCATGCGTACAATGTGTGGTTCACCTGTATCGGCCCGTCGCGGGCGGATGTGGAAAAGACGCTGGCGGACATCACGGCCGCGACGGGCGTGCCCGTTCTGAACCTGCCCGCGAAGCGCATGTACAAAATCAGGGTCGATTTCCAGATGGACGTGTAGCCGGACCCCGTGCCCGGCGGCCCGCGCGGCTGGCGTGAAGCACGGGGCGCAAAGACGTGCCGCTGTATGCCGCGCGGGGCTGAATTGCGCGGTGAGGCATCACGCATATCGCATGCAAAACGGCACGATGCGAAAACACGTATTGATATTTTGCGGTACTTTTTATTATAACACCTGAAACACACGCGCCTGCATCTGGCGCGATGCGTTTCAGGTATTTTTTGTCGTTTTTCCGCGCCGGAAACATTCCGTTTCCTCACACGCCATAACTGGGCGGTATGACAGCATGCAGTGGCGCGTTTTATTCAATCCGGGCGGTAAATTTTTCGTTCTGCTGACCTGTGTTTTTTCGTTCGCGCTTTTTACGGGCATCGGCGTTTTCTCTTACCGCCAGATCTATGAACAGCGCCGTTCCCTGTCCTGGGACATGAACGCGCGCCTTGCGGCGCAGGTAAGCACGGCGTTGCGCCTGTGGCTTGACGACCAGCTGCAGTTCGCCGCGTCCCTGGCCGCGGTCCCGATCGTCCGCGAGTATTGCGCCGATCCGCGGAACATGGCCCTGCGCGGCCGGGTGACGCGGTATCTTGAATCCATCCATTCCCGGCAGCCGGATTTCACCCTGATCAACATCATGATTTTTTTCAGGGATCCTTCGGAAACCCTGACGGTCACCGACGGCGGCACGCGGAAAATCGTGCGCCACGCCTGTTCCCTGGTGGATTCCATCGGCGGCAGAAGCGTGGGGGTGGGCGGCTTTGATTTCAGCTACATCAAGGCCGTGGCGGAAGGTTCGGCGGGCTTCATCAGCGAAGCCAAGCCCAATGCCGTGCCCGGCCTGCCGCCCCTGTTCATGGTGGCCGTGCCGATCAAGGACGGCCAGGGCCAGTTGCTGGGCGCCTTCGGCTTCGGCGTGAAACTGGGCCATTTCAGCGACCATCTAATCGCCAACTTCACCATGAGCCGGACCACCGGCCTTGAACTCCTGGATTCGCGCGGCCTCTATGTGGCCCACCGGGACAAGAACAAAATCCTCAACTCCGCCAACCGGGTCGAGGCAAAAGCCGTGCTCGGCCATCTCGACCCGTTCGAACACTCCGTGTTCCGCACCGAAGCGGGCGGCGCCGCCTGGGATTTCGCCGCGGCTCCCGTGCGGGCGGCGGCGGATATGGCCGAGCGCTGGTGGGTGGTCTTTCGCAGGGCCAGCAGCGAGTTGAACCGGGAAACGGAGGAGGCCTGGTACTGGCTGGCCGGGGTCTGCGCGGCCGGGGCGGCGTTGATGGCGGCGTGGGCCGTGCGGGCGAACAAGGCCACGGCCAGGGAGCTGGTGACAAAGGCGAAACTGCGCGAAGCGTCCCGCAGACGGGCGTACGTGGATAATGCGCCGTACGGCGTCCTGCTGGTTGAACCCGACGGGCGCGTGCGCGACGTGAACGCCGCGGCCTGCGCCATTTTCGGCTATACGGCGGAAGAACTGGTCAGTTTGGGCGTGCGCGACCTGCTGCCCTCCGTTTCGGACAGGGAACTTGCCGGCGCGTTGCCGCGAACGGAAATTCCGGCCGCGCACAAGGAAGGACAGAAACTGATCCTGGTCTGCGACAGCGCAAAATTGCCGGAAGGCCGGGTCGTGCTGTTCGTGCGCGATGAAACGGCGCTGGCCGAACACCGGCAGGAAGCGGCGGAGCTTTCCCGCACGCTGGCGTCTTCGCTGGCCGAATCGGAAAAACTGCGCGAGGACGCGGAATTCCAGGCCCGCAGATTTTCCGCCATGGTCGGCGGCATGGATGAAGGGGTCATTTTTACCGACGCGTCAGGAGTTCTGCTCGAAATCAACGAATGGATGTGCCGTTTTATGGGCAGGCCGCGCGAACATTTCATGAACAGACATTTCAGCCTGTTCCATACGCCGGAAAAGAGCGCAAAGGCGGCGTCCTCTCTGCGCGCGTTCCGTGAAACGCCGGACCATCCCATTGTCATGTGTGAAGTGCGCATGGAAGAGCGGGCGATCCGCATGCGGCTGCAGCCGCTGTATAAAGACAGAACTCTGACCGGGGTGCTGATCAACGTCATCGACGTCACGGATATGATCCGGGCCCTGGATGCGGCGGAAAGCGCCAACAGGGCCAAAAGCGAATTTCTGGCCAACATGAGCCATGAAATCCGTACGCCCATGAACGCGATCATGGGGCTTTCGCACCTTGCCCTGCAAGCGGATATCGACGACAAGCAGCGTGACCGGCTGCAGAAAATCAACGGCGCGGCCCGCTCTTTGCTGGGCGTCATCAACGATATCCTCGATTTTTCCAAAATCGAGGCCGGAAAGCTGGTTGTGGGGTCGTTTCCCTTCAACCTCGGCGACGTGACGGACGCCGTGCGGTCCATGTTCGCGCAGGAGGCGGCTGACAAGAACATAGGCCTGTCCGTGTCCGTTGCCCCCGGCACCCCCTGCGATCTTGCGGGCGACCCGCTGCGTCTGGGGCAGATTTTGAACAACGTGATCAGCAACGCGGTCAAATTTACGGAAAAAGGCGGCGTGGACCTGCGCTGCCGCGCTCTGCGCACGGATGCGGAAACGGCCCTGCTCGAATTCACGGTGACCGACACCGGGATCGGGCTTGACGAAGAACAGCGCCGGCGGCTGTTCCAGGCGTTCACCCAGGCGGACAGTTCCACCACCCGCCGTTTCGGGGGGACGGGCCTGGGGCTGGTCATCTGCAAACGCCTGCTGCAGCTGATGGGCGGCGACATTGAACTGGCCGGGGAACTCGGCAAGGGCACGCGGGTGATCATCACCTGTCCTTTTGGCCTCCGCGCCGCGCAGCGCGGCGCGGACCGCGTCCCGGCGGAAGCGGCGGCGCAGGAGCGCGCGCCCTTCGCGGGCAAGCTGCTGCTGCTGGCGGAAGACAATCCCCTGAACCAGGAAATCGCGGAGGAACTGCTGTGCGCCGCGGGCGCCCGCGTGACCGTCGCCGGCAACGGCCGCGAGGCTCTGGACGCGCTGGAGAACGCCGCCGAACCTTTTGATCTGGTGCTGATGGATCTGCAGATGCCGGTCATGGACGGCTATGAGGCCATCCGGCGCATCCGGCAGCAGGCCCGCTTCGCCTCACTGCCGGTCATCGCCATGACCGCGCACGCCATGATGGAGGAACGGCAGCGCTGCCGGTATGCCGGCATGAACGACCATATTCCCAAACCCTTTGAAGTCGACGTGCTGATGGCGGTTCTGCGGACCTGGCTGGGCTGAGGCCGTCCTTCGAAAATGGAGTGACTCGCCGCGTCCTGCGGCTCGCCCTGCGGGCGGGAGCGCTTTGCGCGCCCGTCTCGTTCCGCTGTCCTGCGGCCCGCTCCCGCAATCCGGCTGCGGCGCAACCGGTTTTTCCGGCCCTCAGCGGATGCCGACAGCGCTTTTTTTCACGTAGCCGGCGGGGTTGTAGCTTTCCTTGGCTTTGCGCAGTCCGTCGTCGTCCAGATCCTGCTCGCGGTTGATACAGGCGTAGGCTTCACCCACGTCGCGCGCGAAAAAGCAGTTGATGGCCTGGTAAATGCCCTTGAAATCGGTGGTTCCCTTTTCGAAATGGATGACCAGGGTGTCATCGGTCAGTTGTTCGCCCACGGTGTAGGCGATGACCCGCCCCTGCAGCATCAGTACCCCGCCCATCAGGCCCGGCAGCTGATCCCAGTGGCTGAGCACGCGGGTAACGGCGGTGTTTTCCGCGATCAGGGCCTCGGACGCGGGCAACTCGCGCCAATGAAACCATTCTTCCTGCATTTTCAGCACCGATTCCACGCAGTCCAGGGTCATGGCCGCATAGATGTGGTCCGGGTGCAGCTTGATGAACTGGTTGAGCAGGTTCTTTTTTTTGTGGAACCGATTGCCGGAAAGGGATGCCAGATCCTGCGCGGCGTACAGATAATCCCACTGGCCCCGGGTTTCCGTGGCGCTGATCCGGCCCGGCAGGGCGTCCTGCCACAGGCCGAGCAGTTCCTCGGGCACGCGGATGAATTCCGCGCCCGGATGCAGTTCCGGGGCATTGGCCCAGTCCACATCCTTCCATTTGCCCATGGGCGCCCAGTAGCGCACTGCCGGCAGGGTCTGGCGGATCCAGCACAGGGTGTCGGTGAAGCGCCATTCCAGCCCGTAATGTTCCGCCCAACCCCAGAGATTGGTGAAACTGTAGTCCGCCGCGCGGGTGCGGCTGGCGTCGCGCAAGGCGCGGTACCGGGACATGTCGGCCAGGGACAGGGGGGTGAAGGCAGCGGGTGAAACATTGGTCATGGTCAGGTCCTCACATGGCGGCGGATCATGGCAAAACGGCCCCAATCACGGACATGGAAAATATATAACATGACAACGGACTGGAATACCTGGGAAAGAAACATGGCCATAAAGACGCCTTCGGAATTTTGCCAGATGATGTGGCCGAACAACCAGGCGAGCGGCAGCCGAACCAGCCAGATGGCGGTCCCGAATACGGCGAAACTGTAAATGGTGGCCCCGGCGCCGGTCATGACCCCGCCCAGGGTCATGCTGGCGACGGAACAGGGCGTGGCCAGAAGATTGTAGCGCAGATACACGATGGCATGAGCCTGCGCGTCGGGGTCGGGCACGATGAACGCGGCGATGTCCTTGATGAACGGCCACAGAATCAGGGCGGCAAGGGTCATGGCCCCGGACCCGGCCAGGATGATGCGCCAGCCCACGCGTTTGGCTTCCGCCTTGTCGCCGGCGCCCAGGCAGTGCCCCACCAGCATGGATCCGGTCATGTTGAATGCGAAGGCGGGCAGAAACAGAATGGATTCCACGTACATGCCGGCGGTCATGCCGGCCAGGGCGTTGACGCTGTCATACGGCAGCGAGGCGGTGACCGCCACCAGCACCAGATAGCCGACCTGCCAGGATACCTGCATGGCCCCGGCGGGAACGGCGACCTTGACCAGATAGGGCAGGGCTTTTTTTTCCCAGCGCCAGGGGGCGAAGGATTTTTTGACCAGCACGCCGCGCCGGTTCAGGATGATCACGTTGATGCAGGCCATGACGGTGATGGAAATAAAGGTCGAGATCGCGATGCCGTTGGCGCCGAAGGCGGGCAGGCCCCACCAGCCCAGGCCCAGGCCGGTGCTGGTGACGGCGTTGAGCGCGAAGGCCATGGCGGATGTGGCCAGGGGGATGAAAACGACCTTTCTGGCCCGGAACATGGCCCCGGTCAGGGAAAGCAGATAGTTCGAAGGAAGCGATGCCAGAAAGATCGGCCAGAACCCTTCCGCCAGGGGCCGGATCTCTTCCGGCGTCTGCAGGATGGCCAGAAGCGGCCGGCGGAACAGCAGGGCCAGGGCCAGCACGGCAAAGGCGAAGGCCAGCCCCATCTTGAGGGCCAGGCCCGCATACCGGCGGGCCCGCGTTTCCAGTCCCGCGCCGAGCGACTGGCTCATGGCCGCGACCGAAGCGTTGGCCACCGCGATGCCCACGATCAGAAACACGAACTGGCTGCGGGTGACCAGGCCCAGAACGGCCTGCACGTCGCGGTGGATCTGCCCCGCGACCCAGACGTCGGTAAGTCCCACCAGAAACTGGAAAAACATCATCAGCACCTGGGGCCAGGCCAGCCGCCAGATTTCCAGGGAGGAAACGCGGCGGGCCTCGGCCGGGGCGGGGCTGATGGACTGCGGGGCAGCGGGCATGGGGTTCACGCGGGTTAGAGGTCAAAGAATATGCGCCCTGACGCGCGCGTCAGGGCACATGTACCGCAGGGCTATAGTAAGGCCCGCACCGGCGCTGTCAATGCGCGGGCGGCTTCTTGTCCCCGATTCCCCACAGCGCGGCCAGCCCGGCGGGGCGGCCGGAACCTTCGCGGTACGCCTGGTACCGCAGGGGCCGTTTGCGGCAGAACTGCTGGTGGTATTCTTCCGCGGGATAGAAGGGGCCGGCCGCCTCAATGCCGGTTTTTACCGGGCCGGGCAGGACGCCGGATGCCTCAAGCGCGTCGCGTGAAGCCTCGGCGGCGGCCTTTTGCGCCGCGTCGTGGTAAAAGATCGCGCTGCGGTACTGGTTTCCCCGGTCCGCGAACTGGCCGCCCCCGTCCGTGGGGTCGATGTTGCGCCAGAACAGGTCCAGCAGTTCCTCGTACCGGATGACGGCCGGATCAAAGCGGACGCGCACGGCTTCCGCGTGGCCGGTATTTCCCGCGCAGACGTCTTCATACGTGGGGTTTGCGGTTTTTCCGCCGGTATAGCCCGAAACAACCTCCAACACGCCGGGAAGACCCGCAAAGGACGGTTCCATGCACCAGAAGCAACCTCCGGCAAAAGTGGCGAACCGTGTGTCGCTCATGGTTTTCCTCCGGCAAAAATTCGGCAACGGCGGCGGCAGAGAGCCCTTGCTCAAGGTAAGCACTGTTTCGCGGCCGGCAAGCGGCTGACAAAAACGGGACCGGAGCGAAGGCGCTCCGGTCCCGCAATCGGAGCCGGGGGCGGAGTCCCCTTGCGGGGTCCGGGGCGGAGCCCCATTCCCGCCGCGACTACTTGCGTTTCACCTGGCAATTGGAGATCTTTTCATAGAAGCGGACCAGGGCGGAATGGTCGGCGTCGCCCATGTCGTCCACTTTCAGGGCCTGCATCATTTCCATGACGTAGGAGGACAGGGGCACGGGCACGCCCACGCCGTGGCCGGTTTCAATGACGTTGGCCAGGTCTTTGATGTGCAGGTTGATCTTGAAGCCGGGCTTGATGTTGCGGTCCAGCATCATGGGCGCTTTGGCGTCCATGACCGTGGAGCCGGCAAGGCCGCCGCGGATGGCCTGATAGACCAGTTCGGGGTCGACTCCGGCCTTGGCGGACAGGGTCATGGCTTCGGCCAGGCCGGCGATGTTGACCGCGACCACGATCTGGTTGGCCAGTTTCGCGGTATTGCCCGCGCCGATTTCTCCGACGCGCACGACGGAGCCGGCCATCTTTTTCAGAATGGGCAGGGCTTCGTCAAAGTCGGCCTGGGCGCCGCCGATCATCACGGACATGGTGCCGTCAATGGCTTTGGGTTCGCCGCCGCTGACCGGGGAATCGATCATGCGGATGCCTTTGGCCTTCAGCCCGTCGTGAATTTCACGGGCGGCCAGAGGCGCGATGGAGGTCATGTCCACCAGCAGCGTGCCGGGTTTTGCGTTGTCGGCGATGCCGCCTTCGCCAAGGGCGACCTGTTTGACCTGGGGCGAGTTGGGCAGCATGGTGATGATGAACGCGCACTGTTTGGCCACTTCCGCCACGGAAGCGGCGGCTTTGCCGCCGGCGGCCACCACGTCGTCGACCGACGCTTTGACCGGATCGTAACACAATACGGAATAGCCCGCTTTGAGCAGGTTCTTGCTCATGGGTTTGCCCATAATGCCAAGTCCGATGAATCCTATCAGCATAGTGTATTCCTCCTGGATGGTTTGCGAAAACATGTATAGGAGATATCTCTTCGGCTGTCAGTGACAACCGGATGATTCTTTTCTCATTTTTTCCCGGCCATGCTCAGACCGGCCCTGACGGCACGGCAGACGCGTTCCGCCGCGTCTTCCAGCAGCGCGGCGCCGTTTTTCAGGCAGTCTTCCAGCTTCAGGGGGCCGGGGGTAATGCTGCTGATCACGTCGATGCCGTGGCTGTAAACGTCCGCCGCTCCGTCGCCCAGTCCGCCGGACAGGCAGATGACCGGTTTGCCGTGCTTTTTCGCGGCCTGGGCAACGCCCACGGGCGCCTTGCCGTAGGCGGTCTGGAAATCGGTGCGGCCTTCGCCGGTGAACACCAGATCGGCGTCTTTCACCCGCGCGTCAAATCGCGTGGCCTCCAGCACCAGGGAAACGCCGGGGGACAGCGCGGCGTTGGTGAAATAGAGCAGGCCCGCGCCCAGGCCCCCGGCCGCGCCCGCGCCGGGCGTTTCGGCCACGTGGGGCCGGCCCGTGGCCTTGGCGGCTATTGCCGCATAATGGGCCAGGGCCGCGTCAAGCCGGGCCACCAGTTTCGGCGTCGCGCCCTTCTGGGGGCCGAAAACGGCGGATGCGCCGCGCGGGCCGCACAGGGGGTTGTCCACATCGCAGGCGACCCGGATGTCGGTTTTGCCCAACCGGGGATCCAGGCCGGACAGGTCGATGCGCGAGAGCTTCGCCAGGGCCGCTCCGCCGGGGGGCAGGTCCTGTCCCTGTTCGTCCAGAAATTTCGCGCCCAAAGCCCGGATGAAACCCATGCCCCCGTCGTTGGTGGCGCTGCCGCCGATGCCGATGATGATGGTTCTCGCGCCCTTGTCCAGGGCCGCGCGCACCAGGTCGCCGGTGCCCCGGGTGCAGGCGTTCAACACGTCGCGCTTGTCCGGCATCAGCAGGGGCAGGCCCGAAGACGCGGCCATCTCAATGACCGCGGTGACGCCGTCGCCGAACATTCCCCATTGGGCGCTGATGGTTTTTCCCAGAGGATCCCTGACGGGCGATTCGAGAACGACGCCGTTGGTGGCTTCGACCAGGGCCGCGACAGTGCCTTCGCCGCCGTCGGCGATGGGCACCTTGTCGATGTCGGCATGGGGAAAGACTCTGAGAATGCCGCGTTCCATCGCGGATGCGACGTCCAGGGCCGACAGGCTTCCTTTGTATGAATCGGGGGCGACCACAATGCGCATGGCGTATCCTTGTGCTGGTGATGACGGACCGGGCAGGGTTGCGACAGCGGATACTAACCGGGTCGGGAAAAAGGCGCAAGTGAAGGGCGGGAAAATATCCGGAGCCTTTGCCGGCGGCGTTCTCCCGATATCGGAAAACGCGCCGCCGGCATGGGACGCGCCGTTGCGGCGCGCGCCAGATTGATGCCAAACCCCGCAAGTCCGGGGTTTGGCAAGGCACGCCCGCTCCGGCGTTTTCCGGCGGCAATGAATGCCGCCCGCGCCCGCGTGGCGGTCCGCCGCCAAAGAAGACCGCGGCAACAGCCTTCGGGCGCGCCGCTGCGGCGTGCCCGAAGGCATGATCCGCTATTTGATCTCGCTGACGATTTCAGCCATGGCCCTGGCGTCTTCCCGATGTTTGGCGGCCCAGGCGGGGCCGTCGTCAAATACGGGGGTGCCCATCTGCTCGCGGCAGAAGGTTTTGAACTCTTCCGTTTCGGCGGCCGCCTTGATGGCGGCGGTCAGGGTGTCGACGACCTCTTTGGGCATTTTCGGAGGACCGAAAAAGCCCATGCGGGTGACCACGCCCTTGGTGATGCCGAACGCGCTTTTCAGATCGGGAACACCCGGGAAAAATTCGGGATTGGGTTTGACGTCCAGAATCACCATGGGTTTTTCCTCGCCGGCGCGCATGAAGCGGGCCAGATCCGGCGCGCCGGTGCAGCGCATTTCCACCTGCCTGCCCATGACGGCGGCGGCGGCCGGGGCGCCCCCGGTGGTGGGGATCAGCTTGAAGGCGTCCTTCAGTTTGGCGCGGACAAGGAAATTCAGCAGGCTGAAATGGTTGGTTCCGCCCACGCCGGGGATGGCGATGCGGATTTTTCCGGGCTCTTTCTTCGCGTCGGCGATCACGTCGTTGATGTCTTTCCACGGGGAGTCGCCGCGCACGCTGAGCAGGTTCTGGAATTCGACGATGCCGCAGATGGTGGTGAAACTGTCAAGGTTGTACGGAACCTGCTTCAGCGCTTCGGCCGCCAGCAGCGCCGTCTGGTGCAGCAGCAGGGTGGAACCGTCCGGAGCGGCCTTGTTCACTTCCGTCAGGCATTCTCTGGTCGCGCCGCCCGGCATGTTCACCACCAGCATGGTGACCGGCAGGAGCTTGCGCTGCTGGATGATGCCGGCGATTTTGCGGGCGATGATGTCGTTCTGGCCGCCCGCGTTGTAGGGGATCATCACCCGGATTTCCTTTGTCGGGGTCCATGCCGCGGCCCCGGCCGCCATGCTGCTGGTCATGATGAGGCAAACCGCGATAAAGGCCAGGCAGATTCGTTTCATAACCGCTCCCTTGGGGTTGGAGATGTATGGACGGGCCGGAACTCAGGCCTTGCCGTCCTGCTTCGGCTGCATGTTCCAGGCGTAACCGGGGTTCTGCACGCAGAATTTTCCGCCGGTGATGTCGATGGTGTCGCCGGTGAAATAGCCGCCCCGATCGGAAGTGAGCATGACCAGAACAGCGGCCAGGTCTTCGGGAAGGCCCACGCGGTTGAGAGCCGCCTGGCCGGCCAGATGCGCGCGCTGGCGTTCGACGCGCTCTTTCGTCAGTTCGGTTTCGATCATGCCCGGAATATAGGCGAAGACGCGGATATTGTGGGGCGCCAGTTCCGCGGCCAGCACCTTGGTCAGGCCGGTGATGCCCCATTTGGAGACGGAATACGGCCCATTGCCCGCCACGGGGATGCGCGCGGTGAACGAGGATGCGTTGACGATCACGCCGCCGCCCTGAGCGATCATGCGGTTCGCGACGATCCGGCTGCCGATGAAGGCCGCCCGCAGGTTGGTGTCCATCAGGCCGTCCCACTCGGCGACCGTGACCTCCATCAGGGGTTTGCGCACCCCGTATCCGGCGTTGTTGTACCAGACGTCGATTTTTCCGAAGCGGTCCGCGACGGCGGCGATGAATCCTTCCAGGGCCTCGGGGTCGGCGACGTCGGCGACCCGGGCCAGCACGTCGGGAAAACCCGCGGCCCGGCATTCTTCGGTAAACGTTTTCAATTTCGCCGGATCGCGTCCGCACACCGCGACGGAACAGCCCTCGCGCAGGTATTGCAGCGCGCAGGCTTTGCCGATGCCCGACGCGCCGCCGGTAATGCCGACCACTTTGCCTTGCAAGCCCAGGTCCATAACTGCCTCCGAGCGATGAATTCGTCATTGCGTAGCCTCATTGTCCGCAGGCTGTCAAGGAGTGCCCCGTGCCTGTTCCGCGGCTTTACCTTGCCCGCCGGAGAGGGTATAGAACCCCTTAAACCGGCGTCGCGGCCGGCCGGTTTTTCCGCGCGGGCGCGCCGCCCGGTGTTCCGGGGCTGCCCTGCGCGACGTGACATCGAATACCGGAGTGATCATGGTGTATGCTTCGCAACGTCCACCCGTGTTCTGGGGCGGCGTGTGCGCCGCCCTGCTGGGGGCGGCGTTCTGCGCGTTGCAGGCCGGCCCTGCGGATACGGGCATCCCCTGCCCCAGCACCGGCTGCCGGCTGTTTCATGACCTGACCTTGTGGGGCGTTTCCCTGTGGTGGTTCGGAACCGCCTTTTTTGCCGCCGTCGTTTTGCTGTGCCTGCGTCGCCAACGGACCTGGGCGTTTTTTCTGACGGGCCTGGCCCTCGCCGCCGACTGCCTGCTGCTGGCCCTGATGCTGCTGACGGCTCCCTGCCTTCCCTGCCTGGGGGCCGCCGCGCTCATGGGGCTTTTGTTCTTCCTGCTGCGGCGGGATCCCGATGACCGGCGCCAGAACCCGGCCCGCCTTCCCGTGTTGCTCTTTCTCTGGGCCGTGCTGTTTGCCGCCTCCGTGGCCGCCGCCGGCGCGGAATCCTTGGGCCGGTGGGTTCTTTACGGGGCCGGGGACGCGGACCGCCGGGTCTATTTTTCGCCGTCCTGTCCGGCCTGCCGGGAAGCGATCGCGGCTTTCGCCGGGCACGCCGCCTTTCTTCCCGTGGCCGAGAATGACGCGGATTTCGTCGCCATAGCCCGCATGCAGGCCGCCGCGGCGGACGGCAAAACGATCACCGAAGCTCTGGCCTTCGCCCTGGAAGGGCAGGGCGAAGGCCTGCCCCTTGCCCGGAGCATGCTGCTGCGTCTGCGCCTGTGGCGCAACAGGGCGGAAGTGCTGCGCCTGGGGTTTGACAAACTGCCCCTGCTGACCATCAACGGCATGCCGCAGTCCCTGCGCGTTTCCCGTCCGGACGCCCCCCCCCCCGCGCCAGCCCCGGCTGGGGGTTCCTCCGCGCCCGACGGAAACGGGAGCAGCGCCCTGCCGCCGGAACTGGCCCCCCTGGACCAGTGCAGGGAAGGGCCGGTTCCCTGCCCGCCCGGGCAATGATCCGGGACCGTTCCGCACCGGACGCCTCCGCCCGATGAGCTCCGCCGCAGCCCCGCCGCAGGTCTGGCCGCCGCCGTACACGGTGCGCGTCAGCGCGCGGGCCTCGCGCATCCGCCTGCGCGTGCTGCCCGGCACGGGCCTGGAAGTGGTGCTGCCGTATGGAGTGGAACAATCCGTGGCCGCATCTTTGGTGGAACGCCACAGAGTCTGGATCGAGCGCGCCCTGAAGCGGCTTCGCCCGGAAACGGAAAGCGGGGCGGCGGCAGGCGCGGACGGGCGGAACGGACGCGCCGCTCCTGCCCTGCCCGCCACGCTCGCCCTGCACGGCGGCGCGCTGGTTTTGCCGATATGCTGCGCGGAAGAACCGGCGGAACCCGCATCTGTGATTCTGCGCGCGCGCCGGGACGATGCGGCCGCCGCGCTCCGGCAGTTGCGGCAATGGACGCGGGATTACGCCGCGCGGTATCTGGCGGAAGGGATGGCGGAACTGGCTGGAAAATACGGTTTCCGCTATGCCGGAGCGCGGTACGGCCGCCAGAAAAGCCGCTGGGGCAGCTGCACGCCGCGCGGGTCCATCAGCCTGAACATCTGCCTGGTCTTTCTGCCGCATGAACTGGCCCGCCATGTGCTGCTGCACGAACTGGCCCACACCCGGCACTGCGACCACGGGCAGGGATTCTGGAAAACGCTGTTCGCCGCCGAACCCGACGCCCTGGCCCTGGACAAACGCCTGCGCCGGGCCTGGCGTTACGTTCCCGACTGGATATGGTGAGGCGGCATTACGGATTTGCATTTCCGGGGCTGAAACGCTACTATTCGCGCCCGCGTGCGAGAGTGGCGGAAATGGTAAACGCTCTGGACTTAGAATCCAGCGCCGTAAGGCTTGGGGGTTCAACTCCCCCCTCTCGCACCAGAATTTTGTGTTCCGGGCGGCCGTTGCTTCGGGCAGCCGGCTGTTTTGGAATGGATATAACCCCCAACCGCAGGAGCCGTCATGGACAAATACTACATTGTCGCGACCATTCATCCCAAGCCGGGCCAGGAAGAAGCGCTGAAGGCGGAAATTCTCAAGAACATCCCCAACGTCCGTCAGGAAAAGGGATGCCTGCGCTATGACCTGCACGTCCTGAAATCCGACGGCACCAAATTCCTGTTCTATGAAATCTGGGCCGACAAGGAATGTTTCAAGGCTCACGGCGTCGCGCCGCACATGGCCGCGTACCGTGAACGGGTGAAGGACATGCTCGCCGCGCCGACGGAAGTGTCCGTCTGGTCCGCCGTGGATGTGAAATAGGGCCTTTTCGGAGGAAAAATGCCGCCACGCAGACGCAGGCGGCATTCATTGCCGCCGGAAAGCGCCGGAGCGGGCGCGCCTTCGCAACCCCCGCTCTGCCGGATTTGTCTTCGGTTCCGGAGTATTTTCCACGGGAAAATGCTCCGCAAGGGTCCTCTTGGGCATTGCCCAGAGGGAATGGGTGGATTGCTGTTCATGCCAACGCCGGGCGTCCTTTGCGGGAGGCCCGGCGCGGGTTTTTCCGCCCGGGTGGGACCGGCCTCAGCGCAGGGAGCCGAAAGCGAAAATCGCGCCGTTGGGCACGTCTTCAAACACGCGGGTGCCGTAAATCAGGGTTTCGCGTTCCAGAGTCATGGCCGGCCAGGGGCCGAATTCGGCGTCAAAGGCTTTGAGCAGGGCCAGGCCCGTGGGGGTCACGGTTTCGCCGCAACTGGCGATGCCGTGCACGGGCACGCCGCGCAGCAGGCGCATCACCGCCGGAGCCGGGGAGGGCATGGCCCCGTGGGCGCAGCGGACCGTTCCGTCGCAGACCGGCAGGGAACCGCAGACGAAGCGGGCCGGGGCGAGTTTCGCGAACAGCGCGGCGGCCAGGCAGGTGTCCAGAATGCTGTCCAGAGCCCCGACTTCGTGAAAGGACACCTCGTCGGCGGCTTTGCCGTGCACCGCGCCTTCGGCTCCGGCCAGCAGGGTGAAGGCCTTTTCCGCCAGGGTTTTCGCGGTCTCGTCCAAGGCGCTTGCCCGGATGATGCCCCGGATGTCCGCCAGGGTGCGGTGGCTGTGCTCGTGGGGCAGGGTCACCCGGCACTGCCAGCCGGCCACCCCGTACAGGGAACGGGGCTGCAGGGAAAGGCCGCCCGTCAGTTCGGGCAGGCCGACGGCGGCGACAAGCCCGTCGATCAGGGTCTGGTCCGCCTCCAGCATGCGGGCCAGGCCGGCGACCATGATGTCGCCGGAAATGCCGGTATACGGGCGCAGGACCAGCACGGTTCCGCCGGATTCTTCCTTCCCGCGTCCGCCGGAGGCGTGGCTGCCGGCGTGCGCGTGCCCGCGGTCATGATGGTGCGCATGGTCCCGCGCGTGGTGGTGTTCGTGGCCGTGTTCATGCGCCTGTCCGTGTTCATGGTCGTGCGCGTGTCCGTGCTCATGGGGGGGGCGGCCCGGGTGGTCGTGGTGGTCGTGCATGGTCTGCGTCCTTGTGCCTGAGGGTCTTTGTAACCGGGATACCATAGTCGCAGATTCATCCGGGAGCAAGGCCGGATAGGGCTGGAAAAGTCCGCGAATCTGCGATACGGGGAACTGGCCGCGCATGCGGCCGGGATTCCCCCGAAACTTTTCCGCGCGAGTCGCCCATGCGTTTGTACCTGCCCTTTTGGATTTGCAGACGGTTTTTCCCGTTTCTCCTTGTCGTTCTGGCCGCCTTTTCCGGCGGCTGCGCATTGTTCGCCCGCCTGCCCGTTCCCGCGCCGGTGTACAGCGGCACGCCCGTGCCGGCCGAAGTGTTCGACGCGTCCGCGCTGGCCGTTTTTCGGAAACTGACCCCGCAGCCGCCGTCCGCAACGGCGGTCGTCGTCCATGACGACGGACGGGTGGAACCGGACGGCCCCATTCTGGCCGGCGACTACCGGCCCGAATCCTACGGCGGGGAAATCGCTTCCCGCCTGGATCTGGGCAGTTTTCCCTCGCTGATCGTCGTGCCGCAGGACGGGCGGACTTTCACCCATGCGCGTTTTCCCTGGTCCGCGCGCCTGACGGAGAAAACCGGCTGCGAACTCACCTCGTCATACAGCGACGTGACGTACCGGGTTGCGGCGACCTTTGACTACACGGGCGACGGCATCCGCGACTGGCTGGTCGTGGCCTCGCAGCAGGTGCGGCGTGACGAGGAACTGTTGCTGACGCTGTGGCTGGTGGTGGAGAACCCCGGTCCGGAAGGCCCCCTTGCCGCCCGCCTGGTCAGCATGGAGGAACGCCGGGGGATCGGTCTGGTGGGGGCATACAGCGGCGAGGCGGCGGCAAGGGAACGCATCGCCTATCTGCGCGCGGCGTTCAAATACCCTCCGCTTCCGGAATGATTCCGCACTGATGGCGTCGGGAAAAGTCTTTCCGCCGTCACTGGCCTTTTTTCTCACGCCATGCTATCGGTCGCAATCATCGGTCTTGTTCCCGCAGCTGCGCCGCGGGCCTGTTTTCGGCAACTTCCACATCCGTTTCCCGGGGGAACGCAACAGCCATGCAGAGGAGTCAGCGCATGCGTAAGAATCTTTTCATCCTCATCCTTGGTTTCTGTTTTGTGTTCGGCCTTGCCGCGCAGGCGGCCGCCGCGGAAAAGTTCATTCTGTACACCTCGATGAAAGAATCGCTTATCGGCAAGCTGCGGGACGGGTTTCTGAAAAAGAATCCGGGCATCACCATGGATTACCAGTCCGCGGGCGCCGGCAAACTGATGGCCAAGATTGCGGCGGAACGCGAATCGGGGAAAATTCTGGCCGACGTGCTCTGGACCAGCGAAGTGCCCGACTTTTACAGCATGAAGAAAGAAGGCCTTCTGGAACAGTACGTTTCTCCGTCCAGCAAGGAAATTCTGAATCCTTTCAAAGATTTTGACGGCAGCTTCACCCCGGCGCGCCTGGGCACCCTGGGCATCGCCTACAACACCCGGATCATCAAAAAAGCTCCGGCGGCCTGGAAGGATCTGTTCCAAAAAGAATACAAGGGCGCCTTCGGCATCGCCAACCCGGCCCTTTCCGGCACGGCGTACATGAGCGTGGCTCTTCTGGCCCGGCAGTTCGGCTGGGAATATTTTGAAAAACTGCGCGCCAACGGCGCGAAGATCGGCAAGGGATCCGGCCAGGTGGTGGACGACACCGCTTCCGGCGAACTGGCGGGCAGCCTTGCCGTGGACTATATCACCAACGACAAGATCGACAAGGGCGCGACCCTGGCGCTGGCCTATCCGCCCGAAATGCTGGTGGTGCCCAGCCCCGTGGCCATCATCAAGGGCACGCCCAACATATCCTCGGCGAAAAAATTCGTGGACTACCTGCTGTCCAAGGAAGCGCAGACCATCATCGCCGCCGAAGGCACCCTGCCCGTGCGCACGGACGTGGAACTGCCGGCGAAATTCAAGCTGCCCAAGGCGGGTGACGCGGTGAAACGCGCCATCCCCATCGACTATATGGAACTGATGGCCCAGAAGGAAACCATGATCAAGAAGTTCATGGACATCATGCAGGGCAAAAAGTAGACGACCGTTGAAAGATCCGGCCCCCGGCGGGTTTCGCCCTCCGGGGGTGAAGTGATGCCAAAACCCGGATGCGGGTTTTGAACGGCGTGTTCACCCCGGCCTTTTGCGGCGGCGGTGAATGCCGTCCGCACTTTCGCGCGGACCGCGGCAAGAAGACGTTGCCAACGGGCGGAACCCGCCGGGTTCTTCCGCCGGAGGCTTCATTCCCCCGCGTTCCGTTTGGCTTCAACCAGAAGCGGGGCCGGCCGACCCGGCCCCCGCAGCCGAGAGCATTATGGCAACCATTCTTTTGCAGAACGTGGGCAAGAGTTACGGACAGCATACGGTGCTGCGCGATCTTTCCCTGACTGTGGAGCACGGGGAGTGTTTCACCCTGCTGGGCCCCTCGGGCTGCGGCAAAACCGTGCTGCTGCGGCTGATCGCCGGGTTCGAAAATCCGGACGCCGGGTCGATCCGCATCGGCGACACCGTGGTGGCGGATACGGCGGGCGCGAACATTCCGCCGGACCAGCGCGACCTGGGTGTGGTGTTTCAGGATTACGCGGTCTGGCCGCACATGACCGTGGAGGCCAACGTGGGCTATCCGCTGAAGCTGGCCAAGGTTCCGGCGGAGCAGTTGCGGCAGCGGGTCATGGAAACAGTCGAACTGGTCAACATGACCGGTCTGGAAAAGCGCCTGCCTTCCGAACTTTCCGGCGGCCAGCAGCAGCGCGTGGCCCTGGCCCGCGCCCTGGTGGCGAAGCCGTCGCTGATGCTGCTGGATGAGCCGCTTTCCAACCTTGATGCCAATCTGCGCGAGGAAATGCGCTTTGAAATCAAGGAACTGCAGCACAAATTGGACATCACCGTGCTGTATGTGACCCACGATCAGGAAATCGCCCTGGCCATTTCCGACCGCATGGCGATCATGGACAGGACCGGGACAATCCGCCAGATCGGCACCCCTGTGGAAATTTACGAGCATCCGGCGGACCTTTTCGTGTTCAGCTTCATGGGCGTGGCCAATTTCATGCCCGTGCGGCGGGAAGGGGGCGCATGGCTGGTGGGCAACGGTTCCCAGATCATGCCCCGGCAGGGGCCGGAAGACGACGGGACCGCCTGGGTCGCGGGATTCCGCCCTTCGGACGCGGTCATCGCCCGGCCGTCGCCGGACGCGGAAGCCGCGGAAGGCCGCCTGCGCGGCGTGGTCAGGCGCGCCAGCTTTCTGGGGGCCATGACCGACTATCTGGTGGAAATTGACGGCGCGCACCTGCGCACGGAACTGGAAACCCTGTACGCGATGAGCCATGGCCTGATGTTCGCGGAAGGGGAGGCGTGCGAAGTCGGCTTCCGTAACCTTCACTGGTTTGACGCGGCCGGCCTGGCGGAGGTGGAAGCATGACCGGGCAACTGCGCAAAACGGGCGGCGGTTTCGGCGTCGCGCATGTCATTCTGTTTTTGTCCATCGCCATTCTGGTGGTCGTGGTGGCGGTGCCGGTTCTGCTCATTCTGTTCAACGCCTTCTGGGGCAAGGGCGAATTCAACCTGACCGACGTGGTCAAGGTGCTCAGCGAACCGGACACCTACCAGGCGCTGCTCAATTCCATCATCATCGCCTGCGGCACCACCGTGGGCAGCACCACGGTGGGCACCTTCTTCGCCTGGCTGGTGACCCGCACCGACCTGCCGTACAAGCGGTTCATGAAGGCCATGTTTTTGGTGCCCTTCATGCTGCCCTCGTTCATCGGCGCCCTGGCCTGGAAGATGCTGCTGTCTCCCAGAGCCGGATACATCAACCGTTTTTTCATGGACACCCTGGGCTTTGAAAATCCGATTTTCAATATTTACAGCTATCTGGGCATCATCCTGGTGGAGGTGATGTACCTGGTCCCCTTTGTTTTCATTCAGGTCTGCGGCGCGCTGGAGCGCATGGACCCGACTCTGGAGGAATCGGCGCGCATTTCCGGGGCGGGGCTGTTCACCATCACCCGCAAGATCACCATCCCCCTGGTGCTGCCCAGCATCCTGTCCGGGGCGCTGCTGATCATGCTCTATTCCATGGCCCATTTCGGCACCGTGGCGGTGCTGGGCATCGAAAACGGCATTTTCAACATTCCGACTCTGATTTACGAACGCATCCACCAGAGCGCGGGCAGCTTCGACTCCATCCGCACAGGCACGGTGCTGGCCACGGTGCTGGTGGTGTCCGCGGCCTTCATCATCTGGCTGCAGAACAAGGTTCTGGGCAAAGGCCGCTACCAGATCATCGCGGGCAAGAGCTTCCGGCCCATGGAACTGAAGCTGCGCGGCCTGCGCATCCCCCTGCTGGTCTTTTGCGTGGCCTACATCGGCTTCACCATTGTGCTGCCCACGGTGGTCATCTTTCTGGTGGGCGGGCTGAAAACCTACGGTCTGCCCTTTACCTGGGAAAACCTCTCGCTGGAAAATTACCGCTTTATCCTGTTCGAGCACAAACTCACCCGCGACGCCATCTTCAACAGTGTGACCCTGGGCCTTTCCGCCGCGCTGATCACCATGTTCGCGGGGGTCATGATCTCTTACGTCATCGTCAAAATGAAGGTGCGCGGCAAAGGCATTCTGGAATTTCTGGGCATGCTGCCCTTTTCCGTGCCCGGTTCCGTCATCGCGCTGGGCGTGATCCTGGCCTGGAGCGGCAAGTTCGGCGTCAACCTCTACAATACGGTATGGATCATCCTGGTGGCCTATATCGCCCGCTACATGGCCTTTTCACTCAAAGCCAACTCGGCGGCCCTGGAACAGGTGCACGATTCGCTGGTTGAAGCGGCCCGCGCCTGCGGGGCCAGCATGTGGCAGGCCCTGCGCGACATCGTGCTGCCCCTGGTGCGGCCGGGCATGCTGGCGGCCTTTTTCCTGATTTTTCTGCCGTCCCTGCGCGAATTGACCGTGTCCATCATGTTGTACGCGCCCACCACCCGCACCATCGGGGTGGCCATCTACACCCTGAACGAAGACGGCGAGACCGTGGTTTCCGCCGCGCTGGCCGGGGTCGCCCTGATCCTTATCATCATCGGCGACACCACGATCAACCGTTTTATCGCCAAGACCAAGAAGGGGTAGCCGGCCATGTCGTACGTGAGACTTATTGACGTCACCAAGCGTTTCGGCGCGGTCACGGCCGTGGACAAGCTGAACCTGGAGATAGGCCGGGGCGAGTGTTTTTCCATGCTCGGCCCGTCCGGCTGCGGCAAGACGACCACCCTGCGCATGGTGGCCGGGTTTGAGGATCTGGACGACGGCGAAATCCATGTGGGCGACCGGCTGCTTTCGTCCAAAAAAAGCGGCTTTTATCTGCCGCCGGAAAAGCGCGATTTCGGCATGGTTTTTCAGGCTTTCGCCGTGTGGCCGCACCTTTCGGTGTACGAGAACGTGGCCTTTCCCCTGCGTATCAGGCGCCTGTCCGCCGCCGAGATAGAGCGGCGCACGAAGGATGCGCTGCATTCCACCAACCTGACCGGGGTGGCGCAAAAAAGCCCCGAAGACCTGTCCGGCGGCGGCAAGCAGCGGGTGGCTTTGGCCAGAGCCCTGGCCATCAACCCGGACGTGATGCTGCTGGACGAACCTCTTTCCAGTCTGGATCCGCATTTGCGGGAAGAAATGCGTTTTGAAATCAAAGATCTGCAGCGCAAATACGGTTTTTCCATCATCTACGTGACCCATGACCAGGCCGAGGCCATGGCTTTGTCGGACCGCATTCTGGTCATGAAACTGGGCGTGGTGCAGCAGATCGACACGCCGTTGAACGTCTATACCCGGCCGGCCAACAAGTTCGTATTCAGTTTTATCGGCCTGTCGAATTTTCTGGATGTGGAAGGGCAGGAAGGCGCCCTGAGAACCCGCGAGCCGGACGGCCGCGGCTGTCTGCTGCCCGCTGATGCCGCGCCGCCGCCGGAACTGGCCGGGCAGCGTTTTTCTCTGGCCAGCCGCCCGTCGGAGATCGATTTTGTTTCCGAAGGGGGCCTTGCCGCCACCGTGACCCGCAAGTCGTTTCTGGGCGAGATTATCGACTATCAAGTACAAGTCGGCGGCCAGAACCTGCGCATCCAGAAAGGCCGGCGCAGCCCCGGTCCGGACAAGGGCGACGCCTGCAATATCCGTTTCCTGCGACCGTTATGGTATGCGTCGGAATAGATACCCCTCGTTACGGGTTGACACTGCGTGCGTTTTCGCAGATAGGTGGGGACTCTTTTGCGCGTTGCGCAGTGAAACTACGTGCCACTTGGAGGGTATAATGGCAAAAAAAACAAGCCTTTTTTCGCTCATCTGCGTTGTTCTGCTTGCCATGGGCGGATGCGTCGGCGGTCAGGCCGGCTCCGCGGCATCCGATCTGGTGACCGCCGCCACCGTCAGCGATGCGGATCTGATTCAACTTTCCCGGCAGATGCGTGCGGAAGGCGACAGAGAAAACAAGGTTGCCGACCCCAAAGACAAGTATGGCGCCCGTCTGGCCCGTCTGACCAATCGCTTCAAGAATGAAGACGGCTTGAGTCTCAACTTCAGAGCCTACATTGCCAGGGACATCAATGCCAACGCCACGGCCGACGGTTCCATCCGCGTCTATTCCGGCCTGATGGATCTGATGACCGACAACGAGCTTATTTTCGTTGTCGGCCATGAAATCGGCCACGTGAAATGCGGGCACAGCTTGAGCAAGGTGCGCATGGCCTATGGCTCTTCCGGCGCGATCAAGGCCGCCGGAGCCACCAGCGGAGCTGCCGCCGCCCTGACCAACTCGCAGCTCGGCGATTTGCTGCATCAGGTGCTCAACGCCCAATTTTCGCAGTCCGCGGAACTGGAATCCGACGCGTACGGCTATCAGCTGATGAAGAAATACAAGATTGACGCCAAGGCCGCCGTGTCCGCCTTGCAAAAGCTGGACAAACTGGGCGCCAGCGGCGGGGCCATGTCCAGTCATCCCAATTCCGGCGACCGCGCCCGGAAGATCGCGGACATGATCAAAAGCGGCAAGTAAACGCTCGAATATTTCCGGTTATAAACCCCGGCAGCCTTGGCAGCCGGGGTTTATCTGCGTTTTTGACAGACTTGTGAAAAAAAGGACTTTCCCTTGTGAAAAAATTAGCATAGAGAATTGTCGGTTCGGCATGCGGGTTTCACGGCAGCGGCAATGCCGGGCATTGCCTCGCTGTTTCGCACGTGCCGTGCGCGCAAGGGTCCGCCCTCGGATCGTTGCCGGCGAACAGGCGCGGCGGCTTTGTCCGTCGCTGCGCGCATGGTTGGGACGTGGACTTTCTAGCGGCGGAAAAGGGCCGGAAGGCCCTGTTGATGATGTCATCTTCGGAGGATTTTCATGCGAAAGAAAATTACGGTGCTGGGCGCGGGAAATGTGGGCGCCACGGTTGCGCAGTTTTGCCTGGTCAAAAAGCTGGGCGACGTGGTCCTGCTGGACGTGGTTGAAAATACGGCCAAGGGCAAGGCCCTGGACCTGATGCAGGCGGCATCGCTGCAAAATCATAACTGCCATGTCGTCGGCACGGGCAATTACGCGGATACGGCCGGTTCCGACCTGATCATCGTGACGGCCGGCGTCGCCCGCAAGCCGGGCATGAGCCGCGACGACCTGGTGAAGACCAACTATGCGGTGGTCAGCCAGGTGGTCAGGGCCGCGGTGGAACAGTCGCCCGACGCGTTGTTGGTGGTGGTGACCAACCCCCTGGACGTCATGTGCCAGGTGGCGTACAAGGCCAGCGGTTTCGCCCCGCACAGGGTGATCGGGCTTTCCGGCATGCTGGACGCCTCGCGTTTGCGCTATTACATGGCGCAGGAAGTGGGCGTGGTCCCGCACACCATCGACGCCATCGTGCTGGGCGAGCACGGCGATTCCATGGTAGCGCTGACCCGGCTGGCCACTGTCTGCGGCGTGCCCGCTCCCAATTTCCTTTCCGGGGAAAAACTGGCGAAAATCGCCCAGGATACGGCCGGCGGCGGGGCCGCCGTGGTGTCCCTGCTGGGTTTTTCCGCCTATTACGGACCCGGCATCGCCACGGCGACCATGGCCGAAGCCCTGCTGACCGACAGCCACAGCATCCTGCCCTGCTCGGTGTACCTGGCCGGCCAGTACGGGGCCACGGACATGTACATGTGCGCCCCGGCGCGTCTGGGCGCCAAAGGCGTGGAAGAGGTGATCGAACTGGAACTGAACGAAGAGGAGAAAAAAGCGGTGGCTTCTTCCGTGGCCAGCATCCGTGCCAAACTGGACATCCTGAACGGCATGTAAGGCAGGCGGCAGGCCGTTCCGGCCGGAAAATACGCCAAGTCGCTATTTGCAGTTGACGAAAAGGCGCTCTTTCACATATATACACCTCGCGTGAGATTTCGCGCCACCTTCCCCGGTAGCTCAATCGGCAGAGCGGGTGACTGTTAATCACTAGGTCGGCGGTTCAACCCCGTCCCGGGGAGCCAGAAAAATCAGGCTCTTACAGAAAAATCTGTAAGAGCCTTTTTCTTTGGGTACCCACCGGGTACCCACGGGGAGAAAAAGGAGGGTACATGTGATAGGGTGCCGGTATGTGGGAGGACTTCTAAAATGAGAAACCCCAACTCGAGGTTGAAATGCGGAAACGCCAAAAGCTAGTTATCAACCTTGCCGAAAGCTATCGCTTTGAAGGGCGGGCGAGGTTTTACGATGCAAAGAATAATCAATTTGACTTTGTAGAATGTGAACTGCGGCTTTCCCCAGAGGAGATTCGTCTCGTTCTCACCTCGTCATCCACGTCCTTGCCGTGGGAAAATATGTGCGAACTCAAAGGTGATTTTGATATTGCACATAGCTATGATGGTAGCTTCTTCGCTTACAACTTGCGTCTTTCAAGGTGGACAAGCAAAGACACCATAAACAAGGCAGAGTATGTCGCAGAAGTCATTGTCCTTGGGAGCGAGAGCCCCTCAAAATGGATTTCTGAAATACGAACCCGCACGGATTCTGACCTAATGTTTATAGGGGATACAAAAACGCAGTATCGTGTCCTGCATAAAGATGTTGAGGAATCTTTCCCATGGAATGAAGTAGGTGTTTCTGTTGGCGATTATGGAAAATTTTCAATATCCTATCGCAAACATTCCTCGATGAGCAGTACAGAACTTATTAAAAAAATAGTGCCATATAGCAATTACATCCCTAACCACGAGATGCATATTGAAGAGGCTCTGCAATTTCTGCACGCATATAGGTCTTTTCTGAGCGTGCTAAAAGGAAGCCATATAAACTACACATCGGTGCAGGTAACGTGCGATGGTAGCAATATGTTTTTATATTTTCCCAATTCATCATACGTACAGAGTGAAAAATTTGTATTCAAGCTAAGACGAAATACAAGATTCAATGACGATGATGACGCTATCAGCGATGATGTTTTTTCTTATTTTATCGTAAACTACAACATTACTGATGAAATTGACCTATGGGATATTTTAAATATGTACGTCAAGGCAACTTCGTTTTCAGATAATGAAGAAAAATTCTTATCATTATTTAGAATAACTGAAATATTTTCAAATAGATATAAGGAAAAATATCTTTTGGATGATTTACTAGAAGAAATAAAAGATGACATTCATAGAATAATGTCAGAAAAAACAACACTTAAAAGCAGACAGATAAAAAGATTCAAAAAGTCGTTTTCAGATGCGAATGAAATGCTTAATACAGGTGAACAGATAAAGTCCATGATGCGAGAACACAAGGAGTTTGCAGAGGCAATTAATATCACCGATGAAGTTATTGATAGAATTTCTAAGATACGAAATCGCATTAGCCATGCGACGCCATACTTTATATCGCCAGATGTTTTTCATGGTTTGCTACGGAAAGTTGAAATGATATGTTATTACAATATATTAGTATGTCTTGGATTTGAAACAGATTACATTCTTAAATACATTAAGGTTCATGGAAATTTTCCTATCGCGTACACACCGCCTCAGTAAGAGCCTCCTTCCTATCAAAAAAACCGCTCCCATCTTTTTGTAAGGGAGGCTCAAAGGCAAAAAGATATTTAGCGCATGAGTTGCCGAAGCGCACGCTGGATGAACAGAAGTTGGTTGAGGTGCAAGCCCGCCAGATATGAGTTCAGTTGCTTCAAAACGGCCTCCTTGGCTTCCGGTTCCTCAAAGTCCAGAAGCTCTGTCAGCGGGACGGAGAGACGCTTTGCTAAAGTGTTGAGCCGTCCGAAAGAGACATTTCTTTTCCCCGCCTCCACTTCGCCCAAGTAACGTGCGCTCATCCCGGCGCTGTCTGCCAGTTGCGCCTGCGATAACCCTTGGGCGCTCCGCAGGTTCCGTATTCTATTTCCCAAAGCCCTGAGGGCTTCTTCGTCTTGAGAGTTCGTTTCCATTAAGATTTCTCCTCTTACTGGACCGAACTTTAAGGGATTTTTTGGCCGCATTAGAGCTGTATCGTTCTTGACTTAAGGATAAAACATGAACTATTAAGCCATAATAACTTCGCGCCATGTCACAATAGTTCGCTCCATGGGCATTAACGAAAGGAGAGGGGGCATGAAAAAAATCATTCTCATCATGGTATTGTTGATATTGCCGGTCAGTGCCCAAGCGGCTGGCTGGGGCAACAACTACTATATCGTCGTACCTCCAGCACCGGGCTATCACATACCCAATGTTCAAATGCAGCCGATACAACCGCTGATTTCACCATTTGATGCAGGGACCGAACTAAATAGACTCACACAGAATCAGCTCATGATGGAGCAGGCGCGAATGCTGCAAATGCAACGTCAACAGATGTATCAACAGCAGCAGACCCAGCAGCAGGCTCAGCTCAATATGTTGGTGCAGAAATTTTTGGTCGACCAGGGGTACAACCCAGGCCCGATTGACGGCGTGTGGGGGCCACGCTCTGCACAGGCACTACAGGAATACACGGCGAAGCAGAATGCAGCCGGAAAATGAAAGCCGAATTTTAAAACGAAGAGGTCGGAATTATCATGAACCGTTTGTTCGCTATCGCTATGATGGTTGTTTTTCTTGCTGGATGCGCCATGGTTTCTCAAGCTGACCTACTCGAGATGGAGCGCTCTGTTGATGCCAATATAATTGTTGGGCAGACGACTCGCGCGGAAGTTCTGGCTCGATATGGAACTCCCAAGGTTTCCGCGGGCAACAGCAAAGCGCGGAGGGATCAGTGGGTATATGATTCCCCCGGATGGACCACAAGCAACTTGTCCATCCTGACCGTGATTTATGAAGATGAAATTGTGAGCGCACGGGATTTTACCACAACGAGTAAACGGCAGCTC
>JAVBOK010000037.1:0-79237 GCA_031550605.1 Desulfovibrionaceae bacterium | reverse complement strand
CGCCGCCATTGAAGCGGCCAGAGCCGGCGAGGCCGGGCGCGGGTTCGCCGTCGTGGCCGATGAGGTGCGCAAACTGGCGGAAAAAACCATGACCGCCACCAAAGAAGTGGGCGCTTCCGTCGAATCCATCCAGAAAGGCACCAGGGAAAGCGTCGCGGGCATGGAAGAAGCCACCAGTTCCGTGCAGCGGAGCACGGAACTGGCCACGGCGGCGGAAACCGCCCTGCAGGAAATCGTCGCCATGTCGCGGGCCACGGCGGACCAGATCCGGTCCATCGCCACGGCGGGGGAAGAACAGTCCGCCACCAGCGAGGAAGTGAGCCGGGGCGCGGGAGAAATCAACCGCATCGCCTCGGAAACCGCCGCGACCATGGAAGACGCGGAAAAAGCGGTGGCCGGCCTGAACGACCTGGCCCACAGGCTGGAAAAACTGATCGACGACATGAAGAAATCGTGATTTCTCCGGCGGCCGGAGGAACCCCGCCCCGCCCCCCCGGACCCCGCGCCGGCGAAGCGCCCGCCCCGAAAGGCGGGCCGCCGGATGCGGCGAATCCGTTCCGTTTCCGCTATTCTTCCGCTCCGGCCACGGCCCGGTACAGGGCCATGTGGGCGTCCGCCGTCCGCGCCAGAGGAAAGCGCGCGGCGGCGGCCAGGCCCCCCCGGCGCAGGCGCTCGCAAAGGTCCGGATCGCCGGCAAGCCGGGCCAGGGCCGCCGCCAGCGATTCCCGGTCGCCGGGCGGAACGGTCAGGCAGTTTTCGCCGTCCGCCAGATATGTTTCGTACTCCGCCCGCCGCGCGGCCACGACCGGCGTCCCGCAGGCCCATCCCCGCATGACGAGGGGCATGCAGTGTTCCCCTCCGCCGGCCGGCAGGGCCAACGCGTCGCAGGCGCGGAGCTGGGCGCGGCTGTCCTGTCCGCCCAGAAAGGCCAGGCGCCGGTCAATGCCCCTGCTCCGCGCGCCCGCCAGCAGCGGGCGGAAAAGCGGCCCCTGGCCCAGCACGCGCGCTTCCCACGGGGGCATATCCTCCCGCGCCGCCAGGCGGGACAGCGCGTCAAAAAAGGGCAGATGCCCTTTGTCCGCCGTCAGGCTGCCGGTGATGGCCACGACGAAACGCCCGTCGTTTCTCGGTTCGCGCGCCGCGCGGTCCGCCGGATCAAAGCCGCAGGGGATCATATGCACGGTGCGCGCGTCCGCGCCCGCATCGCGCAGGGCCTCGGCCGCGGCCCGGCTGTCGGCGACGAGTCCGGCCGGCGGCGGCGCGTACCGCGGCCGCGTTCCGGCCGGGCCGGCCATGCGGCGGGTATGCACCAGACGCAGGCTGTTCCGCAGCCGGGCGGCAACCGAAGCCAGGCGGGAAGCGGCCGGGTCGCAGGCGTGCACCAGGCGCGGCCCGTCTTTGGGAACGGCGCCCAGCGCCCTGAAAAAATTCCAGAGCACGGGCGGGGTGAGGATCCCCCGCCGGGGCAGGGCATGCACGGGAAGGGAGCGTGATGCGGCGGCGGCGTGCAGGGCCGAAAAATCGCGGCAGATGATGCGCGCGTCCCAGCCCCCGGCGCGCAAAGCGCCTGCCAGGGCCAGAGTCTGGCTTTGAGCGCAGGTCCAGGGGTCAAGATGCAGAAAAAAGATGCGGGGCACGGCAATCCTGTTTCACCCGCCGCCGGCGGGCCGGCGGACGGCCCGCCGGCGGCGGGTGAGGCAAAAACAAACGCGCGGCGGGCGATCCCGCGCGGAAGGAAACGTTATGCCAGGCCCGGCACCGGGGTGCCGATTTTCCTGATGTCCTGCTTGATCAGGGCGCGCAGCCGGGCGGACACGGGGCCGGGTTTGCCGTCGGCAACGGGCCGGCCTTCATAGAAGGAAATGGCCACGCAGTCGGGGCCCGTGCCCAGCAGCAGCACTTCCCTGGCCTTGAAAATCTCTTCTTCCCGGATGTTGCGGGTGACGACCCGCACTTCGTCCCTGATCAGTTCCATGGCCCGCAGCAGGGTGGTGCCGGGCAGAGAATGGGTAAATTCCGGCACGGCCAGTGCGCCGGACTCATCCACCAGGCAAAGATTGGCCACCGCGCTTTCGGCTAAAAAATCGCGATCGTCAAAGCAGAAAGGGATATCGGCGTCGCGTTCCTTGCCTTCGCGGATCATCAGCGCGTTGGGCACGTAATTGGTGTTTTTCACCCGCGCCATGTGGCTCTGTTTGGCCGGTATGCTGGTGCGGAACCCCTTCAGCCCGTTTTCGAACCAGGATTCGGGCTTGGCGTGAAAGCGGTACGCCACCACGTACAGGCTCGCTTCCGGGCATTCCCCCGGGTCGACGCCGAACCCGCCCTGCCCGCGGCCGAGCAGAACCCGCAGCTGCCCCGCTTTTTCCCCGCCCGCGGCCGCGACGGCGATGATGACCTCGCGTATGGTTTCCCAGGGGCAGGGCGGCTCCAGAAACATGGCCGCGGCGGAGCGCCGCATGCGTTCAAGATGCGGATCAAGCTGGTACATAAGGCCGTCGGTGTACTTGATGGTCTCGAACACGCCGTCGCCGCGGTGGGCGATGTGGTCGTCGAGAGGCAGCAGCATCACCTTGGGGTCCGTGCAGATCGCGCCGATACGGTGTTCATAGAACGCCAGGATTTCGTCGGCGCAGACGCGGGGCAGGCCAAGCATCCGGTTGAGATACTCTTCGCTGGAAAGAACGGGAATCATAACGTGCCTCCTTGTATACTCAGGCGTCCCGTATACCACCGCCGCGAAAACGGCGCAATACGGGCGCGCGGGGGGTGGCGCCCCCGCGCGGGGTCAGCGCAGAAACAGATCGGGATTCTTCACCCGGACCAGGTTTTTCCGCAGCAGCGCTTCCGCGATCTGCACGGCGTTCAGAGCCGCGCCCTTGCGGATGTTGTCCGCCACCACCCACATGTTCAGGCCGTTGGCGATGGATTCGTCCTCGCGGATGCGGCCCACGTACACCTCGTCCTCGCCCGCGGCGTCGATGGCCAGGGGATAGAGCTTTTCGCCGGGGTTGTCGATGACCCGCACGCCGGGGGCCCGGGCCAGAATGACGCGGGCTTCCTTGGCCGTCAGTTTCTTTTCCGTCTCGATGTTCACCGCTTCGGAATGGCCGTAGAACACCGGCACCCGCACGGTGGTGGCCGTGACCCTGATGCCGGGATCGCCCATGATTTTCACGGTTTCATGCACCATCTTCATCTCTTCCCTGGTATAGTCGTTGTCCAGGAAGACGTCGATGTGCGGCAGGCAGTTGAAGGCGATCTGGTACGGATAGGCCTTGCATTCCACTTCCTGCATGTTGAAGAGGGCGCGCACCTGCTTGTCCAGTTCCTCGATGCCCTTTTGCCCGGTGCCGGAAACCGCCTGGTAGGTGGAAACCACCACGCGCCTGATTGTGGCCGCGTCGTGCAGGGGTTTGAGGGCCACCACCATCTGGATGGTGGAACAGTTGGGGTTGGCGATGATGCCGTTGTGCTTTTCCAGATCGTGGGCGTTGACTTCGGGCACGACCAGGGGGCAGCGGTCATCCATGCGCCAGGCGCTGGAGTTGTCCACCACCACGCAACCGGCTTTCACCGCATGCGGGGAAAATTTCTGCGAGGTGCCGCCGCCGGCGGAAAAGAGGGCCAGATCGACGCCGGCGAAAGAATCTTCCTTCAATTCCCTGACCAGAAGTTCACGGCCCTGAAACGGCACGGTGCTGCCGGCCGAACGGGAAGAGGCCAGGGCGATGACTTCCGTGGCCGGAAAATCGCGCTGTTCCAGGGTCTTCAACATCTCCCTGCCCACGGCCCCTGTTGCGCCGACAACGGCGACGACCAATTTTTGCGTGTTCATACTGCCTGCTCCTTCAGCAAATATGCTATGCTTAGGTGAAACGTATGGAAAATCAAGCGGAAATCCCGCATTACCGCAAGGCCAGTTCGTAATAGGTCTGCATCACCGGCCCGAAGCTCAGCTTGAACCAGCCGCGCCTGGGGCTGTTCACCCCTTCCATGTCCACTTCCGCGACGCCGGATCTGGCCAGGGCCGCGAACGCATCCCAGATCACGGCGGATCCGCAGTGGGTGTCGCGCAGCGCCGGGTCGGAAGCCCCGAACAGATAATAGGCGCGATGCTGATCCAGGGCCATGACGGCCATGCTGCCGATCCGCCCGTCGGCGGTGCGCGAAACGAACATGCGGCCCCGCCCGGCCTTGCCGAGGGCCGCGATCAGGCGGCCCATATCCTCCAGCCGGTCCGCCGGGACGGCAATGTCCTGGCGGGCCATGGTCATGGCGTAAAACGCCGTGAATTCCTCCGGCAAAAGCTCTTCCGTGGTGCGCACGCCTTTTTTGACGGCATACCGCAGCTCCTGGCGCCGGGCGGACGAGCACTGGGCGAACAGGTCGCTGGCCTGCGCGTCGGCATCGGCCAGTTCCGCGACCGGCGCGACGGCCGTATAGCGCACGTCGGGGACATAGCGCCCCGTCTCCCGCCCGTAATTGTGCCAGAGAAAGGCGCGGATATCCGTGACGCCGGGGGACAGGGCCAGTTCCGCGGACCGGTACATCCCCGGCAGGGAGGCGGCGACGGCCTCGCAGACTTCGAACCGCTCGGCGGTTATCTGCGCCCGGTTCTGGTTGTGGGCGACCGGCGGGAACAACACCCCGGCGTACACGATCAGGTCGTTCATTTCCGCCCGTTCGCCGTCCCCGCTTTCGGGAACAACCAGGCCGCCGCGCACTTCCTGATTGCGAAAAACGTAATACAGCCCCACCCGCTGGCGGATGGCCGCAAGGTACGTCCCGCGGCTGAACACCGCGGCGTTGGGCGATCGGGCGACAAACGCGTCCCAGCGCTCATCCAGAGACGTTCTTTCAAGACGGTACCGGCTGTCCATGTCAGCATCCTTGCGGCAAAGGTTTCGGCGCCGGGGCGGGCAGCTCTTCCAGCAGCCCCCGCGCCGCGAGCACCCGCGCCGTGCTCCGCAAACGCTCCAGCGGCAGTTTCGCGCGCCTCGCCGCATCCCCCAGGGACGTGCGGCCGTCCATCAGCTGCAGCAGCCAGAGCACGGCATCCAGCGTCTCTCCGCTGTTGTCGCCCGGCAGCATGCCCCCGCCCTGGCCGGGGTACAGGCCGCGCGGGGACAGCATGATCTCGCAGTGCGGCTCGGTTCTGCGGTAAAATTCCTCGGCTTCCAGCCTTTCCAGGGCCCGCAGATACAGGGTCAGGGTCCGGGCAAGAGCGTCCGCGCTGATGCAGGCCAGATCATCCAGCGACGTGTGGTACTGCGGATACTCGTAATACTTGTCCTTGCTGATGGTGGCCGTGTTGATGCGAAAGCCGGGGCTGGCGTACTGGCGTTCGTCGCTGCCGTGCGGGTCGAAGGGATAGCGCAGAAGGGGCAGGCCGTATTCCGCGAACACCTCTTCCACCACCCGGTTGACGCGGTGGGCGTGATTGAACCCGGCCTTGTAGCCCCACGGGCCTTTGCCCGCCACGCAGGTGATGACGAAACCGGCGTCGACGGCTTTCATGGCCGCCTCGTTATGCGCGCAGTAGGCGATGGCCCCGACGGTCTCCGGCACCCAGATCACGCGGTAGCTGTATCTGTTCTTCCGCCGCAGCAGCTCCGCCGCCAGAAAGGCGGTCAGCACCGTGCCGGACAGGTTGTCGTTGGCCAGCGAGGGATGGCAGAAATAGGTGGAAAGCAGAATCTCGTCCGGCAGTTCGCCCGGGATAAGCAGTTCCCCCACGCTGAGCGATCCCTTTGTCTTCACGGCGTCAATGGTCACCGAAAAACGCGCGGCATCCCCCAGCGGTTCAAAATCGCGGCGGTACTGGTCCCGGCTGAGACAGAACCCCCAGTTTTCGCGGTAATAGCTGGTGCGGTACGGGACCGCCCCCGGCAGGTCCTCGCGCCAGAACAGATGGTCCCGCAACTCGGCCAGGGAGAATTCGCCGGACACGGCCGCGCTGTATCCCAGCACGTGCACGTTGTTCGCCGCGAAATCGACCAGCACCCGGCCGTCCGGTCCCGTGATCCGGGCCTCGCGGCAGTGCCATTCGTCCGGCACGGTCCAGTCGTAAACGGTCGAGCCCGAGGGATATTCCAGCACGCGCAGGGGAACGATCTCCCGCAGGACGCGCAGCGTTTCCCTGTTGCCCGGCCCGGCCAGGCTGCGGCACAGCGGAAACAGGCGGCGCAGCGCCGCGTCCACGGCCGCGACGTTTCCGTGCGCGGGAACCTGTCCATGTGCGGAAACCCGATTCATAGCCTGCCTCCGGCGGCCCGGAAAAAAGTGACCCGAAAATCCCCGGCGGGGCCGCGGCCGGCCGATCCCCCGCGCCCTCGCCTTCGTGCAGCGGCTCTTTCCCGCCCTGCCGGCGCGTTGGCGAAAAAAATCCCCCGCCCGGAACCAAAACAGCCGGGCCGCTTTTGGGGCGGCCCGGCTCTGGATTTTCCGCTTATTCCGCGGCGGAATCTTCCTCAAGTTTCTGCTTGATCAGATCCCCCAGACTCTGGCCGCCCGCCGAATCGCCGCTAGTGCGGAACTCTTTGGGCTTTTTCTTTTCCTCGTCGTCCTTCAGCTGTTTTATGGACAGCCCCAGGCGGCGTTCCTCGGCGGAAACGTGGATGACTTTCGCCTGCACGGTCACGCCTTCCTTGAACAGCTCGGCCGGGGTCTTGATCTTTTTGTTGCTGATTTCAGAGACGTGAATCAGGCCTTCGATGCCCTCTTCCACTTCCACGAACAGGCCGAAATCGGTGATGTTGGTCACCAGGCCGTCAACAACGGAACCCACCGGGTATTTGCCGGGCACGTAAGACCAGGGGTCTTCGGCCAGCTGCTTGACGCCCAGGGTGAACTTTTCGCTTTCCTGATCCACCACCAGCACCTTGGCCTGCACCACGTCGCCCACCTGATACGCTTCGGAAGGATGGCGGATCTTCTTGGTCCAGCTGATGTCGGACACATGGATCAGGCCGTCGATGCCGTCCTCAATGCCGATAAACATGCCGAATTCGGTGATGTTCTTGATGGCGCCTTCAAGGATGGTGCCTTCGGGATACCGCTCGGCCACGATGACCCAGGGGTTGGGCTTGACCTGCTTCATTCCCAGGGAAATACGCTTTTTCTCCTGGTCCACGCCCAGAATGACCACGTCCACTTCGTCGCCCACGCGCACCATCTGGGACGGATGGCGGAGTTTGCGGGTCCAGGACATTTCGGAAATGTGCACCAGGCCTTCCACGCCCGCTTCCAGCTCCACGAACGCGCCGTAATCCACCAGGTTGGTGATCTTGCCGGTCATGCGGGCGTCCACGGGGAATTTGGTGGTGATGTCCTGCCAGGGGTCGGAGATAAGCTGTTTCAGACCGAGAGAGACCTTGTGGTTGGCCTTGTCAAAGGACAGAACCTTCAGCTCCAGTTCCTGCCCCATGCTGACCAGTTCCTTGGGGTGGCGGATGCGCTTCCAGCTCATGTCGGTGATGTGCAGCAGGCCGTCCAGGCCGCCCAGGTCCACGAACACGCCGTATTCGGTGATGTTCTTGACCCGGCCCTTGACGATCTGTTCCTCGGCCAGCGTGCCGAGCAGTCCCGCGCGCTTGGAATCGCGTTCCTCCTCAAGCAGCACGCGGCGCGAAACAATGACGTTGCTGCGCCGGCGGTTGGTTTTCAAAACCCGGAATTCGAATTCCTGATTCACCAGGGCGTCCATGTCGGGCACGGGGCGCAGATCGACGTGCGAGCCGGGAAGGAAGGCTTCGACCCCTCCCAGATCCACGGTGTAGCCGCCTTTGATGCGGCGCAGGATGCGGCCCTTGCAGGTGCTGTTCTTGTCCTGGATGTCTTCCAGCTGATCGAACAGCTGCATGCGCTTGGCTTTTTCGTAGGACAGGGTGATGGACCCTTCCATTTCGTTCTTGCGCACGACGAACACATCCACCTGATCGCCCACTTTCGCCGTGACGGCTCCGAAAGAGTCGCGGAATTCGGATGCGGGAATCTGGCCTTCGGACTTGAAATTCACGTCCACCAGGATGTGATCGCCGTCCACGCGGACGATCTCGCCTTTGACAATGGAACCTTCTTCCAGATCGCCGAAGTCCGAACTGAGATAGTTCTCCAGCGCGCTGGCGAAATTGAGGTCGCCCTCGTGTTCTTGAATTGTTGCCATACCGATTTTCTCCAACCGACAAATTTTCCCGCGCGTAGAATACGCGGGAGCGTTTTTCTAGCAAAGAAGCTCAATGAGCACAAGAAAAAAGGCGCGCCGGGGCAAAAAGCGGCCGGGAAACGCGGCGGGCGGAGGCGCGGCGACGGCCGGAACATTCCGGAACGCGCCGGGGCGCGGCGCCTTGCGCCCGCAAAACGCCGCCGTCGACCGGATGCGGCCCTTGACCTTCCGCGGAAAATGGGGCATCAGGTTGACACTGCCCGGAATGGATCCGGCGCGCCGGCGGCGTTTTGCGGACAAAGATCGCGCCCCGGCGCCCGCGGACTTTCCGGATGCCGGAAACGGCCGGCCGGACCATGGACGGGACGCGTTCCGCCCGGCCCGCGCTTGTCCCGGCCGTCGCCATGGCGGCCGGAACCGTGGCCGGCGGCGGGAAAAACCGCGTGAACACGATAGGGCGCACGACCCATCCGGGCGGAGCGACAGGCGAAGACCGCCACCCGCCGGGGCAGAGCCCGGAAGCAGAGTCCGCCGCAACGAACCGCAGGTGACGCCACCGCAACAGGAACGCACTGCCATGACCATTGAAAACTTTTCCGGACTTGATGTGCCCGGCGCCCTGAAACGCCTGGGCGGCAATGCGAAACTGTACGCCCGGCTGCTTGATCAGTTTCAGGGCTCGTACGAGAAAACGGGGGAAAGCATCGCGGAACATCTGGCCGCGTCCGATTTTTCCACGGCAGAGCGCGAAGCCCATACGCTGAAGGGCCTTGCCGGCAACCTGGGGGCTTCTTCCCTGCAGACGGCCGCCGCGGATCTTGAGCGCCTCTGCCGGGCGGGAAGCGACATGCCGGCCATGCTGGCCGCCCTTGACGCGGTAAGCGCGCATCTGGCGGCGGCCGTCGCGGACATCCGCGCGTATCTCGCCCAGGCCGCGCCCGCGGCCCCGCCGGCCCCGAAGCCCGACCCCGCGGCGCTGCTTTCCCAGATGGAAACCCTGCTGGCGCTCCTGCGCGACGACGACGCGGGCGCCGCCGACCAGTTCCGGCGGATGCGCCCCGCGCTTGAGACCATGGACCGGGTCGCGGTCCAGACCCTGGGCACGGCCATTGATTCCTTTGACTTCACCACGGCCTCGGCCATGGCCGAATCCCTGCGCGACATGCTGCGGACGGCCCGCTGAGGACAGCCATGCCCGGCGAAAACCTGCGCATAGACGAAGCCGTCGAGCGAATAGGGGACCGGGCTCTTTATCTGGAAATCGCCCGTTTTTTCGCCGACGCCATTCCGGAAACCAGGGCGTCGCTGGGCGAACGCGTGCAGAGCCGTGACTGGCAGGAAGCCCGGCGCCTGGCCCATTCGCTGAAAAGCAACTGCGCCGGCGTCGGGGCGGAAGAAACGCGCGATGTCGCCTATAAACTGGAAATCGCCTGCCGTGACGGCGACGGAAACAGCGCGGCCGCGCTGTTCGACGATCTGGCCGGCAGGCTCGACGGTCTGCGCAAAAGCCTGCTGGACCTGAAATAGCGCCGCGCCCGGCAGCGGGCCCCTCTTCCCCCTCCCGCCAGTTTCGGATACGATTCCGCCGGTTGCTCGCGGTTCCGGCGGCATGCGCCGGACCGCAAGGGCGAACCGCGTTGTCCCGCATCCTCGACTTCCATTGTGTTTGCGTGTATGTATGCCCGCACTTTTATGATCAGGAAGGCCTATGCCCCGGCAGGAACATATTCGTAATTTCAGCATTATCGCCCACATCGACCATGGGAAGTCCACGCTTGCGGACCGCATTCTGGAGGTGACAGGGCTGGTCGGCGAACGCGAAAAACGCGACCAGTACCTGGACCGCATGGATCTGGAACGCGAGCGCGGCATCACCATCAAAGCCCAGAGCGTGCGCATTCCGTACAGGACCGGAGACGGCCGCGAGTTCATTCTGAACCTGATCGACACGCCGGGGCATGTGGACTTCAACTACGAAGTGTCACGGTCCCTGGCCGCCTGCGAAGGGGCTCTGCTGGTCGTGGACGCCTCCCAGGGCGTGGAGGCCCAGACCCTGGCCAACGTGTATCTGGCCCTGGACCACAACCACGAGATCATCCCGGTTCTGAACAAGGTGGATCTGCCCTCCGCCGACGTGGACCGGGTCAAGCAGGAGATAGAGGAAGGCATCGGCCTCGACTGCAAGGAGGCCATGCCCGTTTCCGCCAAAACCGGCCTCGGGGTGCCGGAACTGCTGGAAGAACTGGTCCGGCGGCTGCCCCCGCCCGACGGCGATCCGAAAGCCCCGCTCAAGGCCCTGATTTTCGATTCCTGGTATGATTCCTACCAGGGCGTGGTGGTGCTGTTCCGGATCATGGACGGCACGATCAGAAAGCACGACCGCATCCGCCTCTTTTCCACCGACGTGGAATACGAAGTTTTGCGCCTGGGGGTTTTTTCCCCGGAAGCGGCGGACATCGACCAGCTTGCCGCCGGCGAGGTGGGCTTTCTGTGCGCGGGCATCAAACAGCTGGGCGACGCGAGGGTGGGCGACACCATCACCCTGGCCGCGAACCCCGCCTCCGAACCCGTGCCCGGCTTCAAGGAAGTGAAGCCCATGGTCTTTTGCGGGCTGTACCCCACCGACTCCGCCGATTACGAAGCCCTGAAGGCGGCGCTGGAAAAACTGCAGCTCAACGACGCGGCCTTTTCCTACGAGCCGGAAACCTCCCAGGCCCTCGGCTTCGGCTATCGCTGCGGCTTTCTGGGCCTTCTGCACATGGAAATCATCCAGGAAAGGCTGGAGCGCGAATTCCAGATGGAACTCATCGCCACGGCCCCCTCGGTCATTTACCGGGTGGACACCACCGACGGCAGAACCCAGTGGATAGACAACCCGGCAAAGCTCCCCGACCCCGGCAAAACGGCCCTCATGTACGAACCGTACGTGCGCATGGAAATACACACGCCCAACGAGTACGTGGGCAACGTGTTCAAACTGTGCGAGGAAAAACGCGGCCAGCAGAAAGATCTGCGCTATCTTGCGGTCAACCGGGTCATTATTACCTATGAACTGCCCTTCGCCGAAATCGTCTACGACTTTTTCGACCGCCTGAAGTCCATGACCCGGGGCTACGCCTCCATGGACTATGAAGTCATCGAGTACCGCGAATCGGATCTGGTCAAGCTGGACATGCTGATCAACGGCGACCCCGTGGACGCGCTGGCCATCATCGTGCACCGGGACAAAGCCTACCAGCGGGGCCGGGCGGTGGCGCTCAAGCTCAAGCGCACCATCCCCCGGCAGCTGTTCGAGGTCATCATCCAGGCCGCCATCGGCAACAAGGTCATCGCCCGCGAGCGCAACGCGCCCATGGGCAAAAACGTGATCGCCAAATGTTACGGCGGGGACATCACCCGCAAGCGCAAACTCCTTGAAAAGCAGAAAGAGGGGAAAAAGCGCATGAAGCGCATGGGCAACGTGGAATTGCCTCAGGAAGCGTTCCTCGCCGCCCTGCAGGTTGACGACGAGTAAGGAACAGGATACGGACGCACAGTCATGCAGGCCGCCGACATTCCGCCGGAATTGCATGCCGTTGCGGAGTTCATAATGAAACAGAGAAATGTCATCTGGGAATATACCGAAGCCCTGCTGGTGGCCATTGTCCTGGCCCTCGTCATCCGCGCTTTTGTGGTGCAGGCGTATAAAATCCCGTCCGGATCCATGCTCGAAACCCTGCAGATCGGCGATTATCTGCTGGTGACCCGTTTCGACTACGGCATCAAGATCCCCTTCACCGACAGGGAAATCGTCCATATCGGCGACCCGCAGCGCGGGGACATCATCGTTTTCAAGTATCCCCGGGACCCCTCCGAGGATTACATCAAGCGCATCGTGGGCGTGCCCGGCGACGTGATCGAGGTGCGGAACAAACAGCTGTACCGCAACGGCGAAAAGGTCGTGGAATCCTATATCCAGCATATCGATGCCGGCCAGGGCCCGCCCTGGCGCGACAACATGCGGCCCGTGGTCGTGCCGGCGGGCAAATACTTCGTCATGGGCGACAACCGCGACGGCTCGGCGGATTCGCGCGAATGGGGATTCGTGCCGCGCGAAAACATCCAGGGCAAAGCCTGGATCATTTACTGGTCCTGGAAAAGCTTCACCGAAGTACGCTGGAACCGCATCGGGACCATGCTCCGGTAGCGCCGCCCTTCCGGCAAAGCGGCCCTGCTCCGGCGGCGCGCGGTTTCCGGACTACCGTGTCCGGAGGGCCGGCCATGCGCGGTTTCCGGTTTCTGGGTGTTCCGGCTTTCTCCTCGCGGCCCTGAACGCCGGACACGCCGTTGCCGGGGCGCCCTTTTCCCCCGCCGGCGAAAACCGGCCCCCGTGCGGTCCGCCAGCGTTCCGCCCAACGATGCGGCCGTGGCCCGGGCCGTCCGGACGCCCGGCATTGGCGACGGGTACCTGCCAGGGGCTGGTCGTGGCGGGCGATACGCTGCCTGCCGCCGCCCGCAAAAGCACGGATGCGGACAGGCTGCGGCCGGTGAAATGACCGCGGCCGGCCAAAGAAAAGCCGGCCGCGCCCGCGTTCCCCCTACGACAGCCTGTCCAGCCGCCCGGATAAGGTCGCCAGTTCCTCCACGGCTTTGGCCGAAATTTCCATTCTGTCCGCCACGCTCCGCCCCATGGCCGCCACTTCGTCAATGGCCTGGTTGATCTGCTCGCTGGTGGCGGATTGCTTCTCCGCCGCCTTGGCTATGCCCTGCACCTGCTCGGAAGAGGCCGCCGTCAGGCTGACTATGCTGCCCAGCGCCTCGCCGGAGCGCGCCGCCAGTTCGTTGGCCCGGTCCACCAGCCGGCCTGTTTCATCCACCACGAGCACGGCGTTCTGGGCCCCTTCCTGAATGGAGGAAATCGCCGTTTCCACCCGGCCGGTGGCTTCCATGGTTTTTTCCGCAAGCTTGCGCACCTCGTCCGCCACAACGGCGAACCCGCGTCCCGCATCCCCGGCTCTGGCCGCCTCAATGGCCGCGTTCAGCGCGAGCAGGTTCGTCTGGTCGGCGATGTCGGTGATCACGCCGAGCACTGCTCCGATGCCCTGGGCCTGGTTGCCGAGGTCGCGCATGGATTCTTTGAGCTTTGCCGCCTGCTCGTTGACCAGGGTAATGGCCTTCAAGGATTCTTCCACAATTTTCGCGCCTTGCGCGGCCTTTTCCCGCGCGGACAACGATTGGTCCGCCGTCTCGGCCGCCCTTCTCGCCACATCGCGCACGGAACCGTTCATGTGTTCCATGGCGCTCACCGTCTCGCCCAGACGGTCGTGCTGCAGGCCGATGGCCTGCAGCACGTTGCCGAACTGGGAGCCGAGATCTTCCGTGGCGCGGGCCAGTTGTTCCGCGGCCTCGCGCGTGGCCCGGTTCACGCTGGTGATGCGCGCGAGCTGTTCGTTGATCGCGCGCTCGGAATTCACCAGATCGGTGACCGCGCTGGCCACGACGACATACCCCGCGTTCCTGCCCGAAGCGTCGGCCAGGCGGCTGCTGGAAGGCTTGATGAACAGGGTGTTGCCGTCCAGGGGCAGTTCGATGACCCCCGACTCGGGCAGGGCGCCCCGCCGGGCCATTTCCACCGCGTACTCGGGCGTGGGGTACACGAAACCGGAGCGGGTCCGCTCCTCTTCCGGAACGCGCAGCAGTTCCGCCATGGCCTTGTTGGCGCGCACGATGCGGAACTCTTCATTGACCATGAAAATCGGGTCGGGCACATTGTTGAGCATGCCGATGTAGCCGGAGGTGTCCTCAAGCATGGAGTCCAGCTTGGCGGTGAAGGTCCTGAACAAACGATCCAGCTCGCCGATCTCGTCGGTACGCCGCCCGGCCGGCTCTTCCGCCAGATCCCCCCAGCCCCTGGCGATATCGCGCATCTTCGCCCGGATGGCGGCCAGGGGCCGCGCCACCCACACGCGCAGGCCGAGCAGCAGCGCGAGAATCGGCGCGAAAGCCATGCCCGCGAGCATGAGCACGAGGATGAGTTCCGCCTTGTCGGCCATGGCGGTGATGGCATCCGTCCGCATGGCGCAGACGAGCACGCCGATATGCGCGCCCCGGTAATCCTTGAGCGGCAGCGTGGCCAGGGCCAGGGAGCCGTGCATGGCGAAGGTGCTGGCCTGTCTGCCCGTCCGGAGCAGTTCCGGGGTGACGAAGGGTTCGAAATTCTTGTCCTTGGGCTGCGTGGCCCGCACAAAGTCGCCCACGCGCGGATTTTTGGCCTGATCCTGCAGTTCGGTGGCGATGCCGAGCTGATCCGCGTTGATATAGAGCGCCATCTCGATCCGCCCGTCCCCGGCGGCCGCCGCGAGTATGGGCGAAAAATTCTGCAGCACTTCCACGGAGCCGAGTTGCTTCCCGTCCGGGCCGGTCACGGGGACAACCCCGCGCAGAGCGATGCCCCCGCTGCCGAGCTCAATGCCCTTCACGGCCCGGCCGCTCCTGTTCGCTTCCATGACCGTGGGCCGGAAGGAAGAAAGGTCGTCGGAAATATCCACCCACGCGCCGCCGACCCTGGCCTGCCTGTCCCGCCACAGGCGGACGAGGCTGCGGCCGTTGGGCAGGTGGAAATGCAGCTGCATTTTCGCGCCGGCGTGTGCTTCGTAGCTCGCAAGCATGGGAGCGAGATCCTTCCGGAGTTTTTCCCGCGCTTTCTGGACCGCCGGCGATTTTTCATCATCAATGTCGCCCCCCAGGGCGATGGCGTATGCCGCCGCCACCTCGGGCAGCCGCGAGAAAATCGCGGACGTGTCCACGGCCCGCTGGGCGTTGGCCGCGATATCCGATTCCACGCGCTTGAAGCGGTTTTCCACGATATCATGCACATAGCGTTCGCGCATGGCATCAAAAAAAGAACCGATGACAAAGTAGCTGGCAATGCCGAGGCCCAGCACGATCACGACCTGAGGGATGGCGAGTTTCCATAGAAGTTTCATACTGACCCCGCGAAAAGCGAATTGATCCGCGGCATGCGCTTTCCATTTCGCGCGCGCCGCGGGAAGAATGAACCAATGCCCGATACGCTATCCCTGTCTCCCACATGGAAATCCGTGTCAAGCGCCTTTGGCCCTCTTTCCGGGCCGGGGCGGGAGAGGTCCCCGGCCGCCCGGATGTTTCCGCACCTTGCCATTACCGTCCGCGCGACGTATGGAAGTATCCGTCAGCTTCATCCGGCCTGTTCCGCACGGCCCCGCGGTCAGGCACCGCTTGCCGGGGCAATGCCGGAATGTTGCGGAACAACCATGCACCCGCCGTGGATCGCGTACGGATCCGCGGTGCCCCGCGTCCAATCGGCTGAACCAGGAAAAAACCGGCGGCGCCTTCCCCCGTCCGGCCGGTACAAGGCGGTTTTCATGATCGTTCAAGTGGCCTGTGCGGGGTTGCACGGAATCCACGCCTTTCCGGTGGATCTGGAAGTGGACATGCACAAGGCGGGCCTGCCCTCGTTCAACATGGTGGGCCTGGTGGAAGGGGCCGTGCGCGAAGCGCGCGAGCGCGTGTTCGCGGCCCTGCGCAACAGCAATTTCCGCCTGCCCCCGGCCCGGATCACCGTCAACCTGGCCCCGGCCGACCGCCGCAAGGAAGGCAGCGCCTATGACCTGCCCCTGGCCGTGGGCCTGCTGGCCGCGGCGGGAATTCTGCCCGCCGGGCGGCTGGCGGAATTCATGCTGGCCGGCGAACTGTCGCTGACCGGCGAAGTGGCCCCCGTGCCCGGCATTTTGCCCATCGCGGTCCTGGCGCGGGAAAAAGGCATGAAGGGCCTGCTGGTTCCGGCGGACAACGCGGAAGAAGCGGCCGTTGTCGAAGGCCTGGCCGTGTACCCCGTGTCCGGCCTGGCCCAGGCCGTCGCCCACCTGGCCGGGGACACGCCCGTTCCGGCGGCGGCGTTCCGCGCGCCGCGGGCGGAACAGTTCGCATTTCCCCTGGATTTCGCGGAAGTGAAAGGGCAGGAACACGCCAAGCGGGCCATCGAGATCGCCGCCGCCGGCGGCCACAATCTGCTGTTCCTCGGCCCGCCGGGCAGCGGCAAAACCATGCTGGCCCAGCGCATCCCCACCGTGCTGCCGCCCCTGACCTTCGACGAGGCGCTGGAAGTGTCCACCGTGTACAGCGTGGCGGGCATGCTGGGCAGGGGCGGTTCCCTTGTGGCCCGGCGGCCTTTCCGTTCGCCCCACCACACCATCTCGCACGTGGGCCTGGTGGGCGGCGGCGCCTACCCCCGCCCCGGCGAAGTGTCGCTGGCCCACCGCGGGGTGCTGTTTCTGGACGAGTTGCCGGAATTCCACAAACAGGCCCTGGAAACCCTGCGCCAGCCGCTGGAAGACGGAACGGTCACCATCTCCCGCGCATCCGGCGCCCTGAGCTATCCGGCCGATTTCATGCTGGTGGCGTCCATGAACCCCTGCCCCTGCGGCTATCTGACCGACCAGCGCAAGCGCTGCGCCTGCCGGGCGGACGAAATCAAACGGTACCGGGCGAAACTTTCCGGCCCGCTGCTGGACCGCATCGACCTGCATGTGGAAGTGCCCGCCGTGGAGTATGACGATCTGGCGTCCGGCGGCGCGGGCGAAACCTCCGCGGCCATGCTGGAGCGCGTCGCCGCCGCGCGGCGCGTCCAGACGGAACGCTACGCCGCCCTGAACAGGGGCGGAACCGTCTGCCGCGTCAACGCGGACCTTTCCGGCGGCGCGCTGGAGGAATTCTGCCGCCTGGATGCCGAAGGCGCGGCCTTTCTGGGCCGGGCCGTGCGGGCCCTGGCCCTCTCCGCCAGGGCGTATACGCGCATCCTGCGCATCGCCCGGACCATCGCGGACCTGGAGAACGCGCCGGACATCCGCGCCCCGCACATGGCGGAAGCCGTCAACTGCCGCACCCTGGACCGGCCGGCGTGACGATCCGCCGGGGGATCTCCCAACGGAAGGCAGAGAACCGGCCCTCTGCCGGAAGAGTTGAGGGGGCGGCGCCCCCTCAACGTTGATCCGTTCATTTCCCGCCGAACGAGGCCAGCAGCTTCAGCACGCCGATAAGCTGCCGGTTTTTCTGCGCCGTGACGGCGGCCATGTCTTTTTCCCGCCAGTCCAGAAAGCCCTTGCCGGTCTTCACGCCCAGATCTCCGGCGGCCACCTTGTCCGCCAGGATGGGCAGGGGCGTTTTGGCGTCTTCCAGGTCTTTGTACAGATATTCGGCGATGGACATGTGCGTGTCCAGGCCGTTGAAATCGCGCTGCTCTATGGGGCCGGTGAACAGCAGCCGCACAGCCAGGCTGCTCTTGACCACGGTATCCACGTCCTCGGCGCTGGCCACGCCTTTCTGCACCAGGGACATGGCTTCGCGGGCCAGCGCGTGCTGCAGGCGGTTGCCGATGAAACCCGGCACGTCCTTGCGCACCCGCACCGGGGCCTTGCCCATGGCGGACAGAAAGGCCATGACCGCCGTCACCACGTCGTCGCGCGTCTTTTCGCCCTCGATCACTTCCACCAGGGGCACGAGATGGGCGGGCATGAAAAAATGGGTGCCCACAAATTTGTCCGCCCGTTTTGTCAGGCCGGACAAGATGTTGATGGGTATGCCGGAAGTGTTGCTGGCAAAAACCGCTTCCGGCCGGCAGTATTTTTCCAGATCGGCGTACACGGCTGTCTTGACGGGCAGTTTTTCGGGCACGGCCTCAAAAACCAGATCCGCTTCGGCAACGCCCTTCTCCATGCCGTCACTGTAGGTGATCCTGTCCAGCACCGCGTCCTGGCTGCCCCTGGGGGCAAGGTCGCTGTCGACGAGCTGGCGCATGGCCTGCCCCAGTTTTTCCCTGGCGGCGGCCAGGGCGTCGCGGCTGACGTCGATCAGCGTCACCGCCTTTCCCCCCCGCGCGCAGACCAGGGCGATGCCGTGCCCCATGATTCCCGAACCGACGACTGCGATCCGCTCAAACGCGTTCATGCGCATGCTCCTTTGCCGGGCGCCCGCGGAACGCCCTTCGGGCGCTCCGCGGGCCGGGGCTTATTTCTTCCACAGCTCGTTATAGTACTTCACCGCGCCGGGGTGGAGCGGGACCACGGGCTTTTCAAACAGGGGCCTGGTGGTTTCCGCGGACCACATCTTGCCTTCCGCGTGGATCCCCGCCAGGTCCTTGGTGCTTTCGCACAGGGTCTTGGTCAGGCGGTAGGCCAGATCCTCGCCCATGCCCATGTTGGCGAAGATGCACACCTGAGAGGTGAACACGCGCACGGGCTTGTCCTGGCCGGTGTACGTATTGGCGGGAATGTCCGAAAACCACCAGTAGGGGTATTTCTTGGCCAATTCCGCCTCCACCTCTTTGGACGGGGACAGGAACACGGCCTTGTGGGTGGTGGAAATATCCATGGCCGCGGCCTGGGGAACGCCCCCGCCGGTGCAGGCGATGTCGATGTTGCCGTCCTTGAGGGCGTCGGCCTGTTCGGCGTAGGTCATGGGAATGCCCCTGTAGTCGCCCTGTTTGATGCCGTACGCATCAAGCAAGGCCACGGCCTGGAAATACGCGGTATTGCCGATGACGGGCAGGCCGATGCGCTTGCCCTTGGCGTCCGCGAAGGTCCTGATCCCCGACTTTTCCAGGGCCATCCAGTACAGCAGCAGCTTGTGCCCGGCCTGCAGCATGCCCAGGTTGGTGATGGGCTTTCTGAAGCCCTTGCTCTTGTCGCCGTGCAGGGCGGCATAGGCCCCGTCAAGGGTGAAGATGCCCAGCGTTTCCACGGAACGGGAGGTGAAGGTCCCGTTTTCCACAGGGGAACCGGTGGTGGCTTCCGTGGTCATTTCCACGTCTTTGAGTTTTTCGGAAAGAATTTTGGCCATGCCGGCGCCGATGTAGTAATAGGTGCCGCCGGAGTTGCCCGAGGCGATGACCAGGTTGTGCGCGGCCAGGCCTGAACCCGCCATGACCAGGACAAGAACGGCCGCTGCCGCCAGGGTGAATACACGGTGCATCGGAATCTCCTTGGGTTGGACGGTTATCGCGATTGCTCCACAAAATGCAAAACAGGTTTGACCGCGGCCTTGCTCACGGCGTCTTCAAAGGCCTTCACGGCATCGTCCACCGGGTACCCCGACAGCAGCGGCTTGATGGACAACGCGCCCGACGCGAGCAGTCCGAGGGTTTTTTCGTAATCATCCCAGGTCGAGGTGTAGCTGCTGATCAGGTTGATCTCGCCCCGCACGGCCTTGGCAAAGGGGAACAGGACCTCCTTGTCCGGCAGGCCCAGCAGCAGGATGCTGCCGCCCTTGCGCACGGCGTCCGCCGCGGACAGCAGGGCGGGCGCCGCGCCGGAACATTCCAGGACAAAGTCCGCCTTGCGGCCGAAACGGGCCAGAAATTCCGGACCGACGTCCGCCTTCTGGCAGTTGATTGTTGCAAAACCCATTTGCCGGGCGACAGGCATGCGGCTTTCCTCGTCCGCATCCGTGCCCGACAGGATGACCTCCGCCCCTTTGCGGCGGGCCAGCTGGGCCGCGGCCAGGCCGATGATGCCCACGCCGGAGACCAGCACGGCGTCACCGGCGTTGATGTGGATGCGATTCAGCACCCCGTGCACGCTGACGGTGACGGCCTGGGCCGCCGCGCCCTCGTCAAAGCCGAGGTTTTCCGGGATCGCGTGCAGGTTTTTTTCCGCGAACAGCGCGTATTCGCGCATCACGCCGGGCGTGGTCAGGCCGCGCATCAGATTGGCGTCGCAGATGTTGGTCATGCCGGTGCGGCAGTTGCGGCATTTGCCGCAATAGATGTTCGATTCCCCCATGACCCTGTCGCCCACGGCAAAGGCGGTGACGTTTCTGCCCACGGCCTCCACGGTGCCGCTGCCTTCGTGGCCCAGGACGATGGGCACCTTCATGAACGACCGATAGGACGATATGTACTCGTACGCGTGGATGTCGCTGCCGCACAGCGCCGCGCTGTGGATCCTCACCAGCACTTCGTCGTCGCCGGGAACCGTCGGGCCGTCATACTCCGCGACGTCCACCGCGCCGTGCTCCCGTGCCAGCTTCATGACGGCTTTCATGCGTTTTCTCCTTGCGAGACTTTTTCTCCGGAAGCGGAAGCATCGTCCCCTTCCGGGGCGTCGTCGCGGGCAAGACGCCGCTGGTACAAAAAGATGGCCGCGAACAGCACCACGCCGACGATGTCGGTCAGGAAACCGGCGTCAATCAGCAGCAGGGCCGCGACAAAAAGCACAAGCCGCATGTGCAGGGGCAACCTTCTGTACAGATACCCTTCCAGACTGGCGGCAAGGCCGTAAATGCCGATCGTGGCCGTGACGATGGACTGCACGATCTCCAGCACGCTGCCCTGCATCAGCAGGGTCGGGCTGTAGATGAACATGAAGGGGATGATGTACCCCGCAAGCCCGATTCTCCAGCCCTCGTACCCCAGCTCCGTGGGCGAGGTCTTGGTGATGCTGGCCGCCGCGTACGACGCCGTGGCCACCGGCGGGGTGATGGCCGACAGAATGCCGAAGAAGAACACGAACAAATGCGCGGCGATGGGGGCGACCCCCATGCGGGTCAGGGCCGGGGCCACCAGCACGCTGAGCACGATGTACACGGACGTGGTGGTCATGCCCATGCCCAGGATCAGCCCCGCGATCATGGTCAGAATCAGCAGGATCGGCATGACGCCCATGGACATGGAAATGAGCAGCTGCGAAAACTTGAGGGAAAGGCCGGTCAGGGACAGCACGCCGATGATGATGCCGGCGGCCGCGCAGACGATGGCCACGCTGAGGCTTCCCATGGCGCCGTCGCGCAGGGCGACGTACAGGCGGGCCGGGGTCAGCCGCGTCTCTTTGCGCACGAAGGAAATGAGCAGCAGGGAAATGATGCACCAGAAACCGGCCTTGATGGGCGACCAGCGTTCAACCGTCAGAAAGTATATCAGCAGGACCACCGGCAGGGCCAGGTACGCGCCTTTGAGCAGCACCTGCCTCCAGTCGGGGATCTGGTCCTTGGGGATGATCTGGATTTTGTCGCGCTGGGCGCGGATGTCCACGATGAACCACAGGGCCACGTAGTACAGCACCGCCGGGATGAAGGCGGCCTTGACCACGGCCATGTACGATATGGACAGGGTTTCGGCGATGATGAAGGCGGCGGCGCCCATGATCGGGGGCATGAACTGCCCGCCCGTGCCGGAAACGGAGATGACCCCGCCGGCGAATTTGGGATCGTAGCCCAGCCGCGTCATCATGGGGATGGTGAACGGCCCCACCGCCATGACGTTGGCCACCGCGCTGCCCGACACCATGCCGAACAGGCCGCTGGCCACGGTCGCCACCTTGGCCGGGCCGCCGCGCGAACGGCCGAAAAAGGCCAGGGACAGATCAATGAAAAACTTGCTGGCCCCGCTGTTTTCCAGAAAGGCCCCGAAAAGCACGAACAGAAAGATGTAGGTCGCGGAAACCCCCAGCACCTGGCCGTAAATGCCTTCCGTGGCCAGGGTCAGGTTGCTGATCAGCCGCTCGTACGAATAGCCCCTGTGGGCGATTTCCTTGAACGGAAGGTAATTGCCGAACAGCGCGTACAGGATGAAAACAATGGCGATAATGGGGATGGCGTTGCCCAGTTCGCGGCGCGTGCCCTCCAGCACCACCAGCACCAGCAGCGTGCCGACGACGATGTCCAGCTCGTCCGGAAAAGCGACCCTGGCCATCAGATCTTCCCAGTTCAGGAAGGTGTAGATCGTGGCCCCCATGCCCACCACGGCGAGCAGAACGTCCAGGATATCCCGCAGGCCGAACGGCCCCGGCCGCCTGGCGGCGGTTTTCAGAAAAATGAGTCCGAGCACGAACATCAGGTGGATGCTGCGCTGCTCCATGGTGGGAAGCGAGCCGATGGACGAGGTGGAAAGATGGAAAAGCGACATGAGAACGGCAAGCAGGCCCATGGTCGCAAGCACCGCGGAACGGATCCGGTTGGTTTTCTGCATGATTGAATCCATGAAAATCCTCCGGCAAAAAATAATATGTCTCTGATCCCTCTCGCTGAATTACGTCGGACAGAGAAGAATATCGGGATTGCGGGAATCGAAAGCCTCCTTCATGAGGGACCTGCGGCACTGCCAACACAAAACCCGCTGCCACGGCGGCCAGGGCGCCTGTTCCCTCTTCGCTGCAATGCGTTGCGGTTCCTCAGGCCGTCATGCCAGTGAACGGTACGTTGCCTCTTCAAAGGCATAGAACAAGGGCAGCGCCTTCACGTCGCAAAAGGGCAGTATCTGCGTGAAAAACACGCCCGCGACATTTTTCCGCGGATCAATCCAGAAGTAGGTGTTGAGCAGCCCGCCCCAGAAAAGGCTGCCGGCTGACCGGCCGGTCGGGGCCGTCTGCTCGTTGATCATCCAGCTCAACCCCCAGCTCTTCCGTATCCCCGGGAAAAAATCCATGTCGCCCGACACGTGGGGTTCCGCTGTTTTCAGCGGGGCGACATGCAGATCGCCGATGGCGTTCCGCATCATCATCGCCACCGTTTCGGCCTGCAATATGCGCCGGCCGCCGTCGCCCACGCCCTGGTTCAGGATCATCCGGCATACCTTCATGTAGTCGCCGGCTGTGGAAAAAAGCCCGCCGCCGCCGCTTTCAAAGTCAAGATCCTGGTTGCCCTGGTCTCCTTCCTTCATGGTCAAACTGCCGCCGGCATCGCGGATGTGCAGGCTGGTGTTCACCTCTTTCATTTCCGGCGTGTACTTGTGGGCGGTGGACATCATGCCCAGCGGCGTGAAAATGTTCTGGCGCAGATACACGCCGAATTTCAACCCGCTTACGTTTTCCACCAGCTTGGCCGCCCAGTTCATCCCGATTCCATACTGCCACCGTTCGCCCGGTTCGCACATCACGGGGCATTTCAGATACCCTTCCGTGTTGCTGTAAAGGTTGGGCGTTCCGGTGGCCGCCTGGTAGCGGATAAGATCCGCGTTCCAGGCCTCATACGCGAAACCGGCCGTGTGCGTGAGCAGATGGCGGACCGTAATGGAACGCCGGAGCGGCCGCAGGATGGGCCGCCCTTCCGCGTCGAAACCGTCAAGAACCTTCACCCTGGCCAGATAGGGCACCCAGAAACTGGCCGGGCTGTCCAGATCGACCTTGCCCTGTTCCACCAGCTGCATGACGGCTATCGCCGTCACAGGCTTGGTCATCGACGCCAGCGCGAAAACCGAATCCGTCGTCATGCGGGGCGCCCTGCCCAGGCCGCGCCACCCGAAAGCCCCTTCGTAAAGCACCGTCGTCCCGTCGCAGACCGCCGCGACCACGCCGGGCACGTCGCCCGCTTCAGAAGCGCCTCCCAGCAGGGCGTCGAGGTTCTTTTTCAATCCGTCCGCCTGATCGGGAATGTATTTCCGCAGCAGATCCTTTGCGTGACGATTGTGTCTGTCCATGCGCGTATTCTCCTTGGGACCCGTCCCGGACTTCCCCGGCAGAGGAGCGGCCCCCGCCGGGGAAGATGCGATATTTTTCAAAGAAGCGCCCATCATGCGGACTGCGACGCGGCGGCAGATTCCGCTTTTTCGATCACGAACGTCTCTTCTTTGAGAATAAAGGAAATTACCGCGGCGATCCCCGCCGAGATGGCAAACATGATGAACACCTTGTCATACGAGGCGCCGGTCGGCGTTTTTTCCACCAGATATCCGGCCAGCAACGGCGACGCGAACGCGCCCATCATGCCGACGGCATTGCTGAAGCCCATGGCGGAACCGACGACTTCCTTGGGATAGCGTATCTGCGGATACGCATACAGTATGCCCAGCAGCAGGTTGACGCACAGACCCACCAGCAGCAGCGCGAGAATCAGCAACTGGGTGCTGCCTTTGGGAACCTGGCCGATCCAGATGAGCGCGGGAATGGACGTCAGATAGGAAATCATCGTCACCGGCTTGGCCTTGCCGAACACCTTGTCCATCAGATAGCCGCCCAGCATGGTCGAAAAAATGGCGATCATGTACGGCACGGAAGCCAGAACGCCCATGGTTTTTATGTTGAATCCGTGCTGTTCGTACAGGAAAGAGGATATCCAGGTCAGGCTGCCCCAGGTCACCACCATGGTGAAGAACAACTGCAACGAATACAGCCACAAGTACGGATCCCTGAGAATCACGCCGATGCCGGCCTGTTTGACGGCGGCTTCGTTGGTGATGATGCCGGACTTTATGTACCCGTACTCGGCCTGCGACATTTTGCCGCGGGCCAGCGTCGTTTCCGGCTTGTCGTCAACAAAGTACCACAGCAGCGCGATGCCGATCAGGCCGGGAATAATCAGGAAATAGAATACGATCCGCCAGTCGCCGCCGAACAGCGAGGCGATGAAGGTTACGGCCATCGGGATGATGGCCGGGGCGACGGAATAGGACGTGCCGAAAAAAGCCGTCGCGCGGCCCTTTTCCTCCTTGGGGAACCAGTCGGCGATGGTCTTGTTGGCCGGCGAAAAATGGTGCCCTTCGCCCAGGCCAAGCCCAAGCCGCACAAGGACAAATTGCGTATACGTGCGCACCATGCCCGTCAGAAAAGTCACGAAAGTGAAGACGACGATGGCTATGCCCATGACTTTCTTCGCGCCGAACCTGTCCGCCAGATATCCCGAACTGATCTGCGCGAGCGAATAGGCGAAAAAGAAAATTGAGGCCGCGAAACCCACTTCCTGGTGGGTCAGGTTCAAATCCTGCCTGATGAAAGGCAGCAATGTCAGCACGGCCAGCCTGTCGAAAAAGTTTATAATATACAGCAACCACATGACCGCGAGCACTACATGGCGATAACCCCAGGCTTTTTTTACAGATTCGACCATTGCATCCTCTCTCTGTTCAGCGAATTATTGAGGAATAAAAGGATATCCGTTCCCGTCGCGGCAATTTTCCATCAAACCCGTTCGATGACCATCGCGATGCCCTGCCCGACGCCGATGCACATGGTGCACAGGGCATAGCGGCCGCCTGTCCGCATCAGCTGATACATGGCCGTGGTCACCAGCCGCGCCCCGCTCATGCCCAGAGGATGGCCCAGGGCGATGGCCCCGCCGTTGGGGTTGACCCGGGGGTCGTCGTCCGCGACGCCGAGGGCGCGCAGAACGGCCAGGCCCTGGGCGGCGAAGGCTTCGTTCAGTTCGATCACATCCATGTCGTTCATGCCGCGCCCCCGGCGGGGCAAAAGTTTCGGCACCGCGGGCACCGGGCCGTTGCCCATGACCCTGGGGGGCACGCCGGCCACGGCCGTGCCCGCGATTCTGGCCCTGGGCGTGAGCGCGTGCCGTTTCGCCGCCGCCTCGTCGGCCAGCAGCAGGGCGCAGGCCCCGTCGTTGACGCCCGAGGCGTTGCCCGCGGTAACCGTGCCGTCGGGTGTGGTGATGGGTTTGAGTTTGGCCAGAGCGTCCAGGGTTGTGGCTCTGGGGTGTTCGTCCGTGTCCACCACGACGGGGTCGCCCTTGCGCTGGGCTATCGCCACCGGGCAGATTTCCCGGGCAAAAATGCCGGCGGCCTGGGCTCTGGCGGCCTTTTCCTGGCTGGCCAGGCCCATTCTGTCCTGGTCCCCGCGGGATATGCCGTGTTCGCGGGCCACGTTCTCGGCGGTTTCCGGCAGGGCGTCGACCCCGTACATGGCTTTCATCTTCGGGTTGACGAAACGCCAGCCGATGGTGGTGTCAAAAATTTCCGCCGTGCGGGAAAAGGCGCTGGCGGCCTTGCCCAGCACAAAGGGCGCGCGGCTCATGCTTTCCACCCCGCCGGCGAAAAGCAGGGAACCTTCGCCGGCCATGATGACCCTGGCCGCTTCCGCCACGGCCTGCATGCCCGAACCGCAGAGGCGGTTCACGGTGACGCCCGGCACGGCGTCGGGAAGGCCGGCCAGCAAAAGCGCCATGCGGGCCACGTTGCGGTTGTCTTCGCCGGCCTGGTTGGCGTTGCCGTAGATGACGTCGTCAACGCGGTCCCAGTCCGCGCCGGGGTTGCGGTCCATAAGGGCCTTGATGGGAACGGCCCCCAGATCGTCGGTTCTGACCTGGGCGAGACTGCCGCCGTAGCGGCCGATGGGGGTGCGCAGCGCGTCGCAGAGAAAAGCCTGTCGCATATGTCTGTCCTTTGCAAAACGGTTGGCGGCTATGCCCGCAGCAGCGGCACGCCGGTGATGGACTGCAGTTCCTCAAACGACAGGCCGGGCACGCGGTCCAGCACGGCCAATCCCCCGGGCGTCACCTCGAACACCGCCAGGTCGGTGTAAATGCGCCTGACGCAGGCCACCCCGGTCAGGGGGTAGGTGCACCGGGGCACGATCTTGCTCTCCCCTTTCTTGGTCTGCAGTTCCATCATCACGAAAACATTCTTCGCGCCGATGGCCAGGTCCATGGCCCCGCCCACGGCGGGGATGGCGTCGGGCGCGCCGGTGTGCCAGTTGGCCAGGTCGCCGGAAGCGGAAACCTGAAACGCCCCCAGCACGCAGTAATCGATATGCCCGCCGCGCATCATGGCGAAGGAATCGGCGTGGTGGAAAAAGGAAGCTCCGGGTTTGACGGTCACGGGCTGCTTGCCGGCGTTGATCAGGTCGTCGTCCTCCAGGCCGGGGGCCGGGGCGCCGCCCATGCCCAGCATGCCGTTTTCCGTATGCAGGATCACGGTCTTGTCGTCGGGAATATAGTTGGCCACCAGCGTGGGCAGGCCGATGCCCAGATTGACGAAGGAGCCGTCGGGGATATCCCCGGCGACTTTGCGGGCCATGTCTTCACGGCTCATGCGCGCGAGTTCTGTGCTCATATGCTGTCCCTGCCTTGTTATGCGGCCGCTTTCGGGGCGCGCGATCCGGGGATATGCACCACGCGCTGCACATAGATGCAGGGGGTGACCACAATTTCCGGGTCGATGTCGCCCAGACCGACGATCTCGGATGTCTGGACGATGGTGCATGCGGCCGCCGAAGCCATGATGGGGGCGAAATTGCGCGCGGTCATGCGGTAGGTGAGGTTGCCCCAGGGGTCCGCCTTCAGCGCCTTGATCAGGGCGTAATCGGCATGGATGGGGTATTCGAGGATATGGTTTTTCCCGTTGATGGTCCGGGTTTCCTTGCCCTCGGCCAGGGGCGTGCCGTACCCGGTGGGGGTGAAAAACGCGCCGATGCCCGCCCCGGCCGCGCGGATGCGTTCGGCAAGATTGCCTTGGGGCACAAGCTCAAGTTCGATTTCGCCCGCCCTGTACAGGGCGTCGAAGACATAGGAATCGGTCTGGCGGGGAAAGGAGCAGACGATTTTGCGCACCCGCTTGGTTTTGAGCAGAGCGGCAAGGCCGGTTTCCGCATTCCCGGCGTTGTTGTTGACAATGGTCAGGTCGCGCGCGCCCTGGGCAATCAGGGCGTCAATCAGTTCCGACGGCATGCCGGCGTTGCCGAATCCGCCGATCATGATGGTGGCGCCGTCCCGGATATCCGCCAGGGCGGCTTCGGCTGAGGCAAAAACTTTTGAATCCATGGGCCCTCCTGAACAGGGTTATATGAATACGGTCCCATTCGGCTGCGCATGTTTTTATAATGAATTTTTGTTCAATTATTAAACAAATGGCTGCCGTTCCACATTCCTCCTCGGGGCTGGCGCATCCGCTACCGCCAGTATCTTATTTGTATATGAACTTTTGTTCAGAAATTAAACAAAAAAAGGAAAAAGGATATCTGGTTTCCCCGTACCTTGGGACCCCCCTCCCTGTCAAGGAATCACGGAAAAGCGGACCGGGAACGGTTTGCCCTCTGCCGCGCGCGCCGGGAAAAGACCGCCGCGGCGCGCCCGCATTCAGACCATCATGGCGGAAATGCGTTCCGCCGCCGCCCGCAGGGGATCAAGGAAGCGGTCGCGCAACTGCTCCGGAGTGACCAGCAGGGCGCGCGCGCTGCTGTTCACGGCGGCGATGATTTTGCCGCGCCGGTTTTTAATAGGCACGGCCAGCGAACCCAGTTCCTCTTCCAGCTCCTTGTACACCGAGGTCCAGCCCTGCCGGCGGCACTGGGCGATCACCTCTTTCAACTCGCCTGGATCGGTTTTGGTGTAACGGGTATGCGCCACAAGCCGGGATTTGCGCAGCACGGCGTCCAGTTCCTGTTCCGGCAGGCCGGAAAGCAGCACCCGGCCCATGGACGTGCAGTAGGCCGGCAGGCGGCTGCCGATGGACAGATTGATGGACATGACCTGCCGGGTGGGCACCCGCAGCACGTACACGATTTCCGGACCGTCAAGCACGGAAATGGAACAGCTTTCGCCCGTGGCGGCGACCAGATTTTCCAGAATGGGCTGGGCCAGCTTCCAGAAAGGCATGGCGGACAGGTAGGAAAAGCCCAGATCGAGAATTTTCGGGGAAAGGGAAAAAAGCCGGCCTTCGCAGGCGGCGTAGCCCAGCTTGACCAGGGTCAGCAAAATGCGCCGGGCGCCGGACCGGGTCAGGCCGGTGACCTGGGCCACCTGGGTCAGGGTCTGGGCGGGACGTTTTTCGTTGAAGGAACGGATGACCATCAGCCCTTTGGCAAAGGACTGGGCATAGGCGTCGCCGGGCTTTTCCGCCGCCAGAAAGAGGTCGGGGTCGGTTTCGTGCTGTTTCGGCGCGCCGGTTTCGGCGGCATGGGTCTGATCGGGCATAGCGTACGGTGTAACGGTATGGGCCGCAATGTCAAGCGCGGCGTCCGCCGGAGGCCGTATGGGGGATTGCCAGACGCGGCGAAATCCAGCAGAATGCTGCGTTCCGAATCCATCTTTTTTGCGGGCCGGAGGTCCATGATGAAAAACTGTATCCGCATCCTGCTGTGCTGCGCCGGCCTGGCCCTCTGCCTGGCCCAGGCCGCCCTGGCCGGGGAAATCCGCATCGGCCTCATGGGCCCCCTGACCGGGTCCAGCGCCAGCGAGGGCCAGGACATGCGCAAGGTGGTCGAACTGCTGGCGGAAGAAGTGAACAAAGCCGGCGGCATCAACGGCGATACGGTCAGGATCCTGACCGAGGACGACGCCGGGGACCCGCGCAGCGCGGCGCTGGCCGCCCAGCGCCTGTCCGGCGAAAAAATCTGCGCGGTCATCGGCACGTACGGTTCGGCCATTACCGAAGCCGCCCAGGGCATTTACGACGAAGCGGGCATCGTGCACATCGCCAACGGCTCCACGTCCGTGCGGCTGACGGCCAAAGGCCGCAAGCTCTTTTTCCGCACCTGTCCGCGCGATGACGACCAGGGCCTGTTCATGGCCAGGGCCGCCCTGAAGAGCGGCCCCGGCAAGATCGCCATCCTGCACGACAATTCCGCCTACGCCAAAGGCCTGGCCGACGAAATCAAAAAGGCCCTGGGCAAAGAAGGCGGCGGCGCCAAAATCGTCTTCTTCGACGCCATCAAGCCCAAGGAGCAGGACTACACGGCGGCCCTGACCAAAATCAGGGGAACCTCCCCGGATATCCTGATCTTCACCGGCTATTATACCGAGGCGGGCATGCTGCTGCGCCAGATGCGGGAAATGAAGTGGTCCGTGCCCATGCTGGGCGGCGACGCCACCAACAACGTGGCTCTGCTGGAAATCGCGGGAAAAGGGGCGGCCGGAAACTTCCGTTTCGCCAGCCCCCCGCTGCCGGGCGACCTGACCACCGCCGAGGCCAAAAACTTCCTCGCCGCGTACACGGCCAAGCATGGCGCCCTGCCCAGTTCCATCTGGCCCGTGCTGGCCGGCGACGCCTTCCGCGTGCTGGCTGCGGCCGTCAAGGCCAAAGGCGGCGACCCGAAAGCCATTGCCGCCTATCTGCACGGCGACCTGAAAGAATTCCCCGGTTTCACCGGCCCCATTTCCTTTGACCAGCGGGGCGACCGCGTGGGCGACGTCTATCGCCTGTACACGGTCGGCCCGGACGGAACCTTTGTCCCGCAAAAGTAGAAAGACGGAGCAAGAACTGATGAAAGCAGGGCTCCGCCCTGCACCCGCAAGGGGCCACAGGCCCCTTGCCCCCGCATGGGACCCGCGTCCGCCGCGGCACGGCAAGGTTTGCAGGCCCGGCAGGGCCTTCCGTGCCACAGCGAACGCGGATATTCGCGGTCCCAGGGGGTTCCGCCGGAGGCAATCACGCGCATGGAAGAATTCGTCCAACAGCTCAGCAACGGTCTGGCCGTGGGGGGCATCTACGCCCTGATCGCGCTCGGGTACACCATGGTGTACGGGGTGTTGCGGCTGATCAACTTCGCCCACGGGGAACTGTTCACCCTGGGTTCGTACCTGGGGCTGACTGCCCTGGCTCCGCTGGCCCTGTATCTGGGGCCCGGACCGGGATCTCTGGCCCTGGCCGCGCTGACCGCCATGGGCCTGGTCGCGGTCACGGGCTACCTGCTGGAGCGGGTGGCCTACCGGCCCCTGCGCAAAGCCGGACGCCTGTCCGCCGTGGTTTCCGCCCTGGGCGCGTCCATTTTTTTTCAAAACGCCATGATGCTGGCTTACGGTCCCAACCCCCTGGTCTATCCCGGCGCTCTGCTGCCCGCCAGGGTGCTGACGGTGGCGGGCATCGAGATCCCGTCCCTGCGCATCGGGGTCTGCGCAACGTCGCTGGTCCTGATGTGCGTCCTGTACTGGTTCATCCACCGGACCCGCACCGGAACGGCCATCCGGGCGGCGGCCATCGATCCCGACGTGGCCCGGCTGATGGGCATTGACGTCAACCGGGTGGTGGCCCTGGTGTTCATGATCGGCGCGGCCCTGGGCGCGGCCGCCGGGCTGATGGTCGGGCTGTACTACAGCAAAATCCAGTACGACATGGGCCTGGTCTACGGCCTGAAGGCTTTTACCGCCGCCATTCTGGGCGGCATCGGCAACATACCCGGCGCCATGCTGGGCGGCATTCTGCTGGGGGTCATCGAGGCCCTGGCCGCCGCCTATCTTTCCACCGCCTGGAACGGGGCCATCGCCTTTCTGGTGCTGATCGCCATCCTGATCTTCCGGCCCACGGGCATTCTGGGCGAACGCACGGCGGACCGGCAATGAAAAGCACCCTCATCCTCGCCCTTCTCTGCCTGGCGGCGCTTTTTCTGCCGCGACTGCTCAGCCCCTATTCCCTGCGCCTGCTCAACGACATCGGCCTGTACGCCGTGCTGGGCCTGTCGCTGAACCTGATCCTGGGCCAGGCCGGACTGTTCAACATGGGGCACGCGGCCTTTTATGCCGTCGGCGCGTACACGACCGCCATCCTGAACACGCTCTGGGGCGTGCCCGTCCTCGTCACCATGCCCCTCGCCGGGCTGCTGGCCGCCCTGTTCGCCCTGCTGGTGGCCTGGCCCATCATCCATCTGCGCGGCGACTATCTGCTGGTCGTGACCATCGGCATCGTGGAAATCGTGCGCATCGCGCTGGCCAACGACGTCTTCGGCCTGACCGGCGGCGAAAACGGCCTGTTCGACATCGCCCGGCCGGTATTTTTCGGCTTCACCGTCAGCCGGGAAAGCCATTTCTTTTACCTGATCTGGGGCATGGTCGCCCTGGCCCTGCTCTTTTTCCGCAGCCTGGAACATTCGCGCTTCGGCCGGGCGCTCAATTACATCAAGGAGGACGAAGTGGCTGCCGCGGGCAGCGGGGTGAACATCGCCCGCTACAAGCTGGCGGCCTTCGGCCTGGGCGCGTTCTGGGCGGGAATCTGCGGCACGGTCTTCGCCTGCCGCATGAGTTCCATTTCCCCGAACTCCTTCACTTTTTCCGAATCCGTCCTGCTTTTCGCCATCGTGATTCTGGGCGGATCGGGCAACATCTGGGGCGTGCTGCTGGGGTCCGCCCTGATCGTGGGCCTGCCGGAACTGTTCCGCGATCTGCAGAGCGCGCGCATGCTCTTTTTCGGCGCGGCCATGGTGGCCATGATGCTGTTCCGGCCCCAGGGCATTCTGCCGCCGCGCCGGCGCGGCTACGACGCCCAGCGTTTCGTGGGCGAATTTCCCGCCGCGGGGCAGGGGGGCCGGCCGTGAGCCTGCTGGAACTGCGCAACCTGAACAAGAATTTCGGGGGCCTGGCCGCCGTGTCCGGGCTGTCCCTGCACGTGGACGCCGGCGAAATCGTGGGACTGATCGGCCCCAACGGCGCGGGCAAGACCACGGTCTTCAACCTGATCACCGGCAACATCCGGCCCGATTCCGGCGACATTCTCTTCAACGGCAAGGCCATAACCGGCAGGCCCACGCACAGGATCGTCAAGCGCGGCATCGCCCGCACCTTCCAGAACATCCGGCTGTTCCAGAACCTGACCGTGCTGGAAAACGTGCTGGCCGGCTGCCACTGCCGCATGCGCGCGCGGCTGTTCGCCTCGGTTTTCCGCACGCCCGGCATGCGCCGGGAAGAAGAGGAAGCGGTCATGCTGGCCATGCGCCGCCTGGCGTTCGTGGGCCTGGACGCCGACTGCGCCCTGACGGCGGATTCTTTGCCGTACGGCAAGCAGCGGCTGCTGGAAATCGCCCGCGCCCTGGCCACGCGGCCGAAATTTCTGATTCTGGACGAGCCGGCCGGGGGCATGAACGACCAGGAAACCGTGGAACTGCGCGGCCTGATCCGGGCCATCCGCGACGAAGGCATCAGCATCCTGCTGATCGAGCACGACATGGGCCTGGTCATGCGCGTGTGCGACCGCATCGTCGTGCTGGACGAAGGCCGGGTCATCGCCCGGGGCACGCCGGAAGAGGTCAGGAACAACCCGGTTGTGATCGAAGCGTACCTGGGGCCGGAAGAATGATGTGGGGCTCTGCCCCGCACCCAGCAAGGGGACTGAGTCCCCTTGCTGGGAGTCCGGAGGGCAAAACCTTCTGGCCGCCGGAGGCACTGCATGTTTCTTGAACTGAAAGACGTCCGCGTACGCTACGGCAAGGTCGAGGCCCTGCACGGCATATCCCTGCGCGTGGACGAGGGGGAAATCGTCACCTTGCTGGGGGCCAACGGCGCGGGCAAGACCACGACCCTGCACGCGGTAAGCGGCCTGATCCGGCCCGCGTCCGGCGGAATCTTCTTCCGGGGCGAGGCCCTGCACGCGTTGCCGCCGCACGAGGTGGTGCGCCGCGGCATCACCCATTCGCCCGAGGGGCGGCGGGTGTTCGCGCCGCTGACGGTTCTGGAAAACCTGAAGCTCGGAGCGTTCGGCATCGCGGACACGGCGAAAAGCGCCAGGACCCTGGACTGGATTTTCGAACTGTTCCCCCGCCTGCGCGAGCGCAGGACCCAGCTTGCGGGCACCCTGTCCGGCGGGGAACAGCAGATGCTGGCCATCGGCAGGGCATTGATGGGCGAGCCGAAACTGCTGCTGCTTGACGAGCCTTCCCTGGGGCTGGCCCCCATTCTGGTGCGTTCCATTTTCGACACCGTCCGCGCGGTCAGCAGGGCCGGGGTCACCGTGCTGCTGGTGGAGCAGAATGCCAGGGCCGCGCTGAAGCTGGCGGACCGGGGCTATGTGATGGAAGTCGGCCGGGTGGCCATGGAAGGGCGGGCAGCCGCGCTCCTGGCCGACCCCCAGGTGCAGAACGCGTATCTGGGCGGATGACGCGCCGCCAGCCTCGCGGATCCGCATCCCAGGCTGCCGGACGCGCAACCGCGCCGCGGAGAATAACCGTTGCCTATCCCGCCGCGCCGGGATAGGTAAGCTGGAAGGGATCCGACGGAGGACATATGGCCCAGAACAGTATTTTGCTTGATGCCACTTCCAACGAACTGGAAATCATTGAGTTTTACATAGAAGAGGAACTGCCGGACAACAGTTCCTACACCAGTTATTACGGCATGAACGTGGCCAAGGTGCTCAGCATCATCCGCCGGCCCGTGGTGACCGGGGTTCCCAGCAGGCACCACCCCGCGGTCCTGGGCACCTTCAACCTGCGGGGCAAGGTGCTGCCGCTGGTGGACCTTGCCCTGTGGCTGGACAAAAAAATCCGCAACAGCGACACCAGCAAGGTCATTGTTTCCGAATTCAGCGGCCAGGTCACAGCCTTTCTGGTTTCGGGCGTCACGCGCATCCACCGCATGACCTGGAGCCAGGTGGAACCGCCGGGCAAGCATCTGCAGAATTTCAGCCACGATTCCGTGACCGGGGTGGTGCGCTTTGACCGGCGCATCGTGTTCCTGCTGGACATGGAGCAGGTTATCGCCAGCATGAACCCCGGCCTCAGCCTGACCGCGCAGGCCGACAAGGTGGAAGACGCCGTGGACGGCCGCGGCTATACCGTGCTGATCGCCGACGATTCGGCCGCCATCCGGGCCACCATCGCCAAGGCCCTGGAACGGTCGGGGTTCACGGTCATCCGCACCACCTGCGGCCGCGAGGCGTGGGAAGAACTGCTGCGGCTGAAAGCCAGGGCCGACGCGGAATCCGTGCCGATCACGAAACATCTCAGCCTGATCGTGTCCGACATCGAAATGCCGGAGATGGACGGGCACACCCTGACCCGGCGCATCAAGGATTCTCCCGAATTCAGGCATATCCCGGTCATTCTTTTTTCGTCCCTGATTTCCGACGTGGTGCATCAAAAAGGCGTCAAGGCCGGGGCCGACGACCAGATATCCAAACCGGACCTGCCCGTGCTGGCCAGGCGCGCCAGGGACATGATCGCGAAATACCGGAACGCGTAGACCGGACGGGGTCCCGCCCCGCCGGGGCCGCGCGCGGGAACGCCGGCCCCCGGCCCACACAGGAGGCAGCATGATCGTCATTCTGACCGGCGCGGGCATCAGCAAGGAAAGTGGCATCGCCACCTTCCGCGATTCCGACGGGCTGTGGGTCACGGAACGCGTGGAAGACGTGGCCACCCCCGGCGGGTTCGCCAGGGACCCGAACCGGGTCTTCAACTTTTACAACGCGCGCCGCCGCGAACTGACCGGCGGGAAAATCGCCCCCAACGCCGCCCACGAAGCCCTGGCCCGGCTGGAACGGCGGCACGGGGATCCGGTGCTGGTGGTGACCCAGAACGTGGACGACCTGCACGAGCGGGCGGGCACCAAAACGCTGCTGCACATGCACGGCGAACTGCTCAAGGCCCGCTGCACCGCCTGCGGCGCGGTCATGCCGTGGAAAGACGACCTCGGCGGCTCCGACCTGTGCGCGAAATGCCGGACCAGGGGCCGTTTGCGCCCGCACATCGTGTGGTTCGAGGAAATGCCGCTGTACATGGATGAAATCGACCGCGCCCTGCGCCGGTGCGCGGTGTTCGTTTCCATCGGCACCTCGGGCAACGTCTACCCGGCCGCCGGCTTCGCCAGGGCGGCCAGAGCCGCCGGGGCCAGGGTCGTGGAACTGAACCTGGAACCTTCGCTCAACGCCGCCGTCTTTCACGAAGGGCACTACGGCCCGGCCACGAAAGTGGTGCCCGCCTGGGTGGACGCCCTGCTGGAAGGCAGGCCTTCCGGAAACTGACGCGCCGGCGGAACGCCCCGCGCGGTCCCCGGGAAAAACCCCATGAAGCGCTCCATCATTGATGCGTTCGCGGAAAAAGTATTCCGCGGCGGCCCCGCGGCGGCACGTCTCTCACGCGTCATCCGGTGGCCGTTTGGCGGGGACCGCTTCGCCGGAAAACAAAACGCGGTTTCCGGCCCGCTCACGCAGCCCGCGGCGGCCCGCCTTCCCGATTCTCTCACGCGGGCGGCGCCAGCGCCCTGTCCAGGCGGGCCAGAGCCTCTTCTTTGCCCAGAACGGCAATGGCCTCGGACAGGTCCGGCCCGCCGGAAACGCCCAGCAGGGCGAAACGCAACGCCGGCCCCACGGCCTTGAATTTCAGGCCGTTCTTTTCCACATAGCCGTGCAGGCAGTCGTGGGCGGCTTCTTTCGTCAGCGCGCAGGCGGCAAAAGCTTCCCGCAGGGCCGCCAGATGCGCGCGGCTGTCGGCGGTCAGCGTTTTTTCCTTCAATCCCGGCGCGTACTCCAGTTTTCCGGCGGGCAGCAGCAGGGGCCGCACTTCGCGCGCCAGATCCACCAGCGTGGCCGCGCGCGGCTGGTACAGCGCCGCCGCCGCTTCCAGCCGGGCCGCCTCGACGCCGGCCAGATCGTCCGCCAGGAAAGGACGCGCAAGAGCCGCCAGTTCCGCAACCGGGGTCTCGCGCATGTGGTGGGCGTTGACCCAGAGCAGCTTTTCCGGGTCAAAGCTGGCCGCCGCCCTGGTCATGCTGCTGCCGTCAAAGGCCGCGATCAGTTCCGGCACCGTGAACAGCTCCTGGTCGCCGTGGGACCAGCCCAGCCGCACCAGATAGTTGATCAGCGCGGAAGGCAGCAGCCCGTCCCGCTCGTACTCCACGGTGGCCTTGGCCCCATGGCGTTTGGACAGTTTCTGCCTGTCCGGACCCAGAATCATGGGCACGTGGCCGAACACCGGCAGGGGATGGCCCAGGGCCTGGAACAGCAGAATCTGCTTGTGGGTGTTGCTCACATGGTCGTCGCCCCGGATCACATGGGTAATGCCCATGTCCATGTCGTCCACGACAACGGCCATATTGTAGGTGGGCGTGCCGTCGGACCGCCACAGCACCATGTCGTCCAGCTCTTCCGCATCCACGGTGATGTCGCCCTTGACCACGTCGCGCAGGGTGACGGAACCGGACAGCGGCGCTTTCAGGCGCACCACGCTGCCCGGCGCTTCACCGAGATGCTTTTCGCGGCAGCTGCCGTCGTATTTGGGTTTCGCGCCCGTTGCCCGCGCCTTTTCGCGCATGGCTTCCACTTCCTCCGCCGTGCAGGAGCACCAGTACGCGTGGCCGGAAGCCACCAGCTTGTCCACGGCGGCCCGGTACAGATGCATGCGTTCGCTCTGGTACACGGGCGGTCCGTCGGTATCCAGCCCCAGCCAGCGCATGGACGCCAGGATGGATGCCGTATATTCCTCTTTGGAACGCTCCCTGTCCGTATCCTCGATGCGCAGCAGGAACTTGCCCTTGAAATGGCGCGAGAGCAGCCAGCAGAAAATGGCGGTGCGCGCGCCGCCGATATGCAGATGCCCCGTGGGGCTGGGGGCGAAACGGGTCACAACGGTCATGGGAGCCTCCAAAAATGTTCCGGCCCATGGCTATACGTGAAAAGAACGGGTTTTGCCAGCCCGCGGCCGCATGGGTCCCGGCGCGGGATATTTGTCCTCCCGGCCGAGTGTCGGGCAGCCAGGGCTGCCGGGCAGCTTGCGCAAGGACCCCTTCTGCCCCACGCGGGAAGCACGCGGAGAAAATACCTCTTGTCCATGCAGAGGCCGGAAAATTCCACGGAATCTTTGCCTCCCGGCGCCGTGCAGGTGATCGAGGCATCTGTTTCGTCCTGCGCCCGGCCGGGGGGCAGGGTGAAACGGGCGTAATCCGCCCGGACCGGAAGCGCTGCAAAGGCAAAAACCGGCATTGCGCGCAACGCGCGCGGACAGCGGGCAAGGGGTCAGCTCATAAACCCCCGGATGCCGGTGAACACCACCTGGGCCGCGATGGCGGCCAGCAGCAGGCCGGTCAGTTTCGACATCACCGCAATGCCGGTCCTGCCCAGGGCGCGGGCCATGCCGCCGGCGCAGCGCAGCGTGATGTAAATGCCGGAAGAGGCCACGGCCAGGGATAAGGCGCCGACAAGCATCTGCGTCCAGGTTCCGTTCGCCGCGCCCATGACCATGATGGTGCCGATGGTGGCCGGACCCAGGCACAGCGGAACAGCCAGCGGCACGATGCTGGTGTCGTCCTCGTCGGATGCGATGTACGGGTGGCTGGCGCTTTCGTTCATCAGCGCCACCGCCGACAGGAACAGCAGGGTCCCGGCGCCGATGCGGAAGGCGTCCAGAGTGATGCCGAAAATGGCGAACAGGGGCTCGCCCAGAAAATACAGGGCCACGCCCAGAATGAACACGGCCAGGCTGGTGCGGCGCGCCGTGCGTTTTTTGCGCGGCCCGTCGTAATTTTTGGTGGCGCTCAGGTATGCGCTGAGCACCACGGGCGGAGTCATCAGGGCGAACAGTTTTGCCGTGGTGGCGAAAAATATCGCGATATGGCTCATGGTCCCTCCGGGCGCCGAAACGCGGGGCGTGAACGTCCCCGCCTCCTTCCTATGCGTTTTCCGGCACCTTGTGCAAGGCTTGCCTTCCGCGCCCGAATGTCGTAGGGCAACTCGGGATTCATAGCCATGACCGAACGTACCTTTCACATCACCACCTTCGGCTGCCAGATGAACGCGGCGGATTCGGACTGGCTCCGCCGGTCCTTGCTGGCGCAGGGCTTTTGCGAGGCGCCGCCGGAAAAAGCCGCCGTCCGCATCCTCAACACCTGCTCCGTGCGCGACAAGCCGGAACAGAAAGTGTACAGCGAGATCGGCCGCATCCGCAACGCCACAAACGACAGCCCGGACGTGCTGGTCTGCGTGGGCGGCTGCGTGGCGCAGCAGGTGGGAAAAAAACTGTTCGGCCGCTTCAGGCAGGTGCGCCTGGTTTTCGGCACCGACGGCATCGCCTCCGCGCCCGCGGCCATCGCCCGTCTGGCGGACGAGCCTTCCCTGCGCATCAGCCTGCTGGATTTCGCCGACCGGTACGAGGAACGGAACCTGGCCCTGCATGGCGGGCCCGTGCCGCCGGCGGCCTTTGTTTCCATCATGCAGGGCTGCGACAATTTCTGCGCGTACTGCATCGTGCCCCATGTGCGCGGCCGGCAGAAATCCCGCGCCGCGGGGGCGGTGCTGGATGAATGCCGCGCCCTGCTCGACCGCGGGGCCAGGGAAATCACCCTGCTGGGACAAAACGTCAACGCCTTCGGCCTTGATTCCGGCGAATGCTCCTTCGCGGAATTGCTGTACAAGGCGGCGGCCCTGCCGGGCCTTGCCCGGCTGCGCTTCATCACCCCGCACCCGAAAGACCTGGGGCCGGACGTGATCCGGGCCTTCGCCGACCTGCCGGCCCTGTCCCCGCGCCTGCATCTGCCCCTGCAATCAGGGTCCGACCGCATCCTGCGCCTTATGGGCCGGCGCTACGACAGCGCCCGCTACATGCGCCTGGTGGAGGATCTGCGCGCGGCCCGGCCGGAAATGCATTTTTCCACGGACATCATCGTGGGCTTTCCCGGCGAAAGCGAGGCGGAATTTCAGGAAACCCTGTCCGTCATGCGGGCCGTGCCGTTCGCGGCCAGCTTTTCCTTCGCCTATTCCGACCGGCCGGGCACCAAAGCTTCCATGCTGCCGGGCAAGCTGGACAAGGAAACCAAACTCGAGCGCCTCTCGCGCCTGCAGGGATGGCAGTTCGAGCATTCCCGCCGGCTGCTGGAAGCCATGCGCGGCGAAACCATCCGCGTGATGCTGGAAAACCCGGCCAGAGCCAAAGAACCCCTGCCCGGCGCATCGTACTGGCAGGGGCGGGAAGAACGCGGCCACACCGTCATCGTGCGCGTGGCCGGGCCGGAGCCGGCGAACGGCCGGACCGGGGCCGTCGTGGCCGTGCGCGTCACCGGCTCCAGCATGCACGGCCTCAAGGGCGACCAGATATGAACCGGGGCTTTCCCGCCCCGGCGCGGGCGGCATTCATCGCCGCCGGTAGGCGCCGGAGCGGGCGTTGCCCGATCACAAGGCCGTGACCTTGACCAGTTCTTCCTGGTCCAGGGCGGCCAGTTTTTTCACCTTTTCAATTTCCAGGCCCAGGCCCCCGGCCACGCCGCCGCCGTACTCCGGGTCGGCCTTGTGGAACAGGGCGGCCTGGCGGTACTGGATGCGCTGGCAGGCGCCGCCCAGGTGGGCGACGATGTTGCCGATCAGATGGTGGCGGTCCCGATCGGACATGACCGTGCGGAACAGCTCGCCGGGCTGGGAAAAATCGTCGTTGGGGTGCTGGTACGGCTGGCGTCCGGCCGCGCCGCTCAAGAGGGCGGGCGGTTCATCCGCCGCCGGGTCGGGGTTCGGCCCGCCGAAACTGTTGGGCCAGTAATTGGGGCCGGAACCGCCGCCGTTGTCCACGCGCATGGGGCCGTCACGCTGGTAGTTGCGTTCCGGCGCGTTCTTGGGGCTGTTCACCGGGATCAGGTGATAATTGGCCCCCAGGCGGTGGATGTGGGTATCGTGGTACGAGAACAGCCGCCCCTGCAGCATCTTGTCCGGGGACGCGGCAATGCCGGGAATAAAACTGGAAGGGTTGAACGCGGACTGTTCCACTTCCGCGAAATAGTTTTCCGGGTTTTTGTTCAGCACCATCCTGCCGACCACGATGGGCGGATAATCCTTGTGCGGCCAGACCTTGGTCACGTCGAAAACGTCAAAACGGTAGGCGTCGGCATCCTGCTCCGGCATGATCTGCATCTCGAGGGTCCAGGAGGGGAAGCGCCCTTCCGCGACGGCGTTGTACAGGTCGCGGGTGGCGTAATCGGGGTCCGTGGCCTTCAGGGCGTCGGCCTGTTCCCGGGTCAGGGTCCTGTTCCCCTGGTCCGTTTTGAAGTGGTACTTGACCCAGAAGCATTCGCCCGCCGCGTTGTACCATTTGTAGGCATGGCTGCCGTAGCCGTTCATGTGGCGGTATCCGTCCGGGGTGCCCCGGTCGGAAAAAAGGATGGTCACCTGATGCATGGATTCGGGCGTCAGGGACAGGAAATCCCAGAACATGTCCGGATCCTTGCAGTTGGTGGCGGGATTGCGTTTCTGGGTATGGATGAAATCGGGAAATTTCAGCGGATCGTGGATGAAGAAGACCGGGGTGTTGTTCCCCACCATGTCGTAGTTGCCTTCCTCGGTGTAGAACTTGACCGCGAACCCGCGCGGGTCGCGTTCCGTGTCCGCCGACCCCTTTTCGCCGCCCACGGTGGAAAAGCGCGCGAACAGGTCCGTGCGCTTGCCCGCCGCCGAAAAAAGGCAGGCTTTCGTATATTTGCTCATGTCCCTGGTGCACTCGAAATAGCCGTAAGCGCCCGCGCCCTTGGCATGCACAACTCTTTCAGGGATACGCTCCCTGCCGAAATGGCCCAGTTTTTCAAGCAGATGCCCGTCCTGGATCAGGACGGGACCGCGAGGTCCGGCTGTTACACTGTTCAGGTCGTTGGCGACCGGAGAACCGAATGCTGTGGTCAACACATTTTTTTTGTCAGCCATGGCACCCTCCACTATCAGAAGTACCCTATTAGGGCCTATTACCGACAGTATACGGATCAGGGCAGAACGCAACGGATTTTTATCACAGCGGGCCTTTCCCGCTATTCCGGACCGGTATCCGGGATTTCAATCTTGATGCCGGGTCCATCCCCCCAGCGCACGCCGCCGGGAATCAACCCCAGGTCCGCGTACGCGCGTTTCAATTCCCCCCCATGGCCCCAGAATTCGCCCTGCAGGCGGCGGGGCAGCGAAAGGGCGAACCCGCCGCCGGGCGCGCCCTGGCCCAGCCTTTCGCGGATAAGCAGATACAGGGCCATGCCCCTGGCCCTGGCCCCCAGGGCGGGATGGTGGGGCCCGGCCAGGATGCCCCCGCGGACAAGGTCCGGCTCCGGCGCGAGGCCCATGCGGATGACCCGGACCTTTGCGGCCCAGGCGGCGGCAAGAGCCCGCGCCAGCAGGGGCAGCGTCTCTTCCAGGGACCAGGGGACAAATGCCCCCGCCCGCCACATGCGGGCCAGTTCCGTGCCCTCCAGCACCAGGCAGGGGTACAGGCGCAGGGTCGCCGGCCGCAGGGACAGGGCCGCGTCCACATCGCGAAGAAAGGTGCCGCCGTCCATGCCCGGCAGCCCCGGCATCAGCTGCACGCCCAGAATCAGGCCCGCATCGAGCACGGCGCGGCAGCCGGCGCGCACCGTTTCGCCGTCATACCCCCGCCTGGCGCGGGCAAGAACCGCGCCGTCAAAACTTTGCGCTCCCAGTTCCAGCATATCCAGGCCGGCGTCACGCAGGGCGGCCAGATCGGCCGCATCCGCGGCGTCCGGCCGGGTGGAGGCGCGCACCCGCGCGACCAGGCCCCTTTCACGATACTCACGGGCCAGGTCCAGACAGGCCGCCTGCTCGCGCCAGGGCAGCGAGGTAAAGGTCCCGCCGTAAAAGGCCAGTTCCCGCGCCGGCGCGCCGGCGGACAGCGCCTCTTCCAATTCCTTCCGCGCGCGGGAAAGGGCGTCGGCAACGGGCGAGACGGCCCGGCCGGTCTGCACGGTCTGGGCGCAGAAGATGCAGCGGCCCCGTATGCCGGGGCAGCCCTGAAACGGCAGGAACACCGGATGCACAAGGATGGGGTCGCCCGCGGGTTCCGGGTGGGAAAAACGGATATGCGCCATGAGCCGTTGCCCGCCGGCGGCAAAACATGCTTGCGCGCCCGGCCTGATTGCTATATTGTGCCTACGGGTCTGGAATTATTTTCTCTTTACCGAGGGTTCCCATGACGGAAACGCCCGCATCAGAATCCTGCATTTTCTGCCGCATCGTCAAGGACGAATTACCCGGCGTCCGCGTCTACGAAGACACGGACATTCTCGTGTTTCTGGATATCAACCCCGTGGCCCCGGGGCACAGTCTGGTCATCACGAAAGGGCATTACCCCACCCTGCTGGACATGCCCGGCCATCTGGGCGGGCCCGTGATCGCGGCCCTGGGCAAGGTAGGCAGGGCGGTCATGGCCGCCACCGGCGCGGAAGGGTTCAACTGCCTGCAGAACAATTTCGCCGCGTCCGGGCAGATGGTTTTCCACACCCACTGGCACGTGATCCCGCGTTTTGAAGGGGACGGGCTGACCCACTGGCCGCACCGCCCCTATGCCGACGCGGCGTCCATGCAGTCCGTGGCCGCCGCGATCGGCCTCCATATATGAAACAACCGCCGTCCCGTCCGGCGGACCGCTGTGCCGGCGCGCCTTCAGGGCGGAACGGCGCGGGCACGAGACACAAGACAGCAGTTCCGACAGCCTGCGGAGGATCATGATGAACGGAAAAACCCTGACCAAGGCCGAGATTGTCGACGCCATCTACGAAAAGACCGAACGCAACCGCGGCGAAGTGAAAAACATTGTTGAAACCCTGTCGCGCATCACCACGCAGGCGATCAAAAACGACCAGGCCCGGCTGATCAGCGGTTTCGGCAAGTTTGAAGCCTCTGCCAAAAAAGCCCGCCGGGGCCGCAACCCGCACACGGACGAGAGCATCACCCTGCCCCCGCGCAAGGTCGTGGTGTTCCGGCTTTCCCGCAAATTCCGCGCCGAACTGAACAACGAATAAACGCGCGGCGTCTTTTCGCCACGGGCTTTCTTACGGCGGCCCGTGTTGCCGGCCTTTCCTGCTCCGCCGGCCGCTGGCGGCCCGGCCATCGTCCGGGCCGCCGCGCCATGTTCCGCAAGGCCAGAGCATTGTGCCCGCGCGGAGCAATTCAAAGGGGAAAATGCCCCGCGGTTCACAACACCCGCTCGAACACCCCGTCCCGCAGCAGGCAGCGCGCGGAACCGGGCGCGGCGTCGGCCAGCATGCCGGCCGTGGCCTCGTGGCAGGTGAAAAAGAGAATCTGGTTGTCCCGCGCGAACGCCGCCAGGGCGGCGGCCGTATTGCCGGCTCGGCGGGCGTCGAAATTGACCAGGATGTCGTCCATGATCACCGGCAGGGTTTCCGCCTGCGCCCCGTGGTCGCGCACGTAGGCCAGGCGCAGGGCCAGGTACAGCTGCTCGCGCGTGCCCCGGCTGAGCCCGCTTTCCGCGTTTTTGACCTCGCCCCTGCGGGATACGGCCTGCACCGACTCGTCATCCAGGGACACGCTGATGGCGCTGTACGCCCCGCCGGTAAAGGACCTGAACAGTTCCCCGGCATGGCGCGCCACGCCGGTCTGGCGCTCGGATTCAAAGCGGCGTTTGGCGGACAGCAGCAACTGCCTGGCCAGGGCCAGGCGGGACCATTCTTCCGCCTGGCGCGCGATGTCCTCTTTCAGGCTTTCCTCGCGCCCAAGCAGCTCCTGCAGCCCCGCATCGTTCAGCAGGCCGCTCATGGCCCCGGCGAGCCCTCCGCGACGTTCGGCAAGAGCGCGTTCGCGGCCGGCCGCTTCCCCAAGCAAAGCTTCGGCCGCCGCCGCCCGTTCCGCCAGTTCCCGCTCGTCCGCCTCGGCGAGGTCCGCGTGCGGCGGGGCCGAAGGCAGGCCCGCCTCCGCCGCGTCCCGTTCCAGCGCGGCGGCCAGCGCGTTTCTGGCCGCCAGGGCGGTTTCGCGCTGTTGCCACAGGCCGTGGGCGCGGCGATACTCCTCGGCCGATCCGCACCGCCCCAGGCGCAGCAGTTCGGCGATCTCCTCCTCCGTGGCGCTGATCTGGGCGCGGGCCCGGGCGAGCGCGTCGCGCAGGGCGGGCAGTTCCCCTTCCCGGCTCGCGCGGAGCAGCTGCGCATTCGCGGCCGCTTCCGCCCGCGCCGCCAGTTCGTCCAGCAAAGAAAGCGCGGCGGATGCCGCCGCCGGCGCGCCCCGGGACAGCGCGGCAAATTGCGCGGGGTCCGCATCCGCCAGTTGGCGCACCGCGGGAAGAGCCGCGTGTTCCGGCGCCAGCACGGCGGCCCGCGCCGCCAGTTCGCGGGCAAAAGCGGCCAGTTCGCGCGCGCGCGCCGCCCCGCGTTCGCCCTGCAGTTGCGCCTGCTCCAGCGCGGTTTTGGCCCTGGCCGCCGTTTCCAGGGCCAGCCGGGCCGTTTCCGGAGAAAGTCCGGGGCTCAGGCGGCAGCCGGACAGCCACGCCGACCAGGCCCGGCGTTTTTCCGCCAGGGCGGCCCGGGCCGCTTCCCGGTCCTGTTCCGCCCGGGCAAAAGCGGCCCGCGTTTCCCGCAGACGGTTTTCCCGTTCGTCGATCAGCCCGCGAACCCGGATGCGCTCGTGTCCGGCCTCGCGCCACCCGGCAAGAGAGCGGCGCACCGCGTCCAGCCAGGGCCCCGGTTCCGGGTCCAGGCCCGAACCCGTTTCCGGCAGGGATGCCAGAATGTCCGCCAGAGCCGGCACGGTCCGGGCAAGTTCCAGACAGGCGGCAAGGCGCTCCTCCGCATCGCGGCAGGCGGCGGCGCGGCCTTCCCAGGCCGAGCGCCGGGACGCGGCGGCATCGATCTTTTCCAGCAGCAGCCCCAGGTTGCGGGGATCCGTGTCCGGCGGCAGGGCATGCCGCGCGAGAGCGTCCCGCCAGACGCCGGCGGCGCGGCTTTCCGATTCAAGGGCCGCCTCGCGCCGCCGCGCCGCTTCGGCCGCGCGCTGTTCCGCGAACAGAAGGGCCGCTTTTTCCCGCTCCAGATAGCTGTTGTCCCGTTCCCGCAGGGCCAGGGCCTCCTTTTCGCGCATGACGCGGCGTTCCGCGTCCGCCAGCAGGCCGGGCAGCAGTTCCGGCAAAAAGTCCCGGTTGTAGGTTCCCTCGGGGAAAAGGTCCGGGCTTTCGGCCAGCGCGCCGTTCAGGATCGTTTCCGTTTCCGCCACGGTCCTGCGCGCCGCCTGCCGGGCCCTGATCAGACGGTCTTCCAGTTCCTGCAGGGCCTTTTCCGCGGAAACGGCGTTGGCGCCCGCGCGGCTTTTCAGGCCCAGAGCCAGCAGGGCCAGGGCCAGAATCAATTCCCCGGCCCCGGCATGCACAAGCGGGGAGGAAGCGGAAAGGTCGCCGGCGTACAGGGCCGTTCCGCCGGCCGCAAGGGCCAGCAGGCCGGCCGCGAGCGTCAGCGGGCGGGGGGCGGACAGCCGCGCCGGCCCGCGCGGCGCGGCGCGCGCGGGAATACTGGCGGCGGACCGGGCCGTCACCACGTCGTTCAGCTGTTCGTTGCGGGTTTCGTGCCTGCGCCGGGCCGCTTCCAGCAGCCGCCAGGCGGCCTGCGTCCGGCGCAGCCCTTCCCCGCGTTCGGCCGGGGTCCGGCCGCCTTTCCCGGCGCCGTCCCCGGCATCCGCCCCGAGCAGGGCTTCCAGGCGCTGCCGCGCCTCCGCGAGGGCGGCTTCCGCCTGTTCCGCGGCGCGGGAAGATTCCGCGCGGGCCTCGCCCGCGGCGGCGGCGGCGGCGGCGACGACGGCCAGCGCTTCGCGTTCCGCGATTCCCAGGCTGAGCTGCTCCTGCTTTTGCCGCGTCCAGTCGGGATGCACGGCGGACAAGGCCTGGTCCAGGGCCTTTTCCGCCCCGCGCCGGGCCAGGGCCAGGGCCCCGGTGTTTTCGTGCGCTTCGGCGGCGCGCAGCAGAAGGGCGTGCAGACGTTCCGCCACGGCCTCGTCGGGAAAATCCGCATCCGGTTTTTCCGCCGGGTTTCCGGCGGACCGCAGGGCGGCCCCGGCGGCAACGCATTCGCGGTCCAGCCGGCGGCACGCGTCCTCCGCCGCCGCGGCTTCCCGCTCCGCCCGCTCCAGTTCCCGGCCCAGGCCGGCGCATTCTTCGCGCAAGGCAAGGGTCAGTTCGAACGCCTCCACGCGCGCCGCATCCCATCCGCTGCCGAGGTTCGCGCAGCTTTCCGCCACAATGCGGGCGTGGGCCGCCTGTTCCCCGGCCAGATCGGACAGCAGCGCGGACGCGCGGCGAATGCTTTCCTTGCGTTCGCGCAAGGATCCAAGGGGCCCGTGCGCCGCCAGCAGGACCGGATCGGCCCGGCCCGCCTGCCCGGCCAGATCCTGTTCCAGACGCAAAAGCGCGGATTCGGCCCCGGCCCCGGCAAGGCGTCTGTCTTCCAGACGCTGCAGCAGGCCGTCCAGGCGTTCCCGGCTGTCCGCCGCAAAGACGCCGGGGATTTCAGGCAGCGCGGCAAGCGCCGCTTCCGCGTCCCGCACCGCTTCCCAGCGGCGGCGCAGGGCGCGTTTTTGCTCCAGGCCGCGCTGTTCGGCCTCCAGGGCTTTGCGGGCGCCTTTCGCCGCTTCCAGATCCGCGTCCACGGCCGCAAGCTCCGTCCGCAGCGCCGCGTAGCGGGCGACCTCGTTCCCTTTCTCCGCCAGAACCGCCTGCAGCGCCTCCAGTTCATCCAGCAGCCGGTGCACTTTGGAAGTCGCGGCGCGCGGCGCGAACAGGCGCTTCATGCCCTCGTCCAGCTCTTTCAGCACCTGGCCGGGGGACCGCAGGCCCGTGCCGAAAGCCGCCCCGTGCAAGGCGTTGCGTATGCCCTCTTCCTTCAGGGCGCCGAATTGCGCAAGATCCGTCAGGCTGAAGGCGAACACCTTGTCGTATAAATCCGCCGTGCATCCGCGCAGCAGCAGGGCCAGGTCCGAAGCCGGACAGGCCGAACCGTCGGGACGGGTCAGGGTGGCGGGCCCGCCGTGGGGTCCGGGCCGCCGGGTCAGGCGCAGAAGGCCCAGATCGCCGGTTTCCAGCAGCAGCGTGCCGCCGGAGGGGGCTTTGCCGTCCGTGGCGTAATCGATGCTGCGCCGGTTTCTGGCATAGCCGAAGAGCATGGCCCGGAAAAATTGCAGGCAGGTGCTTTTGCCCGCCTCATTGTCGCCCAGGATCACGGTGACGCCGGGCGGCAGGTCCGACACGGCCTGGCCCGCCAGCACGCCGAAGCGGTCGATGGAAAAATCCCGGATGCGCATCAGTCACTCTCCAGCAACGAGCAGCACAGGGACCGGGCGGAAGCCGCCAGTTCCCGCAGTCCGTCCCCGGCGGGCGCGGCCAGCACCCGTTTCAGGCGGCGGTGCCCGTACAGGTCCGCCAGGGCGGCGTCCGCCAGCTCCCGCAACGCCGCCTCGTCCGCGACGGCCCGGGCGGCCGTGCGGGCAACTTCGCCCGCCAGGTCGTCGCGTTCGGTCAGGCCCGCGAAATCACGGGCCGGGTTCGTGCGCAGGACCAGATCTTTCAGCCATATCCGGGGGCCGTCCGCGCCCGTCCGGGCCAGGACCCCGCGCAGGCGTTCGAGCAGCGTTTCCAGTTCCCCCGGCCGCCGCAGCACCCGGTCAAGGTCCGTGTGCCCGGTCAGGATGACCCGGCACAGGCGGGCTTCCACGCCGGGCGCGCCGGCGGCGTCGGGCCGGGCCAGATCGTCCAGGGCGTCCAGCACGGCCTGTTCCAGGTCGTCCACCGTGGCGCAGGGCCGCTCCGCGGCATCCAGGTCCAGGCCCAGCTTGTGCCAGACCACCGGGGCCAGGGGCACGGACCGCACGCGGCAGCGCGTCCCCTCCACCCGGACCAGCGCGCAGCCGTGCGGGCCGGTCTCGTTGACATGCAGGCCCTGCAGGCTGCCGGGATAGACCGCGAAAGGGGCCTCGCTCAGGACGCGGCCCTGGTGCACATGGCCCAGGGCCCAATAATCCAGTCCCGCGCGCGCCAGATCGGCCGGGGAACAGGGGGCGTACGGCGCGTGGCCTTCGGCCGCTCCCACGCAGCAGTGCAGCACCCCGATCTGGAACACGCCCTCCGCCGGGGTCAAAAGGTCCGGGGCCGCGCGGCCGAACTGCAGGGCCAGATTGTTCTTTTCCCTGGGTCCGGTGTGGCTTACGCCGTGCACCAGGGCCAGCACCTCGCCCCCCCGCCGCACGGTTTCCGTCTGCACGCGGGGGCCGAACACCGTGACGCCTTCCGGCCAGGACACGGGCGCGGGCGCGCCGGTCAACGGATCGTGGTTGCCGTGGGCGACGAACACCCGCACGCCGGCCGCGGCCAGGCGCCCGAACATGTCGCGCAGGGCGAAGCGCGCGCGCAGCACGCCGTTTTCGTCGTCATAGATGTCGCCGGAAAGCAGGAGAAAGGCCGCCTTTTCCGCAAGGCACAATTCCTCCAGCCGGGCAAGGGCCGTAAAGGCGGCCTCGGTCAGCAGACCGGCCGGAACGGCAAAAGACGCGCCGCGTCCGGCAAGCCCGCCCCGCTCGCGGGCAAAGGTCCGGGAAGCCGCCGCATCCAGGCCGCGAAAAGGCGCGCCCAGATGCAGGTCCGCCGCGTGGACAAAAGTAAAATTCGCCATGGGCCGGGTGTACCACAGAGGCGGCGGGCTGTCTTCATGCCGGACGGCGGCGGGGCGCAAGGCCCGGCCGCGCGGAAAAAGCGCGGGGGCCGGCGCGGCCGCGCCGGATTGAGGGCAAACCCCGTCCAGCCGGGGCTTGCAAAGGCGCGCTCAGTCCGGCGCCTGCCGGCGGCGATGAATGCCGCCCGCGCCCGCGCGGCAACCTGTTGCCAAAGAAGACGTTGCCAATAGCCGCGCGCGGCCGCGCCTTTCCGGTTTGCCGCCCGTTGCCTTTTCGGGTACAAGGGTTCCCGAGGAATTTCTATGCGCCTTTCCATTCAGAACGTCAGCAAGGCCTTCGGCGGCCGCGACATCCTGGCCGACTTTTCCCTGGAGGTTCAATCCGGGGTGCGCCTGTGCGTATGCGGGGCCAACGGCACGGGCAAATCCACCCTGCTGCGCATCCTGGCCGGGTCCGAAGCGGCGGACGCGGGCAAGGTGGTCACGCCCAAGGGCTGCCGCCTGGGCTTTGTGGAGCAGGAACTGGACGAGGCCGTGCTGAAGCGGCAGCTTCTGTCCTACGTACTGGACGTGCTGCCCGACTGGAACGAATTCTGGACCGCCTGGCACCATGCCGCCGAAACCCGCGACGAGGACGCCCTGCGCCGTCTGGCCCTGCGCCAGGCCGAACTGGAGCAGGTCTACGGCTACAACCCCGAGCACCGGGCCAAGGCCGTGCTTTCGGGCCTGGGTTTTGCCGGGGACAAGTGGCTGCGGCCGCTCGGCCAGCTTTCCGGCGGCTGGCGCGAGCGGGCGAAGCTGGCCCGCGTGCTGACCGCCGGGGCGGACGTGCTGCTGCTGGACGAACCAACCAACCACCTGGATCTGGACGCGGTGGAGTGGCTGGAAAATTTTCTGCTGGACTACGAGGGCGTGCTGGTTTTCGTGGCCCACGACCGGGTGTTCATGGACAGGATCAGCACCCACATCCTCTATCTGGGCGCGGGCAAACCCTTGTTCCGCAAGGGGAACTTCAGCCACTTCATCGCCCTGCAGGAAGAGATGGAAGGCCAGAAGGAGCGCGAGGCCGCCCGCATTCAGGACGAAATCGAGCGCAAGATGGCCTTTGTGCGCCGCTTCAAGGCCAAGGCCACCAAGGCCCGCCAGGCCGGATCCCGGCAGAAGATGGCCAAGAAACTGGAAAAGGAGCTGGAAGGCCTGGCCCCGACGCCAAGGCGCAAGGAACTGGACTTCAAATGGCCGGCCCCTCCCCAGTCGGACCGCACCGTGCTGGCCGCGGCGGATCTGGCCTTTCATTTTCCCGACGGCAAACGCATGTGGAACGCGCTGTCCTTCACCCTGTACCGGGGGCAGAAAATCGCCCTGGTGGGGCATAACGGCTGCGGCAAATCCACCCTGCTCCGCCTGCTGACCGGCCGCCTGGAAAAAACCGGCGGATCGCTCCAGCTCGGGCAGACGGTCAAGCCGGGCTATTTCAGCCAGCACCAGTTGGAGACCCTGAACCCTTCCGGCACGGTGCTGGGCGAAATACGCCGCCTGTCCGACCCGCGCACCACCGAAGAAGAGCTGATGAGCGTGCTGGGCCTTTTTCTGCTGGGCCAGAATTTTTTCGACCGCGGCGTCGCGACCCTTTCCGGCGGGGAAAAAAGCCGCCTGATCCTGGCTTCGCTTTTTCTCGCCCGCTGCAACTTTCTGTTCCTGGACGAACCGACCAACCACCTGGACCTGGAAAGCCGCGAAGCCCTGGTGGAAGCCCTGGACGACTTTCCCGGCACCGTGCTGATGGTGGCCCACGACCGGCACCTGCTTTCCGAGGTGGCTGACGAGGTCTGGCTGCTGGACGAGGGGCGCTTTACCGTCCACGACAGGGGGTACGGCCAGTACGCCGAGGCCAGGGCCGCCGCGAAGCTGGCGGGGGGCCTCGCCCCGGCGGAAAAAGGCCCGGACGCGGACGGACCGGAAAAATCCCGGCCGTCCCTGTCGCGGGAAGACCAGAAGCGCCTCAAACGGGAACAGGCCGAATTGCGCAACAGGGTGTACAAGGAACTTAAGCCGCTGCAGGACCGTTACGCCATGCTGGAACGCGAACTGGAAGAAGCCCTGGCCCGGCAGACGGAGACGGAAGCCGTGCTGGCCGACCCCGAGGTGTACGCCGACTCCGGCCGGACCACGGAACTGCTGAAAAAGTTCCACGCCCTGCAGACGCGCGCGGAAAGCATCATGGAAGAAATGGCGCCGCTGGAACGGGCCGTCGCGGACCTGGAAGAGCGCCGCGCCGCGCTGAGCGAAGAATAATTTTGCCGCGGCCGTCCCGCGGCGGTTTTTTGCGGGGGCCTGCAAGCATCCGGAGGACGCATGCCCAAACAGTATCTGGCGGCCGTGATCAGAGCGGACCAGACCGTCAACCCGCTGTTCAACCTGCTGGGCGCGCGCCTGACCAGGGCGGAAAACGGGGAAGCTTCCATCACTCTGCCCGTGTCGCCGAAACTGGCCCAGGGCATGGGGTATGTGGCCGGGGGCATCCTGGCCACCCTGGCTGACGAGGCCATGGCCCACGCGGTGATCAGCCTGCTGTCCCCGGGGCGGAAAGTGGTGACCACGGAAATGAACATCCGCTACCTGCGCGGGACGGACCCGGGTCAGCCGGGCGAACTGACCGCCACGGGCACGGTGGTCAAGGCGGGCAGAACCGTGATGACCACGGATGCGCGCATCCGTGACGGCGAGGGTCGCCTTCTGGCCACGGCCGGCGGATCCTTCTTCATCCTGCATCCGGAAAAGGGCTGAGCCGTGGCGCGGGAACGCATTCTCCGGGCCGTTGCGGGCATTCTCTGGCGAGACGGCCGCTATCTGGTGGCCGAACGGCCGCTCGGAACGGTCATGGCCGGGTACTGGGAGTTTCCCGGCGGCAAGATAGAGCCCGGAGAAAGCCCGCGACAGGCCCTGTTCCGCGAACTGGCCGAGGAACTGGGGATCGCCTGTTCCCGGGCCGCGCTGTGGAAAACCCTGTCCCACCGGTACCCCCACGGCCATGTCGCGCTGCGGCTGTTCCGCGTGACGCGCTTTGCCGGCGACCCCGCCCCCCTGGAGGGGCAAACCCTGCGCTGGATCGACCCGGCCGATCCGCCGGATCTGCAGTATCTGCCGGTCAACGTGCCGGTGATCCGCGCCCTGCGCGACGGCCCGGGGCAGTGGGGCGCCTGAGGGCGCGCCCCGCAGGCTTTCCCATACCCGTCGCCGGGCGCGTTCCGCATCGGGAAGCGCCCGTCGCCCCTCCGGGCCCGGGGGCGCCGCCCCCGCCCCGGTCTTTACCAGTTTTCGGCGCGCAGTTCGAAATGCGCCTGGGGATGGGCGCAGGCCGGACAGCTCGCGGGCGCGGACGTGCCCTCATGCACATACCCGCAATTGCGGCAGCGCCAGAACACCGGCTTTTCACGGACAAACACCCGGCCGTCCCTGATGTTGGCCGCCAGGTCAAGAAAGCGTTTCCTGTGCCAGGATTCGGCCACGGCAATGGCGCCCATGACGGCGGCCACTTCCGGGTACCCTTCTTCGCGGGCTGTGGTGGCGTAGCCGGGATACATGGATTCCACTTCGTGGTTTTCGCCCGCGGCGGCGGCGCGCAGGTTCGTTTCCGTATCGGCGATGACCCCGGCCGGGAAGGCGGCCGTAATTTCCACTTCGCCGCCTTCAAGGAATTTGAACAACCGTTTGGCGTGCTCTTTTTCCTGCTCGGCGGTTTCCGTGAAGATGTCCGCAATCTGCACGTACCCTTCCTTTTTCGCCGTGGCGGCGAAAAAGGTATAGCGGGTGCGCGCCTGCGATTCGCCGGCAAAGGCGGTCAGGATGTTTTTCTCGGTCTTGCTGCCCTTCAGTGATTTCATTGTCTCCTCCGTATATGAAAAGTGTGGGAAAGACCCAGTGTAATAGTACCCTACTTTTCCGCCGCGTCAAGCCCCGTTCCGGCCGGTCCGGCCGGAACGGTCGCTTCGTCCACCAGGGCCAGGATGCAGCGGTAGGGAATGCCGCCGTGCAGGGCCAGCCCGATCTGGCAGGTGCGGCTGGTGGAATAGCCCGCATCGCAGCCGCTGACCTGCCGGCGCAGGTCGGCAAGGGCGGCCTTGTTCAGTTCGGGAAAGCTGAAACCCTTGTCCCCGGCGAAACCGCAGCAGTCAACGCCCGTGGGCGTCACCACCGTTTTCGCGCACAGGCCGGCCAGTTCCGCCAGTTTGTCCGCCAGGCCCATCTTGCGGGCGGAACAGGTGGCGTGCACGGCCACAACGCGGTCCAGACGGGTGAAAGACAGCTTGTCCCGCATCTCTTCCAGCACAAAGGAAATGGGTTCGTGGAGCTTCAGGCGGCTGTCCAGGGTTTCGCGCATATGCAACAGACAGGGGCTGGTGTCGGACAGCACCGGGTACCGGCCGTTTTCCGACGCGGCAAGCAGGGCCGCGTTCAGTTCGGATTCCTTGTACGCCGCTTCCTCCGTAAACCCCTTGCTGGCAAAGGCCATGCCGCAGCACAGCCGCTCAAGCCCCGCCGGAAAGATCACCCGGAATCCGGCTTTCGCCAGCAGGCCGACGGTGATCTGCGGTTCCGTGCGCCGGTCGGCGTTGTTGCTGTCCGGCCCCATGGTGCGGCTGACGCAACTGGGAAAATAGACCACCGCCGGCAGGCAGGCCGCCGCGCGGGATGCGTCGCGCGCAAGCGCCGTCACGGCCGCGCGTGTGATCCCCGTGGGCATGGCCGGGTTCCAGGCCGGGATTTTCCGCGCACTGACGATGCGGGCCAGATCCGAAGCTTTCCGCATGAGGCGCGTGCCCAGAACGCGGTGCGCCGCATCCGCGCCGGCCAGCAGCACGGACGCGCCCCCGGTCACGGCGGCGAAATGCTCCGCCGCGAACCGGGCGGCGGCGCGGGCCGTTTTGCCGTTCTGCGCGGCGCGCAGGCTTTTGATGAACGCCCCGGTGTTGATCCCGGCCGGGCAGCGCAGGGCGCACAGGCCGTCCGCGGCGCAGGTGTCGCGGCCCTGGTAGGTGTAGGTTTTAGCCAGAGCCCCGGCCAGCGCGTCCCGTCTTCCCGAATCGACCGGGTCCGCCAGGCGCGTGATCTCGCGCCAGGCGGTGATGCGCTGGCGCGGCGTCAGGCTGAGCCGTCGGGAGGGACAGGTCGGTTCGCAAAATCCGCATTCGGTACAGGGGTCGATCAGCGCGTGGGCCGGGGTCAGAGGTTTGAGGTTCTTCAGGTGGATCTGCGGATCGTCGTTCAGGATCACGCCGGGATTGAGGATGCCCTGCGGATCGAGCAGAGCCTTGATGTCGCGCATCAACCCGTACGCCGCTTTTCCCCATTCCAGTTCCACAAAGGGGGCCACGTTGCGGCCCGTGCCGTGTTCGGCTTTCAGCGAGCCGTCATGCCCCGTTGCAATCATGGCGCACACGTCGCCCATGAACGCGCCGTAGCGGGCGATCTCCCGGGGGTCGCCGAAATTCTGGTTGAAGACGAAATGCAGATTGCCGTCCAGAGCGTGGCCGAAGATCACGCCTTCCGCGTAGCCGTGTCCGGCGAACAGCCGCTGCAGGTCAAGGGCCGCCTCGGCCAGTTTTTCCAGAGGCACGGCCACGTCCTCGATGATGCAGGTGTCGCCCGCCTTGCGCACGGCGCCCACCGAAGGCAGGATGCCCTTGCGGATGTGCCACAGCCCCGCGCATTCCTCCGGGTCGTCGGTGAAAACCGCCGGCCGCACCAGTTCCAGTTCCGCAACCGCGGCTGCGATCTGTTCCGTCTGGCGGACCAGGGCGGCCTTGTCCGCGGCCCTGGTTTCCACCAGAAGCGAGGCCACGGAAGCGCCCAGTTCCGCAATGGACGACGGGATGCCCGGCTGCCCTTCCACGCTGCGCAGGGAGGCGCGGTCCATCAGTTCCGCCGCGGCCACGGGCAGCCTGCGCAGCAGGATGGCGGCGCGGCAGGCTTCGGCCACGTCGGGGAACAGCATCAGGGCGGAGGCCTTGAACGGATGCTCTTCCACCGTGCGGCAGGTGACTTCCGCAATGAAGCCCAGGGTACCTTCGGACCCCACCATCAGGTGCTGCAAGATTTCAAACGGGTCGGCAAAATCCACAAGGGCGTTGATGCTGTAGCCGGTGGTGTTCTTGATCTTGAATTTGCGCCGGATGCGTTCCGCCAGATCCGTATCCGCCGTCACCCGGACGCGCAGATCGGCCAGCCCCCGCAGGATATGCGCGTGGCTTTTGGCGAAAGCCGCCCGGCTGGCCGCATCCCCGGTATCGAGAAAGGTTCCGTCGGCCAGGATCAGGCGCGCGGCGGTCAGGGTCTTGTACGCATTGTCCGCGACCCCGCAGCACATGCCGCTGGCGTTGTTGGCCACAATGCCCCCGACCTTGCAGGTGTCGATGGATGCCGGGTCCGGCCCGATCCTGCGGCCCAGGGGGGCCAGGATGGCGTTGGCCTGCGCGCCGATCAGCCCCGGCTGCAGCCGGACGGACCCGCCGTCCGGGCTGACCCGGTATTCCCGCCAGCCGTGGCCCAGGCGGACCAGCACGGAATCGCTCACCCCCTGGCCGGACAGGCTGGTGCCCGCCGCGCGGAAGGTCACGGCCACGGCGTGCCGCTTCGCCAGGCGCAAAAGCGCAATGACTTCCTCTTCGGACGAAACGTCGACGACCATTTTCGGGGTCAGCCGGTAAAAACTGGCGTCGGTGCCGTACGCCAGAGTGCGCAAGGGATCGGTGTATATGCGGTCCGCGGGGATGACGGCCAGCAGGCCGGCATGAAAGGCGGCATGGGGTTCTGCACGCATGAGGGCTCCGGGCTGTAGTCGCTACAGCAGTTTCCGTGCACCATACTCCATAATCGGCAAGCGGAACAAGGCACGGATGCATTTTTTTCCGCATTCGGACAAGCCGGGGCGTTTTCGCAACGAAAACGCCCTATTTGGCGGGCAGGGCCAGCGTGGCCTCGTCCACCAGGGCCAGTATGGAATAATACGGAATGCCGCCGTGCAGGGTCAGGCCGATCTGGCAGGTGCGGCTGGTGGAATAGCCCGCCTCGCAGCCCCCGACCTGGCGGCGCAGGTCGGCAAGGGCGGCCTTGTTCAGTTCGGGCAGGGTGAACCCCTTGTCCCCGGCGAAACCGCAGCACTCCACCCCTTTGGGCAGCACCACGGTCCGCGCGCAGAGCGAGGCAAGTTCGACCAGCCTGTCCGTAAGGCCCATCTTGCGGACGGAACAGGCGGCATGCACGGCCACCGCGCGCGGCAGGCGGAGAAAGACCAGCCGGTCGCGCAGATGCTCCAGCGCGAAACTGACGGGATCGTACAGGGTCAGGCGGGCGTCCAGGGTTTCGCGCATGTGCAGCAGACAGGGGCTGGTTTCGGACAGCACGGGATGGCGGCCGTTTTCCGTGACCGCAAGCAGGGCCGCGTTCAGTTCGTGGGCCTTGTAGGCCGCGTCATCCGCAAAGCCTTTGCTGGCAAAGGCCATGCCGCAGCACAATTTCTCGATCCCCGGCGGCACAATCGCCCGGTATCCGGCTTTCGCCAGCAGATCCATGGTGATCTGCGGTTCCGTACGGCGGTCGGGGCTGCTTCTGTCCGGCCCCATGATGCGGCTGACGCAGCCGGGAAAGTACACCACCACCGGCGCGTGGTCCGCCATGCGGGGCGGCTGCGGCAAGGCGGCGGCCGCCGAAGGCATGGCCGGGTTCCAGGCCGGGGTGGAGGCGGGGCCGGCGGCGCGGGCCAGGTCCGAAGCCCGCTGCAGGGCTTTCCCCCCCAGGGCGCGGTGCGCGGCGTCGGCCGCGCGCAGCAGTGCGGACGCGCCCCCGGCGGCTCCGGCGAAATGTTCGGACGCGATGCGGGCCGCCTTGCGGGCAGCCACGCCCGCCTGTTCGCCGCGCAGGGTTTTGATGAACGCGCCGGTGTTGATGCGGGCCGGGCAGCGCAGGGCGCAGAGGCCGTCCGCGGCGCAGGCGTCGCGGCCCGGGCGGGCGTAGCTTGCGGCCAGAGCTTTCGCCGCCGCGGCGCGCGCGCCGCCAAGCCGCGCGATCTCGCGCCAGGCGGTGATGCGCTGGCGCGGGGTCAGGCCGACGCGGCGGGAGGGGCAGGTGGGTTCGCAGAACCCGCATTCCGTACAGGGGTCGATCAGCGCGTGGGCCGGGGTCAGCGGCTTGAGGTTCTTCAGGTGCAGCTTCGGGTCGGAATTCAGCAGCACGCCAGGGTTGAGGATGCCCCGCGGGTCGAACAGGGCTTTCACCTCGCGCATCAGTTGATACGCCGCCCTGCCCCACTCCATCTCCACAAAGGGGGCCATGTTGCGGCCCGTGCCGTGCTCCGCTTTCAGCGACCCGCCGTGGGTGGTCGCGATCATGGCGCAGACGTCGTCCGTGAACGCGCCGAAGCGGGCGATTTCCGCGGGATCGCTGAAATTCTGGTTGATCAGGAAATGCACGTTGCCGTCCAGGGCATGGCCGAAAATGGCCCCTTCGCCGTATCCGTGCTTGGCGAAAAGCCGCTGCAGGTCATGCGCGGCATCCGCCAGCCGCTCCATGGGCACGGCCACGTCCTCGATGATGCAGCTGTCCCCGGTTTTGCGCATGGCCCCGATGGAAGGGATGATGCCCTTGCGAATCTGCCACAGGGCCGCGCATTCGGCCGGATCTTCCGTAAAGGCCACGGGCCGCAGCGTTTCCAGTTCCGCAACCGAGCTTGCGATCCGCTCCATCTGCCGGGCCAGGGTTTCCCGGTCCGCGGCCCGCGTTTCCACAAGGAGCGAGGCCGCTTCCGGACCCAGTTCCGCAATGTACGGCGGGATGCCGGGCTGCGTTTCCACGGACCGCAGCGAGGGCCGGTCCATCAGTTCCACCGCGGCCACGGGCTGCCTGCGCAGCAGGATGGCCCCCCGGCAGGCCTCCGGCACGGAGGGAAAGAGCATCAGGCTGGAGGCCTTGCAAGGCGGCTCTTCCACTGTGCGGTACGTGACTTCCGCAATGAAGCCCAGGGTGCCTTCGGACCCCACCATCAGATGCTGCAAGATTTCAAACGGGTCGTCGAAATCCGCCAGGGCGTTGATGCTGTAGCCGGTGGTGTTCTTGATCTTGTATTTGCGCCGGATGCGCTCCGTCAGTTCCGCATCCTTTGCCACCCGTTCGCGCAGATCCGTCAGCCCCCGCAGCAGAGGCCCGTGGCCGGCGGCAAAGGCGGCGCGGCTGGCCGCGTCCCCGGTATCGAGCAGCGTGCCGTCGGCCAGGATCAGGCGGCAGGAAATCATGGTCTTGTATGTGTTGTCCGTCACCCCGCAGCACATGCCGCTGGAGTTGTTGGCCACAATGCCCCCGATCTTGCAGGTGTCGATGGATGCCGGGTCCGGCCCGATCTTGCGGCCCAGGGGCGCCAGGATGGCGTTGGCTTCCGCCCCGATGATGCCGGGCTGCAGGGAAATGGTCGCGCCGTCCGGCCCCACCCGGTATTCGCGCCAGCCGTGGGCCAGACGCACCAGCACGGAATCGGTCACCCCCTGGCCGGACAGGCTGGTGCCCGCCGCCCGGAAGGTCACGCCCACCTTGTGCCGGCCGGCCAGGCGCACGATGCCGGCCACGTCCTCTTCCGTGGATGCGTCCACGACGATTTTCGGCACCAGCCGGTAAAAGCTGGCGTCCGTGCCGTAGGCCAGAGCGCGCAACGGATCGGTATACACGCGGTCTTCGGGAATAAAGGACAAGAGAGCGGCATGGAATGCGGCATAGGGTTCGGGCAACATAGGCACTCCTTTCGCAGACCCTACCAGGAGGCGGGCACCCGGACAAGCTGCCCGGCTTTGTTGGTGAACAGCAGGTATCCGTGTTCCCGGCCGTACAGATACAGATCACGGGTGACGGCCACATCCTGGCGGCAATAGGCTTCTATCTTGTCCACGGCCCCTTCCTTCCACCAGCGCAGGGCCGCCAGGCCGTCGGCGCTCTTTTGCGCGCCCAGCGTGGCCTTGGCCAGGCTGTCCAGGGACAGGCGGTAGGACAGGCGTTCATACACCCTGGCCAGCATGTCCAGTGTGGGAAAAGACCGCCAGTTCACGCCCGGCGCGTGCGGAGACAGCACCGCGTAGTCAAAGCGCAGAATGTTGAAGCCCACCACCAGGTCCAGTTCCCGCAGCCGTTCGGCCAGTTCCGGAATCCGGTCCTGGGTGTAGCTGACGAATTCGTCCGGGCCGGAATCGTACAGCACGGCCACGGACACGCCCATGCGGTCCGCCCGGTTCCAGCCGCCCACTTCGTCCGCGCTGTACCGCGTTTCCACGTCCAGCACGCCGTAGCGCCGGGGAATCCGGGGCTCCGCCCCGGACCCCGCGGCGCGGGCCGGGTCGGGTCCGGCAAGGGACGCCCGGCCGGGCGCACTGTTCCCGCCATGCCGGAACGGGTCCGCCCCGGAAACGGGGCCCAGGGGGCGCGGCCCCCCGGCGGGGGACGCGGGGGGCGGAGCCCCCCGCCCTTCCCGTAGTTCTTTCATATGTTCCAACAGCATTTTCGCGCCTGCCTTGTCTATGGGCCGGTTGCCGGACCCGCATTTGGGCGAATGCACGCAGGAGGGGCAGCCCGTCTCGCAGGAACAGGTCGCGATCAGATCCAGGGTGCGGGCGAAAAGTTCGGCCCCGTCGCCGAAAGCTTGGCGGGCAAGGCCCGCGCCGCCGGGCCGCCCGTCGTAGATGAAAACGGCCGGCCCCCCGACCTGGGCGTGCATGGGGGTGGAGATGCCGCCGAAATCGTTGCGGTCGGCCATGACCAGCAGGGGCAGGATGCCTATGGCCGCATGCTCCACGGCGTGGATGGAGCCCATGAAATGCAGGAAGGCGTCTTCCACGGCCAGCCTGGCGGGATCGGGGATATCGAACCACAGGCCTTCGGTTTCGAAAATCAGGGGGGGGAACTCCAGCGGCACGATGCCCAGCAGCCGTCCGTCGCGTACGGAGCGCTTTTCATAGCCGGTGAGGGTTTCGGTGACCCGAAGTTTCCCCAGGCGCATGAGCGCACCCCAGACGGGCCGTTCCGCTTCCACGCCCAGAATTTCGGTGTTCTTGTGGCCCCGGGTCCGCGTGTAGTAGGCGGGGCGGGCCGGAACGACCAGAGCGGTGCGCGCCGCCAAGTCGAGGCTTTCCACCACGTAGGTTTTGCCCCGGTGCAGGTAGACCGCGCCGGGATGCGCCTCGCGCATGGCCCTGTACCCGTCCACGGACCCGATCGCCGTGCCGGCCGCGTCCTGCAGCACGCAGCTCTGCCCCGCCCCGCGCAGGTCCACGTGACGCTGGGGGCGTTTTCTGGCGGCGTGGAAACTGCCGCCGTCCGCGCTGCGCAGGATGAGGCCATCCGCTTCCAGATTCGCCAGAGCGGCCCTGGCCGCTGCGGTTCCCAGCCAGGCCGCGTCGGTTCCCGCCGGTTTCAGGGGATGCTCGGCGGCCGCGCATTCCAGATGGCGTTCGAGAATCACCGGGTTTTCCGGATTGACCACGGCGCATTCCGGCGGGCGGGAGAAAAAAGCCTCCGGATTGCGCACGATGTACTGGTCCAGGGCGTCTTCTCCGGCGATGAGCACCACGGCCGATTCCCGCCCGGACCGCCCCACCCGGCCCCCGCGCTGCAAGGTGGCCATGATGGTGCCGGGATAGCCTACCAGAATGCACAGATCCAGCCCGCCGATGTCGATGCCCAGTTCCAGGGCGCTGGTGCTGATGACGGCCAGCAGTTCGCCGGAAGCCATCCTCGCTTCGATGCCCCGGCGCTCTTCGGGCAGAAAGCCCGCCCGGTACGCGCTGATCCGCCTGGCGTACGGACCGGACTGCTCCGCGGCCCACAAACTGATCAGCTCCGTCATGCGCCGGGACTGGGCGTACACGATGGTGCGCAGATTTCTGGCCAGGGCCGCGCGCAGCAGATGGATGGCCGCCGTGGCCGGGCTGTCTTCCGGATTGATGAACAGGAAATGCCGCCGGCCCTGGGGGGCGCCGCTTTCCGTCACCGGATGGGCCGCCTGGCCGGTAAGTTTTTCCGCCAGTTCCGCCGGATTGCCGATGGTGGCCGAACAGGAGACGAAAACGGGTTTCGCCCCGTAAAGACCGGACAGCCGGGTCAGCCGCCGGAACAGCTGGGCCATGTGCGCGCCCAGAACCCCGCGGTAGCTGTGCACCTCGTCCACCACCACCAGGGACAGGGAAGCCAGAAAGGTGGTCCACTGGGCATGGTGGGGCAGAATGCCCAGGTGCAGCATCTCCGGATTGGTGATCAGCACATGGGGCGGGTTCTCCCTGATTTTGCGGCGGAAATGGTCCGTGGTGTCGCCGTCGTACACCGCGGCGCGGGGCCGGGCGTCTTCGGGCCAGTGCCGCGTCAGTTCGATGAAAGCCTGCACCTGGTCCCGGGCCAGGGCCTTGAGCGGGAACAGATACAGGGCCGCGGCATCCGGGTCATGCAGCAACTTATCGATAACCGGCAGATTGTAGATCAGGGATTTGCCGCTGGCCGTGGGCGTGGCCACAACCACGTTGCGGCCCGCGCGCACCAGGTCCGTGGCTTCGGCCTGGTGGCTGTACAGGGCCGGCACGCCCATGGCGGCCAGCACCCCGTTCAGGGCGGGGCTCCAGGGCCGTTTCGGCAGGCCGGTCCGGATGGGGCGTTCCGGCAGAATCCTGTGGTGGGCGACCTGACGGCCGAAGCGCTCGGAGGCAAGGAGGGAGGCGATGTAGTCCGCCAGGGCTCCGCCCGCATACGGTTCCGCGCTCATGCCGCGCCCGCCGCATCCCTCTTCACGGCAGGCGGATCAGCTGGCCCGTCTTCAGGGGGGTCCGGGGATTGAGGCCGTTCAGGCGGGCCAGGGAATTCACGGAAACCTTGTTGTGCCTGGCCAGGGAATCCAGCGTGTCCCCGGACTGCACCACGGCGAAACGGCCTTTGGCGGGGGCGGCCCCTTCCCGCGCCGGGGACCGCGAGGCAAGATCCCGGCCCGATTCGGGCCGCTGCAGTTCCGCGGCGCGCGGAACCGGCGCGAGGCGTATTTTCTGCCCCACGCGCAGACGGGTCTTGGGGGTGAAATCGTTGGCCGCGCAAAGATCCGCCACGCTGCGCCCGTGCGTTCTGGACAGCGAATACAGCGTTTCCCCGGCTTTCACCGTGACGTACGCCGGACGGGACGGGACGGAGGCCGGCGCGCGGGGCGGCGCGGCGGCGGCCTGCGAGACCATGGCCAGAGAACGCGACGGCCCGGGCGCCGGCTCGGCCTCCGGCGTTTTTTCCGCCGGACCGGAGGCGGCCGGCGCGTGCTTTGTGCCGGGAATGCGCACTTTCTGGCCCAGGCGCAGTTTCGAGCCCGGCTCCATGTCGTTCAGGTCGCAGATGGCGTCCACCGTGGTATCCCAGCGCAGGGCCAGGGAATACAGCGTATCGCCGGAAGCGATGGTGTGCACGCCCTTGCTGATGCCGGTCCCCGCTCTGGCCGCCGCGCTCCGCGCCTCGTCCGGCGCGATTTTGGCCAGAGTGGCCTTGGCCGCGCGGACGGAACCGGGAACAAGCAGATATTCCCCGACCTTCAGCCGGTTGTCGCTTTTGCCGTTGACCCGGCGCAGCACGGCGGTGGAAACCCCGGCGCGGGAAGCCAGGGTTCCCAGGGAATCGCCCTTGCGCACCCTGTGTTCGCTCCATCCGGCGTAGACGCCGGCATTTTTGTTCGCCAGCCAGGTCTTGGCCGGCTGTTCCCGGTCATGGGGCACATACGCGGTGGACGAGGCGCCCGGCGGGCTGATGGAACGGCGGTACGCCGGATTCAGACCGGCGAACTGCTCCCAGCTCAGGTTCGCGGACCGGGCCAGGGCGGCCAGTTCCACCCCCGGCGGCACAGACAAGGTCGCCACCGACAGGGCGTTTTTCGGATCGGGTTCTTCAAAGCCCAGCTTTTTCACATTGCGCATGATCTTGGTCACGGCCAGAAAACGCGGCACGTACTGCTGCGTTTCGTCCCGCAGTTGGGCCTTGTCGTCCAGCAGATGGTTCTTGCGGCAGATCTCGAAAAAAGTGGAGGCTTCGGTTCCGGAAAGCGCCTTGCCGATTTTGCCTTCGCCGGCGTTGTACGCGGCCACGGCCAGCAGCCAGTCGCCGAAATATTCGTGCAGCTTCAGCAGATACGCCGCGGCGGATTCCGTGGCCCGGTACGGGTCGCGGCGTTCGTCTATCCAGCGGTCCTGGGACAGGCCGTATTTTTTCCCGGTAAAGGGCATGAACTGCCACATGCCGCCGGCCCCGGCCGGGGACACGGCGTTGGGGTTGAAGCCGCTTTCCACATAGGCCAGATAGGCCAGCTCTTCCGGCAGCCCGCGCGAGGTGAATACATGCCTGACGTACGGCAGATACGGCTCGCTCCGTTTCAGGAACCGTTCCATGACCCTGCGGTTTTTGTGCACGAAATATTTGAAGTGCAGTTCCACCAGATGTTTTTCTTCGGCGCTCAATGCGGCGTCCAGTTCCCCCGTGCTTTGAAACGCCGCCAGTTCCGCGGGCGTCAGGGGCTCTCCGTCGTCTATGGGCTGGTACGGCGCTTCCACGGTTTCTTCCGGCGCGTCGATGGAAAAATGCCCGCCCCCGGCGCGGGGCGAATCAGACGGCCCGTGGGTGGCGCAGCCGGCGGCGAACAACGGGAACACGCAGGAGATGAGCAGCAGAAACCGGACCACGGGGAGAGGAAAATGCAGTGATTGAAGCATATACGTCCCGGATGAGGGTGCAGAACACTACCGTACCCGGCGGGCTTGCATTGAACGGAAGTTGAGGGTACCTGTGCAGGCATATACTATCCGCATCACCAGGGCAAGCCGGAACGGCAGGTCCCGGACGCGGCGCAAAGAGAACACCATGAACCAACGCCGTTTTCCCCGGCCGGCCGTGCGCGGCGCGCACCGGGACCTGGACCGGAACCGCCCGCAGGGCAAGGACCCATCCGAGCGCCCGCAGGGCAAGGACCCATCCGAGCGCCCGCAGGGCAAGGACCCATCCGAGCGCCCGCAGGGCAAGGACCCGTCCGGCCGACCGCAGGGCAAGGACCCGTCCGGCCGACCGCAGGGCGGAACGAAAACGCCGCCCGCCCGCCCGGATGATCCGGGGGCCGGGGAAGCCACGCTGCAGCCGGGCTTGAAGCCCGTGCTGGAACTTCTGGAGCGGGATCCCGGCACGATCGATACCGTTTTTGTGCGCAAGGGGCGCAAGGGCGCGGACACGGACCGCATCCTCGATCTGGCCCGCGCGGCCGGGGTGCGTTTTTCCCTGGTGGATGACGCCTTCCTTGAGCGTCTGTATTCCGGCCGCCACCAGGGGGCCATCGCCCGTCTGTTCGCCGCCGGGTTCCACGATCCGGCCGACCTGCTGGAAAAGGCCTGCGACGCGCCCCTGCCCCTGCTGCTGGCCCTGGACCAGGTGCAGGACCCCGGCAACGCGGGAACCCTTGCCCGCACCCTGTACGCCATGGGCGGAGCCGGTCTGCTCGTGCCGCGCCACAACGGGGTCTATCTCGGCGCGGCCGCGGCCAGAGTTTCCGCCGGCGCCCTGGGAAAGCTGCCCGTGGCCAAGGTCGCCAACCTGGGGCAGGCCCTGGATGAAGCGGAAAAGGCCGGGTTCACCCTGTACGGGGCCTGGTCCGGACCCGGCCCGGACCCGTCGCGCATTGCCGACGCCTTCACCTTCATTCCCCGCCTGCCCGCCGTGCTCGTCCTGGGCGGCGAGGACGCGGGGCTGCGGCCCCACATCGCTAAACGCTGCGCGTCCCTGGTGCGCATTCCCCTGGCCCGGGAATTCGATTCTCTGAATGTGGCCCAGGCCGGCGCCATCATCATCGGCGCTTTTGCCGCCCGCGGCGACCGCGCCGCCCGCTGATCCCGGCCAGGATCCCAGCCATGAGCCCCGAACGCGCTACCGCCGCCCCGGCCGAACTTTCGGAACAGGAAAAACGACGCGGCTTTTTCATTTTGTTCACCGTGTACTGCTTCTGGGGGGCGCTGCCCATTTACTGGAAGCAGCTGATCCACGTGCCGCCCATCGAAGTGCTGTGCCACCGGGCCTTCTGGGGTTTTCTCCTGGTCCTGGGCCTGCTCTGGTTCCGGGGCGGGATGGGCGAGGTTCTGACCGTCGCCAGAAACCGCCGCAGTCTGTTGTTCATGACCGGGTGCAGCTTTTCGCACATGTTCAGCTGGGGCTTTTATATCTGGGCCGTGGCCCACGGCTACGTGCTGGACGCCAGCCTGGGGCATTATCTGCTGCCGCTGCTCAGCGTGCTGTGCGGCTTTATCGTCTTCAAGGAGCGGCCCCGCCGCCTGCAGTGGGTGGCCATCGCCGTGGCTGCCGTGGGGGTCGCGGGGATGGTGCTGTGGTACGGGCACGTTCCCTGGGTGGGGCTGCTGATCGCGACCAGTTCCATCATCTTCGCCGCCCTGCGCAAACAGGTGGCTGTCGGCGCCATGTCCGGCCTGGTGCTGGAACTGCTTATCTCCGCGCCGTTTCTGTGGGGCTATCTGCTCTGGCTTACCGTCACCGGCCAGGGGGTGTTCGGCAATTCCCTGACCCTTGCGGAAGACTTCTGGCTGATCGGGGCGGGCATCGTGACCATCGTGCCCCAGATGGGGTACGCCTTCGGCCTGTGCCGGGTGCAGTTGACCACCCTCAGCCTGCTGCAGTACATCAACCCCACGGGCAACTTCCTGGTGGGCCTTTTTCTGTACGGCGAAAAATTTACTCCGGACAGGGTGTTCGGCTTTACCTTCATCTGGATCGGTCTGGTCATCTTCACGTACGAAGGCTGGCACGCGTACCGGGGCAAAATGCGCGACGACTGCGTGTTTCCGCCGGTGCAAAAAAAGCTTATGTAAACGCCATGCCCTCGGGCACTGCGCAGTGACTTCCGACGCCGGACGGCGGCCCGCCCCGGAAAACATATGAATATCGCGGCAGTATTCATAAAACGGCCTGTGGCCACCGTACTGCTGACCCTGGCGATCGCCCTGGCCGGCATCGTGTCGTACACCCTGCTGCCGGTATCCCCCCTGCCCCAGGTGGATTTTCCCACCATTTCCGTCAGCGCCAAGCTGCCCGGCGCCAGCCCCAAAACCATGGCGGCTTCCGTGGCCACGCCGCTGGAGCGGGCTTTGGGCCGCATCGCGGGGATCACGGAAATCACCTCGTCCAGTTCACTGGGCAACACCCGCATCACCATCCAGTTCGACCTGGACCGCAACATCGACGGCGCGGCCAGGGACGTGCAGGCCGCCATCAACGCGGCCCTTTCCGACCTGCCCTCGGGCATGCCCAACAACCCCACGTACCGCAAAGTGAACCCGGCGGACGCGCCTATCCTGATCCTGGCCATGACCTCGCCGTCCCTGCCCACGGAGCAGCTCTACGATATCGCCTCCACCGTGCTGGCCCAGAAGCTTTCGCAGGTTTCGGGCATCGGGCAGGTGTCGGTGTGGGGCGGTTCCCTCCCCGCCGTGCGGGCGGAGGTCAACCCCGACCAGGCGCACCAGTACGGCCTGTCTCTGGCGGCCGTGCGCCGCACCCTGCGCAACGCCAACGCCAATCTGCCCAAAGGCATGCTGGAGGCGGACGGCACATCCTGGAGCATCGCGGTCAACGACCAGCTGATGACCGCCGCGGAGTACAGGCCCCTGGTCGTCACCTACAAGAACGGCGCCGCCGTCAGGGTCGGCGACGTGGCGGAGGTGATCGATTCCGTGGAAAACGTGCGCAACCTGGGGCTTGCCAACGGCAACCCCTCGGTGCTGCTGGCCCTGTTCCGCCAGCCGGGGGCCAACATCATCAGCGCGGTGGACGCGGTGCAGGAAACCCTGCCCTATCTGCGCGCCTCCATACCCGACGCCGTGAACATGGAAGTGGTTTCCGACCGCACGCCCACCATCCGTTCCTCACTGCTCGAGGTGGAGCGCAGCCTGTATCTGGCCGTGGTCCTGGTGGTTCTGGTGGTTTTCGCCTTTCTGCGCAGCCCCAGGGCCACCTTCATCCCCAGCGTGGCCGTGCCGGTGTCGCTGATCGGCACCTTCGCGGGTATGTATCTGTGCGGATACAGCCTGGACAACCTGTCCCTGATGGCCCTGGCCATCGCCACGGGATTCGTGGTGGACGACGCCATCGTGGTGCTGGAGAACATCTCCCGCTATCTGGAGGAAGGGCACAGCCCGCTGGAAGCCGCCTACATCGGGGCCAGGGAAGTCTCTTTCACGGTCATTTCCATCAGCTTGTCCCTGATCGCGGTGTTCATCCCCATCCTGTTCATGGGCGGCATCGTGGGCAGGCTGTTCCGCGAATTCGCGGTCACGCTGTCCATCGCCATCATGGTTTCCCTGGTTCTGTCGCTGACCACCACCCCCATGCTCTGCGCCTATCTGCTCCGGCCCCGGCTGCCCCTGCCGGCGGGTGCGGGACTTGGCCCCATCCATGCGGCCCCGGCGCGTTCTTCGCACATCCGCGCCCTGTTCGCCTGGCTGGGCAGGCTGTACCTGGCCCTGCAGCGCGGCTACAGCCTCAGCCTGGACTGGGTGCTGCGCCACAAACGCTGGGTGCTGCTGTTCTGGGTGGGCACCGTCGCTTTCAACATCCATCTGTACATCATTGTGCCCAAAGGGTTTTTCCCCACCCAGGACACGGGCAGGCTGATGGGCTACATCCAGTCGGACCAGAGCATTTCCTTTCAGGCCATGCGGGTGAAATTGCACCAGTTGATGGAAATCGTGGGCAGCGACCCGGCGGTGGAAAGCGTGGCCGGCTATACCGGCGAAGGGTCCAGCGGGGCGGGGTCGTTCATTTCTCTGAAGCCGCTGTCCGAGCGCAAGGTGTCGGCGGATGAGGTCATCGCCCGCCTGCGGGGCAAACTGTCGCGCATCCCCGGGGCCAGGCTGTACCTGCAGTCCGCCCAGGATATCCGCGTGGGCGGGCGCTCTTCGCGCGCCACATACCAATACACCCTGCAAAGCGACGACCTGGACGAGTTGCGCGATTGGACGGCGGCCCTTGCCCTGGCCCTGCGCCGGGAAACAATGCTGCAGGACGTGAACAGCGACCAGGAAGACGCGGGCCTGCAGACCAGCCTGGTCGTCGACCGGGATTCCGCGTCCCGGCTGGGGCTGACCATGGCCTCCGTCGACAACGCGCTCAACGACGCCTTCGGCCAGCGCCAGGTTTCCGTCATGTACAAGGACCGCAACCAGTACCACGTGGTGATGGAAGCAGCCCCCCGGTACTGGCAGGGTCCGGAAGGGCTGCGGTCCGTCCGCGTGCCCTCGGCCGACGGCACCCTGGTGCCGCTGGGAACCTTCGCCCGCTACGAACCGACCAGAGCGCCCCTGCGGGTCAACCACCAGGGGCAGTCCGCCTCGGCCACCATCTCCTTCAACCTGCCGCCGGACGTTTCCTTGTCCGACGCCACCGCCCGCATCGACCGGATCAAACACGGCCTGGGCATGCCCGCTTCCGTGCGCAGCAGCTTTCAGGGTACGGCCAAGGTGTTCCAGGATTCGCTGCGCACCCAGGGCCTTCTGATCCTGGCGGCCCTGGTCACGCTGTATATCGTGCTGGGGGTGCTGTATGAAAGCTACATCCACCCCATAACCATTCTGTCCACCCTGCCCTCGGCCGGGATCGGGGCCATTCTGGCCCTGCGCTTCTGTTCCATGGATTTCACGGTCATTGCCCTGATCGGGGTGTTGCTGCTGGCCGGGATCGTGAAGAAAAACGCCATCCTGCTCATCGACTTCGCCATCGAGGCCGAGCGCAAGGACGGCCTGACGCCCGAGCAGAGCATCCGCACGGCCTGTTTTCTGCGCTTCCGGCCCATCATGATGACCACCATGGCGGCGCTTTTGGGCGCGGTGCCTCTGGCTCTGGGTTCCGGCGACGGCGGGGAGCTGCGCCGGCCGCTGGGCATTTCCATTGTGGGCGGTCTGGCCATGAGCCAGCTGCTGACCCTGTACACCACCCCGGTCATCTACCTGTACCTGGACCGCTTCCGCCTGTGGATCAAAGGCCGGCGCGACGCAAAACGGGCGCGGCGGGCAGGGCGGGGGACGGAAAATCCGCCCCGGACCCCGGGGAGCATTCCGGCCCCTTGACCCCGCGCCGCGGGAAGAACTATGGAACTCGATATGCTCGCTGTCCGCACGCCCCACGCAACCCGCCACCTTCCGGTCCTGGCCCTGGTCCTGATCCTGGCCCTTTCCGGCTGCGCCGTGGGGCCGGATTACGCGCGCCCCAAAACCCTGGACGGCGATTTTTTCAAAGAAGCCGCCCCGGAAAACGGCAACCCGGACGAATGGAAACCGGCGCGACCGGCCTTTACCGACCAGAGCGCCTGGTGGACCCTGTTCGGCGATCCCGTTCTGGACAGCCTGATGCCCCAGCTTGAGGCGGCCAACACCAGCGTCCGCACGGCTCTTGCCCGCCTGAGCCAGGCCAGGGCCGTGGTGCGCGAGGCCAGGGCCGGATTTTTCCCCACCGCCGGAGGCACGGGCGACGTCAGCCGGGGGCAGTCCGGCGGCGGGCTGCCGGTCGCCACCAGCTACAACGCCAGACTGACCTCCTCATGGGAACTGGACCTCTTCGGCGGCACGAGACGTTCCGTCGAAAGCGCGGCGGAATCAGCCCGATCCGCGGCCGCGGACCTGGCCGACGCGCTGCTCAGCATGCGCGCGGAACTGGCCCAGAACTATTTCCAGCTGCGCTCGCTGGACGAGCAGATCGCCCTGTATAACGAATCCATCGCCGCCTATGAGCGCTCCTACGCCATCACCGGCAACCGCTACAAGGCCGGGGTGGTGACCCGCATCGACGTGGCCCAGGCGGAAACCCAGCTCAAGGCGGCCCAGGCCCAGATCGTGGAGCTTGATCTGCAGCGCCGCCAGATGGAACACGGCGTTGCCGTGCTGCTGGGCCTGCCCCCGTCCCTGTTCAGCCTGAAGCCCGGCCGGCTGGACGCCACGCTGCCCGCCGTCCGGGCCGGCCTGCCCTCCGCGTTGCTGGAACGCCGGCCCGACATCGCCTCGGCGGAACACGGCATGGCCGCGGCCAACGCCAAAATCGGCGCGGCCATTGCCGCCTATTTCCCCAGCTTTTCCCTGACCGCCGCCGGCGGTTTCGCCTCGGGGGATTTCAGCAAATGGTTCACGGTTCCCTACCGCTTCTGGTCCCTGGGTCCCGGACTGGCCCTGCCCCTGTTCCAGGGCGGGGCCCTTGTCGCGCGCACCGATCAGGCCGTGGCCGCCTGGGAAGCCTCCGTGGCCGGCTATCGCCAGACCGTGCTGAACGCTCTGCAGGAAGTGGAAGACCAGCTTGCGGCGGGTTCGCTCCTCCGGTCGGAAACGAAAATTCAGGAAGAAGCCCTGGCAGCCGCCCGCCTGGCCGAGCGTCTGGCCCTTTCCCAGTATCTGGCCGGCACCACGACCTACCTTACCGTGGTCACGGCGCAGACCACCGCCCTGGGCAACGCCCGCACGGTGGTCACCCTGAAAGGCAGGCGGTTCGTGGCCGCGGTGGCGCTGATCCGGGCTTTGGGCGGCGGCTGGCAGGCATCCGAACTGCAAAGCGAATGAACTGGCGCGGCCGGCAGTGCGAGGGCGGGGTCGTTCCGCACCCCCGCCCCGCAGGCCGGCGCGAGGACCCGAGTCCCCCGCCCCGCGGCAGGGGGGCTTGCGGATTTCTTTCCGGCCCGAACCGGCGTACCGCATTGGTTGACGGGAAATGCGCATGCCACACGAAGAGGCGACCATGAAACCAACCGTTCCTTTCCGCGGCCTGGCCGCCGGCCTGGCCGCCGGCCTGGCCTGCTGCGGCCTTGTTCTGCTGCTTTCTTCCTGTTCCGGCGTGCGGCAGCCGGACGCGGCGCTGCCCCGGGCCCTGCCCGCGAGCGTGGAAATCCTGCCGCCGGCCGCGTACACCAGGGGAACGCCCGCGTATGAAATGGCCGTGCACACCGCGGCCACGGCCACGCCGGGTTCCCTGGACCCTCTGGGCGCGAACGCCGCGCGCATGCTGAGCCTGCGCGCGTACGCCCACCCCGGGCCGGCCGGCGGCGCGGCCCCCAAGGCGTACCACATGATCCCCGCCGCCATGAACATGGGCGCATACCTGCCCCTGCTCGAACCGGACAAGAACGCCGCGACCGGAACGCCTGAAAGGAAACCCCGGCCCGTGGCCAGACTGTACTGGGGCGGCGGCGAAGAAATCCGTCCGGGACAGCCGAAAGTCGTCCATACCCTTGCCTCGGCCGGCACCCCCTTTCCGCCCCGGCCCCAGGCGGCGTCATACGGCATGGCGGCCACGGGCGCGTTGCGGCCGGGCTGGAAAGAAGCCGCCTGGCCCAGCAAAGCCGACGCCAGAATCGTTCCCCCCGGCGCATCGCTGGCAGGGCAGCATCTCATCCACGGCAATTTCCTGCCCCACATGCGTTTCACCATGGACCAGCGCCACGACTTCATGGGCGCGCTGGCGGTCGCGGCCGAAAGCGCGGATCTGAACGGGCCCCTGCCCGTCGTCTGGAACGCCCTGCCGAACGCCGTGGCCTATCACGTCATGGCCCTGGGCATTGACGAGACGCGGAAGGAACTTGTTCTCTGGACCTCCAGCGAAAACCCGGACATCAACGTTTCCGGCCAGTTTCTGGATTCCCGCCTGGCCAAAAACCACACCGTGCGGATGATCACGCTCTCTTCCGGCGTCACGCGCTGCGTCATCCCCGGGGGCGTTTTCGCCGGAACCGGCACGGTCATGATCACGGTCACCGCCTGGGGCGAGGACTATCTGACCGGACAGCCGCCACGGCCGGCCGCCGGAAAAATCTGGGATCCGGACTGGATGGTCAAGGCCCGTTTTCTTTCCACCGGCACGCTCGTCCTGGGCGCGCCCGGCGGGGCGAAACAACTGCGGGACCTGCTGTAGGCGCGCCATGCCCGACCGGCCGACGATCGACCTGTGCCTGAACGTTTTCGCGAAGCCCTACCAGACGGCGCTTTCCGTCCTGTCGCTGCTGCGTTTTTCCGGCGGGCGCATCGGGCGTGTATACCTGCAGTTCGAACCGTACGGCTCGGCTTTCGATTCCGCGCCGCCTTACGCCGTCGCCGAATACCTCGGGGACAGGGCCGTCGTCTCGCAGCCCCGGCACTGGCTGAAACTTGACCCCACGGACGTCTCGCGCCTGGCCGATCCCGAATACCGCCTGTCCATCCGCTACCAGCACGCGTTCGAGCACAGCAGCGCCCGGTACCTGCTTACCCTGCACAACGACGTGCTGGTCATGCGGGATATCGCGGGGGCCATGCTTGATGCCGCCGACGGCGCCTTTGCCGTGGGGGGGCTGGGCCAGTGCTGGAACTGCCCGGCGGCCGACGCCGGGACCGTGCGCGCGGCCGGGCTCGGCGACGCGCCCTGCTCGCCGGACCGCTACCGGGATTTTCGCCCTGACTACGCCGGATTGCAGCGGCTGTATCAAACGGCCGTCGAACGGGGCGTCTTTGTCCGGCCCTACTGGGAAGGCTGGCAGGTCCGCTACGCCGGCGAGGCCTGGCCCCTGCCCGAATGCCGGATCAACGAATGGGCCTGCCTGGTCGACCTGGAACAAACCCGCCCCCTGGTCGCGCCCGCGGGCGATATCCTGCCCTTCGGATCTTTCGAGGCCTGCGGGACCATCTGCCTGGATACGGCGGTGGCCTGGTTCCGGGATCTGCACCGCAGGGGCCTGCACGCCCGGCACCTGGACACGGGGCCGTATCTGCGGCACTGGGTGGGCAACGGCAAAATGACCCGCGCCAAATACCTGAAAGCGGAAGCCAACGCCCGCGCCATTCTGGAAAAATCCTTCCGGCCGTTCGCGGACTGGTGCAAAGAGCGCGGGAACGGGCTGTTCATCTAACGCAAGGTGCCTCTGAGTTTTCCCATTCGCCCATTTTTTAAAAGCACGGAACATTCCCTTCCCGGATACGGACAAGACCAAGCGGCTTGTCCCAACGGCACGCCGCGCTGTCGCTTGCGGGCGCTACTTCGCTGCGCCACGTATCCGCCGGGGCGTTTTCAAAGTGAAAACGCCCCGGGATCGGGTCCCCGGCACTTTCGCGGGGCCGTCGCCCCAAACCCCGTCCGGGGGGGATGATCCCCCCCGGACTCCCTCTGTTTCCCGCGCGCGGCGCGGCCCTACGGCATGAAAAACCCGCCGTTGACGTCGACAATGGCCCCGGAAACAAAGCTGGCGCCTTCGGAACAGAGGTAGGCGACAACGGAGGCCACTTCTTCGGGCTGGCCGAGGCGGCGCAGGGGGGTCTGGTCGGCGAAGGATCTGTTGACCGCTTCGCCCGCCTGGATCACCATATCGGTGAGGATACGGCCGGGGGCCACGCAGTTGCTGGTGATGCCCCAGGGCCCGAGCTCTCCGGCCAGAATGCGGTTGAGCCCGATCAGGGCGGACTTGCTGCATGTGTAGCTCGGCCCGGTGATGCCGCGCCGGCGCGCGCCCATGGAGGCCATGTTGACGATGCGTCCCCAGGCGAGGCTTCGCATATGGGGGGCCGCAAGCTGGCAAAGGCGGAGGACGGCGTACAGATTGACGCGCATGACCCGGTCCATTTCGGCGAGATCGGTCTCCATCAGCCCGCGCGAAAGCCCGTCGGATTTCTTGGGCGAAATGCCCGCATTGTTGACCAGAATGCCCACCGGCCCCCAGGCTTCCCTGATTTTGTCCAGAAGCGCCGCCGCGCCCGCGTCGTCCGCCACGTCCAGCACGGCGGGCATCAGGCGGGAGTGCTGTTCCGGCGGGAACAGATCGGGGGACGGCGCGGCGAGATCGGCCGCCGCCACCCTGTTTCCCGCGTCCAGCAAGGCTCTGGCGCAGGCCAGGCCCAGCCCTCTCGCGGCCCCGGTCACGAGAGCCACCCTGTTTTGCGTTGCCATGGTCTGCCTCCTTGGAATACGGATGATCGGATGGAGGCGGAATAGCACAGCCCATGCCAACAGCGCCCGCGCCCGGAAACCGGTAGGAATGGAAAAGGGTCGCGCGGCATGCCGCCGTGGCCGGGCTTTCTTTTTGGTTCGCTACCGGTCCAAAACCCGCAGCCCGGCTTCGGTGAGGGAACAGCCCTGTTTTGTCCTGCCGATGCTGAGCAGGCCCTGCTCCGCCAGGCGGGCGGTGAACGCGAGGTACCGCCCGGCGGAAATGCGGATGCCCCTTGCGGCCAGCGCCGCGAGCATTTTTTTTCTGCCGGGCGTTTCGCCGCGCGCGGCATGCTCGCGGAACAGGCGCAGTATGGCCGCGCCCACGACGCAGGGGGCGGGAAGCGTTCCCCCCCCTTCGGCGTGCGCACGGCCGTCCGGCGCGCGCGCCGCCGGGGCGGAAGCCGCAGCCGCGGCGGCATCGGACGGACCGGGAAGCGGCGCCCCGGACGCGGCGCGGAGAAAGTGCGGCAGGTCGGACAGGGTGACAGCTCCCTTGTCTTTTTTCAGCGTCAGGTAATCCACCGCGTTTTTCAGCTCGCGGATGTTGCCGGGCCAGGGATAGGCGTGCAACGCCTCGCGCACGGCGGGGCTCAGAGGGTTGGCCAGGCCCCGCTTGCGCATGAAGGCGGCGAGCAGCGCGCCAAGGCATTCCGGCCGTTCGCGCAGGGGCGGCAGGTACAGGGTGAAGGCGTTCAGGCGGTGATAGAGGTCCTCGCGGAAAAGGCCGCGCGCGGCCAGGTCCCTGATGTCGGCGTTGGTGGCGGTGATGACCCGCGCGTTGACGTCGATCATTTTTATGCCGCCCACGCGCATCAGGCGTCTGGCTTCCAGCACCCGCAAAAGCTTGACCTGGATCAGGGTGGACGCGTTGGTGATCTCGTCCAGGAACAGGGTGCCCCCGGCGGCCAGTTCGAACAGGCCTTTTTTCCCGCTGCGGCTCGCGCCGGTGAATGCGCCCTGCTCGTAGCCGAACAGCTCGCTCTCGACCAGGCTTTCGGGTATGGCCCCGAAATTTACCGCCACAAAGGGCCCGGCCGCGCGGGACGAGGCATTGTGAATGGACTGGGCGAACATCTCCTTGCCCGAACCGGACTCGCCAAGGATCAGGACCGTGGCGTCAATGGGGGACGCGGCCATGGCGACGGCCCGGGCTTTGGCCTCTCTGGCCGTCGGGCTTTCGGCGATGATCTCGGAGAAGGTGAAGCCGGCCGCGTGGCCTTCATCCCTGCCGGGCGCGCTTTCCCGCGCGGGCTGCCGCGCGTCCCCGGGGTTCAGGAAATAGACGCGCAGGCACCCCTTTTCGCCGTGGCGGCGCGGCAGGTCCAGGCGGGAAAAAGGCATCTGCGCGGAACCGCGCCGCAGCACGCCCCGCGTCGGTTCCCCGTCCCTTCGCGCGCCCGGCGCGGTGCTGACCACAGCGGGCAGTCGCCGGCGCAGAAGCCTGTTGCGGGATTCTCCCAGCAGCCCGGCCGCGGCCGGGCTGCAGTGCAGCACGGTTTCGTCCTCGGTGACGATGACCGCTTCGCCCGCCGCCTGCACCAGAGCTTCGATGCAGCGCGCGAGCACGATGTTCTGGTCCTCCTTTTCCGAAAGCATGCGGTAGGTTTCGAACACGAAACGCCGGTTCATGGCCGTGTAGCGGTCAATGTAGGAGTTGTCCACGCCGAGAATCTTGATGATGTCCAGAATGGTCTTCATCGCGATAGGCCGCCGCTGCATGTCGATTATGGTTTTGATATGCGCGGGCACGTGCTGCGTCATGCCCGGCGACATGGCGGTGTCGACGGCGCCCACATCCTGGTCGCTGCCCGGCCAGTACGGCACATAGTCCAGATGGTTGATGCCGCAATGCAAAAGCTGCAGGGTCACCTCGCGGGCCACTTCCATGGTCTCGCAGACCACCAGCACCTTTTTGCCCTGCGGCAGGCGCAACACCGGGTCGAGAAAGGTGGGAAAGGCCAGCTCGCGCGCGCAGCACAGCACCGTTTCCCGGGGAAACATCTCGAGGCACTTCGCGTAGCTGTTGACCCCGGCCGCCAGAACCACGTCGAACCTGACGTTGGCCAGCACGGAATTGCGGTCCTGCAACGCGTAAAGGTACACGTCCACATCATTGGAAAAAATCTCGCGCAGGATCGGACGGTGGCTTTGAGCCGTTTCCATGCTCAGCGAAACGTACAGGATGCTTTTCCGCTCCATATCACCCCCCGGCAAGACCAATCATGATACAATCAAACTAATATACGCATTGACATTGCGCAATTCCAAAAATAAACGGACCAAAAACCGCCGGACGCGCCCCGCCGGGGCGGCGAAAGGGTCCGCGCCGGCCGCCGCCGATCCGGGATCCCTTCGGGGCGTGCCCGCAATGTCCGCCTTTCCGGGTTCCAGGCATGGTTCTTGCCTCCACCCGCATGGAAGATTTTTTGGCGTCCCGGCGAGCGGCCCCGGTTCCGCGCGAAAGGTTCGCGTCCGGCACGGCGGTCCGCGCCTGAACCACCACAACCAGATCTAAGGAGGAGTTCATGCGTCGCCAACCAGCTCTGGAGTGTCCCGGACTTTTCCATAAAGGAACCGTGGCCCACGCTTTGGCGGGGGGCCTCAAGCGCCACGGGGTCACCCATATTTTCGGGCAGAGCCTGCCCAGCCTGCTGATCCTGTGCGCCGAGGAGGCGGGGATCAGACAGGTGGCCTACCGCCAGGAAAATGCCGGCGGCTATATGGCCGACGCCTTCGCCCGCCTGACCGGCAGGCCCGGCATAGTCACCGCCCAGAACGGTCCGGCCGCCACGCTTCTCGTGCCGCCGCTGGCCGAGTGCATGAAAGCTTCGGTGCCGGTCATCGCCCTGGTGCAGGAAGTCAACCGCAACCAGACCGACCGCAACGCCTTTCAGGAATTCGACCACTTCGGGCTGTTCGGTTCCTGCGCCAAGTGGGTACGCCGGGTTACGGAAGCCTCGCGCGCGGAAGATTATCTGGACATGGCCTTTGCCGCCGCCTGCTCCGGCCGGCCCGGCCCGGCCGTGCTGCTGCTGCCCGCCGATCTGCTGCTGGAAAAGGCCGTGCCGGCAAGACGCCGCTCAAACCTGGGCCGGTTTCCGCTGGACCGCGTGGTGGCCGATCCCGTCCGGGTGGAAGAGGCGGCCAGGATTCTGGCCGGGGCCGAAAAACCGCTGATTATCGCCGGCGGCGGCATTCATCTTTCCGGCGGCTGCGACATTCTGGCCCGCATTCAGGAAGATTTCAGCCTGCCCGTCGCCACCACGGTCATGGGCAAAGGCGCGGTAAGCGAGCTGCACCCTCTCTCCCTCGGCGTGGTCGGATATTTCATGGGCCCCTACAGCGCCACGCGGCATCTGCGCCCCCTGGTCGCCGAGGCCGACGTGATCATGCTGATCGGCTCGCGCACCAACCAGAACGGCACGGACTCGTGGAGCCTGTACCCGGAAAGGGCGGCGTACATTCATCTTGATGCCGACAGCATGGAAATCGGCCGCAACTACGAAGCCGACGTGCGTTTGACGGGCGACGCCAGACTGACCCTGGAGGCGCTGCACGCGGCCCTGGGGAAACAGGATGTTTCGGCCCGCAAAAAAACCCGGGCCGCGCTGGAAGAAACCATCGCCTCCGGCAAAGAGAAGGGCCGCAGGGAAAACGAGCCGCTGCGCACCGCCGGAGAAACGCCTATCCGGCCCGAGCGGATCATGGAGGAACTGGACAGGCGCCTGACCCCGGACAGCCTGGTTTTGAGCGACGCCAGCTATTCTTCGATCTGGACAGCCAACTATCTGACCGCGCGGAAGCCCGGCATGCGCTTCGTCACTCCGCGCGGCCTGGCCGGGCTGGGCTGGGGCCTGCCCTTTGCCATGGGCGCCAAGGTGGCCCGGCCCGAAGCCCAGGTTTACGCGCTGGTCGGCGACGGCGGATTCGGCCACGTGTGGTCGGAGATGGAAACCTGCGCGCGCATGGGCATCAAGGTTACCTGCATTCTGATCAACAACGGCATTCTCGGCTACCAGAAGCACGGCGAGCAGGTGAAATTCGGCCAGCATACCAGCGCCGTGACCTTCTCGCCGGTGGACCATGCGGCCATTGCCGAAGCCTGCGGCATCCGGGGCATCCGGGTCACCGACCCCGAAAAGCTCGGCGAGGCCTTTGCCCGGGCGGAAAAGGCCGAAACCGCGACGCTGATCGAAGTGATGTGCACGGAAAACGCCTATCCGCCGGTTTCCGCATTCACCCCGGAGGAAAAGTGATCCGGCAAAGCCGCATCGCCCTCGTCACGGGAGCGAACAGGGGGATCGGGCTCGCCTGCGCCCGCAGGCTGCTGGCCGAGGGACACCGCGTTGCGGCCACGGACATCGCGGCCCCGGACGCGGCGCTGTTTCCGGAAGATCGGCGCGACAGCCTGCTGTGCGCCGCCCTTGACGTGACGGACACAAGGGCCGCCGCCGCGCTTCTGGATTCGATGCAGGCGGCATGGGGTTCCCTGGGCATCCTGGTCAACAACGCGGGCATCTCTCCCAAGCTTCCCAACGGCAAGGCCGCCAACGTGCTGGAAATAACGGACGAAGAATGGGCCAGCGTGCTGGAAGTCAACCTTTCCGCCGTCATGCGCCTGTGCCGCCTTGCGGCCCCCCGGATGCAGGAACAGAAGTGGGGGCGGATCATCAACATGACCTCCCTGGCCGGGCGCGCCCGCAGCCGGGTGGCCGGGCCAAGCTACATCGCCAGCAAGTCGGCCCTGATCGGCCTTACCCGTTCGCTGGCCGAGCACCTGGGGCCCTGGGCCATCACCTGCAACTGCGTGGCCCCCGGCCGCATCCTCACGGAAATGGCCCTGGCCGCCGGGGAAGAAGTGAACCGCGCCTACAGCGAGGTCATTCCGCTCAAACGCCTGGGCACCCCGGAGGAAGTGGCGGCGGCCGTGGCCTTTCTGGCCTCGGAAGACGCGGCCTACATCAACGGCAGCGTCATCGACGTCAACGGAGGATCGTTCATGCCGGCCTGACCCGCGCATGCGTTCCCGCGTGGCAGGCCGGTCCGCGGAAAAACAGTTTCCATGAAACCGGGCAACCGGGGCGGCGCAACCGTTCCGCCCGCACCCGGACGGCGTTCACAGTGTAACCCAAGTAGTCTGCTCATCAGCACCATAACACACTGACAGAACACACAATACAAAAAAGTTTCTTTTGAGCAACCCCCAAAAGAAACCCCTATTTTTTGTGGATGGGAAAAGCGCCGGTTGAACGGCAATAGACCATACGGTGAAGA
>JAVBOK010000002.1:0-58701 GCA_031550605.1 Desulfovibrionaceae bacterium | reverse complement strand
ACGTGGTTTCCGGCCCGCTCGCGCCGCCTGCGGCGGCGCGCCGGACGGCCGCCCGGCGGCAGAAGTCATTGCAAAATGAATGATGAAATACCCTCTGAAGGACGAGCGCGCGTGCCGTCATATGTCGTATCCGAGCTGGCGGTACAGTTCGATATACTGCCGTCCGGATTTTTCCCAGGTGAAAGACTGACTCATGGCCCGGTCGATCAGGGCCGCCCAGGCTTCCTTGTTGTTTTCCCACAAGGATATGGCGTCCAGAATGGAACGCAGAAAATCATCCGCTTCCGCCTTCAGGAAGATGAATCCCGTGGCCCTGGGGTTCGGGTGTGGGATAATGGTGTCGCGCAGCCCCCCCATGGCCGACGCCACCGGCGGCGTGCCGTAGCGCAGGGCGTACATCTGGGTCAGCCCGCAGGGTTCATAGCGCGAAGGCATCAGAAAAATATCGCTGCCCGCCTGGATCCGGTGGGCCAGATTTTCCGTATAGGCGATGGAAGCGTGCAGATGGGTCTTGTACTGCTGCGCCATTTCCATCACCGCCTGCTCGTGGCGCAGACTGCCTTCGCCCAGGATCAGCAGGCCGATGTCACGTTCCATCAGTTGCGGGATGATCTGCAGCAGCAGATCAATACCCTTCTGCCCGCGCAGGCGGCCGATAAAACCCAGCACGGGCCGGTCCTCAAGATGGGAGGACAGCCCCAGCTCCTTAAGCAGCATACGTTTGCAGGCCTTTTTGCCCTCCACATCCTGGCGGCTGTATGTGGCCGCGATATGGCGGTCGCTGCCCGGATCCCAGATGCTGTAGTCCGCGCCGTTCAGAATGCCGATCAGTTCGTGTTCTCTGTGGCGCAGGATCCCGTCCAGGCCGAAGCCGAAGCGTTCCGTCAGGATTTCACGGGCATAGCTGGGGCTGACGGTGCTGACCATATCGGCGTAGGCGATGCCCGTTTTCAGGAAATTGAAATCCCCGTAGTATTCAGCCCCGTCCATGTGCCAGGCTTCCGGCGGCAGGCCGCAGTTCGCAAACAGCCGGGAAGAGAAACGGCCTTGAAACGCCAGGTTATGGATGGTGACCAGGGACCGGGTGCCGGCCCAGAAGGGGTCGTGCCGCCGCGCGAAATGAATGTACGCGGGCAGCAGAGCCGCCTGCCAGTCATGGGCGTGCACAATGGCCGGGCTTTCACCCAGATGGCGGATGACAGACATGGCCGCGCGGCAGAAAAAAATGAACCGTTCCGCGTTGTCGAAGTAGTCGCCTTTGTATTCGTTATAGTAATGCCGACGGTCGAAATATTCCCCCCGGTGCAGAAAATAGGCCGTAACGCCGTTGTATTCGGTTTCAAAAACATCCACCTTGATGGGATCCCAGGGGTAGCCCACGGGGCAGTCGGACAGGGCCAGCTTCAAGGGTGCTTCGCCGGTGCGCAGCCGGCCGTAAAACGGCGAAATGACGGCCGTGGGCGCCCCCATGCGCACAAGCGCGCAGGGCAGCGCCCCCATGACGTCGCCAAGCCCGCCGCTCTTGGAAAACGGATACATTTCCGAGGCGACTAAAAAAACACGTCGTGGCATGAACATCTCTCCGGTAACAGCATTCGATCCGTATACACAGCGACAGCGGTCGCAACACCCGTTCCTGTTACGTTTTCAATCCGCGCAGAAAGTCGGCCAGGATGATGCCGTGATCGAACGCGAGCGGAGACGGCAACGCGTCCGGAAGAAAAAAAATCGCCTCCGCCGCGTCATCGCCGCCCCTGAGCGTTTCCGTGTCTGGGGCGCGCGCGGTGAACACAGTGCTGATGGTGTGTCGGCGCGCGTCCCTGGCGGGATCGGAATACACCCCCAGAAGACCGGTCAGCACGACGGACAGACCCGTCTCTTCGCGCGCTTCGCGCACGGCGGCCTGCTCCACGGTTTCGCCGTAATCCACAAAACCGCCGGGCAGGGCCCAGCCGGGGGGTTCGTTTCTGCGCCGGATCAGCACAATACCGCGCAACGGGTCATAAACGACCACATCAACAGTGGGGCTGGGGGCACGGTACATGCCGCAACGGGAGCAGGGGCCGGGTTCGTGATGCACGGTCATGGCGGAGCCTTATGCGCAGAAATTCTGGCTTTCAGCAAAAAGAGTACGGAATTCCGCCTTGAAACACAAGGTGATTATTGAAAATCGCCAAAGGGGAAACGGAAGACAACAACCCGGAAGCGCCATGACCGCAACGCGTATGCGGAACGGAATGTACGGGAAAAGCAGCCCGTTGGAACAAAGCGGAACACGGGCGAGTTCCGCTTTGTCCCGCAGTGTTCTATTCGCCGACACCTTCAAAAAGCTGCGTGCTCATATAGCGTTCCGCCGCATCCGGCAGAATGACCACAATGGTTTTTCCCTCGAATTCCGGCATATTGGCCAGACGGCTGGCGACAAGGCCCGCCGCTCCTCCGGAGATGCCGGCCATGATCCCCTCTTCGCCGGCCATGGCCCGGGCAAAGGACATGGATTCCATGTTGCCGGTGCTTTCCACCCTGTCCACCAGGGAAAGATCCAATGTTTCCGGAATGAAGCCCGCGCCGAGGCCCTGGATTTTATGCGGTCCGGGGACGAGCTTCTCGCCCGCCAGAAACTGGGTGATCACCGGACTGCGCTTGGGTTCCACCGCCACAACGGTAATCTGTTTGCCCTGGGTCTTTTTGATGTAGCGCGCGATGCCGCTGATGGTGCCGCCCGTGCCCACGCCCGCCACCAGCACGTCGATAGCGCCGTCGGTATCCTGCCAGATTTCGGGGCCGGTGGTTTTTTCGTGAATGGCGGGATTGGCCGGATTTTTGAACTGCTGGGGCATGAAGTAGCGGCCGGGATCGGAAGCCGCGATTTCCTCGGCCTTGCGGATGGCTTCGGACATGCCGCCGATGGCGGAGGTCAGCACCAGTTTGGCCCCCAGCATGGCCAGAACCTTGCGCCGTTCGACGCTCATGCTTTCCGGCATGGTCAGGGTCAGGGGATAGCCCCGGGCCGCGGCCACGAAAGCCAGCGCGATACCCGTGTTGCCGCTGGTGGGTTCGATGATCTTGCTGCCGGGTTTGAGGATGCCCTTTTCCTCCGCATCCCAGATCATGGCCGCGCCGATGCGGGCCTTGACGGAAAACGAGGGATTGCGCCCCTCCAGTTTCGCCAGCACCGTGGCCTTGTTTCCGGCAACCCGGTGCAGACGCACAAGCGGCGTGTTGCCGATGGTCAGCGAGTTGTCGTTGAAAATCCGAATCATATGTCCACCTCCGGCAACAGGATACGGCAAATGCAATGCAAAACACCTGCTTCGGCGCGCACAGGCGACGGATGCCGCCGCATCGACCTCGCGGCGATGCCCCGGTGCTGGCCGGAATATATAGCAGACACACTATACGGCTGTTACGCCGCTTTTGGCAAGGGCCGGTCAAATACCCGGGCTTTTGCCCGCCGCCGGTGAAAAAGAGCGCCCCCGCCAAGGTGAGGACCGGTGCATGCATGCGCCCCGCGCGAGCGGACGCGGCGCGAAACCGCGCCAGACCGCCCGAGAGGAACGCCGTTCAGCGGGAATTCGCCCGCAGGGTCAGATCGGCCAGACGGACCATGGTCACCTGCCCGTTTCTGGTCCGGCTCCATTCCTTGAGCGCGGCCAGGGTTTCCGGCAGGGGATGGCCAATGGCGATGGCCTGGCCTGTCAGCAGCGCGACCTTTTCCGCGGCGCGCAACTGGCGCAGGACGACATCCTTTTTCGCGGTCACGTCCAGAAACACGTCGCGCTTCAGAGCGTCGAGCCCCATCCGCGAGGCCTGGGCGTAAAACACGGATGCCGGGTGAGTCAGGCTGTCCAGCGCCATCAGGTTCTTTTCCCGCAGAACCCGCAGCACGGCCTGCACGCCCGCGCTGTCCTGGGTGAAGCGCGACCCCATGTGGTTGTTCAGGCCCGCGGCGTACGGCACCTTGTCCAGAGCCGCGCGCACCGTCCGCTCGACGGATGCCGCGTCCGCCCCTACCATCAGGGCGTTGGGCCCCGGCTTGACACCGGGATAGCCCAGAGGTTCCATGGGCAGATGCACAATGACTTCGTTCCCCGCCTCGTGAGCCGCCCTGGCGGTTTCTCGGGCATGGCCGCTGTCCGGCCAGACGGCGAAGGTCACCGGGCAGGCCAGGGCCAGCACCTGCCGCGCGGCGGGCATGCTCTGCCCCATGTCGTCCATGACCAGCACCATGCGGGCCGGCTCTCCCGGCCGACGCTGGCGCAGTATGCGGGCGGGAGACGGATCCCGCGCCGGCACGGCGGGCGACCGCCCCGCTTTGCCCGTAACCAGCGCCAACTCGTGGGTCGGTACCCCGCCGATGCTGATCGTCCATAGCGCGGGTCCTCCCTCTTTTTCCGGAAATGCGGTCTGGGCCAGTTCCGCCTGCTCCGCCCAGGCCCGCAGGGACTCGTGCAGGGCGGTGACGAACGGCAGCGGATCGGCCCCCACGCTGATGCGCAGCCGCTGGAAATGATAGGCCCCCCGATCCTTGCCGCCACGGTTGTGCCGCAATTCCGAGGTTTCGATGACCGTTTCGGCGGGCCGCATGGACAAGCGCAGCATGGCCTGGATCAGCGCGTAATCCGCCTGCTTCACGCGCTCCTCAAACGGAGCGGACAAAGATTCTTCATACGGCAGGCCGGCCATGTCCACCAAAGCCCGCATGATTGTGGCGTCAGAACCGTTTCGCGCGGCGGGTCCCTTTTCCGCCGGCGGCAGGGCCTTTGCGGAAGGCGCTGTTTCGGCGGACGGTTTCGGGCGCGGCACGGCCCGTTTTTCGGGCGCCGCCGCGACGGCGGGAGCTTTGGCGGACGGAACCGGCCCGAAAGAACTGCCGAAATCCAGCAGCAGCCAGAGCCCCCCCATCGCCGCAATCCCCGCCAAAAAAGCGAGAATCACGGTCCGGGACGGAACTGCGCGCGGCAAGGCCCTCTTTTTCCCGTGCTTCATGCGCTTCGGCCCGCCGCCGCTTTTGGAGGGATGCTTTTTCCGGCCGGATACGGGGCGCGTCGACAACGGCATGGATATCCTGAACAACGGGTTGACATGACAGCGGCCTCACGGCCGGAAACGCAGCTTCCGGGATGGGGACGGCATGCCGTTTCCATCCCGGAAGCCCTTACCGACGCGATCCGGAAATCACCGGCCTGAACCTACTCCGCGTGGATTTCACGCATCTTGGGCAGGGCTTTGACCATCTGCAGGCCCAGGCGCAACTGGTTGTCCTTTTCCAGGGCGGCGGCCACTTCGGGCGCGATCTGGAATTTTCCGCCTGTTGGGGAATTGGTGCCTTTATCCTTCGGAGCCAGCACTTCGCCGGGTTTCAGCGGCCCCTTTTTCGGGTCGCCCTTTTCCAGATGCCCGGAAAGATCCTTTTCACGCACGCTGATCCGCGGAATTCTCGTCGCATCGTCACGCGGCGTCTCAAAGGGCACCACCAGATCGGGATCAATCCCTTCAGCCTGAATGGACCGGCCGTTGGGCGTATAATACAGGGCCACCGTCAATTTCAGCGCGGAGCCGTCGGGCATGGGGATCACATTCTGCACGGACCCCTTGCCGAACGTGCGTTCGCCGATAAGCAGCCCGCGCTTGTGGTCGCGCAACGCGCCGGCCACGATTTCCGAAGCGGAGGCGGAACCGGAATTGACCAACACCACCAGGGGGCAGGTCTGGTCCGTATCCTGGGAAGCGGCTTTGAACTGGCGGGGTCCGTCCTGCTCCCGCCCGCGGATGGAGACGATCTCGCCGGACTGCAAAAACACGTCGGCCACTTTGGCCGCCTGTTCCAGCAGCCCGCCCGGATTGTTGCGCAGGTCAAGAACAATGCCCTTGATCGGGCTTTTCTTTTTGGCTTCCGCAAGGCCGCTCAGCAATTCCTTTTCCGTATTGTCGCTGAACCGGGTTATGCGGACCCACAGATACTCCGAATCCAGAAAGCGGGTCTTCACGCTGATCAGGGGAATGGAATCACGGGTGATTTTGACCAGCGCGGGCACTTTGGCTTCTTTATGCAGAATCAGAAGCTCCACTTCCGAGCCTTTGGGACCCCGGATTTTGGATACCGATTCCTGCAAGGTCATGTCCTGGGTGGGGTGGCTGTCCACCGCCAGAATGACGTCGCCGGCTTTCAGCCCGGCCTTGTATGCCGGGGTGTCCTCAATGGGCGAAACCACAATCAGCTGGCCGTTTTCCATGGAAATTTCAATACCGATCCCATAGAAGGCGCCGGATGTGGTTTCCTTCATTTCCTTATACTCGGAAACCGACAGATACGTGGAATGCGGATCGAGATTCTGCAGCATCCCCTTGATCGCGCCGTTCATCAATTCATCGCTGCTGGCTTCGCGCACGTAAAAACGACGCACGTACTCGTATATCTGGCTGAAACGCTTCATCGCGTCGTATTTGCCCTCCGCAGCATAGGCGGCAACGGGCTGCAACAGCGTGAAGCCGAGACAGAGCACCTGCATGGGCAGCAACCAAAAACGCATGGCGGAACCTCCAGGACAGCGCACAGAAAATGGGATACAAGACACGGCGGCACTATAGCACAAAAAGAAACGGAGGGATAGGCCGGGACCCGTTATTTCCGCAGCCGCGGGCAAATTTCTATTGTGCCCGCAGCCACTGCTCGGGATTAATCGCTTTCTGATGAAAACGCAATTCGAAATACAGGCCCGGACCGTTCAACGACGGAACAAATCCCGCCGTGCCCACGGCCTCTCCCCTGGCCACGTCCTGCCCCACCTTCAACGGGCTTTCGGACAAAAAGGCATACAGCGAATAATACTCGGAACCATGCAGGACGATCACCACCCGGCCGATGCCCCGCAGCACGTCGTTATGCACCACCTTGCCCCAGTGCACCGCCGTCACGGACGTCTGCGCCGGCAGGGCGATGGTCAGCCCGCGCACGGGAGGCGCGGCGTTCAGGTCAAAACGCGCGCGCACCGTGCCGGAGGCGGGCCAGGGCAGCTTTCCCCGGGCCTGCTCCAGATTGCCCCGCTCTTCCAGTTGCTGCAGCCGCAGGTTCAGGCTGCGCACAAGCCCGAGCACGGCGGTAAGTTCCTCTTCCGTATCCTGCTTCTGCCGCCGCAGGTCCGCAAGCGCGCGGGAGTGCTGCAGACGGCTCTGCAGCAGGCGTTCCTTTTCCGCATTCAACGCGGCGATGCGCTGCTGCGCCTCTTTCGCCACGGCCTCGCGCCGGCGGATGACACGATCCAGTTCGTCGCTCCGACTGGCCAGATCCGCCCTGTATTCGTCCAGCGCGGCGAACAGTTTGGCGGACCAGGCCTGCTCTCTGTCCGTCACCGGCCAGTCGGGCAGATCGCGCCCGCCCACGCCGATGCGGCGGGCATGCAGTTCCCACAGCGTGCGCAGCACGTCCAGCATGGCCCTTTCCGTATGCTTCTGCTCATCCGTCAGGATGCCGATTTTTTCCTGCAGTTCGGCGTCGGACGCGGCCAGTTCCGCCAGCGTGTCCTCCTGCCTGGCCAGAGCCGCCTCCAGCCGCAGGATTTTATCCTCGGCCGCCGCAAGATCGGCGTTTACCTCCCGTTCCTGGTCCGTCAGGCGGGACAGGCCGGCCCGGCGGGCTCTGGCCCTGGCCTGTTCTTCCGCGATTTCCCTCTGCAGGGATTTCGCCTCATCCGGAACGGACGCGGCAAAGGAGGGCCCGGCCCAGAACAGGCAGGCCAGAAGGGCCGCCGGCAGCAGGATGCGTCCCGCGCGCCGGCTGGCCGTCACGATGCGATCAGTCCGGTTCATACTCCAGAAAGGGCCTCAACGGACAGGCGGAGCAAAGCGGTTTGCCCTTGCGGCAGAAACCCTTGCCCACCCGCACGATAAGCGCGTGGTATTCATTGAAAACAGCCGCGTCCGGCTCCAGCGCTTCCATGAAAAACTCCCGCAGTTCCGCATAGGGTATAGCATCGGAAACCAGGGCATGGCGATGAAAAAGACGGCGGGTATAGGCGTCGACCACAAAGGAAGGCTGGCCCAGCGCATAAAGCAGGATGCAGTCCGCCGTTTCCGGTCCGATGCCGCGAATGGCCAGCAGTTCGTCGCGCAGGCTTTCGGTTTCCCGCCCCGCCAGGCAGACCAGGCCGTCGTCGGACGCATCGCCGCCCAGCCCCCCGTTTGCCGCGAGAAAATCAAGCAGCCGGCGAAGCGTCGCGCTTTTCTGCCGAAAAAAACCGGCCGGCCGGATGGCTTCCGTCAGTTCCGCCTCGCTCAGCGCCGCCATGGGCAAGGGGTGGAGCGCGCCACGCGAACGCAGATGGCCCAAGGCTTTTTCCACATTGGCCCAGGCCGTGTTCTGGGTCAGAACAGCGCCCACGGCCACTTCAAACGGGCTGTGCGCGGGCCACCAGCCGCTGGGACCGAGGCTGTCCCGCATGGCCGCGAACATGGCGGACAACGTTTCGCGCCGCCGCGCGTATGTGCCGCCCCTCATGCACTCCTCCGGAAAAGAAAGATTCCGCGCCCGGTCCGGCGCGACTCGAAAAAGGAGCAAAACCCTTGCGGCCGTTCCCGTGTCATTCCCAGATCAGGGCCGCCCATTCGCCGGAATCCACGCGCCGGGGATCGGGCAGCCCCTGCGCCCCGTACGCCCGCGCCACATCGTCCGCCTGGATGCCCAGAATGCCGGACAGCACGAGAACCCCGCCCTTGCTCAAACGGCCCGCGATATCCGGGGCCAGGTCCTTCAGGGGCTGGGCCAGAATGTTGGCCACAATCAGGTCGAAGGTTTCATCCGTCGCCTCCACGCCGCCCCGCGCCACGGCAAACCGGTCCGGCGCGATGGCGTTGGCCGCGCGGTTTTCCAGGGCGTTGTCCACGGCCAGGATGTCGATGTCCAGCCCCAGGCCCGTCAGGCCCAGTTGCGCGCAGGCGATGCCCAGAATGCCGGACCCGGTGCCCAGGTCCAGAAAACGCATGCCCGCCCCGATGCGGCCGGAATCCGCAAGGTCGGAAAGCGCCGTCAGGCACAGGGCCGTGGTGTTGTGGTGCCCGGTGCCGAAGGCCATTTTCGGCTCGATGGTGATCACGGACCGGGCCGTGCTTTTCCGCTCCTCTTCCATCCAAGGGGCCAGAACCAGAAAACGGCTGCCCGCGGGCACCGGCGTGAAATATTCCCGCCAGGCCAGTACCCAGTCTTTTTGCTCCACCGTGTCCCGGCGGATCACCGCCCGGGGAAGACGGGCCAGAATTTCCTGCTCCAGTTCCGCGGCAAATACCGCATTGTCCGTATGCACCACAGCCCGCGTTTCGCCGGTGCTCAGCGTTTCCTCGGCCCAGCCCGCGGCCACGTGCATGGCCAGGACCGCGCTGAGCAGTTCCTCATCCTCGCCGTCCACGGTGACGGCAATCTGCAAAAGGTCGGCCATGGCTGTTCTCCGGAAAACGTGTGCAAAAAGACGTTGCTTTAAAGACCCCGGGCCGTCAGTTCCGCTATGCGGGCGTCATCGTCGGGATAGCGCAGACCTTTGGGGGTGACGATGACGGCGTGGGCAAGCTGGTCCGAACGCGGGTCGGCAAGGGGCATCATCTGCCAGCGCGCGCCGTCATGGCCGACGACCAGCACTTCCTTGCCGCGCCGGGCCAGTTTGAGGGCAAGCAGGACGCTTTCTTTCAAATTCACGGCACCCCCGCGCGTTACATGGGACCTGCCGGGCATCCGACGGGCCGAACACCGCCGGCAGAATCGACGGCCGGCCGCGCGGATCAGTCCGCGCAAATCCGGTTTCCCGCAGTTACGGTCAATGAAAGGCACGCCGGAATGTCCCGGCGTGCCCGTTCCAGCCTTCCGCTTTGAATTTCCTAGTGTTCCGCGCCGCCGCAACTGCCCGCGCAGCCGGAGCAACCGCCGCCGCCGCCGATGGGGTTGGCCGATTCAACGGAAAAGCCCATGTACGAAAGGTCGATCTTCACCGCCCCGGTCAATTCCAGCAATTCTTTGCTGATGCAGAACGTATAGTTGGGCTGCGTGAACACCTGGTCGTCCTCGCCGGGATCGTCAAGCGCAAGCGCCAGACGCGGCCCGCTGCACCCGCCGGGGGCCAGGTACACTCTGATGGGGGCCTTTTCCTTGTCGGCAAAATATTCATCCAGCTCTTTCAGGGCGCTTTCGCTGACTTCCAACATAATTCCTCCTCAGAAATCTCTCCCCATGCAACTAAGGGCATGGGGGCGACTTGTCAATGCGCTCTTCTGCCGGGACCCGGCCCGCCCGGCGCGGTTTCGGAGCAAACAGGACGCGGCGCGGCTTGCTTTTTTCTTCGCAACGCGCATAGTAGGGTGAAACGGACGCCGTTTCCGTCACCCCCAATACGAGGAGAAAACCATGCTGGATCTGGCTTCGCGCGCACTCAGGGATACTTTTGACGCCACTTACGGCTACCTGGAAAAAGCCGTGGACAAATGCCCGGACTCCCTGTGGGCCGAAAAGGTCGGGGGGTTTCTGTTCTGGCAACAGATATACCACGCGTATGTCGTGATCGACTTCACCATTCTGCAGCCCAATGATCCGCCCACCCAGAGCCTGTTTCCTCTTGAGGTCGGGCGTCTCATGCAGGACGGCCCCAGAACCCCGTCCAAGGCCGAGATTCTGGCCGTGGCCGCGACCATGAAAAAAGCCTTCCATGCCTGGTTGGACGGCATGACGGCGGAAAAACTCTCCGCGCGCAACGAGTTGCGCACCCAGCGCTTCGGCCGTGAAATCACCAACTTCCAGGCCCTGGTCATGCTGACGGGCCACGGCCAGTTCCATGTAGGCGGCTGTGACGCCGCGTTCCGCGAACATGGCGTGGGCGGCCTGGTATAACGCCGGCGCGGGCGCGGAGGGCACATAATGCCCTCCGTTCGCGAACGCCTCCGCGTTTTCCTGCCCGGACCGCGCGGCCTGGGCCTTGCGGTCCTGGCCGGCGTATCCGGCGCGCTGGCGGTGAGCGTTTTTCACCTGTGTCTCGCGTTTGCCGAACGGCATATTTCCGGATCCGACCAGGGGCTGGTGGCCGCGGCCGCGGTTCTCGGCCCCTGGCGGCGTCTGCTGACCCCGGCCCTGGCCGCCCTGGCCGCCGGTTGCGCATTGTGGGCCTTTGCCCATACCCGTCATGAACGGAGCGCCCACCCGCCCGCGGAATACATTGAAGGCATCCTGGCCGGCGGCGGCCGCATCGACACGCCAGGCAGCCTGATCAAATGCCTGGCTTCCGTCCTGGTCGTCTCCGGCGGTCTGGCCGTGGGCCGCGAAGGGGCCATGATCCTGCTGGCCAGCCTGACTGCCTCATGCATGGCCCGGCGTTTCGCTCCGCAACGGGACTGGCCGCTGCTGACCGCATGCGGCGCGGCCGCCGGAGTGGCCGCCGCCTATCACGCCCCGGTCGCCGGGACTTTTTTTGCTCTGGAACTCATCCTGGGGACCGTTGCTCCGGCCATGTTGATTCCCGCGGCCCTGGCCGCTTCCGCATCGTTGCTGGTCACCAGGGCTCTGGGCGGAACGGTCTTGCTCTATCCTCTGCCCATGCCTGCCGGGCAAAGCGTTGCCCTGTACCTTGCCGCCCTGCTTCTGGCTCTGGCCGGTGCCTGCTGCGGCAGTGCTTTTCTGCGCGGCATGGATGCGGCGCGGGCTGTCTTTCGGTCATTCTCGCTGCCGCAGCCTCTGCGCCTGGGCCTGGGCGGCCTGATCGTGGGCCTGCTGTCCCTGGGCGTTCCGGAGGTCTGGGGCAACGGCTACAGCGTAATCGAACGCTGCCTGGCCGGCGCGGACGCGGGCCTGCTGCCCGCGAAACTGGCGGCCCTGTTTCTGGCCGCCAAGCTGCTGGCCATGCTGGCCGGGTCCGGCGCGGGCGCGCCGGGAGGATTTTTCACGCCCACCCTGTTTCTGGGCGCGACAGCCGGCAGCCTGACTGCGTCGGCCCTGGCCCCCTGGTTCGGCGTAGGGCCGGAAGCCGTTACCCTGATCCTGCTCGCCATGGCCGTTCTGCTGGCGGCCACCACCCACGCCCCGCTCATGGCGGCCTGCATGGTCTGCGAAATTTCCGGGGCGTATACGATTTTCCCCCTGCTGCTGGCGGCTTCCTTCACTGCCTCCGCCCTGGCCCGCCGCATCCGGCCCCTGTCCATCTACGGCATGGTCAGGGCAGGGACCATGGAGAAAGAATAGCTACACCAGCCCGGACAGCGGTCCGCCCTTCGCGCCCCAGGCGTCCACGCGTTTTTCCACGTCCGGGTCCGGTTCCAGGGGCGGGGCCTGGTATGCTTTGAGCCGGGCATCCATGATCAGCGGCGCGTCACAGGCCCAGTGCTTGCAAACCGTGCGGCTGCCCGCACCGTACAGGTCCGTGGCCGGATCGGAGCGGGTGAAGGAAATCCACAGGAAATTGTCCCAGTTGGCGGCCGTGAATGCCGCGTCATCAACGGCCACGACCAGGGCGACGCCGTCGCGGTTTTCCCGCTGGTCCGCAAACCGCGCGGCCAGCCGGTCCATGGCCGCATCCTGCACGTCGGAAGGCAGCGCGTGCTTCGGCCCCCTGCAGACGATGACGCCCGGCGCGAACAGCCGCGCGTCCCCGAACCCTTCCGGCAGCGAAAGCCCGGCCGGCATCCGGCGGCACAGTTCCCGCTTTTCCGGCCCGGCGGCGGTCCACAGCAGCTTGGAGCCCTGATTCAGACTGATGCCGGTGTAATCCAGAGTGTCCATGGTCGTGCGGGTAATAAAATGCAGGTCGCGCGAAAAATCCGTGCGGGCCAGGATGTGGGTGAAAAAACCGGGCACGTCGCGGGCGGAAAGGCCGGGCGCATCCTCGGCCGCGCCCAGCAGCAGGTACTTGGCCAGCGAGGTCTGGGTGCGGCCCAGCAGACCCAGGCCGCCGGTCAGGAGTTCCTGGGGCTGGCGGTCCCCGGCGAAAGGCACGTAGCGTTCGGACCCCACGGCCAGCAACAGGGGATGCACCCCGGCCGCGTCCACGGCATGCACCTCGCGGATGCCGTTGAATACCGCGGGCACCAAGTCGCGGGTCAGTTCGTGAATGAAGGCGCCGAACACCGTGTCTTCCTGTGGCGGCCGGCCCACGGAGGTAAAGGGCCAGACGGCCCCGTCGCGGTGATGCACCGCATCCACGGTCAGCACGGGAAACTCGTGCTCCAGGCTGTAATAGCCCAGATGATCGCCGAAAGGCCCCTCAAGCGCCGTCCGCCGGCCCCGCACCCGGCCGATAATGGTGAAATCCGCCTCCGCCGGGACCGGCGGCTGCCCCTCGCGGCGGATCATGGGGATGCGATGCCCGGCCAGAATTCCGGCAAAGCAGATTTCCGGCAATCCTTCCGGCAGGGGAAAAAGGGCCGCCAGAGCCAAGGCGGGCGGCCCGCCCACGGAGACCGTCACCGGCAGATCAATGCCCCTGGCCAGCGCTTCCGCATGGTGGGGGCCGATGCCTCGGTGAATTTGGTAATGCAGGCCCGCTTCCTTGTCTTTGGCAAAATGCCCGCCGGTCAGTTGCACCCGGTACATGCCGAGGTTGGAATGAAAAAAACCGGGCCGGTCCGGGCTTTCGGTGTACACCTGGGGCAGCGTCACGTAGCCGCCGCCGTCCAGAGGCCAGGAAACAAGCTGCGGCAGGGCGGAAAGGGTCGTGGTCCGGGCCAGGGCCGGGCCTTTGCTCACCGTTCTGGGCCAGGCGCGCGGCAGGGCCGGGACCAGGGCCAGGCACCGCGCGGGCTGTTTCAGGACGGACAGAGGATCGGCCTTGAGCCGAAAGAGCGTTTCCAGAGTCCGCAACGCGCCGCGGAACAAAAAACGCGTGCGTTCCATGGTGCCGAAGAGATTCCCCAGCATGGGAAAACGCGTGCCCGTGGCGTTGGTGAACAGCAGGGCCGGTCCGCCTTTGGCGAAAGCCCGGCGCTGGATGGCGGCGATTTCCAGGCGCGGATCCACGGGAACGGCAACGCGGCGCAATTGCCCGGTTTTTTCCAGATCGGCCACGGCATCGGCAAGGGTGCGGTACGTCATGCCTCTTTGTTACCCGGAACGGCCGGAATGGCAAGATCCTCTCTTCCCCTTGACTCCCTGTCCGGGGTGTGGAACACCCCTCAAAAAACACCGAAGGATCCCTTATGTCATCATCCGCGCACCGCTGTGGCTGGGTCGCCATCATGGGACCGCCCAATGCGGGCAAATCCACGCTGCTCAACACCCTGCTGGGACAGAAAGTTGCCATTGTCACGCCCAAAGCCCAGACCACCCGTAACCGCATTACCGGCATTCTGTCCGAACCCGGCGCCCAGATTATTTTTATGGACACCCCCGGCATCCATCAGGGCAGAGGCAAAATGAACCGGGTGCTGTCACAGACGGCCTGGGATGCATCCGCGCAGGCGGATCTGCTGCTGGTGGTTCTGGATGCGGAACTGTACCTGCGCAAACCCGAGTACATGGACAATGACATAAAGCCGTTGCGCGAATCCATCAGAGCGGAAAAAAGGCCCGTGCTGGTCCTGGCCAACAAGGTGGACCTGATCGGCGATAAATCGCGCCTGCTGCCGCTGCTGCAGACCCTGCACGAAACCTGGCCCGGCGCCGAGATTTTTCCCGTTTCCGCCCTGAACAAGGTCGGGCTGGACAGCCTGCTGGCCGCAATTACGGCCGCCATGCCCGAAAATCCGCCCCTGTTCCCCGAAGACCAGCTTTCCACCCTGCCGGTGCGCTTCATGGCCACCGAGTGCATCCGGGAAAAGCTGTTTCTGAATCTGCACCAGGAACTGCCCTATTCCGTGGCCGTGGACATCGAAAACTGGGAAGAAGAACCGGACCGCGACCTTGCCCGCATCAACGCCGTCATCTATGTGGCCCGCCCCTCGCAGAAAGCCATTGTCATCGGCAAGGGCGGCAGGAATCTGAAAGACGTGGGGCAGACCGCGCGCAAGGAAATCGCGGAAATTCTGGGCACCAGAGTGCACCTGGAACTGTGGGTCAAGGTGCGCGAAGACTGGCCGGAGGACATGGGCTTTCTGCACAGCCTTTCCCTGGGCAACAACCCCGGAGAAATGTAAGGAGCGCGTATGTCCGCTCATCTTCCCCCGGACGCATCCGCCGCTTTGTATGGCCGGTATCTGGCCGTCCGCCGCCGTCTGGACGACGCCGCGGCCGCATCCGGCCGTTCCCTTGCCGAGGTGCGGCTGATCGCGGTGTCAAAAACCCATCCTCCGGAGCCTGTGGCCGAACTGGCCCGGCTCTGGGGCGAAGGCGTCCCGGCCTTCGGCGAAAACTACATTCAGGAGGCCCTGACCAAACAGGACGCGGTCGCCGCCCTGCTGCGAGGCGCGGAAAATGCGGCCCCGCAACCGGAATGGCACTGTATCGGGCACGTGCAAAGCCGCAAGGCCAAAGACGTTGCCGGACGCTTCGCCCTGATCCACACCCTGGATTCGGAGAAATTGGCCCGTAATTTGCAAAAAGCCTTGCGGGCCGACGGCCATTCTCTGCAGCGTGTGCTCATTCAGGTGAACATCGGCCGCGAAGCGCAAAAGTCCGGCGTTATGCCGGAAGAGGCGGAACATTTGATCACGGCGGTTCGGGGCATGACGGAGCTTTCCATAGAAGGTTTGATGTGCATCCCCCCGCTGGACGGCGGCGCGGAAGATTCGCGCCCTCATTTCGCGGCGCTGCGAACCCTGCGCGACCGCCTACGGACGGCGTGCGGCCTGGAGTTGCCCCACCTTTCCATGGGCATGTCCCATGACTGCGAGGTAGCGGTCGCTGAAGGCGCTACCCTGGTGCGGGTCGGCACGGACATTTTCGGAGCCCGCCCGTCCAGGGCATGACGGTTCATGGCCTGACGGCGGTTTCCGGTAAAGAACCGGCCTTTCGCGTCCGATAAGTGGACTGCATCACCCCGATGCGCGACGCCTGTGTTAACCCGCGTACGAGGCAGACAGATGGATTTAGCTACCCTACTCGGCATGACCCTCTCCTTCGGGCTTATTTTTCTGGCTCTGCTTTCGGGCGGCTCGCCGGTCACATTCATCGACGCCCCGTCCATGCTCATCGTCTTCGGCGGCACCATCGGCGCGACCCTGACGCATTATCCCCTGGGCACAGTGCTCAGCGTGGGCAAAGTCATCCGCAAAACCATGATCGGCAAAACTCCTTCCACCAGCAATATCCTCGACCAGTTCATGGATTTCGCCAACAAGGCCCGGCGCGAAGGCATTCTTTCCCTTGAACCGGTCATCAAAGGCATGGACGACGCCTATCTCAGAAAGGGCATGCAGCTCACCGTGGACGGGTTGGAGCCCGAAAGCATCCAGGCCATCATGGAAGCGGAGATTTCCGGTACGGAATCCCGCCACGAAACCGGCATCGAACTGCTGAACGCGCTGGCGGCTTACGCCCCGGCGCTGGGCATGATCGGCACGGTCATCGGCCTGGTGCAGATGCTCAAAACCATGTCCGACCCCAGCACCATCGGCCCGGCCATGGCCGTGGCCCTGATCACGACCTTTTACGGCGCGATCCTGGCCAACCTTGTGTTTCTGCCCATGGTCGGCAAGCTGAAGCACCGGTCCAAAGAAGAAATCCTGATCATGGAAATGCAGATGGAAGGAATTCTGGGCATTTCCCGCGGCGAAAACCCCCGCATCATTCAGGAAAAGCTGTCCAGCTTCCAGCCGCCCAAGGAACGCAAACAGGCATAAGGCAAAATCATGGCCAGAGCCAAAAAAGAAAAGGCCCCCGAGGGCATGCCCGCCTGGCTGGTCACCTTTTCCGACCTGATGACCCTGATGCTCACCTTTTTCGTTCTGCTGGTCAGCATGGCGGTTGTTGACGAACGGCACAAACTGGTGGTGCTGGGTTCCGTTTCCACTGCCTTCGGGGCCGGCGGCGCCTCCTTCAACCCCGTGTCCATCGAGAAACGACAGACCAAGGACGAACCCGGGCCCATGCTGGAAAACACCATGACGCCCATCAAGGACATGCTGTGGGAAGACGCGAACCGCGACCTGAATTTTCAGGAAAACCGATACGTCCAGATCGTGTCCATCAACGCCGAAGTGCTGTTCCGTCCCGGGGAAACAACGCTAAGCCCCAAGGGCGTCACCCTGCTGAACAAGATGCTGCCGTACCTCGTGCGCATCCAGTATCCCCTGCTCGTGGCCGGACATACCGCCAACCGCCGTGACGAAGAAGGGGACAAGTATCAGGTCAGTTTTGACGACGGCAGAGTCGATGCCACCTGGCCCCTGTCCCTGGCCCGGGCCCAGAGCGTATACATCCACCTGCTGGCCGGCGGCATGCCGTCATCCCGATTGTCCATGGAAGCTTTCGGCCAGTATCATCCCCGCTTTCCCGACAGAACCCCGGACGGGCGGCTGCAGAACCGCCGGGTGGACCTGGTGCTGGATAAGCGCAACGCCCCGGAAATATTGCAGACGGAACAAATAAAAGAACAGCCCGCGCCGCCTCCCGGGAATTTTTTCTTCCGCGATTTCCAGTTCAAGCTTGATGATGCCGGCCGGTCCGGCCGCGCCGGAGAAAACCCCTGATGGCCCGGCGCAGGAAAAAACCCTCCGGGGGCGGCGAAGGGGGCTGGCTGGTCACCTTTTCCGATCTGGTCACCCTGCTGCTGACCTTTTTCGTGCTGCTGCTCAGCATGTCTTCCATGGACAAGGCGCTGCTCACCCGCATCAGCGCCATGACCGGCGAGATATCGCCCATAGACCATGCCGCCAGGGGCAAAATCCCCGACCGCATCCGCCTGATGCTTGAAATAGTCAATGACCCCAAGAGCATTCTGGAAAAGCCGAACCGGATCAAAGACCTGCTCTTTCCCAACGACATCTTGCCACCGGAACTTTCCCCCGGTACACTGGATGCAAATTTGCGCATTCTGGCCCACCCCGAAGGGGTTGTCATTGTTTTGACAGAGGCTGTGCTGTTCCCGCAGGGCGAATACGCGTTGACGCCGGCCGGTCTGAAACTGCTCGAGGCGCTTGTGCCGTTTCTGCACTACACGACGGCGGACGTGAACATCAGCGGGTATACGGACGACGTGGCTGTGCCCGGAGTGAACAGCTATGTTCTGTCCGGCCGGCGTGCCATGTCGGCATTGGAATACTTTCTGCAACAGAAGATGCGGCCTTCCCGGTTTTCCGTCAGCGGCTACGGTCCTGACAGGCCCCTGGCGCCGAACGACACGGATGCGCACAGGGCTTCCAACCGCCGGGTGGAGCTTCTGGTCAAGACCACGCAGTGGCTGGGCCGGTATCTGTGAGGCGCGTTGCGCTGAAAAAGTATGGCGGTTTTTTCCTGAACCTGGAATAACCGAACCGGCGTAAACGCCGATCCGGCGCGGGCCGGAAAACAGATTCGGACCTGTTCCGCCGCCGGAAACGGCGTCGCCCTGCCGGGCGGAAGATACGAGGAGACGCTGGAATGGCTGACGACGACAAGCCGAAAAAAAAGGGCGGCAAGCTGAAATGGATCCTGCTGATCTTTTTTGTCCTGCTTCTTGCCGGGGGCGGCGCGGGCGCATGGTATTATTTCTTCTCCGGCCTGCCCGGCAGCAAAGGCGGGGCGGGAGCGGGAAGCGCGACCAAACTGGCAGACCCCGCGGCAGCGCAGACAAAAAACCTGCAAACGGCGGCTCTGGAACCGTTTCTGGTCAACCTGGCGGATCCGCTCGGCAAACGGTACATCAAACTGACGCTTGAGGCCGAACTGGCCACCCCCGAAGTGGCGGACGAGCTGTCCAAACAACGGCCCAAAATCCGCGATGGCGTCATCATGCTGCTGTCCAGCAAGACATACGCGGATCTGGCTTCGGCGGAGAACAAACTCGTGTTGCAGAACGAAATCGTGCGGCGTTTGAACCAGATTCTGGGCGGCCCCAAAGTTACCCGGGTATTTTTCACGGATATGGTGATCCAATAACCATTCGAGGATTCCGTCATGGCAGACGACAAAGATCAAGACGCCCTTGCCGCCGAATGGGCTGCGGCCCTTGAACAGCAGGAAAACGAAGAAAACGCCGCGAAAGCCGGCAAAAGCGCCGAGGACAAGCTGGCCGACGAATGGGCGTCGGCTCTCGCCGCCGATGAACAAAAAGCGGTCAAGCGGGAAAAGGAACAGAGCGCCCTGGCCGCCCAGGCCGCCACGGCCACGTTCAAGGACCTGACGGAAGAAGCCAAAACCCCGCGGGTTGACAGCGGGCGGCGGGAACTGGATTTCATTCTGGACATCCCGCTGGACGTATCGGCGGAACTGGGCCGTACCCGTCTGCTGATCAACGAACTGCTGCAGCTGGGCCAGGGGTCGGTGGTGGAACTGGACAAGCTGGCCGGCGAACCGTTGGAAGTGTATGTGAACGGCAAACTGGTTGCCAGGGGTGAGGCCGTGGTCATCAACGAAAAATTCGGCGTGCGCCTGACCGACATCATCAGCCCCATCGAACGGGTAAAACAACTGGGATAACGACCGCATGAACGCCACCGCCAGCGCAGCCGAAGGCCTTTCTTCCGTCAACGGCACGGTGAAGGGCCTTGTAACCGGGGCCGTCAACGCCACGGCAAAGGCCCTGCCCCTTGACGGAACGGCGGGCGCCATCGGCCGCGCGGACAGCCTTTTTTCCTGGGGCGGCTACTTCCAGGCCCTGGCCGTTCTGTTCTGCATCGTCGCCCTGCTGTGGCTGGCGTTATGGTATTTGAAACGGAAAGGCGGTTTCAAAATTCTGACCATGCAGGGGGACCTTTCCCTTGAGAGCCGCATGGCCCTAGGTCCGAAAAAATCACTCATCGTGGTACGCTTTTTGAATAAGCGGGTACTGCTGGGGGTAACCGACCAGCAGATAACCATGCTCACGGAGCTGCCGACCGATGATGACGAACCCTCTTCGCACAGCGCGCAAGCTGCCGCCTTCAAGGCCCACCTTGACCGCGCCGCGGACGCGAAAACGCCGGAACAGCCGGACTGATCTTTTTTTCTCTGTTCTTTTTTTGACGGCGTTCGTTCTGGCGGCGCTTTTCGGTCTGCCTTCCGCCGCCCTGGCGGCCCAGGACATTGTGATGCCCACTTTTTCCCTGTCCCTTGCCGGCGGCGGCACGGAACCGGAAAAGGTTTCTCTGGGGCTGGAAATCCTCTTTCTTCTGACCATTCTTTCGCTCGCCCCGGCCATCATGATGACCGTGACGAGCTTCACCCGCATCATCATCGTGTTCCACTTCGTCCGCCAGGCCCTGGGTGTGCAGCAGCTGCCGCCCAACCAGGTGCTGGCCAGCCTGGCCATCTTCATGACCGTTGCCATCATGCTGCCCGTGGGCAAGGAAATCAACGCCCAGGCCCTGCAACCGTATCTTGAGGAGCGCATCGGCTTTTCCGAGGCGCTGCAAAAGGCCGAACAGCCCCTGCGCGCCTTTTTGTTCAAGCATACGCGGGAAAAGGACCTGTCCATCTTCTATTCCATAACCAAGATGGAACGGCCCAGAACAAAGGACGACGTGCCCACCATTTCCCTGTGCGCCGCCTTTGTGATCAGCGAGCTCAAAACCGGGTTCATCATCGGCTTTCTGATCTACATCCCCTTCCTGATCCTGGACATGGTGGTTTCCAGCATCCTGCTCGCCATGGGCATGATGATGCTGCCGCCGATGATGGTTTCAACGCCGTTCAAGCTGCTGCTGTTCGTGATGATCGACGGCTGGAGCCTGCTGGTGGGCTCGCTGGTCAACAGTTTCCTGCAATAAGAGGTACGCGCCATGACTCCCGATTTTGTCGTCAGCTTCGCCCGCCAGTCCATCGAACTGGCCCTTACCGTCGCCATGCCCATGCTGCTCGTGGGGCTGATCGTCGGCCTGGCCGTCAGCATCTTTCAGGCCGCCACCCAGATTCAGGAAATGACCCTGTCGTTCATCCCCAAAATCGTGTCCATGTTTCTGGCCCTGCTGCTGGCCTTTCCCTGGATCATGGACAAGATGATCGGATTCACCCGCGACATCTTCCTGAATTTTCCGAACTACATCCGTTGAAATTCCGGCGCCGCCCTCCAGCGCGCGGCAGTCCGCATACAACCGGAAAGTCCGCGCGGTCGCGCGGACTTTCCGGTTGTGACGCGAAAGAAGCCGGGGCGGCGCCCCGCAACAACTTACACTGCTTTGGACGCCGCAGCCTGGGCCACGATCTTTTCGCCGGCGGGGGTTCTCAGCACATCGTCCAGGGCCTTCACCACGGCCGGATCATAGGCGCCGCTCTGCTTGGCAAGGATGGCCAGGGCTTCTTCCACGGGCATGGCCAGCCGGTAAGAACGCGGACGGGCCATGGCCGAAAAGGCGTTGGCGACAGCCAGGACCCGCGCGGGCATGCCGATGGCATCGCCGGAAATACCTTTGGGGTATCCCTTGCCGTCCAGCCGTTCGTTCATCTGGTACACGGCCGGCACCACGGGCAGTTCGAATTCGATATCTTTCAGCACCTCGCGGGAAAAGTCCACGTGCTGTTCCATAAGCCGCTTTTCCTCGTCGGTCAGCGCGCCCGGCTTGGTCAGCACCTCACGGGGCACGAACATCTTGCCCACCTGGGACAGGGAAGCGGCAGCCTCGATGGTCGCCACGTCGCGATCGGACAGGTGCATGTTCCTGGCAATCAGCACGGCGATGCGGCCCATGATTCGCGAATGGCCGCCCAGGAAGGGGTCGGAGGCCTCAATGGCCCGCACCAGGGCATCAATGGTCTGCTGCACCATGCGGCTGCCGCGTTCCTGCGCTTCCACCTGTTTGGTGATGTCGCGGAACACGGAAACGATGCCGGACAGGGAACCGTCTTCGGCTTTCAGCGGCGCCTTGGAAATCTGAAAGAAATGGCGTTGCGACTGCAACCAGATGACTTCGTCGATGGTGACGCCCGCGCCGCCGTCCACGACCTTCTGGTCTGAAACGCTCAGGCGTCTGGCCGTATCGAAACCGAACACCGCCGTGGTGTCCAGGCCCACGACCTCTTCCGGCGTGCGGCCCACGGCCTGGGCAAAGGCGCGGTTCACATAGCGGTACACGCCCGATTCGTCCGTCAGGGATATGGGGTCGAGAATGGTGCCGTTAATGCCGTCAAGCAGCCGTTTCTGGTCTTCGATCACCGAAGCCAGCCCGCGGAACTGGCGGGCGATCTCTTCCTGTTCCTTGCCCACCAGCCGCCACCAGAGCATGCCGACGAGCAGGGCCAGGGCCAGAGCGGCCAGCACGGCCAGAATGATGATTTTCCGCACGCTTTCCTGATATTCCATGCGGGAAGCGGCAAAGGGCCGTTCCTGCACGATCCACCAGTCGGTGCCGGGAACCTGGCGGCCGATGGAGTACACCTGTTCCTTGCCGTCCACCGACTGACGCATGGCGAAAGGAAGCAGCCCGGCCTTGATGCCGACGGGTTCCGCCACCTTGGTGATGCCGCCGCCGATGCCCAGGCCCACTTCCTGGTACCCGTCGGCCGTTTTCTGGATCATGTGCACCGCAAAGCCTTCCGCCGCGACAGAAGAATTCTGGGCCAGCTCGCTCAGATTCCCCTTGCCCGTCACCGCCTTGGTCAGCAGCAGCACGGAAACCGGTTTCGCTTTTCCGCCTTCGAAAGAAGGCGGAAAAATGGGCATCGCCAGATCATGCACCAGACCCAGAGGCGAAGTGTACACCGGGGATACGACCCCCACGCCGGTTTCGATCACCGAGGCGACCATGCTCTGTTCCCTGGAGGTCAAAGCCGGCGGGGTGGCCAGGGTGGACAGGTAGGTGTCGCCCTTGCGGTTGACGATCCGGCCCGCGACAAAGCCCTCATTGGAAGCGAAATCGCGCAGGGTGACCACCATCAGGGGCACATTCTCGGCCAGCTTGTCCACATCGCCCTGATCGGGCGCGCTTTTCTTGCCCGGTTCCGGTGCGACCAGCACACTGACATCGCCCTGCAGCTGGTCCACTTCCGCGGCGAAAAATTTGAACATGGGCGCTTCGATCAGTCTGTTGCCGGCGCTGATCATGCTTTTCACCTGGGTATCGATAGCCCCGACCCTGTCTTCCACCAGCACCCCCGCGCGCAGAGCCAGATTTTCCTCCAGTTTCTGCTCGGCCGACTGTATTTCCTTGTAAGCCCAGAAGCTTACCAGGCCGACGGCAAGGGCCAGGACCACAAGGCCGAACACAAGAAGCCTGGAACGCTTCTGGTTTTCTCCGGTGTTGCTGTTAGTCGCCGGTTTTCTGTTCTCTACCATTGTCTGCTCCACAATCGGGGTTACAATCCGTTCCTGAAATTCACCGTTTCTGCATGGGTTTTATATGCGCCCACCGGTATATCTCATTGACCGAATACTGCGGCGCATAGTTCGTGAACCGCTCGTGCGTCATCACCATATCGGTCAAATTGTCCAGAACATAGGCCGTCCCGTCGGCATACACGACCAGAATGGCATGGGCCAGATTGCGGATGGTGTCGACCAGGGCCACGACCCGCATATTCTCCGGAGAAACGCCCAATTTTTTCAGGGCGAAAAATTTCGTGATCGCGTAATCCTCGCAGTCGCCGGATCTGCGCATGAATTCTTCCGGAGTCGCCCAATAGTCGTCAAGTTTGTACACATCCCGGTCGGTCCGGTACGGCCAGCGGTTGAAAAACACGTTCACGGCCCGCAGCTTGTCTTTCTCCGGCGCCCCGTTCACCCGCTGGACCAGTTCCTGCCACTGTTTGAACAAGGCCGGCCGCATGAACTGGCTCAGATCCTTGTCAAAGGTCGGCGAACGCTTTTCGGCCGCAACCACCCGCTGCCACTTGGGCATGTTTTTCAGTTCCCCGCGAAATTCCACCGTGCCGAACAGCCGTATTCCCGCCGGCGCGCCCTCCGCCGCCGCAGGCACGCGCCCCGGAAGCAGCGCCAGCAGCAAAGCCAGCACGCACCGGACCGCCAGAGACGCCGTCACACGCCGTGGCATGGCCCGTCTGCCGCTGTGCGCGTTGGACGCCCGGTCCCGCATGTTACCGCTCTGTCATGGCATTCTGCGCCGCCTTGGTGATCGGCTTCAGAAGATATGCCAACACGGTTTTTTCACCGGTAATAATATCCACGGACGCCTGCATGCCGGGGATGATCGGCAGGGGTTTTCCCTCGCGCGAAACCATGTTGTTCTTTTTCGTGCGCAGCTTGACCAGGTAATAGGGCTCGCCGCGCTTGTCCTCGATGGTGTCGGCGCTGATGTCTTCCACGTAGCCTTCAAGGCCGCCGTATATGGAAAAATCATAGGCCGTCAGCTTGATCATGGCTTTCTGGTTGGGTTTGATGAATCCGATGTCCGTGGGCTTGATCCGCGCCTCGACCACCAGGGTGTCGTCAAGGGGCACCAGTTCCAGAATGGTTTCGCCGGGTTTGATGACCCCGCCCACGGTGTTGATCATGATGCGTTTGACCGTGCCCTTCATGGGCGAGAGAATTTCCGTGCGGTTCAGCCGGTCTTCGATGGCCACAATGGTTTCGCGCAGACTGTTGTTTTCACCCCGCCGCTTGTTCATTTCCTCGGTCACGTTGGTCACGATTTCCGACTGCCGGGTAGCCAGGCGCTGATTGGCCTCGCGCACCGCGCTGCGGCTTTTTTCGATGGTCTGCAGCACGGTGTTCAAATCGCCCCGCAGGCCCGCAATCTGCTGTTCGATGGACAGATAATCCAGCCGGGAATAGATTTTCTGGGCCACCAGCGGCGCCACCACGTCGCGGCGCTGCATGGTGATGCGCAGGTTTTCCTCGATCTGCTGCCGTTTGGCCAGCGCTTCCTCCACTTCACGGTTCCGCTGCTCGATCTGGGCGCGGATGGACTGTTCCTCGCTGGCGAACTGCGTTTTGCGCGCGCGGAACGTGGACATCTGGTCCCTGATCACCTGGGGGAATTCTTTCTGCGTGTCCGCGGAAAACACCGGTTCAACGCCGTCGATTTCCGCCTGCAGCCGGATAAGCGCCACTTCGTTCTCGCGCTGTTTGGCCTGCGCGTCGCGCAAATTGGCCTCGAGAATTCTCGGCGACAGTTTGGCCAGGGGCTGGCCTTCTTCCACCACCTGTCCTTCCCTGACCCGCATGACTTCCAGAATGCCCCCCTCAAGGTTCTGTATTTCCTGCGTGCGCTGCGAGGGAATGACCTGCCCCATGCCGCGCGTCACCTCATCCAGGGTTGCCCACGAAGCCCACACCACGAACACGATAAAAAAGAGCATGGTCGAAAGCGACAGGATGAACGCCAGGGGGTGCCCCTTGCTGTTCAAGGCCACGTCCACCTCGCTCATGAATTGCAAATCCTTGGGGTCGGCCCCTTTGGGGATGAGCCAGCCGCCCGGGGAACCGGAAGAAGTCGTCATTGCACAAGCCGTCCTTGATGCACCATGCGCCGTTTATTTTTCCAAAACAGCCGCGGCCGCCGCTGCCGCCCGAGCCGAGATCTGGCCCTGCGCGGGGGCCGCGCCCTGCTGCGGGCCGCCGGGCCTGGGCGTTTCGCCGCGCAGAGCGTTCAGCACGGCGTTTTTGGGACCGTCCGCCACGATGCGGCCGCCGTCCATGACCACCAGCCTGTCCACGATATCGAGCAAAGACAGGCGGTGCGTGATGAGAAGCAAGGTCTTGTTGCCCAGTATCGCCCCCAGCCGGCGCTTGAATGCGTGTTCCGAAGAGTTGTCCATGTTGCTGGTGGGTTCGTCCATGATCAGGATGTCCGAATCCTGCAGCAACGCGCGGGCGACGGCCACGGACTGGCGCTGCCCGCCGGAAAGGGACATGCCGCGCTCGCCCACCGGCATGCCGAAACCCGCCGGGTGCGTGCGCACGAAATCGGACACTCCCGCGATATGCGCCGCGCGCAGAATCATACGGTCGTCCGGGTTGACGGAGCCGAAAGCGATGTTCTCGCGCACGGTGCCGTAAAAAAGATAGTTGTCCTGCGACACGTAGCCGATGCGCGAACGCAGATCCGTGGGGTCGATCTGGCGGATATCCACCCCGCCCAGCTTGACCGCCCCGTCGGCCGGCTGGAACAGGCCCAGACAGAAACGGCCGAAGGTGCTTTTGCCCGACCCCATGCGGCCGATAATGCCGACCTTTTCGCCGGGTTTGATGTGGATATTGATATCGGACAGGGCGGTCCGTTCGGAATTGGGATACTTGAAGGTCAAATTCTCAAAGGTCAGGGAATGTTCCAGCCTGCCGAACTCGACGTAACTGCCGTCCGCATCTCTTTCGACCGGCAGCGCCATAAGCATGTCCAATGATTTCAAGGCCATGCGTGACTGCTGCAAGCGCGAGAGCATGCCCGCCACCTGGGACAGAGGGGCCATGGCCCGTCCGGCCAGCATGTTGCAGGCGATCAGGCCGCCCATGCTCATGTCGTCGGGTATGCGGTACACGCCCCAGATGATGATGCCCACGCTGACGATCTGGGTGGTCAACAGGGTCAGGGTGATGGAGATGTTCGCCATGCGCTTGGATGCGCAGTTGGAATTGGCGCTCTGTCCCACCACCTGTTCCCAGACGTGCTGCATGCGCCCTTCCGCCATGCTGGTCTTGATGGTCTCAAGACCGTTGATGATTTCCACCAGCAGAGCGTTTTTCTGCATGTTCTCTTTGAAGCCTTTTTCCGCCGTGCGCTGCATGGGCACCTGCAGCAGCAGGCCGCCGATGATGACGATGGGAATGGCCAGCAGCGGGATGATGATCAGCGGCCCGCCCAGCAGCCCGATGATGACCAGAAAAATAAACAGGAAGGGCAGGTCCACCAGGGCCAGCATGGTCGTGGAACCGAAAAAGTCCCGCAGCGATTCGAATTCGCGCAAGTTGTTGGCCAGCGATCCGGTGGAATCGGGTTTCGCGTCAAGCCGCAGGCCAAGAAGGTGCTGCATCAGGCGGCTGGCCAGGATGACGTCGGCGCTTTTGCCCGCCGCGTCCACGAAATAACTGCGCAGGTTGCGCAGCAGAAAATCGAACAGATAGGCCAGGGTGATGCCCACGGCCAGCACCCACAGGGTGTCCGTGGCCTTGTTGGGCACGACCCGGTCGTACACGTTCATGAAAAACAGGGGCCCCACCAGCGCCAACATGTTCACCACGATGCTCGCGCCGATGACGTGCCGGTAAATGGGCATGAAGTGGAAAAGCGTATCCCAGAACCAGCGCTTTGTCTTCAACAGTTTGATTTCGCTGGCTCTTTTATCCAACTTGGCTTCGGGTTTCGCAAAAATGGCGTAACCCATGTGCTCTTCCCGCAGACTTTCAAGCGCGACGGCCTGCGGGGCGGTGCCCATTTCCGGAAAGATGACTTCCGCCGTGTCCTTGCCCATCCTGGTCAGCACGCAGCACTTGTCGTCCTTGAGCAACAGAATGCAGGGCAGGGTCAGGGGGGATATCTGGTCCAGCGGCCGGAACATGGTGGCAGCCTGCATACCCGCGCCCCGGGCCGCGCGGATGCAGGCTGCCGGGCGGATGACGCCTTCCCCCGAGGGCAGATTGGCGATAAGCAGCTTGGTGGAAACGGGTTTTCCGTGCAACCGGAACATCACCGCCATGCACTGGATCAGGGGCGGGTCAAAATCCACGTCCGCCGGTTCAGGCATGGTGCTTTGCACGGAAGAAGCCCCAGCGGGCGCGGCGGCCCGCGGCGCGGATGAAAGCGCCTGGGCCGGAGCGGCCTGAGCGGCCGCCGGTGGCGGCTGGCCCGGTCCGGCCGGCGCCGCATTTCCCGAAAGGGTCCCGCCGGCATCCGCTTTCGCGGTCACGCCGGCATCCTGTTTGGCAACGGAAATATCGTGAGACGAAGTTGACACTCTGTTCCCCTTATCAACCTGATAGCCCCGCCATGCGGCAAAGACCACAGACAGCGCGTCAGTGCGAGCGCCCCGGAACGCCGGGAGAATCCCCCCACCCAGCGCCATATGCCATTTAATCCCGCCAAATAGCTACGGTTTTAAATGGCGTACACACAACACTCGGGTCTGTACATACTCTTTCCCAAGATTTCTATTGTATGCCCTATACACGGGGCAGTCAACGGGGCGCTCAAAGAAATTCAAAGACAACGATGACAAAACGCGGAGGAATCTGTATGAGAACTCCGCAACAGAGGAGACGGGCAATGAAACATTTTGACGGAAGCAAACTGAAAGAGTTGATGCGCGAACACCTTCGCAGACGCGGCGTATGCGAAGGCGCTGTTTTTCATATGCCGGAGGCTCTGGTGCAGGCGTCCCTGCGCGGGGTCGATTCCCACGGCATCAACTTGTTCCCGCATTATTGCACGGTGGCGGAAACAGGCCGTATAGAAAAAAATCCGGTTTTCACGCTTGAAGAAACCGGCGCGTCCACAGCCGTCCTTGACGCGGGGCACGGGTACGGGCACCACGCCGGCGCGGAGGCCATGGCGCATGCTGTCGCGCTGGCGAAAAAAACCGGGATCGGCGCGGTGGCGGTCAAAGAGTCCACCCACTTCGCCGCCGCATTCTATTACGCGTTCCTCGCCGCCAAAAAAGAATGCATCGGCTTTGCCTTCACCAATGCCAATGACATGGTCATCGCCACCAACGCCACAAAACCCTTTTTCGGCACCAATCCCGTGTGTATGGCCGCGCCCATGCTGGGGGAGGAACCTTTCTGCCTGGACATGGCCACATCCGCGCTCAGCATCAACCGGTTGACCAACTGCCGCCGCACCGGCACACAGCTTGCGCCGGGCCTGGCCTTTGACGCGGACGGCCTGCCCACCACCGACCCGGCCAGGGGCAGATTCGTCGGCCCTGTGGGAGGCTACAAAGGATTCGGCCTGGGCATGATGGTGGAGTTGCTTTGCGGCCTGCTGACCGGCGGCCCCGCAGCCACGGAAATCGAACCCATTTACGGCGACCTGGCCAAACGCCGCCACCTGAGCCACTTTTTCATGGCTCTCGACATCAGCCGTTTCAGCGACGCAACGGCTTTCAAACAGCGCCTGGCTGCCATGGCTGCCGCCATCCGCGCCCTGCCCCGCGCCGACGAAGCCGTGCCGGTCATGGTCCCCGGCGATCCGGAAAAAGCGGCCTGCGAACGCCGCTGCCGCGAAGGCATTCCTCTTGACGGCCCCAAGGTCGACGAATATCTGGCCCTGAGCCCCGACTTCGCCCGGGCTCTGTTGTGAGCGGCGCGGGATGGGCGAAAGCAGAAATCCGCCCTGCGTCCGCCGGGGGGCCGCGCCCTCTGGAACCCTGGTAGTGAAGAAGCGGCTGTTTTCCCGATTAGTGCCGTTTCGCTCTGGATTGTCGCGTACGGCGGGCAAAGCCCGCCTATGCCGATCTCGCGGGCCTTGCTGCGCCACGCTTCGCAAGGCCGGAGCATTATGCCCGTGCGGATAATTCCAAAGGGAAAATGCTTCAGGAAAAACAGCCGCTTCCCCTATTGAAGGGTCCAGGGGCATCATGCCTCTGGCCGGGGGATCGGGGACAGCGTCCCCCGGGTTCATCGCACGCTCTTGCGCCACAGGCCGAGCTTTTCGGCTTCGCGAAAAAGCTCGTCGCGGAAATCGGGATGGGCCAGATTGATGACGCGCCGGGCGCGTTCTTCCGTGGAGCATCCGGCCAGGTTGGCGTATCCCCATTCGGTGACCAGCATGTGCAAACTGCTGCGCGGGGCGGTAACGATTTCACCCGAAGGCAGGGTTGGAATGATGCGTGAACGGATGGCGCCGGTCTGCTTGTCCGTATACGTCGAGGCCATGCAGATGAAGCTCTTGCCGCCGTTGGATATGTAGCTGCCGGCCACGAAATCCAACTGGCCGCCGGTGCCGCTGATCTGGCGGCTGCCGGCGGACTCCGACGAGACCTGGGCGAACAGATCCGCCTCGATGCAGCTGTTGATGGTGATCAGTTTATCGTTGCGCCCCATGATTTCCGGCGAATTGGTGTAGTTGACCGGGTAGGAGGCAAGACCGGGGTTGTCGCCGACCCAGTCGTACAGTTCTTTGCCGCCCATGCAGAAGGTCCAGACCCCTTTGTGACGGTCCACGGTCTTGCGCGCGTTGGTCAGCTTGCCGCTTTTGTGGATGTCCAGGTATGCGTCCACCAGCAGTTCGGTGTGCATGCCCAGGTCTTTCAGGTCAGACTGCGCGATCAGCCGGCCCACGGAATTGGGTATGCCGCCGATGCCCAGTTGGATGACCGATCCGTCCGTGATCTGGCCGACGATGTGCTCCGCTATTTTACGGTCGGCCCCGGTGACGGGCGCGGCGGGAAATTCCGGCAGGGGCGGATTCTCCCCCTCGACGATGTGGTCCACGTTGCGGATATGGATGCATTCTTCCGCCCCGCCCAGGCAACGGGGCAGGTTTTTGTTGATTTCCAGAACCACGGTTTTCGCGGTTTCCAGAACGGCCATTGTGGCCGAGTTGGTCAGCGAGAAATTGAAATACCCGTGCCTGTCCATGGGCGGCACGCTGAGGAAGGCCACGTCCACATCCAGGCATTTACGGTAAATTTCCGGCTGGTTGCGGTACGACATGGGGATATAGTCGCACAGCCCTTCCGCGTGCAGTTTGCGTTCAAGCCCGCTGATGTGCCAGCTCATGTACTGAAAGCTGCGACGTTCCGGATCGGCTTCCACGATGGCCAGGGGCCGCAGGCTGAGAAACCCGCGCACCTTGACGTCCCGCAGTTCCCCCGCCCGCGCGGCCAGGGCCTTGTCGATGCTGTACGGCATGCTGGTGCTCAGGCCGTAGTCCACCCAGTCGCCCGATCTGACCAGGCCGGCGGCTTCGGCCGCGCTGATGCGCTTGTTGCGGTATTCGACGGTGCCCATTGCTGCTCCTTGACTAAAGCTTTTCCCGTATGGAATGCTTACAGGCGGTTGTCTTTTCTTGCTGCAAACAGTCGCGGGCGCGTAGTCGCCGTCAAGCGGCCATTTCAAGCGGTACGTGCTTCAACAGGCAGGGCCGTGCCCACAGTTGCGGGCAAGATACCGGCCGGAAGCAATGCAATCCATACGGCCCCGGCGTTTTTCCCCTTCATCCGGAACAATGCAACCACAGGAGGCGCAAATGCCCGCTATCACTCGAATCAAACCCGGACCGCGCATGAGCGGTGTTGTCGTGCACAACGGCGTGGCCTATGTAGCCGGCCAGGTCGGCGGAGACGAAGCCGGCGTCGGCGAACAGGCGAAAACCATGCTGGCCAAGGTCGAAGCGCTGCTGCAGGAAGCGGGCGCGGACAAGACAACGCTGCTTTCCGCCACCGTGTACCTGCGGGATATCGCCCACTTTGCCGCGTTCAACGAGGTGTGGGACGCCTGGGTGCCCCGGGGCTGCGCCCCGGCCAGGGCCTGCGTGGAAGCGCGCATGAACAGGGCGGAAGTGCTGTGCGAAGTGTCGGTCATCGCCGCCTGCGGGAACGGAATGTAACGATTATTCATCGTTCCAGGGCGGTCCCTGAACGGCTTCCCAATCCTGCCAGGCTTTTTCGGCCCAGGGGGGGAAGTCGTGCAGCCGCGTGGAAAATGCGGCCATCAAAAAGCTGTCCACCCATTGAAAGATGTCGTGGCGGCGCAGAATAAGGCGCATGGGCCGCATGGCCCGCCGGCGCCGGGCCGGCGGCAGGTCCACGGCCTGCCGGATGGCTTCCGCCATGCCCTTGACGTCAAAGGGGTTGACCATTACGGCGTGGCGGTGAAATTCCATGGCCGCGCCCGCAAACTCGCTCAGCAGCAGGATGCCCGCCGGGTTGCAGGCGGCGTATTCCTTGGCCACCAGGTTCATGCCGTCGCGCAGCGGGGTTATCAGAGCCATGTCCGCCGCCAGGTAATAACTGACCAGTTCCTGCCGCTCCAGATTGCGGTACACATAATGCACCGGCGTCCAGCCGGGGGTGGCGAACTGCCCGTTCAGTTCCCCGACCATGCGCTCGATTTCGGTTTTCATGGCCCGGTACTGCGGCACTTCCTGGCGGCTGGGCACAATGACCTGCACCATGCATACGCGTTCACGCAGTTCGGGATAGGTCCGCAGCACTTCGCGGATGGCGGAAAGACGCCTGGGAATGCCCTTGGTATAATCCAGGCGGTCGGCGCCGAAGATGAGAAAGCGGTCGCCGAACGCGGCCCGGATGTCCCTGCTCCGCGCCCGGACCTCCTCCTGCCCGGCGACCGTTGAAAACGCCTTGAAATCGATGCTGATGGGGAACGTGCCCACACGGGTTTCGTTACCGTCCACCGACAGGGTATGCACGCTTCCCCGGCCGCGCCTGGCGGCGCCGCGATGCAGCCGTTCGACCACGTCGTAAAAATTCCGGCGGTCACGGACAGTCTGGAACCCGATCAGGTCGAAAGCCAGCAGGGCGTCCACGATCTGCCGCCGCCAGGGAAGCTTCATGAAAATATCCGCCGGAGGAAAGGGAATGTGCAGGAAAAAACCCGTGCGCCGGTCCTGCCCCATTTCCTTGAACAACGACGCCTGCAGCATCAGGTGATAGTCGTGCACCCAGATGAAGTCGTCCGGACCGGTGGCCGCCAGAGTCACTTCGGCGAACTTGCGGTTGGCCTCATGGTATATGTCCCAATATTGCAGGTCGCAATTGAGCGGCAGTTGGAATTCGTGGAACAGGGGCCAGAGAATCTCGTTGGAAAAGCCCAGGTAAAATCCCTGGACATCCCTCTCCTCCAGGGGGACCGTCAACAGGATGTACCCCTGTTCGCGCGAGTACGCGCGCAGGGGCTTTTCCAGCCCCTTTTCCGAGGACCCCGCCCAGCCGATCCAGGTACCGCCGTGGTTCTGCAGCACCGGCGCCAGGGCCGTGACCAGGCCGCCGGCGCCCTGGGTGATGAGCAATTTCCCCTCCCCATCGCGGGAAACGGCGATGGGCAGCCGGTTGGAAACGACAACCAGCCTGCGGCGGTGATTCTCCGTCATAACGACCCCCAGGCGGATAGAAAACGCAGCAGTTCCTTCGGAGGGCGTATCCAGAAGGCAGCGGCCGTGGGCCGGTATCGGCCGCGCACCAGCACGGCCAGATTGTTCGGCCCCAGAGCGGCGAATGCGTCTTCATCGGTTTGATCATCCCCCAGATACGCCACAAGAGCGTCGGGATTTTCCCGCATCAGAGCGCGCAGGGCCGCGCCTTTGTCCAGACCCGGAACGCGCAGTTCCAGGCCGCCGTCAAATGAGTACAGTTCCAATCCGGCGCGGTCGGCCGGCTCTTTCCAGTCCCTGCGCGCCGCATGCAGCAGACGCCCGGCTTCTTCCGTTCCCAGGGCGCGCGTGTGCAGAGCCAGGGAACAGCGTTTACGTTCCAGTTGCGACGAAGGGCAGGACCAGTTCGCGGTCATGCTCCGAGCCAGGCGGAAAGCCTCTTCCTGTTCCGGCGTCAGCCGAGCCAGCAACATCTCGCCGGAAACAAAAAGCCGCTCGGAACCGTGCCCGCCCCAGATTTCCGGCGCGGGGGACAGACCCAGCAGGGAACGCACGCTTTGCGCCTCTCGTCCGCTGACGATGACGAAACGGCCCGGTCCCGCGACAGGCAGCGCGGCAAGGGCCGCGCGCACGCCGGGATACGGTCGCGCGTTCTCGCGCCGCGCCTGAAAAGGCGCCAGAGTGCCGTCATAGTCCAGAACCAGCAGGCCCGGCCGCCTCTCGGATTCCATCCCGGCAAGCAAAAGGGCCTGCAGCAGGTGGTCAAGCCCTCCGACAGCCGCCGCGTCGCCCATATCGTCGCTCATGGCAATATCCTCAACAGGGCCTCGGCGATTTCCAGAAGAACCGGCGTATCCTCCGGATTTTCCTCCAGGCTGTATTCCAGCCTGTTCAGGATCTGTTTGAGCACGCTCAGTTCCAGGAACTGGCGGCGGTCCGCTTCCGCGCGGGGCAGAAAAGCGCAGTCTTCGGTATTTTCGTAATACCCTTCCAGAAAGGCGTTGCAGGCGTTGTGCCGCCACAGGGCAAGCCAGGGCAGCAGCAGGGCCTTGTCCGTCGGGCGGTGCTCCAGGTGGGCGCGCAACGCCGCGTCCGCCGCCATTCCGACGGAAAAGAGCATGCCCGCCACATCGCGCAGGGGCGAATGCTTGAGCACGCGTTCGCTGACCGGCAACCGGGCGTTGCCGTCAAAGTTCACCAGCATGAAATCCTTGCCCAGATGCAGCACGCTGCCCAGGCGAAAATCCCCGTGCACGCGGATGCGCAGCCCGGTGGGCTCCATGCGCAGCAGCGCGGTGAAGCGGTTCAGGATTCCCTGCGCGGGAAACAGCCGCAGCGGCGGGTCGCCCCGCTCTTCCGCGGCCCGGCGCAGGATTTCCACCCCCTGGCTCACACGGTGGATCTGGCTGCGCATAGTCTGGTAGATGGAACGCAGGTAAACCTTGCTGAACCGCTCCGGGGCCATGGACGGCGTGCTCATGCCCGCGAACACCTTGTGCAGCTGCATCAGGCGGTTGCCCAGCCGCCGGAAAAAGTCGTCGACGTACGCATCCATCATGACGCTTTGCGCGTCCGTCAAATTGTACGCCCCGCCCAGAGGGTTCGGAACCACAGGCAGAGGCCCGGCCAGATTCGCCGCCAGGACGCGTTCGAAAAAGCGGCCCAGGGCTTCGCGGATGAACGCGTCCCCATCCTTGGCGCCCTGCACGTACTCCATGGCCACGGCCAAAGTCATGGAATTGCCGCGCGGCGCCTGAAACGACAGGGACGCCAGCAGCCGGGGCACGCCGGGAAAACGCACGGCCGCCAGAATGTTCAGTATTTCCACTTCCGGATTTATCCCTTCCGTGGGACGGCGATAGAATTTGATGTACACGGCCTTGTCCAGGGCGTGGGTGCAGGTGTGCGAGGCCGCCCGCACAGGGCGCACCACGCCGGGGCGGGACACCAGCAGTTCGCGCAGCAGGGCGGGCGCATACGCCTGGGTGCGGAAATTGCCGGAGCGTCCGTGGCGCTTGCGCAGCGAACCCAACAGCGTGACAAAGGCCCGCACCGCGTCGGGCTGCAGAAAACCGTCCCGCAGGACCTTTGCCTCGTCCCTGCTTCTGATCCTGGCCAGTGCCGTTTCCTGGGGCTGTCCGGCTTCCCCTCCCCGCCGATCGGCCGCCGCGGCGAGCATGAACAGATAGGTATTGCGCAGGCTGGACTCATACGTGTCTTCAGCCAGCACCAGAAAAGAATCCAGATACGGGCCGCGCACGCTCAGGGTGTCGATGACCGCCAGGTCGTGCAGGCGGCCCTCGGCGTCGGCCGCCTCCCGGGCAAAGCCCCGATAGCGGTCAAGCAAAGCCGGCAGCACAATGCGTTCCAGCTTGAGCTGGTTTTCAGGCCCGAACAGGCCGGCTTCGTCGGTATAGGCCAGATCGGGCGCTTCCGTCTGCGCGCGCGCCAGCACTCCCGCCTTTTCCAGACGCAGCCAGAAATACCCGTGCGCGCTCATGGGCAGGACGTACGGATCCTTGCCCACGGCGGGAAAGCGCATGTTGCCCAGCGCCTCCACCGGCACGCGGCCGGCAAACGGAGCCAGATCCAGTTCCGCCACCTGGGCGAAGCGCGAAAGGTTGGCCAGCACAAGCAGATGCGCGTCCCCGTCCGTTCTGAGAAAGGCCAGTACCCTGGGGTTTTCCGTGGGCACGAAGGAAAGCTCGCCCCGCCCCAGTTCGGGCAGGGTTCTGTACGCCGCGATCAGCCGCCGCATCCACCACAAAAAGGACGAAGGCGTGCGTTCCTCGATTTCCACGTTGATCGCTTCGTAGTGGTACTCCGGATCAATGACCAGAGGCGGGAAAAGAGCCTGGGGATTGGCGGAGGAAAAACCCGCGTTGCGTTCCCCGGTCCACTGCATGGGGGTGCGCACGCCGTCGCGGTCACCCAGGTAATAGTTGTCTCCCATGCCGATTTCATCGCCGTAATAAATGATGGGGGTCCCGCGAAACGAAAACAGCAGGAAATTGATCAACTCCATTTTGCGGCGATCCTTGCGCATCAGCGGGGCCAGACGGCGACGGATGCCCAGATTGATGCGAGCCTGGCTGTCGCGGGCGTAGGCCCGGAACATGTAATCGCGTTCCTCGTCGCTGATCATTTCCAGGGTCAGCTCATCGTGATTGCGCAGGAACAACCCCCACTGGCAGCCTTCGGGCAGGTCGGGGGTCTGGTTGATGATGTCGATGATCGGGTAGCTGTCTTCCATCCACAAGGACATGAAAATGCGGGGCATCAGCGGAAAATGGAACGCCATGTGGCATTCGTCGCCGGCGCCGAAATAGCTGACGGCGTCTTCCGGCCACTGGTTGGCCTCGGCCAGCAGCATGCGTCCGGGAAATTCGGCGTCGATGTGCGCGCGCAACTCTTTCAGATAGGCGTGGGTTTCCGGCAGGCCGTCGCAGGATGTGCCTTCGCGCTCGATCAGGTAGGGCACGGCGTCCAGGCGCATGCCGTCCACCCCCATGCCCATCCAGAAATCCACGATCCGGAACATGGCCTTGCGCACCAGGGGGCTGTCGAAATTCAGATCCGGCTGATGCGAATAGAAGCGGTGCCAGTAATAGGCCTGGGCGGTTTCGTTCCAGGTCCAGTTGGAGGCTTCGAAATCGTTGAAAATGATCCGCGCGTCGCGGTATTTGTCCGTTGTGTCGCTCCAGACGTAAAAATCCCGATAGGCGGAACCGGGCTTGGCCTGACAGGCCCGGCGGAACCAGGGGTGCTGGTCGGAGGTATGGTTCAGCACCAGTTCCGTGATGACTTTGATGCCCCGCGCATGCGCTTCGCGCAGAAAATGCCGGAAATCGGCCAGGGTGCCGCAGTCCGGGTGCACGTCCATGTAGTCGGCGATGTCATAGCCCGCATCGCGCAGAGGGGAAGGATAAAAGGGAAGCAGCCATACCGCGCCCACGCCCAGCTTTTCCAGATAGCCCAGTTTTTCGATCAGGCCTTTGAAATCGCCGATGCCGTCGCCGTTTCCGTCGGCAAAGGTGCGCACGTGCAGTTCGTAAATGACGGTTCCCTGATACCAGGTGGAACTGTTCGCAGCCATACTGCACACCGCCTGCAACAGGTTGCCCCGGGGAAAGCGGGGGCAGAATTCTCCCTATTGTCAGTATGATGCCAGAAAAAAGCGGGGGCGGGCAAGAAAAAATCTCGCCCGCGCCGGAAGCGCCGAGAAACTTGTCAGGCAACGGCCTTCGGCCTGTCCTGCCGTATTTTTTTGTACAACGTCAGCCCCAGTACCAGCAGGGTGATCAGCAAAAACAGGCCGGAAATGGGTTCGGTGAAAAACGGCGTGAAACTGCCGTCGCTGCGCTGCAGGCCCCGGCGCAGGTTGGTTTCCACGATGGGGCCGAGGATGAAACCCAAAATGACCGGCGCCAGGGGAAACCCCGCGCGTTTCATAATAAAGCCCAGCACGCCGAAGAGCAGCATGGTCCAGATGTCGAACACCCGGTTGTCCAGGCCGAAGGCGCCGATGGCGCACATCACCCCCACCACGGGCAGCAGGATGTTTTTCGGCACGGACAGAATGCGCACAAAAGCCCGCATGCCCCAGAAGGCGATGCCCAGCATCATGAGGTTGGCGATGATCAGCGCCGCGAAAATTCCGTACACCAGGGGGCCGTGGTTGGAAAACAGGAGCGGCCCGGGGGTGATGCCGTGGATCATAAATCCGGCCAGGATAATCGCCGTGGTATTGTCGCCGGGGATGCCCAGCGTCATCAGCGGCACCAGCGCCCCGCCGGTGGAGGCGTTGTTCGATGTTTCCGAGGCCACGATGCCGTCGTCCACTCCGGTGCCGAACTTTTCGGGATGCTTCGAATTCTTCTGGGCGACGCCGTACGCCACGATATTGCATATTCCGCCGCCGAGGCCGGGCAGGATGCCGATGCCCGTGCCGATCAGCGCGGAACGGATCAAGTTGCCCGCCTGGGCTTTCAGTTCCCGCAGTCTGAAGCCGAACCCCCTGATCGTATACGAAAAGGGTTTGAATTCGCCGGTTTCTTTTTTCTGCAGGGCCGCCTCAAAAATCTGGGAGATGGCGAACAGTCCGATCAGGGCGGGCAGCAGGGAAAAGCCCGTAATCAGTTCGGGAATGTCAAAGGTGAAACGGGGATAGGACGAAATGGGAGCCATGCCCACAAACGACAGGACGATGCCGAAAACCGCCCCGATGGTCCCCTTGATCAGGGAACCGCCGGACAAGCTGGAAATCATGGTCAGCGAAAAAACCGCGATGGAAAAGTATTCGTAAGGCCCGAATTCCAGAGCGATCCGCGCCAGCAGGGGCGATACCAGCATCAGCACGATGACGCTGAACATGCCGCCAAGGAAGGAACAAACGATGCCCAGGCCCAGGGCCCTGCCCGCATCGCCCCGCATGGCCATGGGGTGCCCGTCGAAGGTGGTGGCGATGGAAGCCGGCGTGCCGGGTATCTTCAGCAAAATGGCGGAAATCAGCCCGCCGGTCGTGCCGCCGATGTACAATCCCATCAGCAGGCACAGGGCTTCCAGGGGATCCATGCCGAAGGTCATGGGCAAAAACAGCGCCACCCCCATGGTCACGGTAATGCCCGGTATGGCCCCGAAAATGATGCCCAGCGTCACGGAACCGAATATGAGGACAAGAATCTTGACGGTCAGAACGGAAACAAAGCCGGACAGCAGCATCGCCCTACTCCTTTCAGCCCAGAATGCCCGCGGGCAGCATGACCTGGAAAACCAGGACGAAAAGATAATACGTCACCGCCGCCGTGACCACGGAAACCGTGGCGAACAACAGGGGCCTGCGCCGGGAAGGCGCCGTCAGCAGCCATATCTGCGCGAACAGATACGCGGATGTGCAGATCAGAAAGCCCATGTCCTCAAGAAAATAGAGATACAGGCAGAACAGCAGGATGTTGGCCGCGACCAACAGCGCGCCGGAAACGGGAAAAGGCCTGCCGGAAGCGCCTTCTTCTTTCCCGGCGGCAGCGGCGTTGGCCCGAAGGTTGCCGCAAATCAGAGCCAGCCCCAGAACCGCGAGGATTACCGCCATCATCCGGGGCAGAAAATCCGCGCCGATGGACGAGGCGGTGAAATCCCGGACGGAAAAGGTGGCCGCATAGAGCAGCGCGGCAAAGCAGACGACAACTCCGCCGGACAGCATTTCTCGATACGTCTTCACGCGTCATGTCTCCTGTTGCGCTGCCGGACGCGGGGCCGTACCAGTGCCCCCGCGTCCGGCAGCGAAAAACGGCGGGCGAATCCGCAACGGCGGACCCGGCCCACGGGCGGGCTTGTCTGTCCTATTTCTTGGTGCTCTGGGCCTGCAGTTTGGCCTGGAACTGCATCAAGTACGCGCGGACGTCCTCAACGTGCTTTCTCGCTTCAGCCGGGGGCAGATAATACGGGGTGAGCAGCATTTTTTTCGCTTCAGCCTGCAGTTCCTTGTTGGCCACGACCTTTTTCAGGGCCGCGCTGAAGGCGTCGATCACCGGCCTGGGCGTGCCCTTGGGCATGGCGAAGATGAAGAACTTGTTGAATTCCAGCGGATACCCCAGCTCTTTGGTGGTGGGCACGTCCGGGATCAGGCCGTTGCGCATCCGGGAGAACAAGCCCAGACAGGTGAATTCGCCGGCAGTGATGTAATCGCGGATCAGGGCGTACTGTATGCTGATCACATCGGTTTTTTTCCCCTTCAAGGCCACCAGTTTGGCCGCGTTGCCGCCCACGTCCACCATTTTGAAATCGGCCTTGGCCGCTTCTTCCAGGCCGATGCCGATGATGTGGGCGTATCCGGCCGTCTGCATGGCGAATTCCACCTTGCCGGGGTTGGCCCTGGCGTATTCCACCAGGGCGGGCAGAGTCTGATAGGGAGCCTTCTTGTCCACGGCCAGCACCGTGGTGTCGTCCAGCAGGGCCATGCCGCAGATGTCGAAATCCAGCAGGTCGAAGTTGATGAAGCCGCCGATTTTGGGGATCAGGCCCTCGGTGTGGAAAAACAGCACGGTGTAGCCGTCGGGTTTGGCGCTCAGAACCCGCTGCATGCCGGCAATGCCGCCGCCGCTGCCCACGTTGACGATGACCACGGGTTTGCCCAGCTCTTTTTCAAGGTACCTGCCGTACAACCGGGCGTTGGCGTCAGTATCGCCGCCGGGGTTGGCCGGCGCGATGACCTGGATGCTCTTCGCGGGGTATGCGGCGGACGCCGGCAGCGGAGCCGACGCCAGAATGCACGCCGCCAGCAGAGCCAGTGCGGAAAAAATGACCGGGTGTTTCATGAAATCCTCCGTGGGCAAAAGGTGTGGGTTGAACCTGACCGCGAATCGCGAAAATCCGCGCACGCTTGCCGGACAGCAAGATATCGTTTCCTTTTTGGGAGCAAAAAAAATCACAGCGTCGATGTCGTCTGTTATCGTATGATTCAATGTATGCTACTTTTGCAAAAACCGCAAGGCGGCAGTTCACAAATTGCCGTTTATACCGCCCCGGCTCCGCCGCGGCAAAAGCGCAATCCGCGGAAAAACGCGGCCCGCCGCATGAAGGGACGCGCCGGGCTCCTGCCCGGCGGTTCGGGCCGTTGTTTTTCTGTTTTTCTCATCACATGCACAGTCCATGAACGCGGCCCCAGGCTCAGGCTTTGGGAATTTTGGGGGACTCCGTCCCCCAATCCCCCTGGAAGGGGAGTGACTTCCCGGCCTCCCCCCGGACGGGGTTTGGGGCGGTGCCCCCAAAAAAATACCGGAGCCCGAGCCTAGACGGGGATAAGCTGGAACATGAACAGGGCGTGGAACGAACTGCCGGCCAGCACAAAGACGTGGAACAGTTCGTGAAAACCGAAATGCCGCCAGGGCAGGGGCGGCCATTTGACGGCGTACATGACGGCCCCCAGCGTGTAGGCCAGCCCGCCGCCCGCCAGCAGCCAGATGGCCAGGGTGGAAAGGTTCTGGATCAGCGGATAGAAGGCGATCACCACCAGCCAGCCCATCAGGACATAGACGGATGTGGACAGCCAGCGGGGCGCCTGCATCCACAACACTTTCAGCGCGATGCCCAAAATCGCCAGCCCCCAGACCAGGCCGAACAGAGTCCAGCCCCACGCCCCGCGCAGAGGCAGCAGACAAACAGGGGTGTAGGTTCCGGCGATCAGAATGAAAATCATCATGTGGTCGATGCGTCGCAGAATACGGATGGCCTTTTCGGAAAAACGGGGCATATGGTACACGGCGCTGGCCGTGTACAGCAGGATGAGCGAAGCGCCGAAAATCGCAAAGGCCGTGATGTGCCGGGCGGAGGCGTGCCGGGCGGCCCCGACGATAAGCAGCGCGGTGCAGGGTATGGCCAGGATCGCGCCGGCCAGATGGGTCAGGCTGCTGACCGGATCGCGTAGTTTTCGCAGCATGGAGTGCTCCTTACGCGAATCGAGGGTTCTCACGCTGTACCGACTATAGCGCATGGGCAGTTGGGTGGCAACCACGGCGCGCGGCGGCGGATCAGGCCCTCCAGACCTCCACGGTTTTCGGGTCCCGCAACAGCAGATCGTGAACCGCGTCCGGCACCAGAAAACGGACGCAACGCCCGGCAAGCAGCCGTTCGCGGATCAACTCGGCCCGAATGTCCAGCCGGGGCAGGGGCAGATGCAGCAAAAGCCCGCCGCCCGCCTCTTCCGGCAATCGGAACGCCGCGTCCACGGGCACGGAGCGGCCGGAAAAAATCGTTTCGGGCGCCGTCTTTTCGGCCTCCGGCCAGAATTCGCGCGCGGCGTCGGCAAACGCCTCCACCTCCATCCCCGAACGCGGCACCACCACGATATCCGCCAGATACGGCAAGGTCCGCCAGTCATACCAGGTATTGATCACCGCGAAATCTTCCGTGCCCAGAATGAAAAAAAAGCGGCGCCCCGGTTCCCGCCGCCGGTATATGCGCAGGGTGTCCGCCGTGTAGGACAACTCGTCGCGTTCGCCTTCCAGATCGTTGACGGCGACGTTCCGCATGCCCGCCGTGGCGGCCCGCAGCATGTCCAGACGCAGAGCAAAGGGCAGAATGCGCCGTCCGCCCTTGTGCGGCGGCCGCGCGCTGGGCAGAAAATCCAGACGCGCCGGGCGCAGGGCCTCCATCACCTCCACGGCCAGACGCATATGCCCCAGGTGCGGCGGATTGAAGCTGCCGCCGAATATGCCCACCCGCGTCCGCATGCTATTCCCGCAGCTGGCCGGAGCCGACCGCCACGAACTTCGTGGTGGTCAGTTCCCTGAGGCCCATGGGACCGTAGGCATGCAGCTTGCTGGTGCTGATGCCGATTTCCGCGCCCAGGCCCAGCTGGCCGCCGTCGTTCAGGCGCGTGGAGGCGTTGACCGCCACCATGGACGCGTCCGCTTCGCGGGTGAAGCGCCCGGCCCGCGCCATGTCGCGGGTGAAGATGGCCTCCGTGTGCCGCGAACTGTGCCGGGCTATATGGTCCAGGGCTCCGTCCATGTCCGCCACCACTTTCACCGCCAGAATCAGGTCGCCGAACTCCATGCCGAAATCGTCCGGCGCGGCTGGCCGCGCATCAACGCCCGCGTCCCGCAGCAAAGGAAACGAAACGGGGCAGGCCCGGACCGAAACCTTGGCCGCGTTCAGGGCGGGAGCCAGCAAAGGGACCAGAGCGGCCAGTTCGTCCTTGTGGATCAACAGGCATTCCAGGGCGTTGCATACGGAAGGCCGCTGGGCCTTGCTGTTGATGATCACCGGCACCGCGCCGGCCAGGTCCGCGCCGGCGTCCACATAGGCGTGGCACACGCCCCTGTCGTGCTTCAGCACGGGCATGGTCGCCTGGGCGGCCACGGTTTTGATCAGGCTTTCGCCGCCGCGCGGGATCATGACGTCCACGTATTCGTCCAGCGCGCACAAAGCGCCTACCGCCGCCCTGTCCGTGACCGGCACCATCTGCGCCGCGTCCGGGGGCAGACCGGCATGGGCCAGGGCCCCGCGCACCAGGTCCATCAGAAAGACGTTCGAATGCAGGGCTTCGGAACCGCCGCGCAAAATGACCGCGTTGCCCGTTTTCAGGCACAGGATGGAAGAATCAATCGTCACGTTGGGCCGCGATTCGAAAATCATGGCAATGACCCCAAGGGGCACGCGCATACGGCCGACCAGCAGGCCGTTGGGCCGCTGCCACTGGCTGTCCAGCGCGCCGGTCAGATCCGGCTGGGCCGCGATTTCGCGGCAGGCGGCGGCCATTTCCCCTATGATTCCGGAGGTCAGGCGCAGGCGGTCCAGCTTGACGCTGTCCAGGCCGTTCGCGGCGGCGCTTTCCGTATCGCGGGCATTGGCCGCCAGAATGTCCTTTTCGCGGCCGGCCAGCAAATCCGCCAGGCGCAGCAACGCGGCATCCTTTGCGGCCGGGCTTGCGCCGGCAAGCAGGCGGGACGCGGCGCGGGCCTTGCGCCCCATTTCGGTGATCATGGTCTGTATGGCGTCGGACATGGAAGGCCTCGTCTTTCCGTTTGATGACCACCCTGCAAAGCCGGGGTTTGTCAACAGCCCCATCATTGCGTGGCTTTTTCGGAAGTAGCGTTTTCGGCCTTCCCTGGCAAGGCCGGACGCGGTCCTTTTTCTCCGGAGCGGCGGTATTTTTTTGAGAAATGAATCCCGTTCCCGTTCCGACAAGGAATTTGCATGCCGGCTTTGTTCCGCAATGCGCGCGCGGCGCCCCCTGCCGATGCCGCTCCGCGCGCCGGACGCGACGGAGAGGCCCGGCGTGCGCCTCGGGCGGAGTGACGTTGCGGCTTTGACATTTACGGCCGTCGCGCTTACAAGTGGAAAGTTTTTCGCGAAAAGGAGAATCGCATGGCCACAGATCCCAAAGAAAACAGCCTGCTGCAGAAAATGTCTTCGGAAGTAGCTCCGGAGGTTTCCCCCCTGCTGCAGGCTTTGTTGAATAACTCCAAACTGATCGGGATCGTGCTGGCGGTCTGCGTGCTGGGCGCGGCCGCCTATGGCGGCTGGCGCTGGCACGAAGCCAAAAGCATCAGTGAAGCCCAGGCCGAACTGGGTCGCATTCTGATCCTGCCCGCCCCGGCCGATCGGGAAGCGAAACTGAAGACTTTTCTCGCCTCCGCGCCGGAAGGCATGAAAGCCGCGGGCAACCTGGCCCTGGCCCAGGCCGCTCTTGAGGCGAAAAACTACGCCGCCGCCGTCGGCGCCTGGGACGCGGTGGCCAGGGATTCCCAAAGCCCGCTGTACGCGACGGCCATGATTGGCAAGGCCGAAGCCCTCGCCTTGCAGGGAAAGGATGCCGAGGCCGTGGCCATTCTGGAAACCGTGAAGGCCTCCGCTGAAAAAAACGCCAAATCCCTGGTTGAAAGCATGATTGTCGATCTGGCCGAAAAAGCCGGAGATTACACGAAAGCCCTGGCTTCCTGCGATGCGCTGATCAACACCACCAGCAATCCCATGGAAGTCGAATTCTGGCGGCAGAAAGCCGCGTCCCTGCGCCTGCGCCAGGGGGAAGCAAAGAAACCTTCGTGATCCCGTCCCCGCGGCCCGGCCTGTCCCGCCGCGGTGCAACCGTCTCCCCTTGCCGCCGCATGCCCGGCGTCGACAGCCCACAGGCCGCCGGCGCCAATGAGGCCGCGAGGGGATCATCCCCTTGCCGGGCGCAACGGCGCGGCATCCGTAAGGAAAGCGCCCCGTTTCCGCAAAGGAGCAGACATGACCCACCCCGTACTCGCCGCATCCGACGGACCGCACCTGCTGCTGGGCAACGAAGCCATCGCCCGCGGCGCTCTGGAAGCGGGCGTCAACTACGTTACCTGTTATCCGGGCACCCCGTCTTCCGAAGTGCCGGACACATTCCGCCAGATCGCGGACTGCGGCCGTTTTTCCATGGCATATTCGGTCAACGAGAAAGTCGCCCTGGAAGTGGGCGCGGGCGCGGCCCTGGCCGGGGCCATGGCCCTGACCACCATGAAGCACGTGGGCGTCAACGTGGCGGCCGACCCGCTGATGACCATGACCTATCTGGGACTGCCGGGCGGTCTGGTGCTGCTTTCCGCCGACGACCCCGGGTGCCATTCCAGCCAGAACGAGCAGGACAACCGCACCTATGCCCGTTTCGCTGGCATGCCCTGTTTTGAGCCCGCTTCCGCGCAGGAAGCCAAGGACATGACCCGCGACGCGCTGCTGCTGGCGCGCGAGACGTCCCAGCCCGTGATGCTGCGCACCACCACCAGGGTCAACCACCTGCGGGGGCCGGTGACCTACGGTCCCCTGCCCGCGACCCCCGCGGCCGTGGTGCCTTTCGTTAAAAACCCGCGCCGCTTCGTGCCGGTGCCGGCCGTGGCCCGCGTGCGGCACGGGGAACTGGCCAAGAATCTGGAAAGCATCCGTGAGGCGGCCGAAAATTCCCGTTGGAACCGTGAGCACGGCCAGGGCGCAATCGGAGTCGTCGCCTCGGGCATCGCCCGCGCCTATCTGCACGACGCCATGCTTGCCGCGAACTGGCAGGGCAGGCTGCGCGTGCTGGAACTGGGCTTCACCTGGCCTTTGCCGGTCAAACTGATCGAAGCCTTCATGCGCAGCGTGGATCGGGTGCTCATTCTGGAAGAAGGCGAGCCGCTGGTGGAAAAGGACCTGCGCGCCCTGGCCCAGCGCCAGGGGATCGCCACGCCGGTTTTCGGCAAGGGCGGCCCCCTGACCGTGTTCGGCGAATACTCCACCCCCAAAGTCCGTGAGGCCGTGGCCCAGTTGCTGGGCGAACAGCCGGGCACGGCCCCCGCCTGCGCCGCGCCGGCCCACGATCTGCCCCAGCGGCCGCCCACGCTGTGCGCCGGCTGCGCCCACAGGGCCATGTACTATGCCGTGCGCCGCACCTTCGGCGATGACGCCGTGTATTCCAGCGATATCGGCTGCTACACCCTGGGCATGGTGCCGCCGTTGTCCGCCGCGGATTTTCTGTTCTGCATGGGTTCCTCCGTATCCGCCGGGTCCGGGTTCGCCCGCTATTCCGAAAAACCCCTGCTGGCCTTCATCGGCGATTCCACCTTTTTCCATTCGGGCATCACCGGTCTGATCAACGCGGTCTTCAACCGGCACAACCTGATCCTGACCATTCTGGACAACGGCACCACAGCCATGACCGGTCACCAGCCCAACCCCGGCGTGGAGCAAACCGTTCTGGGCGACGGCTGCGTGCACATGGATATAGAAGCCATCGTGCGCGCCTGCGGGGTCGAGCATGTGGCCAGGCTCAAACCCCTGAACGTGAAAGCCACCCTGCGGCTTCTGGAAGAAATGAAGGCAAAGACGGGCGTGCGGGTCATTATCGCGGAAGAACCCTGTGTGCTCTTCGCCCGCCGCACCCTGCAGCGCAAACGCGGCCAGGTCGCCTATGTGGCCGAACAGGGCGAAGGCGCGCGCATGGTCGCGGAAACCCTGGCCTGCCCGGCCTTTGCCCGGGAAAAAGGCGAGGTGTCCGTCGACCCCGCCCTGTGCGCCGGGTGCATGGTCTGCATGCAGGCGTCCACCGATTTCAAGGCCCGCAAAAAGGATATCTCATGAGCCAGTCGCGCGTACGCATCCACTTCGCCGGCGTGGGGGGACAAGGCACCCTGACCGCCACCACGCTGCTTTCCAAGGCCGCCCTGGATCAGGGCCTGCCGGTCGTTTCCGGCGAAATCCACGGCATGGCCCAGCGCGGCGGGGTTGTGGAATCCAGCCTGCTGCTGGGCGGCTGGATGAGTCCCGTCATCGGTCCGGGAGAAGCGGACGTCATCCTGGGCTTTGAAGCTCTGGAAACCCTGCGCGCCCTGCCCTACCTGGCCTGCGGCGGCGCGGTGGTCTCCAGCGCCGATTTCGTGCCCCCGCCGGGCGTTTCCGCCGGCCGCGAAGTCTGCCCGCCCCTTGAGGAAATCAAAAAAAGCGTCGCCGCCCTGGCCGGAAAATTCTGGTTCGTGCCCTGCCAGGCCCTGGGGCTGCGGGCCGGTTCCCTGCAGTGCGCCAACACCGTGCTGTTGGGCGCGCTGGCCGCGACGAAGCTGATCCCTTTCGGCCCGGAAGAGCTGAAAGCGGCCGTCACCCGCCACCTGCCGGAAAAACTGGTCGCCATGAACAGCAAAGCCGTGGACCTGGGCGCGGCGGCGGTTTCGGGACAATAGCAGACGATCGCCGTGCCGCGTTCCGCCCGCCTCAGGTCCGCCGGGCGGAGCGGGCGCATGCCCTGCGGGCCTTGCTTTGCCCGGGGCTTGCTTTCCGCGGCGGAGAATACCAATTCCGATGGTGCGACAGCGTCCGGTTCGCGCCTAAAACCCTGAGGAGAGTGTCATGCCGAAATCCGTCTGGCTGAACGAATTGACCTGGGAAGACGTGGCGGAATACCTCAAACAGCGCGAAACCGTTCTTGTACCCATCGGCAGCACGGAACAGCACGGCCCGGCCGGCCCTCTGGGCGTCGACACCTACGCGGCCGCCGCCATTGCGGAGGATGCGGCCAAAGAAGCCGGGGTGCTCGCCACCCCGCCCATGTGGTTCGGCGATTCCCCCCACCATCTGGATTTTCCCGGCACCATCTCCCTGCGGTCGTCCACCCTTGTCGCCGTGGTCAAGGACATTGTCCATTCCCTGGCCCGCAACGGCTTCAAAAAATTCGTCCTGATCAACGGCCACAAGGGCACCAATCTGGCCCCCCTGACCGTGGCCTGCCGGGATCTTCTGCAGCATGAGCTGCCGCATGTCCGCCTGGCCCTGACCGACCCGCTGTTCCTGTGCACCAACGCCCGCGAGATCAAGGACATTCCCGAGCACCACGCGGGGGAACTGGAAATCTCCCACGTCTGGTACAAGCACCCCCACCTGATCCGCCAGGACAAACTGCCCGATTCCAATGTGAATCTGCAGAACGTGTTTTCCGACTATATCCGCCCCGACCTGTTCGGTCCCTCTTCCATGACCGTGGAACTTTTCTGGAACAGCGCGGACCAGAAACGCTTCGCCCCCACCGGCGCGTTTTCCGCCTCCAACCGCGCTTCGCCGGAAAAAGGGAAAAAATATCACGACAACATGGTCGCCAACCTGGTGCGGTTCCTCGACTGGTTCGAACGGCAGAAATAGTTTTCCGGACGGAACCGGTCTGCGGGGGGAGAGGCGGAGCCTCGCGCTCCGCAAGGGGGCAGGGGTCCCGACCCCGCTATGCGGACCCTGCCCGGTCCGCAGGATGGCGGAACGGGAGAAGGAACGGGACGGCCAAATCGTTCCCCCTGCCCCGCGCACAGGGCCTTTCCGGGGGAATCCCGCAACCATAGCCAAGGAGGCCCCATGCGGCGGATAGCCTGCGACGTGCTGGTGATCGGCGGCGGAGGCGCCGGCCTGATGGCCGCGTATGAGGCGTCGAAACATCCCGTCCGGGTGGCGGTGGCCAACAAGGGGAGAATCCAGCGCACCGGCGTCACCATCATGGCCCCCGGCGCCATCGCCGCCGTGGACGACCGCTGGAAGCACGAAGGCGACAGCAAAGAACTGCACGTCGCCGACACCATCAAGGGCGGCGGCTACCTGAATGATCAGGCCATGGTCCGCCTGATGGCCGGGCGCGCGCCCGAACTGGTGCTGGAATTGGAACGCATGGGCGCGCTGTTCCAGCGCGACGAAAAAGGCGCCTCCTACCTGCTGCGCATCGACGGCGGCCACAGCCTTCCGCGCTGTCCCTACCTGGAAGACCGCACTGGCAAGGAAATGGTCAAGGCCATGGCCGGCGCCCTGCGCAAAAGGCATGTGCCCGTTTACGAAGACATCATGATCACCCGCCTGATCCTGCGGGACGGCGCCGTCCGCGGCGCGGCCGGCATCGGCCTGAACGACGGCGTCCCCGTACTGTTCGAATGCGCCTGCGTCATCCTGGCCACGGGCGGCGCGGGCGCCATGTACGCCAACACGGACAACTCCATCGACCTGACCGGCGACGGATACGCCCTGGCCCTGCGGGCGGGGGCCGCGCTGCGGGACATGGAATTCGTGCAGTTTTACCCCGTGGGCTTCCTGTTTCCGCCGGCGCTCAAGGGCATGCTGGCCGGCCTGCTCTATTACTGCAGGCTGTACAACGCCGCCGGCGAACGCTTTATGGAAAAATACGATCCCGAGCGGCTGGAACTGTCCACGCGGGACCGCGTTTCCAGAGCCATCATGCAGGAAGCGGCGGAAGGCCGCGGCTCTCCCCTGGGCGGGGTGTACATGGATCTGACCTTTCAGGATCCGGGCTTCATCGCCAAGGCCACCCCCGCACTGTACGCCACATACCGCAACATCGGCATCGACCCGCAGACGCAGCGCATCGAAATCGCGCCCACCGTGCACTTTTTCATGGGCGGCATGGATGTGGACCTGAACTGGCACAGCCGCGTCCCCGGCCTGTTCGGCGCGGGGGAAGTCTGCGGCGGCATGCACGGCGGCAATCGCCTCAGCCAGAACGCCCTGGCGGAAATCCTGGTCGCCGGCCACATTGCGGGAAAAAGCGCGGCCGAATACGCCGGGGACACGGAACGCCGCCCCCTCCCCCCGTCCGAAACAGCCGTTGAAGCGGAACTGGCCGCCGACATCCTGAAGCCGCGCAGGGGGCTTCACCCGGCCGCCGTCAAAGCCAGGCTCAAACAGGTCATGTGGGAGAAGGCCGGCGTCTTCCGCACCGACGCATCCCTGCGCGAGGCCCTGAACCTGATCGGGGAACTGGCCGCGACGCCCGTCGCCGTGCCGGAAGCGGACGGCTACATGAACCGCGCCCTGGCGGAAACCCTGGAAAACCGCAACATGCTGCTGACGGCCAGGGCGGTGATCCTGTCCGCCCTGGAACGCAGGGAAAGCCGCGCGGCCCACTTTCGCAGTGATTTCCCCGCCACGGACAATGCCGCGTACTGCAAAAATTTCCTGACGACCCTGGACGACGGCGCGCTGCGCGTCAGCGAACGCGGCGTCGCTTTCCCGATCATGCGGCCGGAGGAGTAGCCATGCAGGGCGCAGCAAGCATTTTCCGCTTCAATCCCACGCGGGACGAAAAACCGTACTACCGGAAGTACCCTTTCACCTTCCATGCCGGCATGACCGCGCTGGACGTGCTGAACCAGATCCGCGAGGAGCAGGACCCCACCCTGGCCTATTCCCACTGTTGCCGGAACGGGCACTGCGGGCTGTGCGGCATCGTGGTGAACAAAAAGCCGGTATTATCCTGCAAGCAGGCCGCATCCGCGGAAATGACCCTGGAACCGCTGTGCAACCTGCCCGTCCTCAGGGACCTGATCATCGACCGGGAAGCCTATGAACGCAACCGGCCGCAACTGCGGCTCTTTCTGGAGCGGCACGGCGCCCCGGCCATGGAGCCGGAAACCGTGGACATGGAGCGGTTCGAGGCCTTCAAGGTGGCCAGCCGCTGCATCGAGTGCTTCTGCTGCGTGTCCGCCTGTCCGGAATACGCGAAGAATCCGCACCGTTTCGCCGGCCCGGCCGCCTTTGCCCTGGAGGCGCGGCATTATTTCGACCCCAGGGACGCGCTGAACCGGGATCTTGTGGCGCGCGGCGAAGGGCTGGAGCACTGCACGGACTGCGGCCTGTGCTCCAGAGTCTGCGGGCCGAAAGCCGACCCCGCCGGTTCGATCAGAAAAATGAAAGAGGCCGTCACGGCCGGGCGCGATCCCCGGTCCTCGTGACGCATCCGGGTGTTTTCACACGTTTTTGCCTTGAAGATACTCTACCGCATCCAGCCTTCCAGAACTTCGATCAGCTTTTTCGCCTGATCCGGACTGGATATGGTGAATTTCGACTGCTGCCGGAAATCGCCGCCCGTCTTTTTGTACCGGCGGATGGTGTATTTGTCCGGGCCGTAGACGGCCTTGGCCTTGTCCCATTCCTGATAGCGGAACACCACCGTGGCCCACGCGCCTTTGCTGAGCACGGCTTTGTCCAGTTCCTTCACCACTTCCACACCGTCTTCCTCGTACCGGATCGTCAATTCTTCAACCGTCGCTGCCATAAGCCATCCTTTATATAATTATGACAGGCCCTTGGAGGCCAGTATTTCGGGCACCGCCGCATCGTACTCTTTCTGCCGCCTGCTGTGCAGAATGCCGGTGACCAGGCAGAACAGGGCGCAACCCAGGCAGACCGCGCGCACGTTCGTGTGGTCCGCGATCTTGCCCGCGATCAGGGCGCCCACAGGGCCGAAACCCAGAATGCCGAAAGAATAGAAGCTGAGCACGCGGCCGCGCTTGTCTTCGTCCACCAGAGCCTGAATCAGCGAATTGTTGGAAACCAGCGACGAAAACATGCTGAATCCCAGGACGGGCGAGATGGCCACAGCCACGCGCCAGTCGGCAACAAAGCTGAACAGAGCGTACACGACGCCGAACACGATCTGCATCCGCCAGATATGCCGGGACAGGCCGCCGACCAGCACTTTCGACGCGATGTACAGCGCGCCGCACAAAGCCCCGCCGCCGACCCCGCCCAGCATGAACCCCAGGTGCCGCGAATCGCCGCCCAGCATGTCCCTGGCGAACAGGGGCAGCAGCACGATGTAGGGGATGGCGGCCAGGCAGAAGGCGTAGTTGAAGAACATGCACAGCCTGATGGGCGCCACCCGGCCGATATAGTTCAGGCCTTCGCGCAGGGAGTCGAGAACGCGCTGGTCTTTGCGGGCCAGTTTGCGCGGCGGCAGGCGCATGATGCAATAGGCGTACAGCACGGCCAGATGCGCCACGGCGTTGATCAGAAAACAGGCCATTTCCCCGCCGGCCTTGATCACGAACCCGGCAATGGCGGGCCCCGCAAGCCGGGCCAGGTTAAAGCTGCTTGACTGCAGGGAAAGCGCGCTCTGCAACTGGCCGGGGTGCTCGATCATCTGCGATATGCTGGCCTGGCGCGCGGGCATGTCGATGGCCGCGATGATGCCCAGAATGAAACTGAGCATCAGGATGGCCGAGTAGGTGATCTCCCCGACGTACAGCAAAAAGGCCAGAATCAGTGAATGCGCGATCATGACCAGTTGGGTGCCAATCAGCACTTTGCGCAGATCATAGCGGTCCAGAAAGATCCCCACGAACACGCCCACAAAAAAAACGGGGCACTGGTTGAGAAACTCCACCAGCCCCATTTTCGCGCCGGACCCGGTCAAAACCAGCACCAGCCAGACCAGGGCCAGGCGCTGCATCCACGATCCGGTAAGGGCGCAGCACTGTCCGAAAAAGTACAGCCGGAAATTGCGCGCGTCCAGTGCGGTAAAGGCCCGCAGCCTGGTCAATTTGTTGGGCACAAAGGCTCCCCGCTCGAACACCGGAACGCCTCCGGCCGATGCCGGCGGAGGCGGTTCCACGGCAAGTTAAATCAGGCGCAGATCATGCAAAGCCGCATCCAGCATTTTTTCATTGTTCGGCTGCATGGGAACCAGCGGCAGACGCATTTCCAGCCCCATCCTGCCCATTTTCGCCAGGGCGGTTTTCACCGGAATGGGATTGGTTTCCACAAAACAGGCCCGGCTTACGGGCATCATCTCGTAGTGCAGCATCCTGGCCTTTTCCAGATCGCCCCTGGCAAAGGCCGCGCACATCTTCGCCATTCTGGCCGGCAGGATGTTGGACACCACGGAAATCACGCCCACGCCGCCAAGGGACAAGGTGGGCAGCACCGTGAAATCGTCGCCCGACAGCAGTGAAAAGCCGGGTCCGCACAATTCCAGCGTGTCGGAAACGTGGGTCATGTTGCCCGTGGCTTCCTTTTCGCCGACCACCGTGGGGATTTCCTTGAAGATGCGGGCCATGGTGGCCGGGCTTACATTGACGCCGGTTCTGCCCGGCACGTTGTACACGAACAAAGGCAGGTCAACTTCCTCGGCAATGGCCTTGAAGTGGGCGAAAAGCCCTTCCTGCGTGGGTTTGTTGTAATAGGGGGTGATGTGCAGGGCGGCATCCGCGCCGGCTTCTTTGGCGAAGCGGGTCAGGCGGATGGCTTCGCGGGTGTTGTTGGACCCCGCCCCGGCAATGACGGGAACCCGTTTTTTGGCCTGGTCGATACAAATGCGGATCACATTTTCGTGTTCCTCATGGGACAACGTGGCGGATTCGCCCGTGGTGCCGCAGGGGACAAGGCCGTCGATCCCTTCGGCGATCTGCCATTCGATAAGCTCCCGGTATCGTTCCTCATCGACCTGCCCCTCGTGAAAAGGGGTCACCAAGGCCGTATATGCGCCGGCGAATTGCATAACGCTCTCCTTTCCTTTTGAAAAACGGCCCGTGAACGACCGCGGAAATTACAGACTGACGTCCTGTCTTTGTTACACCGGAAATATTTTTCGTCAATCCGTCACACAGTCGCCGTACGATCTTTTCCCAGGGTTCCCATAAAGGCATCTTCGTGATACCTGAATAGAAAAGTCCGCGCATAACGCGGATCCGCCCGCCACCCACTCTACCTGGAGGTTTTCATGCGTTCCTTCTGCAAACGTCTTCTCGCCGCCGCCGTCCTGTGCCTGCTGCCGGCACTGGCTTTCGCGGCCCCCACCCAGATTCAGTTCTGGCACGGCATGGGAGGAGAACTGAACGACATCACCAACGAATTGGTCAAGAAATTCAACGCCTCCCAGACCAAATATGAAGTGGTTCCCGTGTACAAAGGCACCTACGACCAGGTGATGACTGCGGCCATCGCGGCGTTCCGGGCGAAAAAAGCCCCTCACCTGGTGCAGGTATTCGAAGTGGGCACCGCCAGCATGATGGCCGCCAAGGGCGCCATCAAGCCCGTGTACCAAATCATGGCCGAAGCCGGCACCCCCATCAATCCCAAAATGTTCCTGGCCCCCATTGCCGCCTATTACAGCACGCCGGACGGCAAACTTCTGTCCATGCCCTTCAACTGCTCCACCACCGTGGTCTACTACAACAAGACGGCCTTCAAAAAAGCCGGTCTTGATCCGGAAAAATTCCCCGCCACCTGGCCGGAAGTGGCCGAAGCCGCCAAAAAGATCAAGGCGTCCGGCGCCGCGAAATTCGGTCTGGTCTCCGGCTGGCAAAGCTGGGTGCAGCTTGAAAGTTTCTCCACCTGGCACAACGTGCCCTTCGCCAGCAAGGAAAACGGCATGGCCGGCATGGATACCCGGCTTCTGATCAACAGCCCCCTGTTCATCAAGCATATCAGTTTCCTGGCCCAGTTGATGAAGGACGGGGTCATGACCTACACCGGCCGCAAGTCCGAACCCATCAACACCTTCACCAGCGGCGAGGCCGCCATCCTGATGAACTCCTCCGGTTCGTACGCCGCGGTGAAGCTGGGCGCGACATTCGACTGGGGCGTGGCCATGCTGCCCTACTGGCCGGAGGTCAAGGGCGCGCCGCAGAACACGCTGATCGGCGGGGCCACCATCTGGGCCATGGCCGGGCACAAAAAGGAAGAAGACGCGGGCATCGCCGCGTTCTTCACCTTCCTGCTCAAGCCCGAAAACCAGGCCAACTTCCACCAGATCACGGGGTACCTGCCCCTGACCATGGAAGGATATGAACTGACCAGGAAGCAGGGTTTCTACGACAAGAACCCCGGCACGGACGTGGGCATTCTGTCCCTGACCCAAAAGGCGCCCACCCCCAATTCCAAAGGGCTGCGCCTGGGCAACATGAGCCAGATCCGCGACGTGGTCGACGAAGAACTGGAAGCCGTCTGGGCCGGCAAGAAAGACGCCAAGCAGGCCCTGGACGACATGGTCCGGCGCGGCAACGAAATTCTGCGCCGTTTCGAGCAGGTGAACAAATAACAAGGGCAAAGGGAATGTGGGGGCTTTGCCCCCACTCCCCCTCCGGGGGATGATCGCCCCGGTCCCCCGGAAGGGCGAGGGTGGTTCCGCGATGCGGGAAATCCGCGCGCAATGCGAGAGGGAACACCCCCTTTGCCGGGAAAGTTTGAGGAGGCAGCGTCCCCTCAAGGCTCCCGCAGGAAACACGACCATGCAGGAAAAACGCAACGTATTCATCAACCCGAGGACATTCTGGCTGGCTGCGGCCTTTGTGCTGCCGCAGTTGATCATCTCCGTGGTGTTCTTTTTCTACCCCGCGGGCCAGGCCGTGCTGGGGTCGTTCTTCATGGAAGACGCCTTCGGCACCACCCGTTTTTTCGCGGGGCTGGACAACTACACCCGGCTGCTCGGCAGCGGAGAGTACATACACACCATCTCCGTGACCGTGGTCTTCAGCCTGGCCACGGTGCTGCTGTCCATGGGCCTGGCCCTGCTGCTGGCCATCATGGCCGACCAGTCCCTGACGGGCACGCGGGTATACAAAAGCGTGGTGGTCATACCCTACGCCGTGGCGCCGCCGCTGGCCGGGGTGCTCTGGATGTTCCTGTTCAACCCCTCGGGCGGGGCCATGACCCAGGTGCTGGGCCTGTTCGGCGTAACCTGGAACCACATGCTGAACGGCAATCAGGCTCTGCTGCTGGTCATCATGGCCGCGTCGTGGAAACAGGTCTCGTATAATTTTCTGTTCTTCCTGGCGGGCCTGCAGGCCATCCCCAAATCCATGGTCGAGGCGGCGGCCATCGACGGGGCCGGATTCTGGCGGCGCTTTTTCACCATCATTTTCCCGCTGCTTTCGCCGATGACCTTTTTCCTGCTGGTGGTGAACACCATTTACAGTTTGTTCGAAACCTTCGGGATCATTCACGCCGTGACCAGCGGCGGCCCGGCCCGATCAACGGAAACCCTGATTTACAAGGTATACAACGACGGGTTTGTGGGGCTTGATTTCGGCGGATCTTCCGCCCAGTCGGTGATTCTGATGCTGCTGGTCATTGTGCTGACCTTCATCCAGTTCCGCTATGTCGAAAAAAGGGTGGCGTACTCATGATCCAGCGCAACCGCCTGCACACCGTGCTGAGCCACGCCATCCTGCTGCTGGGATCCGCCCTGGTTCTGCTGCCCCTGTATATCGCGCTTGTCGCGGCCAGCCATCCGGCGCAGGACCTTATCGGCTCCACCCCCCTGTGGTTCGGCCCCATGCTGTGGGACAACATGGCCGGCGTTCTGGGCCACGGGCTGCAGGCCGCCGGAGGCGCGCCGGTCTGGCGCATGCTGCTGAACAGCTGCCTGATGTCGCTCGGCATCGCCACGGGCAAGATCGTCATTTCCATGCTGTCCGCCTTCGCCATCGTGTATTTCCGCTTTCCCGGCCGCTCCGTCTGCTTTTTTCTGATCTTCGCCACGCTGATGCTGCCGGTGGAAGTACGCATCGTGCCGACCTTTGAAGTGGCCACCAACCTGGGCATCGTGGACAGCTACATGGGGCTGATTCTGCCGCTTATCGCGTCCGCCACGGCGACCTTTCTGTACCGCCAGTTTTTTCTGACCATACCGGAAGAACTGCTGGAAGCCGCCCGCATCGACGGCGCCGGGGCCTGGCGCTTTTTCAGGGACATCGCCATGCCGCTTTCGCGCACCAATACGGCGGCTCTGTTCGTGGTGACCTTCATTTACGGCTGGAACCAGTATCTGTGGCCTTTGCTCATCACCAACCAGGAAAGCATGTACACGGTGGTCATGGCCATCCAGCGCATGGTCAACGTGCCGGACGCGCCGGTGGAATGGAACCTGGTCATGACCACGGCGCTGCTTGCGCTGCTGCCCCCGCTTCTGGTAGTATTGTGCATGCAGCGCCTGTTCATCAAGGGCCTGATCGAGACGGAAAAATAATGCACCTCTTTTTGGAGGACGGCGGATTCAGCGTGCGCGGGGTGGCGTTGCTTGTCACCATCTTTCCGGCGCTGCTTTCCATTGTCCTTGTCCTCATCGGCCACCGCACGGGTTCGCGCGCGGCCACGACGGCGGGCATGATATCCATGTCCCTGGCCGTGGTCGGCTTCCTGTTTCCCCGCATGCTGAACATCATGGGCAACCTGCGCGATTCGCTTATCGCAGCGGCGATCATGGCCGCGCTTGCGGTCATCCTCTGGTTGTGGCCTTTTCTGCGCGGGCGGGGTTGAACTTGTTCACCAACGGCAAGCGGCGGCATCCTCCGCGGTATATCGGCACTCTCGTTATCGCATAGCGGAAAAAACCGTAATTTTCGATCTTGACCCTGGCGGCACTTTATTTTAGCCATACTCAGTGTGAATATTGTAACAAGCTCTGTCTGTGGGGATACCGCGACCATGAGCCTTGCCGCCTTTCTCGAAAAATCCCGAACCGACCTTGTCGCCCGTTGGGTGGGCACGGCCAATGCCGTGTACCCCTTTGCCGCGGTGGGATTTTTGCGCACCAGAAAAGACCCGTTCGCCAACCCCGCGGGCGGGCGCGCCGACCATCTGGCGGAACTCCTGTTCGACGCCGTTCTCGGGCTGAAGCACGACGGGGCGGCCCTTGCCGCCGCGCTGGAAGAGTTCGTCCGGGTACGGGCCGTGCAGGATATGCCGGCCGAACGCTCATTGGCCGTGATCTTCGCCTACACGGGCATTTTCCGCGCCTTTCTCACGGAGCGAAACAAAACCCCCGAAGCGCAAGCGTATACGGAACTGCTGCGCATGGAAACGCGCCAGAACGCCGTGGCTCTTTCCGCCTTCGGCATGTACGCCCGCGCGCGCGAAACCCTGTTCACCGCGCAACTGGAAGATACCCGCCGCCGCCACAGCCAGATTCTGCGTCTGGCCCGGCGGCGCGGATTTGATGTGGAAGCCGGCTGACGAACCGGGGGCGCTGTCTCCCGGGCCCCTTGCAACGGTGAGGTGATCTATGGCGATATCCTTCATGGCCGCGCTGGGCACAGGCGTTCTTGCCTGGTCCTGTTACGGCCTCGGCCTGACCTGCTTTCTGGGCGTCATTCTGCCCTATGCGGCCGTTCTCGTGTTTCTGTCCGGGACGACCTGGCGGATCGTGCAATGGGCCAAACTGCCCGTGCCATTCGCCATACCCACCACCGGGGGCCAGCAAAAATCGCTGCCCTGGATCAAGCCGTCCTGTCTGGACGCCCCGCACTCCAAGGCCGGGGTTGTGGGGCGCATGATCCTGGAACTGCTGCTTTTCCGTTCCCTGTTCCGCAACACGGCGGCCCAGATGCGGCTGGAGGATCCCAAAGCCCCGCGCCTGGTGTACTGGTCCTCCAAATGGCTGTGGGTGTTCGCGCTGCTGTTCCACTATTCGTTTCTGATTCTCTTCATCCGCCATTTCCGCTTCTTTCTGGAGCCGGTGCCGCTGTGCCTGCAGGCCGCGGAATTTCTGGACAGCCTGATGCAGGTCGGGGTGCCGCGCCTGTTCCTGTCCGACGTGGCGATCACGGCGGCGCTGCTCTTTCTGCTGGCCCGGCGGCTGTATGACCCGAAGGTGCGCTACATCTCACTGCTGAGCGATTATTTCCCGCTCTTTCTGCTGCTGGCAGTCGCTATTTCGGGCATTTCGCTACGCTATCTGACCAAGACGGATATCGCCTCCGTCAAGGTGCTGACCATGGGGCTGGTGACCTTCTCGCCGCAAATTCCGGCGGACATAGGCGCGCCGTTCTATATCCACCTGGCCTTTGTCAGCATGCTTTTGATCTACTTCCCCTTCAGCAAGCTGATGCACATGGGCGGTGTCTTCCTCTCTCCCACGCGCAACCTGCCCAACAACACGCGGGAAGTGCGCCACATCAACCCTTGGAATCCTCCCAAAAAATTCCGCACCTATGCTGAATACGAGGACGACTTCCGCGAGGCCATGGCCGAAGCGGGGCTCCCCCTTGAAAA
>JAVBOK010000011.1:0-71908 GCA_031550605.1 Desulfovibrionaceae bacterium | reverse complement strand
GTGGCTTATTCAATGATTTTTTGATAGATGTCATAACATCTTTCATTTTGCTAGGCCGCCGGACGGCCGCCCGGCGCGCCGCCACGGGCGGCGTGAGCGAGCCGGAGGCCGCCTTTTCCGGCGCAGCGATCCGCATCAACCGGCCGATGGACGGTTGATGCAATGAAGACTAGAGTGGGGTATTCCACCTATTCCGCAAGGAGTTTGCCATGCCGTCACAGTGCGCCCCCTACGCCGCATTTCCCCTGGACACGGCCATTCCGGTCCTGGGTTCCGCGAAGATTCCTTCGCCCCTGACCTACACGAATTTCATCGACGGGGTGATGCCCTTTTTTCTGGACAGCGAATACCTGGACGAACTGGAGGGCAAGGAGCCTGCGGCCGCCTGCTTTGAGATGGCGGGCCCGCGGGAATTCCTGTACTTCGATTCCGCCAAGACCAAATGCGCCATCGTCACCTGCGGCGGCCTGTGCCCCGGCATCAACGACGTCATCCGGGCCATCGTCATGGAGGCCTTTCACAATTACAGGGTGCCGGCGGTGCTGGGCATCCGCTACGGCCTGGAAGGGTTTATCCCCAAATACGGGCACGACGTGGTGGAACTGACGCCGCATTCAGTTTCCGACATCCACCAGTTCGGGGGCACGGTTCTGGGTTCTTCCCGCGGCCCCCAGTCGCCGGAAGAAATCGTCGACGCACTGGAACGCATGAACGTCAGCGTGCTGTTCGTCATCGGCGGCGACGGCAGCATGAAAGCCATGAACGTCATCAACAGCGAAGTGAAAAAACGCGGCCTGCGCATCAGCGTCATCGGCATACCCAAGACCATCGACAACGACATCAACTTCATCAGCCAGTCCTTCGGCTTTGAAACGGCCGTGTTCAAGGCGACGGAAGCCATCCAGTGCGCGCATATCGAAGCGCTGGGGTCGCGCAACGGCATCGGCATCGTCAAGCTGATGGGCCGTGAATCGGGCTTTATCGCGGCCCAGGCCACCATGGCCCTCAAAGAGGTCAACTTCGTCCTGATACCCGAGGTATCCTTCAACCTGGACGGCCCCGGCGGATTGCTGCCCGCCCTGGCCTTACGCCTGAAAATGCGCAAGCACGCGGTCATCGTGGTGGCCGAAGGCGCGGGGCAGCACCTGTTGCAGGTGTCCGGCCAGACGGACGCGTCCGGCAACCCGGTCCTGGGCGACATCGGCGATTTTCTGCGCAAAGAAATCAAGAAATATCTGACCGCCAAGGGCATGGACCATTCCATCAAGTACATCGACCCCAGCTATATCATCCGTTCGGTCCCGGCCAACGCCAACGACAGGGTGTAGTGCGGCTTTCTGGGCCAGCACGCCGTGCCCGCGGCCAGGGCGGGCAGAACCGGCATGGTGGTGGCGAAGCTGATGGACCGGTACGTGCATCTGCCCATTGACCTGATCATCAGGAAACGCCAGAAGGTCAATCCGCAGTCCGGATACTGGCGCGCGGTTCTGGAATCCACCGGCCAAATGGACCTGACCGGCATGGTCCCCGGGGAAGCGGCAACGGGCCCCGGGAAAATCCTGACCTGAGGCCCGTGAACGTCGCCACCCCCGGCGCCCCGCCAGGCTGCATCACGACACCAGCCGGATGCCGCCGGCCAACGGCATGCGGGCCGGCTCCGGAGAACCCGGAGCCGAAGCCCGCCGGTCCCCCGCGCCCGCCGGAGTCACTACGCCTCGTGCCCTTTCCCAAGACAGGGCGGGGCAGTCCCGGACCGTTCTTTGCATCAGATAACTACACAGTTTTCTTGACAATTACTTTTATTTTGCGGTACTATGCCATTAAGAAAAAATCTGCATTATGCCGGTCGCTTTTCGGCATATCCCGCATCAGACCGGCGCAACCACAAGGAGCCGTCATGAAAAAGATTTTCTGCGCACTATCCCTGTGTGTTATGGCCATGTTCCTTGCCGGAACCGCCGGCGCGGCAGACGCGAAAGCGGACAAGAAAGGCTGGCCCGACCAGATCCGCTTCATGGCCGGACCTCCGGGCGGCAACTGGTTCGCTCTGGGCACTGCCCTGGCCGACATCTGGTCCAAGGAAGTCATCAACACCAGCAGCAGCACCGGCGGCGGCGTCGCCAACATCATCAACACCGACGTCAAAAAGGGCGATCTGGGCTTTTCCATGACCTCGTTCCTGGGCGCGGCCATGAACGGCGAAGAGGACTTCAAGGGGAAAACCGTCAAAAACGCCGTGATTATGGCCAACCTGTACACCCAGGTCACGTACTTCATCGCGCGCAAGGATTTTGTGGAAAAACACGGTATCAAGACCCTCGGCGATCTGTTCGCCAAAAAGATCCCCGTGCGCTTTGCCACACTGAAACCGGGCACGGGCTCCGAATTCGCGGTCAAGGCCCTGTTCAAGAAAGGCTACAACACGGACACCAACACCCTGAAAAAAGGCAACTGGACTGTTGAGTACGCTTCGTACGAAGGCGGCGCGGATCTGATCGCCGACAACCACATCGACGTGTTCTCCTTCTCCGTGGGCGCGGTGGCTTCCATCGTGATGAACATCGAAAGCAAAGTGGACGTCGTGCTTCTGCCCATTGACCAGAAGGCTCTGGATGCCATTGCCAAAGCCTACGGCACCACCACCTACACCATCCCCACGGGCGTATACAAAAGCGTGACCACACCGGTCAAAACCATGGGCGACTATACCTGCATCGTCATCCGCAAGGACCTGCCGGACAGCCTGGTGTACGCCATGAACGAATCCATGTGGAAAAACAAGAAATCCCTGGTGGAAGCGGTAAAAGACATGCAGGAACTGGAACCCGGGATGGCCTTGCCCGAAGGCGTGCCCAGCCATCCCGGATCGACCAGATTCTGGAAGAGCCTGAAAAAATAGCCCGGCATGGCGGCGGCGCGGCCGGACTTTCCAGCCGCGCCTTTTCCCGCACGGGGCAATAAACGTTTACCGGTTCCGAACTACGGGCGGGGGGTTGTCATGCGGAAACTCAGCGGATACCAGGCGCACTTCATCTACTGCTATATCGTTCTGCTGGGGCTTTTCCACATTTACACCGCCGCGTTCGGCAGTTTCGAATCCTACCTGCAGCGCACCATCCACCTGACGTTTGTGCTGCCCCTCGCGTACTGGCTGTACCCGGCCACATCCGGAGGCAGCAAGGAACACACCCCCGTCCACGACTGGGTCCTGGGCGCTTTGGCTGCCCTGCCCGGCCTGTACGGGGTCTGGTTTTACGAGGACATCATCAACCGCATCCAGCAGGTGGATCCGCTGACCGGAGCCCAGATCGTTCTGGGCACCCTGCTGACCCTGATGCTGCTGGAAGGCACGCGCCGCATCGTCGGCCTGCCGCTTACCTGCATCGCCGCGCTGTTCTGCCTGTACATGCTGTTCGGCGACCGGCTGCCGGGGCTTTTGCGCGGCCTTTCGTTCCGGTACGAGGAAGTGGTGGAGCAGCTGTATCTGACCGATGAGGGCATCTTTTCCATGCCGCTGGGGGTTTCGGCCACTTTTGTCATGGTTTTTCTGATTTTCGGCGGATTTCTGGAAAAAAGCGGCGCCGGCCCCTACTTCATGGAAGTGGCGCAAGCCTTTACCGGTTCCCGTCCCGGCGGCCCGGCCCAGATTGCGGTGGTCAGTTCCTGCCTGCTCGGCTCCATCAGCGGATCCGCCGTGGCCAACGTTTACGGCACCGGGGCCTTCACCATCCCGCTGATGAAACGCCTGGGCTATCCTCCGGCATTTGCCGGGGCGGTGGAGGCAGTGGCCAGTTCCGGCGGGCAGATCATGCCGCCGGTCATGGGCGCGGGCGCTTTTCTGATGGCCTCCTTTCTGGGGGTGCAGTTCCGGGACATCATCATCGCCGCCTTTTTCCCGGCCATACTCTATTACGCCACCGTGCTGCTTATGGTGCGCCTTGCGGCGCTGAAGCACGGCATGAGCGGCCTTGACCCTTCCGAACTGCCCAGCAAGCGGTCCGTGCTCAAGCGCGCGTACATGCTGCTGCCCATCGCGGGCCTGGTGTATTTCCTGATGATCGGGTACACGCCCATGCTTGCCGCCCTGATCGGGGTCGCGCTGGCCTGGGTGGTGTCTCTGCCCGATCCGGCCACGCGCATGGGGCCCAAACGCATTCTGGACGCCATTTACGAAGGCGCCAAAGGCATACCGCTGGTTTGCGTGGCCTGCGCCACGGCGGGAACCGTGCTGGGTTCCGTGGCGCTGACCGGCATCGGCGGCAAGCTGGTGGGTTTTGTGCTGTCCTTTTCCCAAAACCTGCCGTTCCTGGCCCTGGTTCTGGTCATGATGGTCTCTCTGGTGCTGGGCATGGGGCTGCCCACGACCGGGGCGTATATTCTGGCGGCGGCTCTGGGCGCGCCCATTCTGGTCAAACTGGGATTTTTGCCGATTGCGGCCCACATGTTCGTGTTCTATTATGCCATCATCTCCAACATCACGCCTCCCGTGGCCCTTGCCGCCTATGCTGCCAGCTCCATCGCCGGTTCCGGACCCAACGAGACCGGTTTCAAGGCCATGCAGCTCGGCTTCCTGGCCTTTATCGTGCCCTTCGCTTTCTGTTACGATCCGGGCCTGCTGATGCAGGGAAACTGGCTGGCCAACCTTCTGGCCGTGGTCAGCGGCCTTGCCGTCATGTTCTGCCTGGGATACGCCATGATGGGCTATATCAACGGCCCGCTGAACCTTGCGGAACGGGCGCTGCTGCTTGTCGCAAGCAGTCTGGTGCTGACGCCGTATCCGGTCTGCATCATTGCCGGAACCGCCCTGCTGCTGACTGTATGGTGGAATGCCAATCGCAGAATGTCCCGTGAATCGGGCATTCAATAAGTATACCTGTATATATCTGTGCTTTTTGTAACAGTAAACACTTTCTTTATTTTGTTGCATACTCTTTTTGAGAAAAGGATTTCCTTGCGAAGTTCCACCGTTTTGCAGTATATTCCGGCTTTGTGAGACCGGTTTCGCAGACCCGGATGCCGCACCAATCCGTGATCTATCCGTAGAAGGCGTTGGTTGTGTTGTTTTTCCATGTCACAAGTAAAAATGAGGTGATTATGAAAGACTGGATTCAAATCAGACCCGACGGCCAGGAAGCTCCGTTCATTCCTCTCTGGAAGTTCAAGGTTCGTTTCCCTGTCGTGCATTTCCGCTGGGAGTGGCCCGATTACATCCAGGGCCTGATCATGTGCGCGGTTTGTCTTTCCATTATCCCGGTTCTGCAGGAAAACCTGAAGATGCCCTTTGAAGTGGCCCTGGCAATCGTTTGCCTGAACGGTTTCCTGTATCTCTGGCACGCCCATCTGGGCGACCCGGTCGTGCCCGGCTGGGTGACGCCCGCCATCCCCCTGATTATCCTGTACGTGACCTCGTTCCCGGCCGAAGGCCCCGTCCGCATGCACGCGCTCATCGCCTTCCAACTGGTGCTGGGGATCTGGTGTTTCTTTCTCGGCGCGACGGGCCTGGCCAAAAAAGTCATTTCCCTGATTCCCACGGGCATCAAGTCCGGGATCATTCTCGGCGCGGGCATCGCGGCCGTCATGTCCGTGTTCCGCGTGGGCGGGCACTTTGACAAGATGCCCATCACCATCACCCTGTGCGTGCTGGTGGGCCTGTACATGATGTACAACATGCATTTCCGCGATCTGGCCGAACGGAACATTCCCCTGCGCCGGGTCGCCACGCTGGGCATCCTGCCCTGCATCGTGGCGGCCATCATCATCGCCCCCATCGTTGGGGAAGCGCCCTTTACCATCCAGTGGGGCTTTTCCCGTCCCGACTTCGGCACGCTGTGGACCGACTGGGTGCCCTGGGGCAAGCTGGGCTGGCCGAGCATGGACATGTACCTCAAGGCCATTCCCCTGGTGCTGACCACCTACATCGTAATTTTCGGCGACGCGGTGCAGGCCAACGCCATCATCCGCGAAGCGGACCCGCTGCGTCCGGACGATCCGGCCAAATACGACCCTGACCGCACCCACCTGATCGTGGGCATGCGCAACGGCATCATGTCCATCATCGCCCCGGACATCTCCATGTGCGGCCCCATCTGGGCGGCCATGACCGTGGTCACCACCGAGCGCTGGAAGAAGGGCCGCAAAGGCATGGACTGCCTGATCGGAGGCTGCGCCGCGTTCCGGTGGGGCACCTTTACCGGTTACTGGCTGATGCCCATCGTGACCATGACCCGGCCCATTCTGCCCGCGGCCTTCGCCCTGACCATGGTCATCCAGGGCTTTGTGTCCGTGTACGTCGGGGCCAGAGAATCGCGCTGCCTGAAAGACCTCGGCGTGGCCGGGATCGTGGCCGGCACCCTGCTTGCCCGTAACGCGGGCTGGGCGTTTGCCGCCGGCTTTATCACCTGCGCGGTCATTTACGGCGTGGAAGCGCTGAAGTCGGTAAAAATCGGCGAAGAACGCATCTGGGTCAACCAGGAAAAAATGGAACAGGACGACTGAACCCACGCGGCAGGCCCGGCTTCTCAGGGCCTGCCCGCAAACCGGGGCGGGCGGCCTCGCGCCGCCCGCCATCACGGGAACCTTGCCATGAAGACGTCATCGACTTCCTCCCGGCGGTCCCTGTATGGCATTCGGACTACGCTTTTTCACGTCGCCATCCTTTCCCTTGCCCTTCTCTCCACTGCCTGCACGGACTATTTCGGCCCCTCCAAAACGGAACGCGAAGCAAGAAAGCAGGCCTATCTCGCCGATCACAACCTGCTGCGGCTGCAACTTGCCAAATGCGAACAATTTAAAGCCAACATCGACCAGCCCGGCGCCTGACCCGGTTCAGTCATGGCCTGGAAGACCATGCTGGACGGCCCCGATTGTGAGATCGCGTATCTGGCCGCCAAAGAGGCGGGCATTAACCCTGCAACCCTTGCGCTGCCCGGCAGCGGCAAATGATGGAACGCCGGTGATCCGTTCCCGGCCGAACAGGTGTACCGGTATGACAAAAGACAAACTGTCCCTGCTGTGCGTGCTGCTCATTTTTGTCGCTTCCCTCGGTTCTTTCTCTCTGGATTTCAGACCGGGCAAGGCGGAACGCGAAGCGAAAAAACAGGCCTTTCTCGCCGACCACAACCTGCTGCGCCTGCAACTCGCCAAATGCGAACGCTACAAAAGCAACATTGACCAGCCGGGGGCCTGATCCGGCGCCGACATGGCCTGGAAGGCCATGAGCACCGGACCCGATTGCCAGATCGCCTACGAAGCGGCCAAAGAGGCGGGCATCAATCCTTCCTCCCTGTCCCTGCCCACCGGCGGCAAATGACGGGCGGCGGACCGCATGCGGCCGCCGTCCGGACAAAACCGGGCTGGCATTCCGCCCCTGAATCCGGCATAGTATTCCCGCCATGCTGGAACAGATCAAAGCGTCCGCCGGATCCGGCAAAACTTACACCCTGACCCGGCGCTTTCTTGCCCGCCTGCGCGACGCATCGCCGGACGCCGCGTCCCCGGCCTGCGCCGTGGGCGGCGGCATTCCCCTGACCCCGCGCGGCGACGGAACCCTTCCCCCCTATTCCCTGGCCGGCATTCTGGCGGCCACCTTCACCAACAAGGCCGCCGCCGAGATGCAGGCCCGGGTGATCCGCGAACTGAAACTGCGCGCGCTTGCGCCGCAGGACGCGCCGGCCGGCCCCGACTGCCCCCTGACCCCGCCCCAGGCCCGGCGCTGGGTCGCCGCCTTGCTGCGGCGCTATGATTCGCTGAACATCCGGACCATCGACAGCCTGCTGACCCTGCTGGTGCGGCTGAATGCCCTGTCCCTTGACCTGCCCCCCGATTTCGCGCCGGTTTTTTCCCTGGAAGAAACTTTGGCCCCGCTCTACGACGTCCTGCTCGACCAGGCGGCCCAAGGCGACGCCGGAATGGAAAAAGTGCTGCGCGATGCATGCAGAAGCCTTCTGCTGCACAACCGCGTCAGCGGGTTTCAGGCCGGCAGGGCGTTGCGCTCCCGCTTGCTGGAAGTGGTTTTTCTGGCCGCGCATGCCCCCCTGCCTCCGCCGGAAACTGCGGAATCCACCCGCGCGATTCTGGCCGCCATGCACCGTGACCTGACCCAAAGCGCCGCCGCGCTGCGTGCCCTTGCACGGGAAGAAGGCCTTATTCTTCAAACCAATGCCGCGAAATTTCTGGAAAACTGCGCGGCCTGCCCTCCCCTGAAGATGCCGCCCGATTCCGCATTCGGCAAAAAAGCGGAGCTGGACGAACTGCTGGTCAAAACGTCCCGCGGAAGAGCCTCCGCCGACGCGGCATACGCCTTCGCCGACATGACGACGGCGTATGCCGCCTTCGCCCTGCACGGTTCCGCCCTGCTGGACGCCCTTGAGATCATGCCTTTTGTCGCCCTGGCCCGCCCCCTGGTCCGGGGCCTGGAAACGCTGCAGCGGGAAGAAGGCCTTGTGCCGGCCATGCGCCTGCCGGCCCTGGCTCTGGAAGCCGTCAGTTCCGGAAACGGCGTGTCCGACTCCTTCTGCCGTCTGGGCGACAGCCTGGTCCATCTGCTGTTCGACGACTTTCAGGATACCAGCACCGACCAGTGGCGGTCCATTCTGCCACTGGCCGTGGACTGCCTGTCGCGGGGCGGTTCGCTGACCTATGTGGGCGACGTGAAACAGGCCATTTACGGCTGGCGCGGCGGCAATGCCGAACTGTTCGACGCCGTGGCGGAAGATCCGGAACTGACGGCCATGCTCGAAAACGGACCGCGAAAAAGCGGCCTGCCCTGCAACTGGCGCAGCGCGGCGCCTGTCGTGGTCTTCAACAACAGCGTGTTCGGCCGCCTGGCGGACCCGGATCAGGCCGCGGCCGTGCTGGCCGCCATGCTGCCGGCCGGAACCCCGGCCCGCCATATCGCGGAAGCCCGCCGCATCGTCACGGCCGCCTTTGCCGGATGCGAACAAACCGTGGCGGACGCGAACGCCGCCAAACCCGGTCTGGTGCGCCTGACCCGCGTCAGCGCCCCCAGCGGTCCGGAGATCCCCGAAGCCGTGCGGGAACGGATGCGGGCGCTGCTGGTCGATGACCTGCTCCGCCGCCGCCCGCCGGGTGATATCGCCATTCTGGTGCGCAAAAACGACGACGCCACGGAAATCGCGGGCTGGCTGTCCGAATGGCGCATCCCCGCGGTTACCGAATACAGTTTCTGCCTGGAGCAGCATCCGCTTATCGCGCGGCTGACGGATGTCCTGTCTTTTCTGGATTACCCCCTGGACGATCTGGCTTTCTGGAGCGCGGTCAGCGGGCCGGAACTGTTCGAGTCCGTCGGCGGCCCCGGCCCGGAGGAGTTGGCCGAATGGCTGGCATCCGTCCGCGCGGAAGAAAACGGCCCCCCTCTGTTCATGGCCTACCGCCGCGACTTTCCCGCTGTCTGGGCCGCGACTCTCGGCCCCTTTCTGGACCAGGCCGGTTTGATGAGCGCTTACGACACGGTGCTGGAACTTGTCCGCGCCTTCCGCATTCCGGAATTCGCGCCCGAGCAGGTTCCCTTTATCCGCCGGTTTGCCGAAGTGGCCCACGCCGCGGAAAACAAGGGATTCTCTTCCCTCTCTTCCTTTCTGGAATTCTGGGCCGAATCGGGCCGCACGGAACGCGTGCCCATGCCGGAAAGCATGGACGCCGTGCGCATCTGCAGCATCCACAAGGCCAAGGGCCTTGAATTCCCCGTGGTCATCGTGCCGTACCACCATCAGCGCGAACGCGCGGATTCCCCGCTGATCCGGACCGAGACCCTGGGCCTGCCGCTTGTGGTGCGCCGCGCCAGGGCCCTGGGGGATCCCTACCACGAACACCTGACCCGGCGGGCGGGCGAACAGCTGAACCTCCTCTATGTGGCCTGGACCCGGCCCACGGAAGAACTGCACGCCTTTATCACCGCGGCGGCCCAGCCCGCGGCCGCTTCCGCCCTGGCCAAAGGGCTGGCCGTGCTGCTGCGGGACCTTCCCTTCACGGACGACGTGTACGAAAGCGGCACGGTTCCGCCTTCCTCCATCGCGGGGACGAGGAGCTCCCCCCTCCCTGCGGGACGCGGATCGGACCGTTCCGCAACGCGGCGCAACGCGGCGGAAGAATGCGGACAAAACCAGGCGCCGGATGCGCCGCGGGGTGCGGCACGCCGTTCCCGCGCCCCGGCTGCGGCGCAGCACGCCGAACGGCCCATGAGCTGGCTGCCGCGGTTGAAAATATTCCGCACCCCGGCCGAGGACAGGGGGTTTTCCGAACGGCGGCGGGGCCTTCTGGCCCACGCCTGCCTGGAGGCCCTGCGCCACGGCGGCGACGCCGCCCGGGATGCCGACCATGCCGTGCGGCACGCCATGCGGGCTTTTCCTCTGTCTTTGCCGGATCCGGACGCCATCCGGCGCGATCTGGCCGGCATGCTGGCCTGGTACGCGTCATTGCCGGAAACACGGGACTGGATGCGCTACGGCAGCCCGGAGCAGCCTCTGCTCGACGCAGACGGCGACATGCACCGGGTGGACCTTCTGGTGGACAAGCCGGATTGCCCCCTGCTGGCCGTGGAGTACAAGACGGGCCAGCCCGGCGAGGAACACCGGACCCAGGTCGCGCGCTACCTTCGCCTGCTGGCCTCGGCCATGCCGGGCCGGGCCGTGCGCGGGGTCATCGTCTATCTGGACGGCCGGACCCTGGTCCCCGTGCCCGGGCCGGAGCACGACGCGCCTTTCGAGGGGGAGGTCCGCCCGTGAGCGCGTCCCCCTTCATCGTCGTGCCCTGGCAGACCCCCTTCCTGCCCGCGCTGATCCCCCTTGCTCTGGAACGCACGGGCGGCGACATCGGCGGCGCCTGCTTCATCTTCCCCCACACCCGGCCCGCCCGGTACATGACCGACCTTTTGCGGGACGATGCGCGGATCCGCAAACCCTGCGTCCTGCCGCGCATGGAAGCGGTGACGGCCCTGTTCAGCCTGGCCCGGTCCGGCCTGGCCGCCCGTCCCGCCGTTTCCATCGGCCTTCTGGACCAGGTGGCTCTGCTGCTGGGCTGCGTGCGCGAAACGCGGAGCCGGGCGGCCGCGGGCAGCCTGCTGCACGGCCTGCCCCTTGACGATTCCCGCCGTTTTTTTCCCTGGGGGGTGCGGCTGGCGAACCTGATGGAAGAATTTTTCCAGCACAACCGCCTGCCGGAAGATTACAGCCACATGGAAGGCCAGGTCAGCCCCTTTGCCGCGGCCCTGCTGGAAAACCTGGCCGTCCTGCACGGCCGGTACATGGAGGCGCTGGACGCGCGCGGCTGGACCACGCCGGGCTATGACGCCTTCCGCACCGCCCGCGCCGCGCGTGATCCCGGCTTTGTCCTCTCTCTGCCGGGGCTGGAAGGTAAAACCCTGTTCCTGGCCGGCTTTCACGCCCTGACCGGCGCGCAGGACGTATTTTTCCGCCATTTGTGGCAGGAAAAAGGTGCCCTGGTCTGCCTGCACGCCGATCCGGAAACGGTTTCGGGCTCCCCTCACTGGAGCTGCGCGGATCTGGTCCGCTGGGCGGGCAGATGGCGGACCGGCATGGCGCTTCACGGCGAGGCGCCGGACCCGGACCGGCGCCCGCGAATCCTGTTCCGGGCCGGATACGACGTGCATTCGCAGCTGGCGGAACTCCGGCGGGAACTGGCCGGAGACGCGCCCCCCCCGGCGGCCGGTTTGTCGGGAACCGCCGTGGTGCTTCCCGACACCAGCCTGCTGTTGCCGGTGCTGCACCATTTGCCGGATGCGGGGGTCAACATTTCCATGGGCTATCCCCTGGCCCGTTCCCCTCTGTTCCGGCTTATCGAATCCATTCTGCGCCTGCAGGAAACGCGCAGGGAAGGCGTCCGTCCGCTGTATCACTGGAAGGGCCTTATCGACCTGCTGCGCCATCCCTATCTGAAAATGCTGGAAATTCCTGACGGGCAGCCGTTCCGGCACCTTCTGCATCAGGCGGAACGCATCGTCCGCGCGGGCCGGCGCTTTGCCGACCCTGTCGGGTTGCCCGAACAGGCGGAACTGGCGCAAACCGCCCTGGCCGGGCGGGAAGGCGCCGTTCCGGACGGGCGGGCCGCCCCCCTGCGCGAGCTTTTCATACGCGTCCTGCGCGCCACGACCGGCGCCTGGGAACGGATCGAAAGCCCGGCCGATCTGGCGGAAGCGCTGGCCGGCCTTGCGGACCTGCTGCGCGAGTACGGGCGCGACCTGTGGGAGCGTTTTCCCATCGACGCCGAATGCCTGCACCGCCTGGAACATTCGGTCATCCCCCAGTTGGCCGGCACCGCGCTGAAGGAGGAAAGCCTGCCCGCGCCCACGCTGTTCGCCGTGCTGCGCGAACTGCTGCGCGAAGAACGCGTGCCTTTTGAGGCCTACCCCCTGGTCGGCACCCAGGTCTTGGGCGTTCTGGAGACGCGGCTGCTGCAATTCGACCGTCTGTTCGTGCTTGATCTCACTGAAGACAGGCTGCCCGGTTCCGCCGGCCACGACCCGCTGCTGCCCGACCCGCTCCGGCCCCTGGCCGGCCTGCCGCCGGCGCACGGACGCGAAAGCGTGGCGGCGTACACCTTTTTCCGTTTGCTGGCAGCGGCCCGCGAAGTCACCCTGTACTGGCAGGAGGGCGTGGAACCCCAGGGGCTGGCGGACGGGAAAAAAGTGCGCAGCCGCTTCGTCGAGGAACTGATCTGGGCCGAGGAATGCCGCCGGGGCGCGGTGCTGTCTCCGGAAGACCCCGCCAGGGGAGGCGAAGACGGCCCCCTGCGCTGCATCGCCTGCGCTCTGCCGCCGGTGCCCCGCGACCGCCGGAGCATCCCGGCCACAGCCGCCGTGCGCGAACGCGTGCAGCGCATCCTGAAGGGCGCGGTCTCGCCGTCCCTGCTCGACACGTACCTGCATTGCCCGGCGCGCTTCTTTTATGAACGGATCGGCCGCATAAGCCCGGCGCCCGGCGTAAATGAAGGCGAAGACCCCCTGGGCACCGGCATCCTGCTGCACGAGACGCTGCGCAACTATTTCAGCGCCCGCAAGGACAGGCCGGTGCGCGCTTCCGAGACGGAAGAAAAAGCCCTGCGCGACCTGTTCCTGACGGAACTGGCCGCGTCCCCCCTCAGCGGGACCCTGCCCGCCGACGACCGCATCCTGCTGGAAGAAGCGGGGCCCGTCCGCCTGGCCCGGCTGCTCTCGCAGCAGGAAGGCCGCATCCCCCGGCTGTTCGAGGAACCCGTTGCCGCCGCCATCCTTGTCGACGGCAGGACGCGGCGGCTTGCCGGAACCCTGGACAGGGTGGACGAAGCCGACGGCAATACCTATGTGCTGGACTACAAAACCGGATCCATTCCCCGGATCGGCCCGGATGTATGGCAGGATGCGGCCCTGTGGCGGGAACTGGACGCCCCCGGCGGCGACGGGCCGCAGAACGACGCCCTGCTGGCGGCCGTGGCGGAACAGTTCGCCAGCGTGCAGTTGCCCGCCTACCTGTACATGTTCATGCACGGTTCCGGCCGCGACGTGCATGACGCGCTCTATGTCCCGCTGAAAAGCGGCCTGGAGGAAAGCCCCCTGATCGGGGACGATATTTCCGATGAAGACCGGACCGCGATTCTTTGCGAAAAAATTCCCTCGCTGCTGCGGTTTCTCTTGCGCCACATGGAGCGCAGCGTTTCGTTCCGGCCGCGGGAAAACAAAAATTGCCGCTGGTGCCCCTATCAAAAGATGTGTATAGTGGCCTCCGGCTGATGAAAGTGAGTCACACTCTCACAATACTGCTTTCCAGCACGAAGCCGGAGGAGAAAGAATGGCTTTTCCTTCCCTGAATATGGGCGATCTGGTGGCCAAAACCCCCATCGTCCAGGGCGGCATGGGCGTGGGCATTTCCCTGCACCGTCTGGCGTCCGCCGTGGCCAACGAAGGCGGCGTGGGCGTCATCGCCGCCGCCATGATCGGCATGCGCGAACCTGACGTAGCTTCCAACCCGCTGGGCGCCAACATCCGCGCGTTAAAAAACGAAATTCACAAGGCCCGCGAACTGACCGACGGGATTCTGGGCGTCAACATCATGTCCGTGCTGACGGATTTCTCCTCCCTGGTACGCACGGCCATCGAGGAAAAAATCGACGTACTGTTCGTCGGCGCCGGCCTGCCTCTTGATTTGCCCAAATACATGCAGGAAGCGTGCGACAGCACGAAAGAAGAACTGAAGACCAAGCTGGTGCCCATCGTGTCTTCCGCCAGGGCCGCCAACCTGATCTGCAAAAAATGGATGTCCCGCTTCAACACGCTGCCCGACGCCTTTGTGGTCGAAGGTCCCAAGGCCGGCGGACATCTGGGGTTCAAACCCGAAGACATCAATGATCCCGGCCACTCCCTGGAGGTGGCCATCCCCGAAACCGTCGAGGCTCTGAAAGTCTTTGAGGACAAAAAAGGCCGGGCCATACCGCTTATCGCCGCCGGCGGCGTGTACACCGGCGAAGACATCAAGCGCTGCATGGATCTGGGCGCTTCCGGCGTGCAGATGGGCACGCGTTTCGTGGCCACCCACGAATGCGACGCGGATATCCGTTTCAAGGAAAGCTACATCAAAGCCAGGCCCGAAGACATCACCATCATCAAAAGCCCCGTGGGCCTGCCTGGCCGGGCCATCAAAAGCAAGTTCCTCGAGGCGCTGGAAGAAGGCAAAAAGAACTTCCGCTGCATTTTCCAGTGCATCACCACCTGCGACCCGGAAAAGTCACCCTACTGCATCGCCTCCGCCCTGCTCAACGCCATGAAGGGCAACCTGGAACGGGGCTTCGCCTTTTCCGGCGCCAACGCCTTCCGGGTGGACAGCATCATGTCCGTGAACGAGTTGATGAGCAGCCTGCAAAAGGAATTCGACCAGGCCATCGCCTCGGCCAGGTCGATGCTGAACTTGAAATGACATCCGGGACCCTTGGCCCGCCTTCCGGCGGGGGCCAGGCCCCACTGATCCCGCAAGAGGAAGAGCATCGGGGGAACCGCACGATGTGCGGTTCCCCCGATGCTCTTCGCGGGTGCGGCCTACCGCATCCGCCGGGGCGGGCCCCGGTCATTTCACGGGTTCTTCCAGCCTGAACCGCAGACGCAGAACCCCGGAACCGTTGTCGCCGGGTTTGAATTCGTGGGAGGTCAGGCGGAACGCCCCCACTTCGCCGGTGGAAGCCACATGCGCGCCGATGCAGGGGCAGATGTCGTACCCGCCCACGGTCACGATGCGGATGGGCGCGTCAGGCCCCACGGACGGGGGCAGCTTGCCCAGGTCCACCAGCTTCTCCGCTTCCGACCGGGGCAGAAAGCGCTCGGCCACCGGCAGATCTTTGGCCAGCTCGGCGTTGACGGCATTTTCCAGCGCGCGGCCTTCTTCATCGCTCAGGTCGCGGCCAAAACGGTAATCGCACTTGGATTTGCCGGGGTTCAGATGCGAGGAAAAACAACGCCCGGTGCCGAACAGCCGGATCATGGTCCGGTTCAGCACATGCTCGGCCGTGTGCATTTGCGGATCGTAGTCTTTTGCCATGCGTTTCTCCCGCGGGCACCATACGCCGCGGCCGCCCGCCGGGCAAGTCTTTTGCCCGGCGGATGCGACGGAACGGGAAATGCCCGCCGAAGACCACAATAGACACGAATGCGCCGGATGCAAGGCGAAAAGCCGCGGGCCGCTATCACGCCGGATTCTGCCGGAAGGGGTTCGCCCTGTTTCTATTCCGGCTGCAGTCCTTCCGCGATGCCGTCCAGCATGGCTTTCGCCGCCACGGGCAACGAAAGCCCGCCGGTGCCCGTGCCCATGCCGGGAAAGGCGACAACCGCGAAATCGTGCCGCAGGGCGGCGGCCGCAGCGGCCCGGCAGGCCAGGCGCACCGGATCGGGCCCGTCAAGGCGCATGGGCCGGGCCATGGTCGGCGCGCTGATCAGATGGGGAATGCGGCCGTTGCCCGTGGGCACCACCAAAGCGCGGCCCACGGGCAAGGTATTGCCCGGCAGCGCGCGGATACGGCTTTGCAGATTTTTTTCCAGCTGTTCGCCGAAAAATCGCGTATACGCCAGATCAACCCCGCCCCGCATGCACCCCGCCGAATTGGCAGGGGAAACAACGGCATCCGCGGTCAGGGCGGTGATGTCGCCCGTGGTCGTTTCCAGCGAGTGCTTCCGGGGGAACAGCCCGCAGGACGCGCGCGCGGCGTCGTCCCAGGCGGTCTGCAGTTCCGGCTGAAAGGCGCAGAGTATGATGCGCATGGCCGCTCCTCCTGTTTGAGGGGGCTGCAACCATACCCTATTCTTCCATAAAGGGCGAGGATGCCGGATCGGGTCCGAAGCCCGCCCGTCCGGCATAGGCGTCAAGGGCGCGGTTCTTCGCGCGGGCGGATAGTTCGGTGGCGCGCATGGCCACCTGCATGTCCCGCAACGACATCCCGCCGTTGGCCGTGGCCGCGCGGCGGGCCGTTTCCGCCTGGCGCGCGGCGTCTTCGTCGTTCACGGGCGACGAGACCACGGCGATGTTCACCGATCCGCCGATGGCGTACGGCCGGCCGTCCGGGCCGGTCTGGTACGTGTATTGAGCCGGGCCGGCGGTCTGGCCGCCGGCGGCCATGATATGGGCCGTTTCATGCCCGCGCACCAGAGAATCCCTGGCCTTCAGTTTTTCCAGCAGGGCCTTGTCCGCGCCGCTCAATTCGCCGGGGCCTTCTTCCCCACCGTCGCCGTCCTTTTTGCGCACCACGTGGGCCGTGCTGCCGACGGCGTACTGCCTGCCGTCCGGGCCGATCTGGTAAATGTACTGGCTGCCGCCCACGGCGTCGCCGCGCTCTTTCTCGTTCCGCCGCACTTCCTGGTCCCGCTGTTCCAGCGCCTGGACCGTACGGTCGTCAGCGGCGGCGTCCGAGTCCCGCAGCCGGGCGTCCGGCCCGTACAGGGGCGATTCCGGATCGCGCCGGGCTTCGCGCACCAGTGCCGCGCCGAACGCCTGGTCCTCAAGGCTCCACGAACTGCCGGAACGGACGGACGGAACCGGGGCCGCCGGCGTCACCGGCGCGGCCCGGCCCGAAGGGCCGTATCCGAAAACGGAGTGCAAGGCGATTGATTCCGCGACCCGCATATCCTTCCCTCGGGCATGAGTTTCCGCGGCGTCCGGGACACCGCGTATCCCTCATATCGGCAAGGGTTGGAGGAACTTTAGGGGGACGAAGAAAAAATTTTGAAAAATTCGAAGCAGGCCGCCACGGGCGCTTTTCCCGCCCGCATGCTCCGTTACGCCCCGCTCAGAACGGCCAGCGTCAGAGTTCGGGCCGCCACGGGCTCTTCACTGCGGATCAGCACCCCCGCCCTGGCCGCCAGGCCGCGCAGCCAGCCCGCCGCCGCATAGTCCCTGAACCGCGCATAATGCCGCCCACCCGCCAGACGCTCGATGGCATGGGTGAGCAGTTGCCCCGGCAAATCCAGATTGCGTTCCGGCATGCGCCATTCCAGAACGATGCACACGGGGGACACGCGCAGGGCGTCGCGCAGCAACAGCGCCGGGTCGCTGTCCGTTTCGTGCAGCACCAGGGAAAGGAGCGCGGCGTCAAAAGATCTGCCGGCGAACGCCGCAAGCGAATCCGCCCGGACCAGGGCCAGTTCCGGCGGCAGACGACGGCGGGCCACGGCCAGCATGGCGGCCGAAGCGTCAAGCCCCGTCACCCGCAGCCCGGCATCGTGCAGCGCCAGCGCCTGCATCCCGGTGCCGCAGCCGATATCCAGCACCCGCCGCCAGCCGTTTTCGCGGCACAGTCCGGCAATGCGCCGCCGCGTGGCGGCCAGAAGCCGCGCCGTCGCCGGATCATACCAGCGGGCCGTGCGTTCGTAGGCGTCAGACCGCATACGCGTCAAGATCGGCGCTGTATTGCGCAACAAAGTCCGCCATGGCCGGAGTACGAGGCAGAGCGGCGAGAATGGCCTGAAGATCGCCCGCGCGCGCCGCGATGCGGCGGGAAGCCGCGAAGTTCAGATCATAAAACCAGGCGCACAGCAGCAGGCGGAAATCCGTGGTCGTCGCAAGATCGGCGAACGACGGCAGCAGATGCCGTTTGAGCTTGTCCAGCACGCGGGGGCTATACTCCGGCGAATCCGTCACGTTCATGACCACCACCGGGTCGGGCCGCATGCCCTCGCCCAGATTGGCCCGCATGACGCGCAGGATGTCCAGTTTGTCCGCGTCGCGCAAAGCCCCGCTGACGGCCATGAAATCCGCCGGCAGCCCGTCCGGCAAAGCGTACCGGTTGTGCAGCAGCACGGCCGCGCGCACGATGCGCCGCACCGCCGGTTCTTCGTCATCCAGAAAGCCCGGGCGCCCCAGTTCGCGGCTGCTCCATCGCCCGTGGTTCACCGAACGGGCGTCGCTGAACGTGCGGTACCGGGCATACTGCGGGAACCGGGCCAGGTCATGATACAAGGCGGCCAGCAGCAGCGCGCGCCGCAATGCCTGATCGGCGCGAAAGGCCGCTTCCGCATCGGCGACGGCCTCCGCCTGGGCCAGTACGCCCAGCGTGTGCTCTTCTTTCAGGCGCAGATGCGCGTCATGGTCCGTATCGCCCGTATGGAAGGACCGGGCATAGGCGGCAAATCGCGCGTGATGCGCGGCCATGCCCGGCATGTCGGGCAGAGGGAACAGCGTTTTCCGGGAAGGGATCGGGTTCGACATCGCCGGAAGATACGTCCGGAACGATAAAATGGAAAGCCCCGGCGCCGTGTCCCGTGCCTTTCACATTGAGGCCGGCCTCCCTTTCGGCTATACTTTTCTTTTCGCCATATTTTACTTCAAGAGCTTGCCATGTCTGACTTTGTCCATCTGCATTGCCATTCCGAGTACAGTTTGCTGGACGGCGCCATCCGGCTGAAAGACCTGTGCGCCCGCACCAAGGATTTCGGCATGACGGCGGCGGCCGTCACCGACCACGGCAATCTGTACGCGGCCATGCCTTTTTACGTCGCGGCCAGGGACGCGGGCATCCGCCCCATCATCGGGTGCGAGGTCTACGTGTGCCACGACCATACGGACCGCACCAGCCCGCTGGCCAAATCGCGCCACCATCTGGTCCTGCTGGCCCGGAACAAGACCGGCTACCACAATCTGGCCAAACTGGTGTCCCACGGGGCCATGCACGGTTTCTACCACCGGCCGCGCGTGGACAAGCCGCTTCTGCGGCAGTACAGCGAAGGGATTGTCGCCCTGTCCGCCTGCCTGGCCGGGGAAATACCCAAGGCCATCCGCCGCAGGGACATGGACGGGGCTCTGGCTCTGGCCCGCGAATACGCGGCCATCTATCCGGGCGGCTTTTTTCTGGAACTGCAGTCCAACGGCCTGAAAGAACAGGACGAAGTCAACGCCCGGCTGCTGGAACTGGCGGAAACGGCGAACCTGCCGCTGGTCGCCACCAACGACTGCCATTATCTGGAAAAAACCGACGTGGAAGCCCACGACATCCTGCTCTGCATCCAGACCCAGAGCAAGGTCGACGACGCGAACCGCCTGCGTTTTGAAACCAGGGACCTGTATTACAAAAGCCCGGAAGAAATGGCCGCGGCCTTTTCCCACGTTCCCCGGGCCCTGGAAAACACCTGCCGCATCGCCACCGAGCTGTGCGGCGACTATGATTTCGACTTCAAAACCTACCACTTTCCCATTTATTCGCACGACGAAACGTTCAAGCCGGAAGACGAATTTCGCCGCCTGGCCCTCGAAGGCCTGGAAAAACGCCTGAGCGCGCTGTCCTATCGCGTGGACGAAGGCATGTACCGCGAACGCCTGGAAATGGAACTGAACGTCATCTGCGAAATGCAGTTCCCCGGCTATTTCCTGATCGTGCAGGATTTCATCAACTGGGCCAAAAACAACGCCATCCCCGTGGGACCGGGCCGCGGGTCCGCCGCGGGCTCGCTTGTCGCCTGGGCCCTGCGCATCACCAACCTGGATCCCATCCCGTACAATCTGCTGTTCGAACGCTTCCTGAACATCGAACGCATCAGCATGCCCGATATCGACGTGGACTTTTGCGAACGCAAACGCCACGAGGTTATCAAATACGTGGGGATGCGCTACGGCGACGATTCCGTGGCCCAGATCACGACCTTCGGGAAAATGAAGGCCAAGGCCGTGGTGCGCGACGTGGGCCGGGCCATGGGCCTTACCTTTCAGGAAACGGACCGCATCGCCAAACTGATCCCCGGCGCCCTGGATATGACCATCAAAAAGGCCCTGGAGACCGAACCCGACCTCAAGGCCCTGTACGATTCCGACCCGGGAACCAGAAAGCTGATCGACATTTCCCGCAACCTGGAAGGACTCTCGCGCCACGCATCCACCCATGCGGCGGGCATCGTCATCTCCGACCGGCCCATGATCGAGTATCTGCCGTTGTACAAGGGAAAACGGGATGAAACCGTGACCCAGTACGACATGAAAATGGTGGAAAAAGTCGGGCTGGTCAAATTCGACTTTCTGGGCCTGCGCACCATGACCCTGATTCAGGACACCCTCGACGCCATCGCCCTGCAGGGCAGAACGCCTCCGGACCTGGACACCCTGCCGCTCAACGACGCGGAAACATACAAACTGTATGCCGCGGGCGACACGGACGGCATTTTCCAGGTGGAAAGCTCCGGCATGCGCCAGTATCTGCGGCGACTCCGGCCCACGGTATTTGAAGACGTCATCGCCATGCTGGCCCTGTACCGTCCGGGACCGCTCGAATCCGGCATGGTTGACGAATTCATCAAGCGCAAACAGGGCGAAGTGGCCATCAGCTACCCCCTGCCGGAACTGGAAGGCTGTCTTAAAGATACTTACGGGGTCATCGTCTACCAGGAACAGGTCATGCAGATCGCCCAGATCGTGGGGCGCTACACCCTCGGCGGCGCGGACCTGCTGCGCCGGGCCATGGGCAAGAAAGATCCCCTGGCCATGGCCAAGGAACGGGCCAAATTCGTGTCCGGAGCGGAGGAAAACGGCGTTCCCACCAAAAAAGCCAACGAAATTTTCGACTTGATGGAGCAGTTCGCCAAATACGGGTTCAACAAATCCCATTCCGCCGCCTATGCCCTGATCTCGTACCACACGGCCTATCTGAAGACCCACTTCAAAGAGGAATTCATGGCTGCCCTGCTGACTTCGGAAATGGGCAACCAGGACAAGCTGCTCAAATACATCGCGGCCTGCAAGGACATGGACATCCCCGTGGACCGGCCGTCCGTGCGGGATTCGCGCCGCGAATTCATCGTGCGCGGCGGCAGGATCGTGTTCGGCCTGGGCGGGGTGAAAAACGTGGGCGACGAGGCCATCCGCGAAATCATCGAGGCCCGCGACGCCGGCGGGGCGTACGCGTCGCTGTTCGACCTCTGCCAGCGCGTCTCGCTGCGCAAAGTCACCAAACGGGTGCTGGAAAACCTGATCAAGGGCGGGGCCTGCGACTGTCTGGGCTGCACCAGGGCGTCGCTGTTCGCCGCCCTGGATCTGGCCGTGGCCAGGGCCCAGAAGCGCCAGAAGGAAAAGGATTCCAACCAGATATCCCTTTTTTCCATGGTGGATGCCGCGCCGGTGCCGCCGGCGCCCGGCATCGGCTTTGAATGCGAGGAGGAACGCATCGAGGAGTGGCAGGACAAGGACAAGCTGCGTTTTGAGAAGGAAGCTCTCGGCTTTTTCCTGACCAGCCATCCCCTGCAGCCCTTCCGCAAGGAAATGGTCCGGCTGGGCCTGACCGCCCTGGAAGACTGCCGCGACCTGTACGGCGAGGCGGCCATCAAAACCGCCGTGCTGGTCACCGGGGTCAAGGAATACGTCACCAAAAAAGGCGCGCGCATGGCCTTCTGCCAGATCGAGGATCTGACCGCTTCCGGCGAATGCACCTTTTTTCCCGAAGCATACGCGGCACACCGCGAGTTGCTGAACTCCGACCAGCCCCTGTATCTGGAATGCCGCCCCAGCGACCGGGGGGATGATATCCAGACCCAGTCCGCGGATGATGAGGACGAGGAAACGCTGCGGGAAATCAAACTGCTGGGCGCCAGGGTCTCCCCCCTGGAAGAAGCCTGCAGCGGCAGTCTGGAACCGGTCTGCCTGGACCTGACGGCGGAAGGCGTGACCCGGCCGCGTCTGGAGGAATTGAAAAGCCTGCTCGGCCGGCACAGGGGCAACGCGCCCGTGCACGTGCGTCTGGCCGACAACGGATTCTGGTGCCGTCTGGAACTGTCCGCGGCCTATACGGTGCAGCCGGGCCTGCTTCTGGAAAACGACCTGGCGGTCTGGGCCTCCGGCGCGGCCGGGGAGCAAAACGCCCTCCACTAATCATGAGCCCGCACGCAACGGCCTTCCGGTGATGTCGCCGGAAGGCCGTTGCCGTGTCACGCGGGGTCGGTCGCCGACGCCTATTTCGCCAGTTTGAACACGTACGCCTTTTTGATCACCACCGGTTCCCTGGGCACATTCTGGTGTCCCGCCCGGTTGCCCGTAGGCACGGCCTTGATGGCGTCGACCACCGACATGCCGTCAACCACCTTGCCGAACACGCAATATCCCCAGCCGTCGGGGTTGGGCGCCTTGTAGTTCAGAAAGTCGTTGTTCTTCACGTTGATGAAAAACTGGTTGGTGGCGGAATGCGGATCGCCGGTACGGGCCATGGCGATGGTGTACCGCTCGTTCTTCAATCCGTTGTCCGCCTCGTTGCGGATGGGCGCGTTGGAAGGACGCTGGCGCATGTCCGGGTCGAACCCGCCGCCCTGAATCATGAAATCGCCGATGACCCGGTGAAAAATGGTCCCGTCGTAAGCCCCGGACTGCACGTACTGCAGAAAGTTGGCCACGGTCCGCGGGGCCTTGGCCGGAAACAGTTCAATGACGATGTCGCCCTTGCCGGTTTCCATTTTCACCAGAGACCGTTCGGCGGCCCGCGCCCCGGCGGCGCCCAGAGTCAGAACGGCGGCCAGCACGAGGCCGCGAAAAATCCACTTGCGCATGGTTCCTCCTGAACGGCATGACCTGCCGTGACGCGCACCATACAGAAAAGCGGCGCCCCCCGCAACGGGAGCGTTGCGGCCGGAGGCCGCGCCGCATCCGGGAGGCGGCGAAACTTTCCGGCAGTTCTCCGGTTGCTTCCGAATCCGCGCGGAAACACGCCGATCCGGAACAGGCGGATAGGGCCGGACAGGCGTTGGGCGCGCCGCGGATAAAAAACAGCTCGAAAACACGACCCGCGCGCGGGATGACGGGCCCGCGCCCGCGGCCGCCGCTCTCGCCGCCTTGACTCGTGGGCATTGACAGGATATAAAGTCTAAGTCCTCCTTAATCAGGAGGATTTTCCGCCCGACTCTCCCGGCAAGGAGCCTGCCCATGGATCGCAGAGATTTTCTGAAACTTCTCGGGCTGACCGGAGGCGCGGCCACCGTTGCCGCCGCGGGCGTGGCCCAGGCCGCATCCGCATCCGGAACCGGGATCAGGCCCAACGCGGACGCCGTCGGCGTCCTGCATGATTCCACTCTGTGCATCGGCTGCCGCAAATGCGAGGAAGCCTGCGCGACGGTCAATGAAAGACCCAAACCCAGGACGCCCTTTGCCGATCTGTCCGTTCTGGACAAAAAACGCCGCCCCACGGTTGACAGCTACACCGTCGTCAACAAATACGCGTCCGTACCCGGCGACGACCGGCCCGTTTTCCGCAAGCAGCAGTGCAACCACTGTCTGGAGCCGGCCTGCGCGTCCGCCTGTTTCGTCAAGGCTTTCGTCCAGAACCCCGACGGTTCCGTGACATACAAACCCCACCTGTGCGTGGGCTGTCGCTACTGCATGGTGGCCTGCCCCTTCAACGTGCCCAGCTATGAGTATAACAAGGCGCTGTATCCGCTGGTGCACAAGTGCACGTTGTGCGAGCCGCGCCTGCGGCAGGGCAAGCTGCCCGGCTGCGTTGAAGGCTGTCCCACCGGCGCGCTGCTGTTCGGCAAACGGACCGAACTGCTGCGCATCGCGCGGGAACGCATCGCCCAAACCCCGCAACGGTATGTGAGCCACATTTACGGTGAAACGGAAATGGGCGGCACCAATTGGCTGTATCTTTCCCCCGTGCCGCATCGGGATCTGGGCCAGCCCGAGCTGGGCAGGACCTCCGTGCCCGAACTGACCGCCGGCGCGCTGGGCGCGGTGCCCCTGGTGGCGGGGCTGTGGCCCGTGCTGCTGACCGGCGCATACGCCATGACCAAACGCAAGGAAAAAATCGCGGCGCAAGAGCAAAGCATGGCGGTTCGGGCCGCCGTGGAAGCGGCGGAGGAAAAGGCGGCCAAAGATAAGGCCGCCGCGCTGGCCAAGGCGGAAAAGGACAAGGAAACCGCCCTGGCCAAAACCCAGAAAGAACAGGCAGCCGCCCTGCAGGCCAGGGACGAAGCCCTGGCAGCCGCGGAAAAAGCCAGGGACGAAGCGACGGCGCAGCTTGAAGAAGCCCAGAAGGCAGCCAGGGCCGCCGCCATCCCCGCAGCCAGCCCCGGGGGGCCGTCCGCCAAGGCTAAACCCGCCCCGGCAAAAAACGCCGGCACCAGAACCCCGGCCCCGAAAAAACCCTCTTCCGGTGAGGAGGACGCCTGATGCGCGCCGTTCTGCGATCCAAACTGGCAGCCGTCAAAACCGATCCGGGCGTGCAGATCATTCTGGACGCCGTGAAAAGCCTGCCGTCCGTTCCGCGCACGCCGGCCAACATCGTCACCGCGGCCATCCTGGCCATGGGCGCGCTGCTGACTCTGCTGCGTTTCACTCTGGGCCTGGGCGGCATCACCAACCTGGACGACAATACGCCCTGGGGCATCTGGAACCCATACAAGATCGCCGGGGTGGCCCTGTCCGCCGGCGGCTACTGCGTCTGCGCCGCCTATTACCTGTTCGGCCTCAGACAGTACAAACCCGTGGTGCGCCCGGCCGTCACCTGCGCCTTTCTGGGCTATCTCATCGCCATGGTCGGCACCTTGCACTACGACGTGGGCCAGCCCTGGAAACTGATCTATCCCATCTTCATCTCCCAGGGCACCACTTCGCTGCTGTTCGAGGTGGGCATCTGCGTTTTTCTGTACCTCAGCGTGCTGTTCATCGAATGGATACCCGCCGCCTGCGAGTGGACCGGCTGGGGCAGACTGCGCGCCTTTGTCCACCGCCTGATCCTGCCGCTGACCGTTTTCGGCATCGTGCTCTCCACCATGCACCAGTCATCGCTGGGCGCTCTGATCCTGACCAGCCCGGGCAAGCTTCATCCCCTGTGGTATTCCCCGCACATTCCGGTGTTCTTTTTCGTCTCCAGCATCTTTGCCGGCCTTTCCGTGGTCATCGCCGAAGGGGTTTTCTCCAGCAGATGGCAGCGCAGCATGGCCGACGCCGAATATCTGGACGCCGCCGACGGCGTGGCCCTGCTTTCCGCCAAGGGCGCGGCTTTCGTCATGGCCGGGTATCTGGCCATCCGCATTTTCGATCTGGCCATGAACAACGGCTGGGGGTACCTGAACACCGGATACGGCGCCCTGTATCTGCTGGAGATGATCGGCTTCATCGCCGCCCCGATGGTCATGTTCGCCGCGGGCGTGCGGGAAAAACGCGTGGGCCTGATCCGTCTGGCCGCGTTTGTGACCATCGCGGGCATTCTGCTGAACCGCTTCATCATCTACCTGTTCGCCTTCAACTGGCAGCTGCCCTGGGAAGAACGCTATGTCCCCAGCGTGATGGAAATTCTCATGCTGGTTTTCATCACCACCCTGATCATCACGGCCTATCGCGTCATCTGCGCGCTGATGCCGGTGCTGCGCAGCCACCCCGGCTACCGGGACACCCACTGAGGGGGCTTTATGGACGGCGTGTTTCATTCTCTGCACGGCTTTATGCTGCACTCCAAGACCATCACCTATGTGCTCATGGGCGCGGGCCTCGTGGCGCTGGCCTGGTTCTGGCGATTTCTGAGCGAACGGGACGAGGACATCAGGAAGTTCTAAGGAGAAAACCCTATGTACGGATTTTTGACCGGACCCGGCCTGGTGTTGTCCCTGCTCGTTTTTTTCGGCGGGCTTGTCTGGCGGGGCGTATGGTATGTCAGGGGCCTGGACTGGCAGCTGGACCGGGTCGCGTACCGGCCCCACCTGAAAACCGGCCTGAAAGGCGCGGCCCAGTCCGTATACCGCTGGCTTGTGCCCTACGGCACTCACGGCTGGCGCGGCTCACCGTTCTTCACCCTGTGCACCTTCGTCTTTCACCTGGGCGCCGTTTTCGTGCCCTTGTTCCTCGTCGGGCACAGCACCGTGCTGCGCAGCGCCGTGGGTTTCGGTTTGCCGACCATGCCCCAGGACATGGCCGATGTATTGACCGCCTGCACCATTATCGCCGCCGCGTGCATTATTCTGCGCCGCCTGACCCTGCCGGAAGTGCGCGTGTTGACCACCTGGCGGGATTACGGCGTCCTGGCGCTGGTTCTGGTTCCCTTTGTCACCGGGTTTCTGGCCGTCTGCAGCGCGCCGGGCTATGAGGCCTGGCTGATTCTGCACATGCTGAGTGGCGAAGTGATGCTGGTCGCCGCGCCCTTTACCAAATTGTCGCACATCGTTCTCTTCTTCATGTCCCGCGGGCAGTTGGGCATGGATTACAGCATCAAGCGCGGCGGCCGGTACCGCGGCCCCTGCTTCCCCTGGTAAAGAGGACCTGAGAGGAGTCTCCCATGCCTGAAGGCATCTTGTGCAACAGAAATCCCGTCAATACGGAAGAAGCCCTCAAGACCCTGCTGGCCGACAAGGGCGGGATCCGGTACTACAAGGAACTGGAAGAACTGGACGTGGACAGCGCCGCGCTGTGGAACACGATCCAAAAAACCTGCCGGTCGCGCACCCTGACCTGGCTGGAAATCTGCGCCCGTTGCGGCATGTGCGCCAACAGCTGTTTTTTTTACCGGGTTTCCAACCGCGATCCCAGGCAGGTGCCGGCGTATAAAATCCAGTCCACCCTGGGCGAAATCGTGCGGCGCAAAGGCCGGGTCGACGGCGCCTTCATGCGCGACGCCATGGAGGTGGCCTGGGCCAAATGCACCTGCTGCAACCGCTGCGGCACATACTGCCCCCACGGCATCGACATGGGGGTCATGTTCAGCTATCTGCGCGGCCTTTTGTTCTCGCAGGGATTCGTGCCCTGGGAACTGAAGATCGGGTCCGGCATGCACCGGGTGTACAAGGCCCAGATGGACGTCACCAGCGAAGACTGGGTGGATACCTGCGAATGGATGGTCGAAGAAAACTGCGAGGAATGGCCCAAGCTGGAAATTCCCGTGGACGTCGAAGACGCGGACATCATGTACACCCTCAACGCGCGCGAGCCCAAACATTATCCCGAGGACGTGGCGCAGGCGGCCATCCTTTTTCACATCGCGGGCGAAAAATGGACCGTGCCCAGCGAAGGCTGGGAGCAGACATCGCTCGCCATGTTCGCCGGTGACTGGGAAGCCTGCAAAAACAACGTGCTCAACGTGTACGGCGCCATTGAACGCCTGCGGCCCAAACGCGTGATCGGCACCGAATGCGGCCACGCCCACCGGGCCACGGTCATCGAAGGCCCGTATTGGGCGGGCAGGCCCGACGGACGGCCCCCCGCGGAATACATCCACTACGTGCAGTGGCTGGCCGAAGCCTTGCGCACCGGCAAGCTGAAGATCGACCCGGCCAAACGCATCAAGGGACCGGTCACGTTACAGGATTCGTGCAACTATGTGCGCAATCACGGGCTGGCGAACTACACCCGCGAGATCATGAGCTACATCGCCGAAGATTTCCGCGAAATGTCGCCCAACCGCGAGGACAACTACTGTTGCGGCGGCGGAGGCGGTCTGAACGGCATCGGCAGATTCCGCAAACAGCGCAACCAGGCGCTGTTGACCAAACGCGACCAGATTCTGGCCACCGGCGCGAAAATGGTCATCGCGCCCTGCCACAACTGCTGGGACGCCATCCGCGACCTGGAGGAAGAATACCACATCGGCATTAAATGGTCTTTCCTCAAACCGGTCATCCTGAGCATGGTCATCGTGCCGGATCATCTGAAGCCCCGGGAAGAGGACGAGGACGGCGACGAATAGCCCCGCGCGGAAACGTCACCGGTCCGGGGGCAGAGGCCGCTCCGGACCGCCCGACGCTCCGGCAGTTTCCGAAATCTCGCGGCCGGGGCAAGCCGGGCAGCACACAGAGCGTTCGAGTATGAAATTCACCACCCGCAGCAGATACGGCACCCGCCTGCTTATGGATGTGGCCCTGAACGAGGAAAACGGACCCGTTCCCTTGCGTGATATCGCGGAACGGCAACATATTTCGGCAAAGTACCTTGAAAAACTTTGCACCATCCTGCGACGGGGCGGCTATATCGAAAGCGTTGCCGGCCCCCGCGGCGGCTACCGTTTGCACATGCACGCATCCGCCATCCACATGGGGGATGTAATTTTTTTGCTGGAAAACGGCGACCAGGCCGTGGAAGCGTTCAAGACTCCGGATGGCTGCGCGCGCAAGAACACGTGCGCCACCAGGTCCATCTGGACCCGCGCCGTGCACGCCATGCGCGACACCCTGAATACTGTTTCCCTGGAAGACATGCTGCGTGATGCCTGTTTCTGCCCGGAAGACGCCTGCATCGCCTCACCGACCTACAACCCGGGCCCAACCGACTGACGGAGAAAACCATGCCCTTTGTCAACATCAAGATAACCGGCGGTGAAGATTCCCCCACCGCTGAACAAAAAGCCGAACTGATCAAACGGTCCACGCAGATGCTGGTCGACGTTCTGGGCAAAAACCCGGCCACCACCGTCGTGGTGATTGAGGAAATTCCCTGGGACAGCTGGGGCGTCGGCGGCGAAAGCGTTGTCGTGCGCAGGGCCAGGGCGGCGCAATCCTGACGGAGGCGGGGTTTCCTCCCGCGCAGGCGGTGCCGCAAGGCGCCGGACCCGAAAGCGTTTTCGCCGTGAAAACGCTCCGGCGGGCACGCAGCGCGGAGAAGCGGCCGTTTGCAAGCGGACAGCGCGGCATGCCCCGCGGCGGGAAAAAGAATGCGCCGCGCCGTGCGCGAACTGGCGGATGGAAAAACGCGAAGGTACTGTGAAACCGGGCGTTTCCCGCATCGCGGAAAACGCCCGGTTTCGTTGCAATGCGTGAGAACACCGCGCCCTATTTCCGTAAATCCTCCACCAGCTTTTCCATGTTGCGGGTCAGGGTCGTCAGACGTTTGAGGGCATCCACCGAATGGGTCATGGCGCCGGCCGTCGCTTCCGCCGTGGCCAGCACCTCGTCCGTGTTGCGGCTGATCGCGCGGCTGGTGGCGGACTGTTCTTCCACCGCCGCGGCAATGGCCCGGACCTGATTTGCCGTTTCGTTCACGATGGCCACGATTTCCTGCAGCGACGTGCCCGCGGTCTGGGCCAGTTCCGTGCTGCGCTTGACGGAACCGGCGGCCTCGCCCATATCGTGGATACTGGAGGCGGCGTCCCGCTGAATGGCGCCCACGGCTTCGCCCACCTGATGCGTGGCCTGCATGGTTTTTTCCGCCAGTTTGCGCACCTCGTCCGCCACGACCGCAAACCCGCGCCCGGCCTCGCCGGCCCGCGCGGCTTCAATGGCCGCGTTCAGGGCCAGCAAATTGGTCTGGTCCGCGATATCGGTGATGATGCCCAACACTTCGCCGATGCCTTCGGCACGCTCGCCCAGCCGGGCCAGATTCTGCTGCAGCTTGTCGGTGGATGTCCTGACCGCCGTGATGGCGCCCAGCACGTCGCGCACGACATCGGCCCCGGAAAGCGCCTGTTGCCGCGCTTTTTCCGAGAAATCCGCCGCAACGCCGGCGTTGCGCGAGGCATCCAGAACCGTCGCGTTCATCTGCTCCATGGCCGTCGCCGTTTCTCCCGCGCGCTGCCGCTGGGCCAGTGCCCCTTTCGAAGCGTTGTCCACCTGGGTGTGCAGCGCGGAGCAACTGACCGTGACATCCCGCATGATGGCCGTCACCTGGTCGGCGGCCTGATGCATGCCCGCGCTTTTCGCTTTTTCCGCCGCGATTCTGGCGCTCTCCGCGTTGCGGGAAGCTTCCGCCGCCAGGGCGGATTGCGCTTCGGCCTTGTTCGTGGCCTCCTCCGCGTGGGCGATGCGTTCGCGCAGGTTCTTCACCATGCTGCGCAACGAATCGGCCAGGGATCCTATCTCATTGGCGCTCTGGTATGCCATGCGACTTTCAAAATTGCCCTGCGTCACGTGCTGCGCGAAGGCATCACATTGCAGGATGGGGCGAACGACCGTCTGATTGAGAAAAATCAGAAACCCCAGCGCGGCAAGCGTCATCACCGAAGAAAGGCCGATCAGCAGCCACAGGCTTTTTTCAAAACCCGCCGTTTTCGCGTGCACGGCATTGTCCAGCCGCTCGGTGAGTCTCTGGCGGAAAACGGATATCGGCTCCATTATTTTCCGCACATGGTCACGGTATTCCTTGCTGAACACCAGCCTGGCCGCCAAAGCGGTATCCGGCTGGCCCTTTTTGGTGAAGCCTCCCGCGTCGTCGCGGAATTCCCCCTTCACCGCGTGCATGGCCTCCGTCTCAAGCAGAATCAGCCCGTCGGAAAGTTTTCCCGCCTGCTGCAACAGCCCCAATTCGTCCGACGTGAATCCGGCTTCTTCCATAAGCCTGGTCAGAGAAACGCGCTGGCCGGAGGCAATGAGCAGGCCGGAAGGCCGGGGCGCGTCGCCGGAACGCACCTTGACGACGTCCCAGTACGCCGTGGCGAACGTTTCTTCGCCGGTGACGGCATACATTCGGACATAATTTGTCAGATTTTCCGAACTCTGCTGCAATTCACCGGCAAGGAGGAATGACTTCTGGCGCGCTGTCTGCGCTGCATCGCGCGAAGATGCGTTTTCCCATACGCTGAACAGTCCGTACCCCAGCAACAAAAAAACCGTCAGAAAAAAGACCCAAGAAATATTCACCATCCGTTTAATGCTCATGTTTCCCCCCGATACGCATCCATAACGTTTCTTGTGACGACGCTGCAGAAGAATTGCTATATTCGGCAAGGGAGGTGTTATATTTTCTCCTATATTTGTCAATCGTCTTTTCCGGCCCGAAAGCCCGGGAAGAGTCCGGACCGGAACATTGCGCGAGCATGGGGAAAAACTTGAGGGGAAAGCCCGTCTCAGGCCGCGTCCGGCGGTCCGGTCTTGTTCACCGCCCGCAACTGCCCGCAGGCTGCCTTGATGTCCCGTCCCTTGCTTTTCCGGACGATGGCCGTGATGTGCTTGCTCCGCAGGATGGCTTCAAAGGCTTCCACCCGTTGCGGATCCGGCGCGGCGTAGGGGGAATCTTCCACCGGATTGTACAGGATCAGGTTCAGCTTGGCTTTGACTTTCGCCATCAGCCTGGCCAGGGCTTTGGCATGTTCCGGACCGTCGTTGACGCCGCCCAGCAGCAGGTATTCAAAGGTCAGGCGTTCCCTGGCCTTCAGGGGATAGCGGGCCAGGGCCTCCATCAGGTCGGAAAGCTCCCAGCGAGCCGCTTTGGGCATGATGCGCGCGCGCAGTTCCTGATCCGGCGCGTGCAGCGACACGGCCAGATAGGCCAGACCGCTTTCCCCCAGTTCACGCAGGCCCTTTTCCAGGCCGCAGGTGGAAACCGTGATCCGCCGGGGCGAAAAAGCCAGACCGGGTTCGCGGTTCAGGGCTTCCAGGCTGCGCATGACTTCGCGCAGGTTGAGCAGCGGCTCGCCCATGCCCATGAACACCAGGTTGCGCAACTGTGGGGCATCGGGTTCCTCGTGCAGGTATTCCCGGGCGACAAGCACCTGCCCCAGAATCTCGGCCATGTTCATGTTGCGGATGAAACCCATGCCGCCCGTGGCGCAAAAGGTGCAGCCCATGGCGCAGCCCACCTGGCAGGACAGGCACTGGGTCAGCCGCCCCGCCCCCTCGCGCGATTCGCTGGGAATCAGCACCGTTTCCACGCATTCGCCGTCGGCCAGACGCAGCAGCAGCTTCACCGTGCCGTCGGCGGATTGTTGTTCAGCCGCTATTTCCGGCCAGCGGATGGAGCACCGTTCTTCCAGAATACGGCGGGTTTCCTTGGAGACGTTGGTCATCCCGGCGAAAGACCGGGCCCGCTTCTGCCACAGCCACTGCCAGACCTGCCCGGCGCGAAAGGCCGGCTGTCCCAGTTCATCCCGCATGAAGGCCGACAGTTCGGCAAACGAAAGATTCAGTATATCGAGCATGGGATCTATTTTTTCGGCAGTTTTTCCAGTTCCTGCTTCGCCTGGGGCATGCCCGCGGCAGCCGCTTTCTGGAAATACGCGCGGGCCTTGTTCATATCCTTAGGCAGTCCCTGGCCGGTCTTGCACATCATGCCCAGTTCAAAAGCCGCGCCGGGGTGCCCCAGGTCCGCGGCCGCATTGAACCAGCGCAGGGAACCGTTCATGTCCCCGGGACCGCCGTCGCCGGCCCGCATCATCTGGGCAAGGCCGAACATGGCGTCCCCCTGGCCGTTTTCCGCGGCCCTGGTCCACCACTCGCGGGCAAGCTCCGCCTTGCGCGGCCCGAGCAGCCCCCGGTGGTGCAAAAGCCCCAGATGGTACTGGGCGTCGGGAAAATTCGCCCTGGCCGCCCGGGTCCACCATTTGGCGGCGGTCTCGGGGCTCTGCGGCATGCCATGCCCCCGGATGGCCATGAGCCCCAGAGCGAATGCCGCCTGGGCGTTGCCCGCCTCGGCCAGCGGCGTCAGCTGCCTGATGGCCCCGGCGTACTCTTTTTTCCCGTAAGCGGCGGATGCCGACCGCAGCGCGGCCTGCGTCGCCGGGTCGGCCTGCGCGGCCGGCGCCTGCTGCGCGGGCTGCCGGGAAGCCGGGGCGGCCGGCGCAGCGGGGCACAACAGGAACAGGCAGAAAACCGCCGTGATTATGGTCCGCATAACTGCAACTCCTGCATGGAAGCGTGTCCGCACTGGATATCAGCTTGCCGCGAAATGGTAAACACGGCGCGAGGATCAACGGATGCCCCCCAAAACGTCTTTCAGTCGCGGCGGACGCAGGCCGCATGCGGTGGAATTGCGGTTTCGCTCAGCGATAAATCAGACTGGCGCCCGGTAGGTCTGGAATTGCGCCAAACCATGAAAACAGGCGGCATCGGGCAAGTATAACTTCCGGTATGCGCGCGGTGGCCATGCCGCCCCACAGCCTCTTCCGGTTATTTTTTGCCGGCTTTGTACGCTTCGAGTTGACACCGGTTGATTGGGCGTGATAGACATTCTGATACCGGATGCATAACAATGCGGAAGACTACCTTCACGTTGGCCGAAGCGGCTGTTTTGCTCAGCTGCCACAAAGAAACCTTGCGCCGGGCAATCGGCGCGGGAGAGTTGCGCGCCGCCAGACTGGGGCGTGAATACCGTATCTCGCGCACCGATCTGCAAGCGTTCTGGACCGCCCAGGGCGGGGGAGAGCTGTTCGAGCCCGGCCAAAACCAGGAAGACGGTGACGCTCCGCGCCCGGACGCGCGGGAAAACGCCGGCAGGGGCAAAACGGCAAAGCCTGCGGGGCCGCAGCAACTGACGTTGCCCACGGCGTGACCGCCGCATCCGGGCCGCTCTCCGGCGCCGGCGCGGCAGGAAATCCATTGAAGCTTACAGCGTCATCGTCCCGCCCTGGAGGAGGGAAACATGGCAGAGCAATGGCAGGAAGCGGTGGAAGAACATATCTTGCATAATGACGCCGGGGTGGAAGTGCGCTTTCAGGGAAAACTTTTTTCCGAAAGTTCGTATTTTGACGAAGATCAGGGCACCCTGACCCGGCTGAAACTGTACGTCACCAACGACGGCCGCCAGGTGTATTCCGTGGTGTCCGGGTCCAACGCGGCGAAATGGCGGCGCGTCTATGTCTTGCAAGTTACGGACGATCTGTGCCATATAAGTAACGGCCTTCAGGAAATCACTTTGCGGGTGGACATGTTGCTGGCGGTCGTTTTCGGCCTTTGCGGGGTTGAAGCGGCGCAGGCGGACACGTTGCGGGCTTTTCTGGAAGACACCCTCAAGGCGGCCAACTGCTGAGTTTTTTCTCCCCGCGCCGGCCTCCTGTTGGCACCATGCCCGGCCCGGCACACAAGCGTCACGCCGGCTGCGGCATGTTCCTGTTCAGCGCATGCCGTTCACGGCGGTGTATCGCGACATCCGCAGGGAGAATGATATGTCCATAACCAAGCAGCTTCTCAAGTCAAAACACGAATGCAAGGTGCGGTTTCACCTGACCGCGTCCGAAGCGGGCAATGCCGGGCAGATTGCCCTTGTCGGCGACTTCAACAACTGGGATACCGGGGCCTCCATTATGCGGCGCCTGAAAAACGGGGATTTTGCGCTTGAAATGAAACTGCCGGCGGGCGGTACCTTCAAATTCCGCTATCTTGCGGATGAAAAAATCTGGCTGAACGACCCGCAGGCCGACGGGTATGAACATTGTGACTTCGCCGGGACGGACAATTCCCTGCTCACCGTGTAACCGACTTCCCCCCGTCCCGGGGCCTGCCGCGGGACACGGCTGTACGACGCATGACCCAAGCCCGCCAGGATCCGACTTTTCTGCATATGCCCCTTGACGGAGTGGCCGCGTATTGGCTTTCGCTGCGCAAACTGACGGGCAACTCGCGGAATTTGAAAATTCTGGAAGCGGAAGCGGGCTACGTCGGCGAACCCTTTGTCCGGCATCTTCTGGGCATGCTGCTGGCCGAACTTTCGCCCGCGCAGTGCCGCCAGCTTGCGGAAATCTGCGCGCAGGGCGAACTGGACAGACTGGACAGGCAGTTCGACCTCATGCGCATCGCCATCATGGATATCGCCACCGGGGAAAACCCGCTGCGCACGCTGGCCCGCGTCACCGCCTGTTTCGCCGTGCCGCTTTCCAATCCCGAGCAGCTTCTGGAAACGGCCCAGGCCCGTCTGGCCGCCGCTCTGGACGCCGTTCCCCAGTCGGAAACGTACCAGATCAACCACTCCCTGTCAGACGAAAGCCTGGTGACCGCCCTGCTGTTCTACGCCACCCTGGCCCGCCGGCACGGCAAGGCGGCGACGCGCTCTTTTCTGCCCCAGCCGGGCTCGGTTTTTTTCACCGACGGCCTGGCCCTGGTGGTGGACGGTTTTGACGCGCCTTTTGTCCGCAAATGGATGAAAAAGTTCAAGACAGTTATTCTGGACGACATGCGCCGCAAAATGGCCCTTTCCATTGACCTGGGCATGGCCATCCGCGACCGCATGCCTTTTGAGGAAATGCGCTTTCTGGTCCGGTCCCATATCCGCTGACAACGCGGCGGCCCGCGCAAAATCATGCCGGGTACGGCCGCGGAGTGTCCGCGCAGCGAAAGCATCGATTCGGACGCCATGTTCCGGCCTTGCGGAACGCCGTACGGCAAGGGCCGCGGGACGGGCGCAGGCCGGGATGACGCCCCCGCAAACCCGGGGCCGGCGAAGGCCCGCTCACGCCGTCGCGTACCGGCGGCAATGAATGCCGCCCGCGCGGCGCCCTGTTGCCACGGGGGTTTCGGCAACGCCCGGGGGGGCTTTGTCCGCCGGCACGCGACAATCTCAAAGCGAAACGGCTCTATATGCTGACAAGCAACACCGGGACGTGGTATGCTGTGTGTGCGGCATCCCGTTCTCTTGCCGCGCGACCTGTAAAAACAGATATCGGGAGAATTCATGGGCACACACGGTTTTACGTTGATCCGGGAAGAAGCAGTCGCGGAATGCAAAAGCGCGATGCGGCTCTGGCGGCACGACGCCACGGGCGCGGAACTGCTTTCCTGCCGCAACGCCGACGAAAACAAGGTGTTCGGGGTCAGCTTCCGCACTCCGCCGGCCGATTCCACGGGCCTGCCTCATATTCTGGAGCATTCCGTGCTCTGCGGGTCGGAAAAATATCCGGTCAGGGAACCTTTTGTGGAACTGCTCAAGGGTTCGCTGCAGACCTTTCTCAATGCGTTCACCTATCCGGACAAGACCTGCTACCCGGTGGCCAGCGCCAATGTCCGCGATTTCCGCAACCTGACCGACGTATACCTGGACGCCGTCTTCTTTCCCCGCATCACCGAAGAGGTCTTCCAGCAGGAAGGCTGGCATCTGGAACCCGGTGAAAATGGCGGCTTCGTATTCAAGGGCGTGGTGTACAACGAGATGAAAGGCGTATTCTCCTCGCCCGAATCGGTGCTGGGCCGCCACTGCCTGCACCAGCTTTTCCCCGACACGGTATACGGACTGGAATCCGGCGGCGATCCGGAGGTCATCCCCGACCTGACGTATAGGGATTTCGTGCGCTTTCACCGCGTTCATTACCATCCGTCCAATGCCCGCTTCTTTTTCTGGGGCGACGATGACGAAGACGAACGCCTGGCCCAGGTCGGCGCGGCCATATCCCGCTTCACCCGCCAGGATCCCGCCCCGGCCGTCGCCCTGCAGAAACCGCTGGCCGCGCCCCGTTCCGTCAGCATCCCCTTTGCCGCCGGGGAAGACGGCGACAAGGGCATGACCGCCTGCAACTGGCTGCTGGCCGAAACCGACGATGTGGAACTGAATCTGGCCTTTCGCATGCTGGATCACATTCTGCTGGGCATGCCGGCATCCCCCCTGCGCCGGGCGCTCATCGAATCCGGCCTGGGTGAAGATCTGACCGGCGACGGCCTGGAAGAGGAACTGCGGCAAAGTTCCTTTTCCGTGGGCTTGCGCGGGATCGACCCCGGCCGCGCGGACGAGGTGGAAACGCTGATTCTGGACACCCTCGGCGGCCTGGCCGCCGGCGGCATACCCCCCCCGTGCGTGGACGCCGCCGTGAACAGCGTGGAATTCGCGCTGCGCGAAAAAAACACCGGCCGCTTTCCCGTGGGCCTGGCGGTCATGCTGCAGGCGCTGGTCACCTGGCTGCACGACGGCGATCCGTTCGCCCCCCTGCGCTATGAAACGCCCCTGGCCGTGATCAAGAAGAAAATCGCGGCCGGCGAGCCGTATTTTGAAGCCCTTATCCGCCGGTATTTTCTGGACAATCCCCACCGGGCCCGGGTCACCCTGGTCCCGGACCGGGAACTGGAAGCGGCCAAGGCCCTGGCGGAACAGGACCGCGTCGCCGCCGCCCTGAGCGCCCTGCCCGAAAAGGACCGCCAGGAGCTGGCCGCGCGGGCGCAGGCCCTGAAAGCCCTGCAGGAAAAACCTGACGATCCGGCGGATCTGGCCCGCATCCCCCGGCTGGAAGTGGCGGACCTGCCCAGACGCGGCGCCGACATCCCCTCCGAAAGCATGGAAGGGCCGGAAGCGGCGCCGGTGCTGTTCCACGACCTGCCGACCAGCGGCATCGCGTACGTGGAAGGATTTTTCGATCTGGCGGACACGCCCCGGAATCTGTACCCCCTGCTGCCGCTCATGGGCCGGGCACTGGTGGAGATGGGCACGAAAAACCGGGATTTTCTCGACCTGAACATGGCCATCGCCTGCAAAACCGGCGGACTGGGCGCGGGACCCACCGTGCTGACCGAAAGGCTGAGCCGTTCGCCCCTGCCCCGACTGGTCCTTTCCGGCAAGGCCGCGCCGGACAAAATCAGCGACATGTTCGCGCTGCTGCGCGAGATCGCGCTGGAAGCGAATCTGAATGATCCCGAGCGGTTTTCCCGCATGGTGCTGGAAGAAAAAGCCAGAATGGAACACGCCCTGGTGCCCGCCGGGCATTCGTTCGTCACCACCCGCCTGCGCGCGGCCCAGTCCCCTGCCGGCCGGATGGAAGAAGCTTTCGGCGGCGTCGCCTCCCTGCTGTACCTGCGTGACCTGGCCGCGCGGACGGCCCGCGACTGGCCCGGCGTGCTGGCGGATCTTGAAGCCGTGCGCGCCTCCGTGCTCGTCCGTTCAAACCTGAACTGGAACATCACCAGCGAAGAGGCCAACAGGGACCGTCTGCTGCGCGAAGCGGCCGCCATGGCGGCTGCCCTGCCCGCCAAGGCGCCCGCCGCGCAGGCCGGCGCCTGGACCGCGGCGGATCTGCCCCGGCGCGAAGCGCTGCTGCTGCCTTCCCAGGTCAACTACGTGGGCCGGGGCGGCAACCTCTACGACAGCGGCTATGCCTATCACGGTTCCGTGCATGTGATCATGAAGCAACTGCGCACGGGCTGGCTGTGGGAAAAGGTGCGGGTGCAGGGCGGGGCTTACGGCGCGTTCTGCTCTTTTGACCGCATGACCGGCTCTTTCGTGCTGGCTTCCTACCGCGATCCCAACGTGAAGGAGACCATCGCCGTATTCGGCCGCACTGCGGACCATCTGCGCGGCATCAGCCTCTCCCGCCGCGACCTGGATGCCGCCATCATCGGAGCCATCGGCGAGGTCGACGCGTACCTGCTGCCCGACGCCAAGGGCATGGCCGCCTTTTCCCGCCGCCTTGCCGGAGACACAAGCGAAACGCGGCAACGGATGCGGGATGAAATCTTCAGCACCACGGCGCGCCATTTTCAGGAATTCGGCACCGTGCTGGAGGCAGCCCTGGCTGGCGGCAACATCTGCGTCATCGGCGGTTCGGTTCTGGAAAAGCACGCCGCCGAAGAAGGCGGCTGGACCGTCCAAAAATTATTGTAAGGGAGGTGCCCCATGCCTCTGTTCGCTCACGTCGGAATACTCTGCCGCATGGTCAAAATCGAACATTCGGTTTTCGCCCTGCCCTTCGCGTTCATGGGCGCCTTTGCCGCGGCCGGCGGCTGGCCCGGCCTGACCGACCTGATCCTGCTGGCCATCGCCATGGTTTGCGTGCGCTCGTTCGCCATGGCCTTCAACCGCATCGTGGACGTGCGCTATGACAGATTGAACCCCCGCACCGCAGACCGGCCCCTGGTCACCGGCGAAATCACCCTGTTCGAAGCCTGGAGCTTTTGCGGGGTCATGGCGCTCGGGTTCATTTTCACCGCCTTCCGCATGAATGATCTGTGTCTCGCCCTCTCGCCCCTGGCTTTGGCCATAGCAGCTCTTTACAGTTACACAAAACGCTTCACCTGGCTGTGCCATTTCGTGCTGGGCCTGGTCCTGGCCATTGCCCCCATGGCTGGCTGGCTGGCGGTAAAACCCGCCTTCACCCTGCCTCCGGCGCTGCTGTCCACGGCCGTGCTGTTCTGGGTCGCGGGGTTCGACATCTTCTACGCCTGCCAGGACCTGGAGTTTGATACCCAGAACAGGCTGCATTCCGTGCCCACGCGGTTCGGCATCCCCTCGGCCCTGCTTATCGCCGGCTGCTGCCACGTCAACACCGTGATCTTTTTGCTGCTGGCCGGCTGGGGACTCGGTTTTGCCTGGCCCTGGTTCGCGGTCTGCGCGGCTGTCGCGGGCCTGCTGTACTGGGAGCACGGCCTGGTGAAGCCCGACGACCTGTCGCGCCTGAATCTGGCCTTTTTCGCCCTCAACGGAGTCGTGTCGGTCATCCTGTTCGCCGGCGTGCTGGCGGCCGTGTACGTGAAATGAGTGGGCAAACCAAGGCCGCGGGAGAGAGGCTCCGCCTCGCGGCGGCTGATGCCGGAGTCTTTTTGGGCAACAGGTTTCCACGCAGGCGCGGGCGGCATCCATTGCCGCCGCAAAGCGCCGGAGCGGGCGTGCCGTGACAAAGCCCGGCCTTGCGGGGTTGGCCTCAATCCGGGCGGGGCTGCGCCTCGCGGATTGGCGGTCAGGGGGTTCCGCCCCCTGCCCCCGCGACAAGAGCCCTGTCCGTTCCGCGCGGGACAGAAAAAGGTTGCAACGACGGAATCCCCCGGGATAAAGGCGTATTTTTTATGACTGCACCATATGATGACGAGGACGGCAAAAGCCGTTCGCAAAAAAAACGGGAAAGCACGGCGGCCCAGGATATGGGCGCCGCCCTGGCGGCGTTGCCGCTTTCCGTGCTGGACGGTTTCGGCCTGCCGCCGGATCTGGTCAGGGCCATTGCCGAATGGAAAAAATACACCGGCCATGAGGCAAGGCGCCGCCAGATGCAGTATATCGGCCGCCTGATGCGTGAAACGGACGAAGACGCTGTGCGCGAAAAGCTGGACGCCCACCGCGCCCCCGGCCGGGCCGAAACCGCCGCCCTGCACCGTGTGGAAAACCTGCGCGACAATTTGGTGAACGCCGGGGGCGAAGACCTGGAACAGGCGCTGCGCGATCTGGCGGCGGACTGGCCCGCCGCGGAACTGCCCCGTCTGCGGCATCTGGCCCTTACCGCCAGGCAGGAACGAGAAAAAAAGCGGCCGCCCAAAGCGTACCGTGAGCTGTTCCGAATATTGAAAGCCCTGCAGGAGCAGACATAGCATGCGGCCGGGCCGCGCTCCGCTGCTGGTCCTGGCGGGCGTTCTGCTGCTGGCCTGTTGCCCCGCGTCCGCCGCGGATACGGCACCGCCGTCCCATGGCGCCGCGGAAAAGGACAAAACCAGGGCAGCCGGTCTGGCGCGCCTGCTGCGCCAGACCTATCCCGCGCTGATGGACCAGTTCGCCCCGGACGTCGTGCCCGGCGGGAACGGGTATTATCTGATCTCCCGCAAGGACGATCAGGCCCCGATTCCCCTGCTCGCCGCCATCCTGGTCAAGCATCCGCCGAAAGAGATGCCCTTCCCCGCCACCCTGGCGGACACCCTGGCCCGGCCCTATCCGGCGGGCGCGGGCGGCCGTATGCCCGCCGGGGGCTTTGACCCCGGACGGACGCGCTGCATCCCCCTGCTCAAGGCTCTGTACGGCGGCAGCGCCGAAGCCGTGCGCGCCAACTGCGAAACCGTCGATTTTCTGGGACAGTCCGTGCCCTTCAACCGCCGCCACGGCGCATCCGCCGCCCTCCGGCGGGTGGCGGCCCGCCTGAAAAATCACCTGGCCGCCCACCCCGCGGACACGGCGTATGTCCTGCCGCTGGCAGGCACCTTCATCTGGCGGCCGGTCAAGGACACGGGGCAGCTTTCCGCCCACGCCTTCGGCATCGCCATTGACCTGAACGCGGACAGAGGCCTGTACTGGCTGTGGCGCCCGTCTCCCGAACGCGTCACCGCCGTCCGGCGCGGATATCCTCAGGCTGTGGTGGACGCGTTTGAAGCGGAAGGATTCATCTGGGGCGGCAAATGGAGCGCCTTTGATTTCATGCACTTCGAATACCGTCCCGAGTTGCTGCACCCCGCCAAGCCCCACGCCGGATCGGACTCCGCCGGCCGCCCTTTCTTCTTGAAAGGCGCGCCGAAGCAGCCTATTATAGGCGAAGCCCGCGCTTCATGCGCCGGGCGCACGATTTTCCGCCCACCCCAACCCGAGGATACGCCATGGCCAGCTTTGTCAACGCGGCGGACGTCATTGCCGCCGCAGTAGAAATAGAACGCCGCGGGCACGGCTTTTACGTAAGCGCCGCATCCGGAGCGGCGGAACAGGAAGACAGGGATTTTTTCACCTTCATGGCCAAAGAGGAACAGCGCCACGAGAAAATTTTTCAGGCCATGCTGCAGCGCGTCGGGGGCCTTTCTCTGCCCGCCGGAAGCTCCGCCCCGGAATATCTTGAGTACGTCGACATTCTGCTGAACAGCCACAGCCTGTTTATGCCGGAACAGCAGGAACTGCTGCGGGACAGGCCCCTGATGCAGGCCATGTATTTTGAAAAGGACACCATCCTTTTTTTCAACGCCATGCGCCATATGGTGCCGGAATCGGAAATCCCGCATATCCAGGCGTGTATCGAAGAGGAGCAGAAGCACCTGCGCCTGCTGGCAGAACACGACAAGGCCCGGCGCATGGCCAGGGGGCTTGCGTGAACGAAAAGGCGGCAACGCGCCCCCGCTGCGGTCCATGACGGAAACGGCACGGGAGAGCCCGCGCGGCATATTACTGGTCGCCTTCGGAGCCGGGACCCGCAACGCGGCCCCGGCTCTGCGCGCGTTCGAGGAAAAGGTCCGCGCGGCCTTTCCCGCAAACGTTCTGCGCTGGGCCTTTACCGCGCGGCACGCGGCGCGCCGTCCCGCCCTGACGCCGGGGCAGTCCCCCGGCGCCGGCGTCGCCAAAGCCCTTTCCCTGTTCGTCCGCGACGGCATCCGCCGCGTCGCGGTACAGCCGCTGCATCTGGTTCCCGGCGCGGAACACGCCGAACTGCTGCATCAGGCCGCCCTGAGCCGGAAAAAACATCCGGAACTTTCCGTCGTCGTGGGGCGCTCCCTGCTGGCGGACGAAGCATCCCTCGTCCACATGGCGGAGGCCATGCGCCGGGTCGCGCCCCCGTCCCCCCCGGCGCAGGAAGCCGTGATCTGGGTGGGGCACGGGGCCAGACACGCCGCGCAGGCATGGTACCGGGATCTTGCGGCCCTTTTGCTCCGGGGGGATCCCCCTGTTTTTCTGGGCACGCTGAATGCGGCTGCGGGGGTGGAAACCCTGCTGCCCGAACTGCGGAAAAAGGGCGTGGCCAGGGCCTGCCTGGTCCCCTTTTTCGCTCTGCCGGGGCGGCACGCCGCCCGCGACATGGCCGGCAAGGGGCCCGGGACATGGCGGAACACGCTGGAAAAAGCCGGGATATGCTGCCGCGTCGCGGCCCGGGGGATGGTGGAACACGACGTCATTGCCGCCATGTGGGTCGACCGCCTGACCGAAGCCCTGGCGGAACTGGACCGTATTCCCGGCGCCGGGGAAACGCGCACCGCGGATACAGCCTGATGAAGATGCGCGCGGTCCACGCCCGAAAAAACCGCCGCCGCGCGGCGTCATCTGTTGTGACAGCGCGCGGCAACGGCGGATGACGGCGCAAGCTGACGCGCCCGCTACGCCCGGCAGGCGGGGCTCAGGCGTCGTTCTTCTTCTTTTCCGGTTCCTGCTGCGGGGTCTTGGGGGTGATGTCTATCTCGTCCGGCTCACTGAGCGACCGCTTGAAATTCTTTATGCCGCGCCCGAGCCCCTTGCCCACTTCCGGCAATTTCTTGTATCCGAAGAGCACAACGGCCACGACCAGGATTATGAGAATTTCCGACATGCTTAAATGGGGCATGATGCCTCCTTGCGTACTCTGTAAATATAGCAGCGTTCCCGCCCGGTCAAGACGGGCGGCTTGCGCTCGCGGGATCAACAGGCAGGGATCGAGCCGGATGCAGGGGAAGGCGCGCCGGCGGAAGCTCGGCGTTCATCGCGGCACAGTGCGCCGCCGCCATTGCGGAGCGGAGCGGGAACGGCTACACTGGGAGTCAGCATACCACCATAGCCAGCCAGGATCCGCATGACCGTTTCAAACCGCACCGCCAGCCGCCTTCTGATCTATGCGCCCACGCTGCACCGGCAGCTTGCGCCCCCTGCCGTGCCCCCCGGCGTGCTGTTCATGCATCCCGGCCTGCCCCTTGACGGAACGCCGCCCCCCGGCACGGCCGGCGACGGCTGGTTTCACCCCGCAGGCTACCCTTTTCCCCCGGCAGAGGCGGCATCTGCCCTGGCGGACCTGCTGGCCGCCGGCGAAGCCCTGGGCATCGCGGATGACCCCGGTTTATGGGCGGGAGCGGCCGCCGCGAAAAGCGGCGGCCTGCCCCGTTCCCTGTCCGCCGGAGAGAAGGACCGGCTCAAGCGCTTTGCCGGAATCGCTCCCGCTGCCGCATCCGCCGGCGCGAATCCGCCCGCCGGCGCGCCGGCCGCCGCCCAGCGCGTCCTGCTGCTGACCTGGGACCTGGAAGAACGCCTGCTGGAACTGGCCGAACTGCGGGAAAAAGTTCTGTCCGCGGGCGGAGCCTTGGCCGCGTCCCTGCGCGACCCCGTCGGCACGGAGGACGAAAACCCCGCCGCTGTGCACGCCGCCGCGCGGGACCTGTTCTTCACACCGCCGGATACCGCCGCGAGCGGCCCCGACTGGCGGCCCTGCCTGGCCGCCATGGCCGCGTTCATGCCGCCTGAAGCCGTTTTCGTTTCCGCGCATCCGGAAATGCGGCAGCACATGCTGGATGCAGGCATGCTGCTGCCCCTGCCGGAAGAGGCGGCCGAATGCATCGCGGACTGGCCCCCGCATCTGCGCGCCGCGACGTTGTGGGCCTGCCTGCCCCTGTGGCGGGCGCTCGGGCATTCACGGCCGCCGGAAAACAGCCCGCACCTTTCCCGTTCACCTGAAATGCTTCTCTGTCCCGCAGGATAAATGCATGAGGGGACAAAACCAGATCCGCGGCCTCATTTTCGACTGCGACGGCGTGCTTTTTGATTCCAAAGACGCCAACACGGCCTACTACAACCACATTCTGACCGCCGCGGGCCTGCCGCCCCTGACGGAAACCCAGGCGGCCTGGGCGCACATGGTTTCCACAGATGAAGTGATGCGGCACTTGGTTCCGGAAGACCGGCGTGAAGCGGCCGTTGAAGCGCGCCGCACCATGCGGTACCGTGAGCATTTCATGCCGCTGATGCGGCCGGAACCGGGCATGGCCGATTTTCTGCGGGCGGCGCACCGGGCGGGACTGCCGCTGGCCATGTGCACCAATCGCAGCGATTCCGTGCACGAAGTGCTGCGGCATTTCGGTCTGGCGGAATTCTTCCTGCCGGTGATGACCATCAGCAACGCCAGACCCAAACCGGACCCCGACGGGCTGTTGCAGATACTCGGCGCATGGTCGGCCGCCCCGGACGCGGTGGCTTTCGTGGGCGATTCCCTGGTGGACCAGCAGGCGTCGCGCGCGGCGGGCGTGCCGTTCTGGAGTTTTGCCAATCCGGATCTTGACGCCTTGCTCCATATCGACAGTTTTGCCCGGATCAGCACCATGCTGCGGTTTTGACGCGGGCCCGCGCCCGCGGGGGTCCCGTTTTTTTGCTTGATTCTTCCGGGCACTAAGGCAAAAATAAGCCGAAAAGCCGTCTTTCCGGAGGTTCCATGTACTTTCTGTCCACCCTGATTTCCGCGACCGCCTATATCCTGCATACGGTCATCTGGCTGTATACCTGGGTCATTATCATTTCCGCGCTGCTTTCCTGGGTCAACCCCGACCCGTACAACCCCATCGTGCGCACCCTGCGAAACCTGACGGAGCCGGTGCTGTGGCGGGTCAGGCGATACCTGCCCTTCACCTACATCAACGGGCTCGACCTATCGCCGGTTGTGATCATCCTGGCCCTGCAGTTCCTTGATCTGGTCCTGATCCGCAGCCTGAACCATCTGGCCGTGCTGATGCTTGTGGGTTCCGGGCCGGCATTGTGAGCACGGGCGGATGCCGCGAAGAGACGCTTGCGGAAAGGCGGCAACGTGAGGTAGCGTTGCCGGGAACGACAGCGGCCCGCCCCGGAGATGCACCGTGACGGCAACACCCTGCCCGGCCTGGCTGAAACCCCTGGGAGACGGCGCCTGGCATATTTTCGTCCGGGTGCAGCCGGGGGCGAAACGGAGCGAAATCACGGGCGAAACGGACGGACGGCTGCGCGTGCGCGTCGCGGCCCAGGCGGTGGACAACAAAGCGAACGAAACCCTGGTCGCCTTTGTGGCAAAGCAGCTGGGGGTACGCCCCAACCGGCTGCGCATCGTCGGCGGCGAAACGGCGCGGCAGAAAACCCTGCTGCTGACAGCGACCCAAGAACTGAACTGGGGGGCTTTATGCCCCCCGGGTGCACCCTAAAGGAGGAGTGTGTTATGGATCAAAGAGAGCGCGCATTGCTGGAAAAATATGCCCCTCTTGACGAGGAACTCCGCACGTTGCAAGGCGAACACGCCCTGTATGAAAAGCAGCTCGAAAAGCTGGAGTCGAAAGCGTACCGCACTCCCGCCGAAGAAATGCAGGTCAGGCAGTTGAAAAAGCAAAAACTGGAAGGCAAGACCAAGATGGTCACCATTCTGGAACGCTATGCCCGCAACGACAAATAATCGTTGACCAGTGCCGTCCGGAGGGGCGGAACGGGGGTTTGGCGCCCCCTTTTATCATGAGCCGCGCGGGCTGTCGCCCGGCGGCGGAGAGCAGGTGCCGCATGCGTTGCGTTCTTTCCGTTCTTGTGGAAAATGAGCCGGGCGTTCTTTCCCGCGTGGCGGGGCTTTTTTCCGGCCGGGGCTTCAACATTGAATCGCTGCACGTGGCCCCGCATCTGGAAAAAGGCCTGTCGCACATGACCATCACCACCAACGGCGACGCCCAGATCATTGAGCAGATCGTCAAACAGCTGCGCAAGCTGATCACGGTGGTCAAGGTTGTGGATTTTCACGATATTGTGACTGTCGAGCGGGAAATGATGCTGGTCAAGGTTCAGGCCGAAGAGTCGCGCCGGGGCGAGGTGCTGCGTCTGGCCGACATCTTTCGCTGCAAGGTCGTGGATGTCAGCCTGAACGACCTGACCCTGGAAGTGACCGGCAATTATGAAAAATTGCAGGCCGTTCTGGGCCTGCTGGAAAATTTCGGAATCAAGGAAATGGCCCGGACGGGCACGGTGGCTCTGCGCCGCTCCAATCAGCCGGAGGCGAAAGAATAAAGGCCCTTTCATCATTCATCATGAAAGGGTTTCCCGCCGGACGGAAGTCCGGCCCGCCGCCGCAGGCGGCGCAAGCGAACCCGAAAGCATGTTTTCTGGCGAAGCGATCCCCATGACCCGGCCGGTGGCCGGGTCATGAAATCAGTACGAACCACCTACGGAGATGTCATGAAGGTTTATTACGACAAAGACGCGGATATGAAGACCCTGAAAGACAAAACCATCGCCATCGTCGGATACGGCAGCCAGGGGCACGCCCATGCGCTGAATCTGCGCGATTCCGGCATGGACGTCATTGTGGCCCAGCGGCCCGGCGGCCCCAACTATGACCTGGCCAAAGAACACGGCTTTGCCCCCATGGCGGTGGCCGATGCCGCGAAAAAAGCGGACATGATCATGATCCTGCTGCCCGACCAGTACCAGGCCGAAGTGTACGAAAAGGACATCAAACCGCACCTGAAAAAGGGCAAATCCCTGCTGTTCGCCCACGGCTTCAATATCCACTTCGGGCAGATCACGCCGCCCAAAGACGTGGACGTGTTCATGATCGCGCCCAAAGGTCCCGGACATCTGGTCCGCCGCACCTTTACCGAAGGCGGCGGCGTGCCCTGCCTGGTGGCCATCCATCAGGACGCCAGCAAGAACGCCCTGAAAAAGGCCCTGGCCTATGCCCGCGGTATCGGCGGCGCCCGGTCCGGGGTTATTGAAACAACCTTCCGCGAAGAGACGGAAACCGACCTGTTCGGCGAACAGACCGTGCTGTGCGGCGGCCTTTCCGCCCTGATCCAGGCCGGGTTCGAGACCCTGGTCGAAGCCGGATACCAGCCGGAGATGGCCTATTTCGAATGCCTGCACGAAGTCAAACTGATCGTGGACCTGCTCTATGAAGGCGGTTTCGCCAAAATGCGCGGATCCATCAGCGATACGGCCGAATACGGCGATTACGTCATCGGCAAGCGCATCATCAACGACGGGACCAAAAAAGAAATGAAAAAGGTTCTGGCCGAAATCCAGCAGGGCATCTTCGCCCGCGATTTCATTCTTGAGTACAAAGCCGGCATGGCCAGTTTCAAGGCCACCCGCCGCCTGCAGGCCGAACACCCCATTGAGGTTGTGGGCGCCCAACTGCGCGGCATGATGCCCTGGCTGAAAAGCAAATAAGCAGGGCATTCCGGGCGCGGGGGGGGCCCGCGCCCTTTCCGCCCCCGCGCCGGCCGCGCGCCATTTTCCGGAAAAGCCGCATCGGAACCTTTTTCCCCGGCATCTTGACCCTTCCCCTGCCCTGACGGTATGATTTCATTCCGACCGAGAACCCGGTCTCATCTTTTCCCAAGGCTTTGTATGGATACTGTTGCATCGGGCCAACGCGCCGTTCTGGTATTGGGCGGCGCGACCGGCCTTCTGGGCCAGGCGCTGGCAAGGGTGGCCGCGGCCGCCGGATACGCGGTCACGGCGACAGGCAGGCAGGATTTCGATCCCTGCGATTCCACGGCCCTGGCCGATCGCATCGACGCCGTATCGCCGCAAATCGTGTTCAACGCCATCGCCTATACCCAGGTGGAGCAGGCGGAAGACGAAGAAGAAGCCGCCATGCGTCTGAACCGGGTTCTGCCCTGTGCCCTGGGCCGCATCGTCAAAGCCCGTCCCGGCGTTCATCTGGTGCATTTCAGTACGGATTTCGTCTTTGACGGCCGCAAGACCAGCCCCTACGCCGTGGATGACGCGCCCAATCCCCTGAACGCATACGGCCGCAGCAAGCTTGCCGGCGAGCAGGCCCTGCTGCAGTTGCAGATGGAAAACTGCTGCATCGTCCGCACCGCCTGGCTGTTCGGTCCGGACAAAAAAAACTTTGTGCGCACCATTCTGGACCTGTGCCGCCAGCGGTCCAGTTTGAACGTGGTGCACGACCAGATCGGCTCGCCCACCTACAGCATGGATCTGGCCGCATACAGCCTCAAGCTGGCGCAAGCGAAGGGATCGGGCATATTCCACATCGTCAATTCCGGCGAAGCCAACTGGTGCGAACTGGCGGCGGAAGCCGTGCGCCTGGCCCAGGTGGAATGCAGCATCAACGCCATCCCTTCCAGTGAGTATCCGCAAAAAGCCGTACGCCCCGCCTATTCCGTGCTGGACACCTCGCGCTTCGCCTCGGTCGCCGGCGTCATTCCCCGCCCCTGGCCCCAGGCCCTGGCCGACTACATATACACGGCCTTCCCGGCGGAATAGCGGGCCATGGCCGCAAAAAAAACCATCTGGCTGAGCGCCGGGGAACTGTCCGGCGACATGCACGGCGCGCCGTTGCTGCGGGCGCTCAGGGAACGGGATCCGGATCTGGCTTTTACCGGCATGGGCGGCCCCCACATGCGGGCGGAACCGGATTTTGTCCCGCGTTTTGGCATTGAAGAACTGTCCGTCATGGGCATCGCCGAGGTGATCCGCCATCTGCCGCGCATCATCGGCCTGCTTTCCCGCATCAGGTCCGCCCTGGCGGAAGTCCGGCCCGCCGCCCTCGTCGTCATCGACGCGCCGTCGTTCCATTTCAGGGTCATCAAGGCCGCGGCCGCACTGGGCATTCCCGTGTACTACTACATCAGCCCCAAGGCCTGGGCCTGGAACGAAAAACGCGCCCTGTTCATCAAAAAGCATGTGCGCCGCCTGATCAGCATCCTGCCTTTCGAGGTCGATTTCTACCGCCGTTTCGGCATGGACATCAATTACGTGGGCAATCCCCTGGTCGACATGGTGGACTGGGACAGCTTGCGGCACATCCCCGTCGAACCGGGTAAAATCGGCCTGCTGCCGGGCAGCAGAACCCGCGAAATACACGGCCTGTTGCCCGAATTCGGCAAAGCCGCCCGCATCCTTCTGGACACGCGGCCGGATTTGTCCTTTCACCTGGTACGCGCGCCGAACTTCACGGAAGACGATCTGCGCGCCCTGTGGCCCGCCGACGTGCCGGTGACCCTGGTGCCGCCCGACGAGCGGTACGCGTTCATGCGCAACTGCGAAATGCTGATCGCCGCTTCCGGCACCGTCACCCTGGAAGCCGCGCTGATCGGCGTCCCGACCCTGGTCGCCTACAAGGTTTCGCCCCTTACCTACATCGTGGGCAGACTGTTGTTGCGCATTCCCTATATCAGCCTGTCCAACCTGATTCTGAACAAACCCCTGTTTCCCGAACTGCTGCAGAAAAACTGCGACGGCCCCAACCTGGCCGCCGCGGCTTTGCGTTGGCTGGACCCCGGCCCCGGCGAAGCGCCCCTGCTCCGCATCCGGACGGAGCTGGACCGGTTGCGCGGCCTGATGGGCGAAAAAGGCGCGATTCGACGAGCGGCGGACGTCATTGTAGAGGATATGAAAACGCTGTAGGGAGAATTCATGGCCCCCATCACCCGCATCCGCACCATCCGCATCGCCGAACGGGCCAACCTGGTCTGGGTGGAACTGGAAACCGCCGACGGCGTCACAGGCCTTGGTGAAAGTTTCCGCGGCGCCCACGCCGTGGAAGCCGCGGTCCACGACCTGTTTGGCCCCTGGCTGCTGGGCCGCGATTCCGAAGACATCGCGCTCATCCACAACCACCTGACCCGGCCCGTGGTGGGGTTCAACAGTTCGGGCGCGGAAATGCGCGCGGCCAGCGCCATCGACATCGCCCTCTGGGATATCAAGGGCAAACGCTATGGCGTCCCCGTGTACGCCGCCATGGGCGGCGCCTGCCGTAAAGAGATCCGGGCCTACAACACCTGCGCGGGCTACAGTTACAACGCCCAGGGCGACCGGCGGCAGATCACGGGCAACGACAGGGTGTCCGGCCCGTACGACGACCAGATTGCCTTTACCCGCGACGCCGGAGAATTGGCCCGCAGCCTGCTGGATGAAGGGTATACGGCCATGAAAATCTGGCCTTTCGACATCTATGCGGCCGCCCCGGCCAGCCACAGCATCGCCCTGGCCGACCTCAGGGCGGGCCTTGAACCCTTTGCGAAAATCCGCAAGGCCGTGGGGGACAAGATCGATGTGATGTGCGAATTGCACAGCTTGTGGGGCGCCACAGCAGCATCCCGCATCTGCGCGGCCCTGTCCGAGTACGACGTGTTCTGGGCCGAGGACTGCGTCTGCAAAAACGACGACGCCAAAGCCCTGGCCGATATCCGCCGCCGGACAGGGGTGCCCGTCTGCGCCAGCGAAACCCTGGGCGGGTCTTTGCCCTTCCGCGATCTTCTGGCCGCCGACGCCGTGGATTACGTGATGCTCGACCTGGCCTGGTGCGGCGGCATATCCCAGGGCCTGAAAATCGCCGCTCTGGCCGATGCGTACGCCCGGCCCGTCGCGCCCCATGACTGCACGGGGCCGGTGGTGCTCATGGCCGGGGTGCATCTGGCCATGCACGCGTCCAACGCAATTTTTCAAGAAGTGGTGCGCGCGTATCTGTCCAGTTGGTACAAGGATCTGGTCACCGCGCTGCCCGAAGTCAGAAACGGCATGGTCCTGGCCCCGACGGAACCCGGCCTGGGCACGGCCCTTGCCCCGGACGTCGTCAAACGCGCCGACGCGGTGGTGCGCGAAACGGAGCGCTCATGAATCTGGCCAGCATTGGCACTCCGGCGGCGTTGATCGACGCCGCCCGCATGCGGGCCAACATCGAACGCATGCAGGACCGCATGAACCGCCTGGGCGTCGCCTTCAGGCCCCACGCCAAAACGGCCAAGTGTCTGCCGGTGACGGCAGCCCAGATCGCCGCCGGAGCAAAGGGCATCACGGTGTCCACTCTGAAGGAAGCGGAACAGTTTTTCGGCGCCGGCGTCACCGACATCACCTATGCCGTGGGCATGGCCCCGGCCAAACTGCATCGGGCTCTGGACCTGATCCGCCGGGGCTGCGGCCTGACCATCCTGACGGACAGCCGGGACGGGGCAGCGGCCATTGCGGATTTCGGCAAACGCAACAACGCCCGCTTTCCGGTGCTGATTGAAATCGACACTGACGGCCACCGTTCCGGCGTTTCCCCCGAAGCGGCCGACCTGCCGGATATCGCGGCGGCCCTTGCCCGCGGCGGCGCCGAACCGGCCGGGGTGCTGACCCATGCCGGGTCCGGTTATGAACTGTCCGATCCGGCCGCTCTGGAGCGCCTTGCGGAGCGGGAACGGGCGGGCTGCGTCCTGGCGGCGGAGCGCCTGCGCCGGGCCGGTTTCGCCTGCCCCGTGGTCAGCGTGGGCTCGACCCCCACGGCCCTGTCCGCCGCAACGCTGGACGGAGTCACCGAAGTGCGGGCCGGGGTATATGTATTTTTCGACCTGGTCATGCGCAATGTGGGTGTCTGTTCCTTTGCCGACATCGCGCTGTCCGTGCTGACCACGGTCATCGGGCATCAGAGGGAAAAAGGCTGGGCCGTCGTGGACGCGGGCTGGATGGCCATGAGCCGCGACCGGGGCACCGCCCGGCAGCAGCGGGATTTCGGCTACGGCCAGGTCTGCGACGTGCACGGCGCGGTCATTCCCGGCTACACCGTGAGCGGGGCCAACCAGGAACACGGCATCATCAGCCGGACCGACGGCAGGGACGCCGCCATTGCCGAACGCTTCCCCGTGGGCTCGCTTCTGCGCATCCTGCCCAACCATGCCTGCGCCACCGGCGCGCAGTTTCCCGCGTACCACGCTCTGGGCGAGGCGGACGACATTCGGGTCTGGCCCCGGTTTTACGGGTGGTAGTATGGATCCGGCCTTTCTTGCCGCCGCCGCTCTGTTCATCTCCGCCATGAGCTATACCCCCGGCCCCAACAACACCATGGCGCTGGCCACCGGGCTGGGCAGGGGCATGGCGGCGGCCTGGCCCCTGTGTTTCGGAGTGGCCGCGGGCGGCGACGCCTGCCTGATCCTGGCATACTTCGGGCTGGGCGAACTGTTCGGGCGTTTTCCCGCCCTGTATGCCATCCTGCGGATTGCGGGTTCGATCTACATGCTCTGGCTGGCCTGGAAGATATCGGGCCTTGCCGCCCGGCAAACGGCCGTTGCCGTTCCGGCCGCGAGGCCGGAAAACGCCTTCCGGCCGATGACCTTCTGGCAGGCTTTTCTGTTCCAGGTCGTCAACGCCAAACTCTGGGTTCTCGCCGTGGTCGCGGTCAGTTCCCACATCGGCGTGGGCGCGGACAGGGGTGTGCGTTTTCTGGTGATCCTGGCCATGTTCACCGCAGTCGGCATGAGTTCCATCCTCCTCTGGGCCGCCGGCGGCGCCGCCATGCGCCGGTTTTTGTCCTCGGCCGCCATGCGCCGCTGCAATTACGCTTTCGCCTCCTTTCTTGTACTCTCGGTGGTCTTGCTGTTTCTGCCCGCATAGGGCATTTTCATTGAAGTAATCAGACAATCAATTTCAGATAGTCTCGTGTTGTCTAGTTTACATGTAATTTCAACAAATTAACCGGAAATTAGTTCCGCTTTGAGTCCAACAAAAACCCCTTGAATCCGCAAAGTCCGTTGGTAGACTTGTTGGTAGGTTTTTGGTGTTCCCGTCTCGGTGATTGTCTTGTTTTTCCAGGCATGGCGAATGTAACCCACCCTGGAAAAATAAGGAAGAATACACCGGAACGGGAACATTTTTTTACGCAATCCCTTTGAACCACAAGGAAAATGCGTAAATTGTTGGTAGTGTTCCGGCCAAACGCACCAAAACGTACCAACAGGGAGCAAGCCGGATGAAACTGACCAAGACCTTTATACGGCGGCTGAATGGCAACGGCAAGGTGCAGAAGCACTCGGACGGCGGCGGGCTGTTCCTCCACGTCACACCTACCGGCAAAAAGTCATGGCGCATGGCCTACCGTTTCGCCGGAAAGCAGAAACTTCTCTCCATCGGCCCGTATCCGACCATCGGACTGCGCGAGGCGAGGGACAAGCGGGAAGAGGCGAAAAAACTGCTTCTCGCCAACATCGACCCCAGCGGCGCAAAGCGCGAGGCCAAGGCCACGGCGGCGGAGGCGGCCCGCAACTCCTTTGAGGTGGTCGCGCGGGAGTGGTTCGACAGATATTCGGCCTCATGGACGCCCGCCTACAGGCGTTACATGATGCAACGCCTTGAGAAGAACATTTTTCCATACATGGGCAAGCGGCCCATGGGGAACATCACCGCCAGGGAACTTTTGGGAGTGTTGCGCCGCGCCGAGGAACGGGACGCCCTTTCAGTCGTCCATCTGGCCTTGCGCGAGTGCGGGCGGATATTCCGCTACGCCATCATTACCGGCAGGGCCGAGCGTGACGTTGCCGCTGACCTGCGCGGCGCGTTCGCGCCGGCTCCCAGGGGCCACCGCGCGGCCACACCGACCCCGCCGCCGTAGGCGAGCTGCTGCGCAAGATAGACGCCTACGAAGGAAACTTTTTCGTATCCCGCGCCCTGCGTATCGCGCCCCTGGTCTTCGTCCGGGCCGGGGAATTGGTCAAGGCCGAATGGGAGGAGTTTGATTTTAAGACCGCTGAATGGCGCATACCGGCCTCAAAGATGAAAATGAAGCAGATGCACATTGTTCCGCTTTCTCGTCAATCTCTGGCGATTCTAGTGTCTCGCTCACGAAATGAATTTGATGTATTTTACCTGACCCAAGCGACACTGGGAGCGCCGGGCGCGCCGCCGAAGGCGGCGTGAGTGAGCCGAAAACCACGTTTTTCGGCGAACGATCTTTCACGAAATAGCTACAGCTATTTAGTGAACATCACACTAGAGGAACTGAGAGCGCTATCCGGCACTGAGCGGTACGTATTCCCCGCCGCGCGAGGAGACGGGGACACGCCTCACCTGCAAACCACCGCTCCCCTCCGGGCTTTGCGGCGGCTCGGTTACGCCAAAGGGGAACTTACCTTTCACGGCTTCCGGTCAATGGCTTCGACACTGCTTAACGAGTTGGGGTATAATCGGGATTGGATAGAGCGCCAGCTTGCCCACTCGGAGAGCAACAGTGTTCGGACGGCGTACAATTACGCCGAGTATCTGCCGGAACGCCGGAAGATGATGCAGGAGTGGAGCGATTATCTGGACGGGATACGGAAACAGGAGAAAGCGGAAGGGTAAAGCGGACGCAAGGGCTCTAAGGTTTTGTCTCCTCACATTGAGGGCGGGCCTGGAAAAGTGCATATCCTTCTGCAACATATTTTGCTTTTGCGGGAGACTTCCGGCATACTTGCATGGAATTTATCCATACACACACGAGGTTGCGATGGCGCGGCAAAAAATGGATGTGCAGGGTACGGAAATCGCCCTGATGGTGCGGGAGCGCGAAGACTATATATCGCTGACCGGCATTGCCAAATATCGTAATTCGGCGGAGCCTTTCGCCGTTATCAACAACTGGATGCGCAGCCGCAGCACCATTGAATTTCTCGGTTTGTGGGAGCGCTTGAGCAATCCGGCTTTTAAACCTCTCGAATTCGAGAGGTTTAGGGCGGAAGCGGGCAGCAACTATTTTGTCCTTTCGCCACAGCGCTGGATCGAGGGCACAAGCGCTGTCGGCATTATCGCCAAATCAGGCCGGTATGGCGGCACTTTCGCGCATCGTGATATTGCCTTCGAGTTTGCCTCGTGGGTTTCGCCGGAATTCAAGCTCTACCTCGTCAAGGAATTCCAGCGCCTCAAAGACGAAGAGACAAAGCAACTCGGTTGGGATTTACGGCGCGATCTGGCAAAGATCAACTACCGTATCCACACGGACGCCATCAAAGAGCGTCTTGTACCGCAAGAACTGACCCGGCAACAGATTAATGTCGTCTACGCATCGGAAGCGGATATGCTCAACATGGCGCTGTTCGGCCTGACAGCCCAGGAGTGGCGGCTCGCCAACCATGACAAAAAGGGGAACATGCGCGACTATGCCAATGTCGCGCAATTGGTCTGCCTTTCCAATCTGGAAAGCATGAACGCGTTGCTTATTCATGAAGGTCTAACGCAGTCGGAACGGCTGCAAAGGCTCAATAGAGCAGCCATCCAGCAAATGAAGCTGCTTACGGAAGACTCGCGCGTCAAAAAGCTGGAGGGAAACGAATAAGTTTTGTGCTTTTTTGTCATGCGCGGGTGCCCGTTGGTAAAAGGAAAAACACTGTAATCGTCCTGGTGCATAGGGCAACTCCAGTCCCTCACAACGGTGAGGGCGCACTTACCAGTTTCCTTCGGAAACCGGGTGCGCTCTGCGAGGCTTCGGGCGCGGAAGAGTCAGCGCGGGCGACATGGGAAATGGCGGGCGGTCTGCTCCGAGTCTTTGCGGAGAGCATAAATATAGCGCAGTATGCTTCACTTCGTGAAGACTGCGCGACCATTCCGCTCAACCGCCAAAGGCGAAAAAGCAAAAAGCGCATTGGAGCCGTATCGGAATTCAGATAAGCGCCGGGACGTGCGGGACATGTACCGCACCTGGCTGCAAACACCGTGACACCATAGTTTTTTGACTGGTTTACTCCGCCTCTTTCAGGACGTATTATTAAAGCTGTGTTTAGTAAACGATTGATTCCTAAATTTTGACGATGCGCATGGGGATTGCCGTGGTTTTGAGACCACACAGATATAGCTACCTAGTTGTTCTCTTGTGTGTATGCGCTGTACTTTTTTATACCGATATAGCGTTTTGCGCGACAAAATGCCAGGCGATGCACGGTAGTTGGGTGATTGTCATTGAGGCCACAAAAAAAGAAGATTTGATGAGGTACTTTGGCGAAAATGACAAACAAGAACTTCTTAAAAAAGCATCTTCGGCTATTTTTATTTTTGATATCAGTAAGATGAGATTCATTCGCAGTGTGCTTGGAAGAGATACAATATATCCTATAAAAAATATTGAGAAATCGCGGAGCCATCCTGATTTGATACCACCGGAGACGTTAGTAGTATGGTTAGAGCGAGTGAAATTTCCAGATTATATCTTAGCGCTTCCTGATGGACGCCTGAGATACGGTTGTACCTGGGGACGGCCCTGGGAGTTCATACTGCAGCGCAAGTGACACTAGGATTTCAAAATTCGGATTGCCCCCACATGTTCACGAACCTGCTAAAATAGCATATCAATCATTAACTGCGGCACAGCCTATTATAAAAAAGTTGGACAACGCCGTCCCCAAAAGTCCGGCCTCATCTCCGAAAGTAGTTGGTATTATTATTGGTATAAAATTATTTAAAAATATTTTATTTAGTAATTTCAATATATAAATCTCAAAAGCAAATTAATTTTGAAAGTGTCCGGCGGATACGCGGCGCAGCGAAGCCGCCGCCCGGAACCGCGCCCCGGGACAAGCCGAGGCGGCTTGCCCGCGTCCGGAGAAAGAATTGTGTAATTCTTTCACCATCGGTGCATGGAAAAATTTCAACGCTGCTCTGCCGCAGGGCAAAAAACGGACACCCGCCGTGCATGCTTCAACCCCGGAACGTGATGCCCTGTCCGCCCCTTCCCCCTCGGACGCCAGGCAATACGGCCAGGCCGGCCGCAACGTTTCCGCCAATCTGATCTACATCCTGTTGTTGCTGACCATGGCGGCCTGGGGCGGCACTTTTGTCGCCGGGCGCCTGGTCGCCATGGACAGCGCCCCCCTGACCGGCGCATTCTGGCGTTTCGTCCTGGCCGCTGTGGTGCTGATCCCCCTGACCCTGCGCAGGGAAGGGCGCCTGGTCCCCCGCGGCCTGCCGTTCCGCGACGGGGCGCTCCTGGCCCTGCTGGGCCTGACCGGCATGTTCGGGTACAATTATTTCTTCATCAAAGGGCTCGGACTGACCGAAGCCGGCCGGGCTTCGGTCATCGTGGCGATCAACCCCAGCATGACCTATCTGGGTCTGGCGCTCTTTTTCAAAGAACGGATCACCCCCTTCGGCGCGCTCGGCTTTTCCTGCGCGCTGGCCGGCGCGGCCGTGACCGTCACCCACGGCAGCCCCTGGAACGTCTTTTCCGGACAGACAGGTCTGGGCGACGTCCTGATTTTCGGCTGCGTCCTGTGCTGGGCTTCGTATTCGCTGCTGGGCAAAATGGCTCTCGAACGCCTCAGCCCTCTGATGTCCACCACCTGGGCCTGCATTTTCGGCCTGCTCTTCCTCGGGCCGGCCGCCTGCCTGGAAAGCGGCCCTCTGGCCTTTCTGGCCTTCAGTCCCGTCACCTGGCTGTCCCTGGCCTTTCTCGGAACTTTGGGCACCGCCCTGGGCTTTACCCTGTACTACCTGGGTATCATGCGCCTGGGCGCCGGCCGGGCGGCCGTGTTCATCAATCTGGTGCCGGTATTCGGCATTGTCAGCGGCTGGCTGATCCTGAACGAAACCCTGGACTGGTCGCTGGCCGCCGGCCTGATTCTGGTCCTGTCGGGCATCCGGCTGATCCAGCGGGCATGACGCGCCGGCAAAGACAATGCGGCCCTCTCGGCGGAAACCGCTGCCGTTTCCGCGGCGGGCAAAAACCGCCTTCCGCCCCGCAAACGCGAACCGTGCCGCCCCCATGGCAGGCGAATTGCGCCCGTTCCCGAGAAAATGCAAAATATCTGGTTTAAATCTTGAATAAAAAGCTTTATACTGCCGGCGAACAGGAAGAAAAACAGGACCGTTTTTCCTTGAAACGACAAACAGCCCAACGCGATACAAAAAATTTTCGCCGCTGTTCTCCTTTATATAGACTGTTTTCTTGCCATAACGATCGGAATTATGCCATTTTTATGAATCCACGCATCACCGGGTAACCGCAGAAGCAAAAAAGCAAGATCTCTGTCATGGATAGAGTTGTGCAACGCCATGGCAGCGCCTTTGGATTCCGGCGCGTATCTGCTTTTACAGAAAACGTTTTCGAAAATTTTCCGGACCGCCGATTTGCAGAAAACCTGCCCCCCGCTCAGATCCTGTTTTTTCCAACCGCAAAGGGACCAACTGTTTATGTAGGCGCACAATGCAAAGAAATGCACAAAACAAAGGGTACCGTATGAAACATCACGAAAAGAACATGCAGGTTTCTTTTGCTGATTCTGTCCTCATCATGCTGGCCATTGTCACGATTATCGTTGTGTGCGTACGGCTTAAACTGTCTCTGGTCATTCCTCTCCTGCTCTGCTGGATTGCCATCTTCGCATACTCCGTTATCCGGAAGCTCGATTGGGTGCAAATCCAGAAATACGCCGTGGGTGCGATCAGCGACGGCTTTGTTTCGGTCCTGATCACCGTCTCCGTGGGTGCCCTGATCGGCACCTGGATCCTCTCCGCCACCGTGCCGACAATCATTTACTACGGCCTTACAATCATCAGCCCCCAGGTTTTCCTGCCGGCCACGCTGATCCTGTGCTCCATGCTGTCCATGGCAACGGGAACGTCGTATGGTTCCGCCGGATCCGCCGGCCTTGCCATGATGGGGATAGGCCTGAGCATGGGGTTTCCCGCCGGGCTGGTCGCCGGAGCGGTCATCTGCGGCGCGCTGTTCGGCGACAAAATGTCCCCTTTTTCCGACACCACGAACCTGTGCCCCGCCATGGCCGGCGGCGAGTTGTTCAAGCACATCGGCTCCATGATGTGGAACACTGTTCCCGCCTGGCTGATCTGTCTGGTTCTTTTCTACATTCTGGGGGCGAACTACTCGGCTTCCAACTACGACCCCAAAGCCGTGGCCGAGTATATGGCGGGTCTGCAGAAAATTTTTGATATCGGCCCGGTGGCCCTGTTGCCGATTGTTCTGGTCATCGTCCTGCTGGTCTTCAAAACACCCGCGCTGCCGACAATCCTGATCGGCGCTTTGTCCGGCGGCATACTGGCCATGGTCACCCAGGGCGCCGGCATCAAAGAAGTCGTTACCGCCATGCACAAAGGTTTCAGCATCGATTCGGACATTTATCTGATCAAACGGCTGCTGAACCGGGGCGGAGTCAACAGCATGATGGATGTCGCGTATATCATGATTTTCGGCATGGGCCTGGGCGGCATGTTGGAACGGATGGGCATTCTGGGCAACTTCCTCAATCTCATCATCAAGCAGACCACCACGTTTCCCCGCCTGATATGGGCGACCATGGGCGTGTCGTATCTGTCCGGCGCGGTCGGCTGCACCCAGTCCATGGCCCAGGTCATCACCGGAAAACTGCTGGCCCCCCTGTACCGGGAAAAGGGCGTTGCGCCCGAAATGCTCTCGCGCACAATGGAAGACACCAGCACCATGGGCGGTTCGCTGATCCCCTGGCACACCAACGCCATGTTTTTTTCGGCCGCCCTGAGCGTGACCTACTGGGACTATCTCCCCTATGTCTTCCTGTGCTACCTGTGCCCCGTGATCACCCTTGTCCTTTCATACACGGGGATCAGCATCCGCTATATTGACCCGGTAACCGGCGAGCCGATTGACAAGGAAAAGGCGCCCATCAGCCAGCCCGGCGGAGGGCTGCAGGCCGCGGACTGATGATGCGCCCCCGCGGAGGGGGTAACGCCAACCCGCCCGGCCCCATTGCCCGGCCTCTGGATACAAGCGAAGGCCGCTTTCCGCAAAGGAAAGCGGCCTTCGCCACATTCGGGCCAACGCGCTGGCGGTGTTCACCCCCCGCCTTCGCCGATCATTCGCCGCCGATTTTCAGCTTTTTGGGAGCCGCGGCTTTTGGGGCAGCCTTGGGCGCTTTGGGCGCCGTGGCTTTGGGGGCTTTGGGCTTGGGCTGTTTGGCCGGAGCGTCGGCCTTGGGAGTTTTCGCCTTGTTTTCCCTGGCTTTTGCCTTTTCCGCAACGGCCTTGGCCGGAGCATCCAGCGCAGGCGCGCCACGGGTCAGTTCAATGACGGCCATGGGGGCCGCATCGCCCTGCCGGGGCAGGCTGAGCTTGATTACCCTGGTGAAACCGCCGGGAATGCCGGCAAATTCAGGAGCAATCGCATCAAACAGGCGCTTGACCAGCTTGTGGTTGCCCAGCACCCGGTACGCTTCGCGCCGGGCATGCAGATCGTTTTTCAGGCCGAGCGTAATCAGCGGTTCAACAACGCCGCGCAGCTCTTTGGCTTTCGCTTCGGTTGTCGTGATGCGCCCGTAAGTGAGCAGCGCCTTGGCCATGTTGCGGAACAGCGCCTTGCGGTGAGCGGGAGTCCGGCTCAGTTTGCGCCCGGAATTCTTATGCCTCATTTTGCTGCTTCCCCTTCCATTCCTGGTATTTCTTCTCGAATCCGTCTATTTTCATGCCGAAATCAAGGCCCATTTCCGCCAGAACCTTGCGGATTTCGTCAAGGGATTTGCGGCCGAAATTCTTGGTCTTCAACATTTCCGCTTCGGTCTTCTGCACCAGTTCGCCGACAAGGTCAATGTTGGCGCTCTTTAAACAGTTGGTGGCCCGGACCGACAGCTCAAGTTCGTCAATGGACTTGAACACATTCTCGTTCAGATCGGAAATGCCGGAACTGCTGCCGCCGGAACCGCCCGCCGCGCGTTCGTCAAAGTTGATGAACACGGATATCTGGTCTTTCAGAATCTTGGCGGAATAGGCAATGGCGTCTTCGGGCGTAACGGAACCATCCGTCCACACCTCAAGGATCAGCTTGTCATAGTTGGTCATCTGCCCCACGCGCGCCTGCTCCACGGCGTAGGCGACCTTGCGGATGGGCGAAAAGCTGGCGTCCAGAGCAATCAAACCGATTTCCTCGGACAGGCCCTCGTGCATGTCGGCGGGTACGTACCCTTTGCCCATGCGCGCTTCAAGTTCGATGGCCAGTTCAATGTCCTCGGTCATAGTAAAAAGCGGCAGTTCCGGGTTCAGCACCGTGACATGCTGGGTGCAGGCAATGGCGCCTGCCGTGATCTCTCCCTTGCCTTTCACGTCAAGTGTAAGACGCTGGGGGGCATCGGTATCCATGGACAAGCGAACCTGTTTCAGATTCAAAATGATGTTGGTGGCGTCCTCAAGAACGCCGGGAATCGTCGTGAATTCGTGCTGCACTCCGGAAATTTTGACAGCCACCAGCGCGGCCCCCTGAAGGGAGGCCAAAAGAACGCGCCGCAGCGCGTTACCCAAAGTTGTGGCATAGCCCCGTTCCAGAGGCTCGCACACAAATTTGCCATACTGCGTGTCAGCGGGGTCGCTGTCGCGCAATATCTGTTCCGGCTTGACCAATTCCGACCAGTTCCGGGCGTTAATCAGCCTGTCGCCTTGTTTTGTGAGCATGCTCATACCCGCTTATTTGGAGTACGCGTGGCGGCCGTTGCCAAGACAGATGCCACACCGGCGACCGTGCATCGCATTGCGCGAAGCCGGTCGCCTATACCGTTGCCGGGGGAAAACCGGCCATCAGACCCGGCGCCGCTTGGGAGGACGGCAGCCATTATGCGGAATGGGGGTCACGTCTCTGATGAAAGCGACTTTGAACCCGGCGGAGTTGACGGCCCGCATGGCGGATTCACGCCCCGTTCCGGGCCCCTGCACATAAATGCCCACCGTGCGCATGCCGTTGTCCTGAGCCCGACGGGCGGCCTGCTCGGCAGCCACCTGGGCGGCAAAAGGCGTCGACTTGCGCGACCCCTTGAAGCCGGCCTGGCCGGCGGACGCCCAGCTGACCGCGTTGCCCCGGGTATCGGTAAAGGTAATAATCGTATTATTGAATGAGGCCTGGATATGCACGATCCCGACCGGCACGTTCTTTTTTTCTTTCTTTTTAACCGTACGCTTGGCTTTAGCCATGACTGCACTCTCGATTGGGTGGGTTAACTATTTCTTCTTGGGCGTCGCGCCTCTGCGGGGGCCCTTACGGGTGCGCGCATTGGTGTGCGTGCGTTGCCCCCGGCAGGGCAGGCCCTTTCTGTGCCGCAGACCCCGGTAGCAGCCTATGTCCATAAGCCGCTTGATGCTGCCGGACACTTCACGCCGCAGGTCGCCCTCAACCTTATGGTTCTGCTCGAGTTCCTTACGGATCTCATTGATTTCGTCAGCGGAAAGGTCATCAATGCCCCGGGTCCAGTCAACGCCCGTGACATCAAGAATCTTCAGCGCGGTGGCCCGCCCGATCCCGTAAATATAGGTCAGGGCGATATCCGCGCGCTTGCCTCTAGGCAAATCAACTCCAGCTATTCTGGCCACGTGAAACTCCTGCTTCGCTCAGCCCTGGCGCTGCTTGTGCCGGGGGTTATCGCAGATTACCCGCAAAACGCCGCAACGGCGGATGACTTTGCACTTCGGGCACATTTTTTTTACGGAAGGCCTGACTTTCATGATCTACTCCTACACCGTCGCATCGCGTGTCCGAAAATCAGACACAATAACAAACAAAAAAATTGAACTACGAGTCATAGCACCGGAAAGGATACCCGTCAAGCGGCCTGGTTCACTCGCGGCGACAAACTCAAGATCTCGGGTCCCTGGGCAGTCACGACAACCGAATGCTCAAAATGCGCGGCCATGCCCCTGTCGCGGGTGACCGCCGTCCAGCCGTCCGCCAGAATGTCCACTTCATGCGTACCCATGGCGACCATCGGTTCGATAGCCAGCACCATGCCTTCCTGCAACGGCAGTTCCGGCAGCCCCGGCGCGCGGTAGTTGGGCAGTTCCGGCTTTTCGTGCAGGTTTCTGCCGATGCCGTGCCCCACGAATCTGCGGATAACCGAAAATCCGTTGGCCTCCACATGGTCCTGCACCGCGGCGCCGATATCGCGCAAATCGTTGCCCAGCCGGGCCGCCACAATGCCCTTGAACAACGCTTCGCGGGTAACTTCCAGAAGCCGTCTGTTCTTCGGGGTGATGGTCCCCACCGCCGCCGTGCGGGCGGAATCGCCGTAAAACCCTTCGAAAATGACACCCATGTCAAAGCTGACGATGTCGCCTTCGCGTAAAACCCGGTCCGAGGGAAACCCGTGCACAACTTCTTCGTTCACCGAACAACACAGCGCATACGGAAAACCCATATAGCCCAAAAACGCGGGTTTGACACTATGCCGGGAACAAAAATCACGCGCGATTTCTTCAAAGAACATGGTCTTAACGCCGGCCTGCACCGCGGCTTCCAGTTCATCCAGGGCCAGGGCCACAAGACGGTTCGCTTCGCGCAGCAAAGCGATCTCGTTCGGGTTCTTCAGAAAAACCCCACGAAACTTCTTCACGAATAGCGTCCCTTAAGGCGCGTTTTTCCCATCAACCCTTCGTACTGCCGCGAGATCAGGTGCGATTCTATCTGGGACATAAAGTCCATCGCCACGCCGACGACGATCAGCAGACTGGTGCCCCCGAAATAGAAGGGCACGTTGAAATGGCTCATCAGTATCTGCGGAATGACGCAAACCAGGGAAATATAGGCAGCGCCCCACAGGGTGATGCGGGTCAGCACGTTGTCAATGTCTTCACGGGTTTTGCCGCCAGGGCGGATGCCCGGAACAAAGCCGCCCTGTTTCTTCAGATTTTCGGCGATATCCTTGGGATCAAAAATAATCGCCGTGTAAAAGAAGCAGAAAAACACGATCAGGCTCACAAACAGCACGTTGTACAGCACTGTCTGGGGCGAAAACCAGTCGGCAACCTGTTTCAGCCACGGGGTATTGGAGGCGAACTGGGCCACCGTGGCCGGGAAAATCAGCAGGCTGGAAGCGAAGATCGGCGGAATGACCCCGGCGGTATTCACTTTCAGCGGCAGATGCGTGGTCTGGCCGCCGAACATTTTGCGGCCCACCTGGCGCTTGGCGTAATGGACCGGGATGCGCCGCTGGGCCCGTTCCACAAAAACAATGCCGATCAGCACGGCCAGCATGAACACGCCAATGATGATCGCCCTGAAAATGCTGACGGAACCCGCCCCGATCAATTCAATGGAATACATGATCGCCCGGGGAATGCCCGTGACGATGCCCGAGAAAATGATCAGGGAAATGCCGTTGCCGATGCCTTTTTCCGTGATCTGCTCCCCAAGCCACATGATCAGGATCGTGCCCGCGGTCATGGTGATGACCGTGATCAGCTTGAAGGACAGGCCCTGCATCATGACAATGGGCGCGCCCGATATGGGGCTGTGCATGCCCTCCAGTACCGCGGCCAGACCGAAGCCCTGCACGATGGTGATGAGCACCGTGGCATAGCGAGTGTACTGGGTCACCTTTTTCCGGCCCGCGGCGCCTTCTTCCTTGGCCATGCGCTTCAGGTCCGGGCTGACCACCTGCAGCAGCTGCATGATGATCGACGCGGAAATATAGGGCATGACCCCCAGGGCGAAGACGGAAAGGTTTCTGAGGCCCCCGCCCGAGAACATGTCGAAGATGCCGAAAAGCGTATTCTGCACGCTTTGGAAGAATTCTGCCAAGGCCACGGCATTGATGCCCGGCACGGGGATATGCACCCCGAGCCGGTAGGCCACAAGTATGAGCGCGGTCCACATCAGCTTGCGCCGCAGATCGGGCACGCGCGCCAGATTCTCCACTCCGCTCAGTGCCACAATCTACCCTTCCAGTGCCTTGGCTTCGCCGCCGGCGTTGCGGATTTTTTCAAGGGCGGAAGCGCTGAACTTGTGCGCTTCAACCGTGATCGCGGCCGAAAGGTCGCCGTCGCCCAGGATTTTCACCGGGGAACCGAACGCGGCCAGACCGCGCTCATAGATATCCGCCAGGGAAATGGCGGTTTTTCCTTCAAACGCCCGCACCAGATCGGCAAGGTTGATCGCCTGGTACCGGACGCGGAAAGGGTAATTCTTGAACCCGCGTTTGGGCAGACGCCGCTGCAGGGGCATCTGGCCGCCTTCAAATCCGGCGGGAACGCCGCCGCCCGCGCGGGCGTTCTGACCTTTGTTGCCTTTGCCGGCAGTGCAGCCAAGTCCCGATCCGGCGCCGCGCCCCACGCGTTTCCGCGTCTTGCGTTCCTCGGGGAAGGGATACAGTTCGTGCAGTCGCATTATTTCACCACCTCTACCATATGAGGGATCTTGGCGATCATACCGCGGATCGCGGGAGTATCCTTGAACTCTTTGACCATGTGCATGCGCTTCAGCCCCAGGGCGAGCAGAACCTCGCGCTGCCTGGGCTGGCAGCCGATCATGCTGCGTACGAGTTTCACCTTAATCATGGCATACCTTCGCAGGGGCCCGCGCCCCTCACGTTATAAATGCTCACATCGGGCGGCGCGCGCCGCCCGGCACACCCTACTTGCGGGGGGTCACCAGCTTCTTGCCGCGAATCGCGCCCACGCTGTCCGCGCTGCGCAATGCCGCCAGACCTTCGACCGTGGCGCGCAGCACGTTGTGCGGGTTGTTCGTGCCGATGGCTTTCGCCAGCACGTCGGCCACGCCGGCCGCTTCCATAACCGCGCGCACGGCCCCGCCGGCGATGATGCCGGTACCCTTGGAAGCAGGTTTGAGCATGACCCGGCCCGCGCCGAAGCGGCCCAGCACTTCATAGGGCAGGGTTCCTTCCACAAGGGGCACCCGGATCATATGGCGCTTGGCATGTTCGGTCGCTTTGCGCAGCGCTTCGGGAACTTCCTGAGCCTTGCCCAGGCCGAAACCCACGCCGCCCTTGCCGTCGCCGACCACCACCAGGGCGGAAAAACTGAAACGGCGGCCACCTTTGACGACTTTAGCAACCCGGTTAAGGGAAACTATTTTTTCGATGAAACCCGATTCATTCTGTTCCATGACAGTCCCCGTTAAAATTCCAGGCCGGCTTCACGGGCACCGTCAGCGACAGCCTTGATGCGGCCATGATACAGATACCCGTTACGGTCAAACACCACGCTGGTGATATTCTTTTCTTTAGCAAGCCGCGCGATTTCCTTGCCCACCAGGTCGGCCCCGGCTTTGTTGCAGTGGGCTTTTTCCGCAGTTTTCTGCAAAATCAGCGTGGAGGTGGAAACCAGGGTATTGCCGGCATGATCGTCCACGATCTGCGCATAAATATGCATGTTGGAACGGAACACCACCAGGCGCGGGCGTTCGCTGCCGCCCGAAATCTTTTTGCGGATGCGGACCTTGCGCCGCTGTCTCGCGTCTTCCTTGCTCATAGCCATGGAGTCACCTGCCTATTTCTTGCTGCCGGACTTGCCGACCTTGCGACGAATCTGTTCGTTTTCGTACCTGATGCCCTTGCCCTTGTACGGTTCGGGCTTGCGCAGACGGCGGATGCGGGCCGCGACCTCGCCCACCAGCACCTTGTCGATGCCGCTGATGGTCAGTTTCTGGCCCTCGGCTTTCGCTTCAATGCCCTGGGGCAGTTCGATCACCACCGGGTGGGAAAACCCGAGGGCAAGCTCGACGGCCGACCCTTTGACCGCCACTTTGTACCCGACGCCAATGACCTCAAGGGTTTTGGAAAACCCGCTGGTCACGCCGGCGACGCAGTTGGCGAGCAGGGTGCGGCGCAACCCGTGCTGCGCCCTGGCTTCGCGCGATTCATCAGCGCGGGTGATGGTCACCCCGGTCGCTTCGATTTCATACTTGAGCAGCGCGTGAGACGGCGTGGTCAGCTGTCCTTTGGGGCCCTTGACAGTCAGCGCGTCGCCTTCAAGGGCGACAGTGACGCCTTTGGGCAGATCGATCGATTTTTTTCCTATGCGTGACATGTTTCGCCCCTACCAGATCTCACACAAAAGTTCGCCCCCCACCTTCTGTTCGCGGGCGGCGTCGCCGTCCATGATCCCGCGGGAGGTGGAAAGGATGCAAATGCCAAGGCCGTTCTGCACCTTGGGGATAGCCTCGTAGCCGACATACACGCGGCGGCCGGGGGTGCTGACGCGCCTGAGCCCCGCGATGGCGGCCGTGCCGTTATGATACCGCAGCGCGATCTTCATCGCCCTGCCCTCGATGGACACTTCGTCCACATACCCTTCCTGCTTGAGGATGGCGGCAAGAGATTCCTTCATCTTCGAGCACGGCACACTCACTTCCTTGTGCAGGGCCAAGTGTGCGTTGCGGATACGCGTGAGCATATCGGCAATAGGATCGGTTACCATTTTTTCAACTCCTTGACGTCTACCAGCTTGATTTACGAATGCCGGGCAGTTCGCCCTTCAACGACATTTTGCGGAAACAAATGCGGCACAAGCCGAATTTGCGCATATAGGCGCGGGCGCGGCCGCAAACAGGGCAGCGGTTGTACTGTCTGCTGCTGAATTTGGGCTTGCGGGCGGCCTTGACTTCCAGTGAGGTACGGGACAAGGGACTTCTCCTTTACTTTCTGAAAGGCATGCCCAGCTGTTCGAGCAGCAGCTTGCCTTCCTTGTCTGTAGCGGCGGTCGTGACAATGGTGATGTTCATGCCCTTGGGGTTTTCCACCCGATCCGTTTCCAACTCGGGAAAGATCGAGTGTTCCTTGATGCCCAGGGTGAAATTGCCCCGGCCGTCAAAGCCCCTGTCCGGCACGCCGCGAAAGTCGCGGACGCGCGGCAGCGCGAAATTCATCAGCTTGTCAAGAAAATCCCACATTCTCGGGCCGCGCAAGGTTACGCGGCAGCCGATGGGCATGCCTTCACGCAGTTTAAAGGCGGCAATGGACTTTTTCGCCCGGGTGACCACGGCTTTTTGCCCCGCGATGGCGGTCAGTTCCGTCACCGCTTCCTCCATCAGCTTGTTGTTCTGGGAGGCAGCGCCAAGACCGATGTTCAGCGAGACTTTTTCCAGTCCGGGAACCTGCATCACCGACTTGTAGCCAAACTCGGAGCGCAGGGCCGGCACCACCTTCTCGCGATAGATTTTTTCAAGACGCGTCATCGTCTTTCACCCTAATCCATTATTTCATTGCATTTCTTGCAGAAACGAACCTTTTTGCCGTCTTCTGTCTGACGGTAGCCTACACGAGTGGCCTCGGCGCACTTGTCGCACACGACCATGACGTTGGAAATATGGATCGGCATTTCCTTGTCGATGATCCCGCCCTGCTGCTTCTGATACGGATTGGGCTTGGTGTGCCTTTTCGCCATGTTGACCTTTTCGACCAGCACGGCATCTTTTTTCTTGAGGATTTTCAGCACCTTGCCGATCTTATCCTTGTCCTTGCCGACGGTGACTTTCACCTTGTCGTCTTTGCGGATGCGGTATTGTTTCATGACGGGCTCCTACAGGACCTCGGGCGCCAGCGAGACGATCTTCATAAAGTTCTTGGCGCGCAATTCTCTGGCCACGGGGCCGAAAATGCGGGTGCCGACGGGTTCGCCCTGTTTGGTCAAAAGTACCGCCGCATTGGAATCGAACTTGATGTACGACCCGTCGGGACGGCGCACTTCTTTTTTGGTGCGCACGATCACGGCCTGCATGATCTCGCCCTTTTTCACCTTGCTGTGGGGCATGGCGTCCTTGACCGACACCATGATGATGTCACCGACCGATGCATAGCGGCGTTTGGAGCCGCCGAGCACCTTGATGCAGGCCACTTCCTTGGCGCCGGAATTATCCGCCACCTGCAATGCTGTTTCTACCTGGATCATGGCTCACCCCTAAACGGCTTTTTCAAGCACGGACACAAGATGCCAACGCTTGTTGCGCGACATGGGCCTGAATTCGATGATCGACACCTTGTCGCCCATTTTGCCTTCATTGTTGGGATCGTGCGCGGTGAATTTCTTGTGCCGGCGCACGAATTTTTTCAGCAAGGGGTGCTGGACCAGCGTTTCGACGCGGACCACTATGGTCTTGTCGTTCACGTCGGAAACGACGACGCCGACGAGGGTGCGGCCTTTGCGGCTCTTGATATCTTCGCTCATCTTAGGCCCCTCTCTTCATGTACGTCAGAATCCGCGCGACGTCGCGTCTGGCGGCCGGCAGATCCGCCACTTTTTCAAGCTGGCCGGTGGCGTGCTTGAACCGCAGATCGAACAGCTCCTTGCGGGCTTCCGCCAGGCGTTTCGCCAGATCGTCGCGGGAAAGCCCCTCAAGTTCTTTTCTTTTCTCTTTCGCTTTCATCTTACAAGCCCTCGCGCACCACTATGTGGGTCTTGATGGGAAGCTTATGCTGGGCGCGGGTCAACGCTTCTTTGGCCAGGGCCATGTCAACGCCCTTGATCTCGTACAGGATCCGGCCGGGCTTCACCGGGGCATACCAGCCCGCGGGCGCGCCTTTACCGGAACCCATGCGCACTTCCAGAGGTTTCGACGTATACGGATGGTCGGGGAAAATGCGGATCCACACCCGCCCGCCGCGCTTGATGTGGCGCATCATGGCAATACGCGCCGCTTCAATCTGCTGGCTGGTCAGTTTGCCGTGCTCCATGGCCTTCAACCCGACGTCGCCGAAAGCGACCGAGGCGCCACGGGTAGCGGGGCCCTTGATGCGCCCTTTCTGGCACTTGCGGAATTTTACTTTCTTGGGACTGAGCATTATTGTTCCACCTCAGCGTCGAGGATTTCGCCCTTGAATATCCACACCTTGACGCCGATGATGCCGTAGGTGGTGCGGGCTTCCGCGTAGCCGAACTCGATGTCCGCCCGCAGAGTCTGCAGGGGCACCCGGCCGTCGCGGTACCATTCGGTGCGGGCGATTTCCGCCCCGGCCAGACGGCCGGCACAGTTGATCTTGATGCCTTCGGCCCCGAATTTGCGGGCCATGGCCACGGTGCGTTTCATGGCGCGGCGGAACGCGATGCGGCGTTCAAGCTGCTGGGCCACGCTTTCGGCCACAAGCTGCGCGTCCGCTTCCGGACGGCGGATCTCGTTGACCTCGATCACAAATTCCTTGCCAAACTGCTTTTTCAGATCGGCACGCAGCTTTTCAATTTCAACGCCCTTGCGGCCGATGATGATCCCGGGCCGGGCGGTGGAAAGGATAAGGCGCACCTTGCCGCCGGCGCGTTCGATCTCGATTTTGGCGAGACCCGCGCTGTAAAGCAGCTTTTTGACATGCGTGCGGATGGTGTGGTCTTCGAACACGAAGGCCGGGTACTCTTTTTTGCTGTACCAGCGAGATTGCCAGTTCTTGTTGTACCCGAGCCGGAACCCGAAGGGATGGACTTTCTGACCCATAAGCGTTTCCTAGTTCTCGGCAAGAATGACGGTTACATGGCTGGTGCGTTTCTTGATGGATGTCGCGCGGCCTTGGGCGCGGGGCATGAAACGCTTCCAGGAGGGGCCCTCGTTGACTATCACCTGTTTCACGACCAGCGCGTCCACGTTCACGCCGGCAACCTGTTCGGCGTTGTCGAGAGCGGAGCGCATAACCGCGCGGATGACTTCGGCACCCTTTTGCGGCGTGAATTTCAGGATGTTCATGGCGTCTTCCACAGGCTTGCCCACAACGTTTTTCGCCACGATGCGGGTTTTGCGCGGGGATACGCGTATAAACTTGCCTATAGCTTTTGCTTCCATGTCGTTCACCTGCTACTTCTTGGCGGCCTTGGTTTTCTTGTCGCCGGCATGACCGTGGAACACCCGGGTGGGCGAAAATTCGCCCAGCTTGTGGCCGACCATGTTTTCAGTGACAAACACAGGAATGAACTTTTTTCCGTTATGCACGGCAAAGGTGAGGCCCACCATTTCCGGCACGATGGTCGACCGGCGGGACCAGGTCTTGATAACCCGGCGGTCGGCGTTGGCAACGGCCGCCTCCATTTTCTTTTCCAGATGCCCGTCAATGAACGGGCCCTTTTTCAACGATCTTGGCATAGCTGGCTCCTACCTACTTCCGCCGGGTGATGATAAGCTTGCCGGAAGCCTTTTTCCGGTCGCGGGTCTTGTAGCCCCTGGTGGGTTTGCCCCATGGGGTCACGGGGTGACGGCCGCCGGAACTTCTGCCCTCGCCGCCGCCCAACGGGTGGTCAACGGGGTTCATGGCAACGCCGCGCACTTTGGGACGGCGGCCCAGCCAGCGATTTCTGCCGGCTTTGCCCAGCGAAATATTTTCATGCTGGATATTGCCCACCTGCCCGATGGTGGCCAGGCAGTGGGAAAGCACCTTGCGCACTTCGCCGGAAGGCATGCGCAAAAGCGCATACGGACCTTCCTTGGCCACCAGTTGGGCGTAAGTGCCGGCCGCGCGGCAGAACTGGCCGCCCCGGCCGGGGTGCAGTTCCACGTTGTGGATCAGCGTGCCCACGGGGATTCTCGCCATGGTCAGGGTATGGCCGGGCTTGATGTCCGCGCCTTCGCCGGAAACAATGGTATCGCCCACGGACAGGCCGACAGGGGCCAGGATATAGCGTTTTTCGCCGTCGACATAATTCAGAAGCGCGATGCGCGCCGTCCGGTTGGGATCATATTCGATGGTCGCGACTTTCGCCGGAATGCCCGTCTTGTCGCGCTTGAAATCGATGATCCGGTACAGGCGCTTGTGCCCGCCGCCGCGACGGCGGCTGGTCACGCGGCCGTAGTTGTTACGGCCCGATTTTTTCGTCAGCCCTTCGGTCAGGCTCTTTTCAGGCGTGGTCCGGGTCACTTCCGCGAAATCGGACACCATCTGAAAACGCCGGCCGGCGGAGGTTGGTTTCAGCTTGCGCACAGCCATGGCTATACTCCCTCGAAGAATTCAATCTTCGCGCCTTCGGCCAGGGTCACATAAGCCTTCTTGTAGCCTGCGACCTTGCCCACGACGCGGCCCTGGCGTTTGCGGTCGCCGGGC
>JAVBOK010000060.1:0-21112 GCA_031550605.1 Desulfovibrionaceae bacterium | reverse complement strand
ATCCCGGAGCGCCGGGGCGGCGGATACACCGAAAGCGGATACACCGAAAACGGAAACAATGAGCCGGAGCTTTGCTCCGGCGGGCACGGCGCCCGCACAACATCCCGGCGCGAAGGCGCGTCCCGCGCGGGACGCGCGGGCGGCCGGCGTCCTGAAAGGAGCATTTATGCCGCAAGTCGCCATTTTCATGGGCAGCATTTCCGACGAGGCCGTGGTCCGGCCCTGCGCGGATGTGCTTGAATCGCTGGGCGTCACCTTCTGCTTCACCGTGACCTCGGCCCACCGCACGCCGGAACGCACGGAAAGGCTGGTGGCGGAACTGGAACGGGACGGCTGCCAGGTATACATCTGCGCGGCGGGCATGGCCGCCCATCTGGCCGGAGCGGTGGCCGCCCGGACCATCAGGCCGGTCATCGGCATACCCGTTGCCGCGTCCGCCCTGGGCGGCATGGATGCCCTGCTGTCCACGGTGATGATGCCGCCGGGCTTTCCCGTGGCCACCGTGGCCCTGGACAAGGCCGGCGCGCGCAACGCGGCCCATCTGGCGGCCCAGATTCTGGCCCTGCACGACGCGGACCTGGCCGGGCGGCTGCGCAAAATCCGCCAGGCTTTCGCGGAAGACGTGGAAAAATCCGCCGCGAAACTGCAGGCCGAAAAAAACACATGACACGGAAAAGACTGCCGGCAAATCCCGCAACGCCTTGTACCGCGGGGCACGGGACGGAATCCCGCCCGCGCGGGGCGGCCCCCCGGCCGGCTTCGCCGGCAATCCCGAACCGGGCGCGGGTTCTGGCGGCCCTGATCCTCGGCCTTCTTCTGCCGGCCTGCGGCCCCGCCCAGGCGCCGCCCAGCGTGCTGCTGGCGCTGGACGGGCCGTCACTGTTCATCGCGGCGGAAATCGCCGGCAGACCGTTGCACGGCTTCATGGACCGCAGCGTCATGGCCGGGACCGGCAACGTCATTCTGTATGACCAACAGAACCGGATAACCTGCAAGGGGACCATGGACACGCCCGCCTCGGACAAAGGGCGGCTGTACGTGACGCTGACCTGCGGCGACGGCCGGGAAATGGCCCTGGCCATGCGCAACCTGGGCCCGGACCAGGGCATGGGGGTCGGCCGAGTGCAGAACAGCGGGCACAGGCTGATCCTGTTCTATCACCCCTGCGAGGCCGAAGCCCGCCGCCGCCTGCGGGCGGTCAAAGCCGACATCGCCAGAGGGGAGCAGGCCAGAACGGCGGATTCGCCTCCAAAGGCAGCCGGCCCGCCGCGGCAGGCAAAAAACGATATGTAGCACAATATGCTGTATGCGCTACGCCATAAGAAGAGTGTCAGCCATTGTGTTGACACTCTTTTCTTTCGTGGTACTATACAAAAAAGTATATGCATATGGTGTACACAATTATTTGATATTATTATATTTTATTATATTATAGAGTGTCGCAGGTCAATTATGCCCCCGCCGAGAAGCATTTCCGCAAAATTCAAACTTTTTTTACTGTCATTTATACTGCTTTTTATCACTATAGCATCATCAATGATGTGCTTGTATAGCCAAATTATGTTCTCTAATGAAGTCGAAGCAGTATTCCGAAAAGACGTTGCGCTGCTTAATGATCTGAAGGATATCGATATCCAGCTTGCCTTGTCTGAAAAAGACATGAGCGATCTTTACGCGAGCCTGGACAATGCAGCCGCGCTGCAAACCCTGCTTCTGCACATAAAAAACCACGGAGACGCGTACATTCATGGCAGCGAGCGGATCGTATCCCTTGCGGCGCCCGAAGAGACGAGACAGAGAAGCCTTGAACTGCACGCCATTCTGCAGCACGCCCGCAAAGCGCAGCGCGCGGTTGTCGGCAAGCTGGAACAGGGCGCATACCGTGATGAAAAAGCCTTGCGTCTGGATATCCGGTACAGCGGCGTGATCGCGAATTCGGCGCGCGAGCGGATAGCGGAACTGGACCGCTTGCTGGCTCAGGCGGTCCTGGATCAGGGAGAAGCGTCCGACGCCGTGGGCGGCACCATGCTGTGGGCAAGTCTGGGACTGCTTGCGGCGTCCCTGCTGTGCACTCTGGGGTTCGGGCGCAGCCTCAAACGCTGTCTGGACGAAGAGCGGAAAGCGGGCGCAAGGCCGGAGCCGGCCGCCCTGTTGAGCCCCGCCGAAAAAATGTGGTGGGCGGCCGCTTTTGCGCAACCCTATGAAACCCCGCGGCCCAAGGGAAAGAATCCGGACTGACCGCCGGCATTCAGCCAGGGTCCGCCCAGAAAGCGGGCCACAGGGCCAGCAGTTTCCGGCAGGCTTTTCCCCGGTGGCTGCGGGCGTTTTTTTCTTCCGGGCTCATCTCGGCCGCGGTCAGGCCCAGTTCCGGATCAAAAAATACCGGATCATAGCCGAACCCGTTCGCCCCGGCCGGGGCGCGAGCCAGCACGCCTTCCCACGCGGCCTCGGCCACGACGCGCCGCCCGTCGGGCGCGACAGCGGCCATGGCGCAGCGGAAACGGGCGGACCGTTCGCCGTCCGGCACGCCGCGCATGGCGGCCAGCACTTTGGCCGTATTGCGCCCGTCCGTGGCGGGTTTGTCCGGCTCTTCGCTGTAGCGGGCGGAATAGACGCCCGGCGCCCCGCCCAGGGCGTCCACTTCCAGGCCGGAATCGTCGGCCACGGCCACCAGCCCGGTGGCGCCGCTGACGGCGGCCGCCTTGAGCAACGCGTTCTCGGCGAAGGTCGCGCCGGTTTCCTCAATTTCCCCCAGTTGCGGAAACGCGTCCAGTCCCGCGACAACAAGGCCGAAAGGCCCCAGCAGCACGGACAGTTCCGCGACCTTGCCCTTGTTGCGGGTGGCCAGCACAACGGTCCTATTCATGGTCCGGAACCCGCGTTTTCGCGATGACGGCCAGGGCGGGCGGCAGGGCCAGGGATATGGTGGTCCCCTTGCCGGGCTGGCTGGCAAGGTGCACTTTGCCCCCCATCTCGCCGATAATTTTGCGGGTCATGGCCAGCCCCAGGCCCGATCCTTTGTCCTTGGTGCTGAAAAAGGGGCTGAAAACCTGTTCGTGCAGTTCCGGCGGAATGCCGGGGCCGTCATCCTCCACTTCCAGATACACGGTGGAACCGGAAAAGCGGCTGCGCACCAGGATGGCCCCGCCGTCCGCCAGGGCTTCCTGCGCGTTTTTGACCAGATTGATCAGGCACTGTTTGATCATTTCCGCGTTGCCGTGCACTTTCGGCAAGTCGGAAGCCAGATCGAGGCCGATGGCGATGTGCCGGTCTTCGCCGCCGATGCCCATCAGATCCACCGTCTGGACGGCCACTTCGTTGACGTCCACGTCACCCACGGCATGATCCGTGGGCCGGGCGAAATTGATGATGCTTTTCAGGATTTCGTCCAGGCGGCGCGATTCTTCCAGAATGATGCGCACCTTCTCGCGCGCGCCGTTGTCCAGCGACGGCGTGCGCAACAGGGAATTGGCAAAGCCGCCGATGGCGAACAGGGGGTTTCTGATCTCATGGGCAATGTAGGTGGACAGCTCGCCGATGGCCGCCATTTTCTGCGCCTGCTGCAGGCGCTGCTCGATCTGCACGTGGGCCGTGATGTCGCTGCGCATCAGCACCAGGCGTTTGGCATGGACCTTCTCGTCCCCGACGGGAAAGCCGTACAGGCGGAAATAGCGCATGCGGCCGTCCGGCGTGACCTTCGTATACCTTTCCGTGATGCCCTGCCCCGTCTCAATGGCCCGGGCATACAGGCAGCTTTCGTCGTCGCAGCACAGGTCCATGCCTTCCAGTTCGCTGCAGACGCGGCCGACGTAGTCCGCTTTCGCCCCGCCCCGCATCTGGAGCGCATGGTGGTTGATGTCCAGAATTCTGCCTTTGCCGTCCAGAATCAACACTTCCTGTTCGATTTGATCAATAAGCGCGCTGAACAGGCTGCGTTCACGCCGCAGCCGGGCTCCGCCGCCGATGACCAGGGTGCCTTCGGCCGTGGCCGAGCAGAAATTGAGCACGGTTTCTTTGGAAATCAGGGCCACGCCGTTGGGCGCTGTCCTTCGCAGTTCCGCCATGCCGGAACCGTCGGGGGTCAGATCGCAGACCATGTGCAGATCCGGATTGGCCGCGAACAGGGCGGCGCAGTCGGCATACTCCGGCGTGTTGGCGAAAGGTTCCGGCAAAAGCCGCGGGATGTCCGCGTCCCCGGTCACCCAGCCCGCAAGCCGTATCCAGGGAAAGGCCTCCGCGAATTCCCCCCGGCCCAGAATGCCCACAAGCAGTTCCCAGGTCGGCCCGGTCCCCACCAGAGCCAGAATGAATTCCTCGTGCCGGTTGCCGCGCCTGACGATGGTATTTTGCTGTTGCATGCGCCTCCTCCACGGCATACACTCCGCCCGCGAAAGCGGGAGCGTTCAAACCGTTTGCCGGACACCGCCCGATCAGGCGACGTTGCGCCTGTCACTCCATCAATAAACCCTGGGGAATCGAATGGCAAATATCTATTCCATCAGCCTGGGCTGCCCCAAGAACCGGGTGGATACCGAACGGCTGCTCGGTTCCCTGCCGGAAACCGCCGTGGTTCCCGACATGGCGGACGCCGACTGCGTCCTGATCAACACCTGCGGCTTCATCGCCCCGGCGGTGCAGGAATCGGTGCGCTCCATCCTTGACGCCATCGCGCGGCGGGGGGAACTTTCCCGCGATCCCGCTCCCCTGCTGGCCGTGGCCGGGTGCCTGGTGGGCCGCTACGGCGCGCCCGCCCTGGCGCCGGATCTGCCGGAAGTGGACCTGTGGCTGGACAATCGCGATCTGGCCGCCTGGCCGCAACGGCTGCGCGCGGCCCTTGGCCGGCGGGCCGCGCTTCCCGGCGCGGGCAAAACCCCAGCCCGCGGAGCCGCCGCTCCCGGCCGGGTCCTGTCCACGGGGCCGTCCTATGCCTGGCTGAAAATCAGCGACGGGTGCGACCACGCCTGTTCGTTCTGCACCATCCCGTCCATCCGCGGGCCCTTTGCCAGCGCCCCGGCCGCGGATCTGGAACGCGAGGCGCGCCAGCTGCTGGGCCAGGGGGTTTCCGAACTGATCCTGGTGGCCCAGGACACCACCGCCTGGGGCAAGGATCTGGGGCTGAAACTCCCCGACCTGCTGGAAACGCTGCTGCCCCTTCCCGGTCTGGAGCGGCTGCGGCTGATGTATCTCTATCCTTCCGGGCTCAGCCGTGATCTGCTGCGCTTTCTGCGCGGCGCGGGCAAGCCTTTTGTGCCCTATTTCGACATTCCCGTGCAGCACGCCCACGAGGGCATCCTTTCCCGCATGGGCCGGCCCTTCGCCAAAAATCCCCGGACCGCCCTGCTGCGGGTGCGGGAGCATTTCCCCGAAGCGGTGCTGCGCACCAGCATCATCGTGGGCTTTCCCGGCGAAACGGACGAACAGTTCCAGGATCTCTGCGCTTTTGTTTCCGCCATGCGCTTTCTCCACCTGGGGGTTTTCGCCTACCAGGCCGAAGAAGGAACCAAAGCCGCCGCCATGCCCGGCCAGGTGCCGGACAAGGTCAAACAGTGGCGCCGCGACACCCTGATGGCCCTGCAAGCCGAAATCAGCGAAGACATCCTGGCCGGGCACGTCGGGCAGCGGCTGGACATTCTGGTCGACGCCCCGCATCCGGAATGGCCGGGCCTGTTCACCGGCCGCGCATGGTTCCAGGCCCCGGAAAGCGACGGACTGGTCTACGTCAGCGGACCCGGCGTGGAAGCCGGAAACATCGTCAGCGCGGAAATCGTGGAAAGCAAGGTCTACGATCTGGTGGCGCTGGCCTGAAAGCATGCCTCCTCCGTCCGCCGGAGGCATGCCCGCCTACCGCGCCCCTTTGGGGAACAGCACCACGCCGATGGTTTTCAGGATGATTTTCAGTTCCAACAGCACGGACAGATGCTTGATGTAGTAGAGATCGTATTCCAGCTTCATGCGCGAATCCTCAAGGCTGGCGCCGTAGGGATACATGACCTGGGCCCAGCCGGTGATGCCGGGCTTTACCGTGTGCCGCACGTAGAAAAAGGGAATTTTTTCCGCCAGCTCCCGCACGAATTCCATGCGCTCCGGCCGGGGGCCGATGACGCTCATGTCGCCAATGAGCACGTTCCACAACTGGGGCAGTTCGTCGATGCGGGTCTTGCGGATGAAGGCCCCGACCCTTGTGATCCTGGGATCGTTCCTGCTGGCCCAGACCGCGCCGTTTTTCTCCGCATCCGTGCGCATGGAGCGAATTTTGTACACGGTGAATTCCTTTTCGTGCAGGCCGACCCGCTTCTGGCTGTATATGACCGGACCGCGCGACTCCAGACGCACGGCCAGGGCGGCCAGCAGCACCACGGGCAGGGCGACGACGCCGAGGGTCAGGGCGAAACAGATGTCAAAGGCCCGCTTGGCCCGGCGGAAGGACAGGCGCACGTTGAAATTGAAGCCGTCCTCCATCAGCAGCCAGTCTTCGTGGATCAGGTCCACCGGCACCCGGCGGGCAAGGCGTTCATACATGCCTCGCATGTCCTCGATCCACAGGCCCTGCAGCTTGGCGTTGAACAGGTCGCGGGCCAGTTGCGGGTCCAGGCTTTCGGACAGGATGAAGACCCGGTTCGCCCCCCGGCTTCGCACCACCTCCAGGGCGCTGCCGTATTCGCCCAGCCAGGGACCGGCCACGCTTGCATCCGCCCCCGGTTCGCCCAGATAGCCCAGAATCTCCACGTTGGACATGAATTTTTCCACCAGGGTCCGCGCCCGGCCGACCCTGTCCGCGCCCACAAAAACGATGCGCTGGGGCTGGCCCCGGTGCAGGTCGAAATAAAAATACAAAACCCGCCAGGCAAAGGTCAGGACAAGGGTGATGCCCATCAGCACCAGAAAGATCATCTTCGGAAAGCGCCAGTGCTCGAAGGAATAAAACACGAAGCCGCTGGCCACGATGCCGATGAGCACCGCCAGGACCACGCGCAGCAGGCTGTCCCGCAAATCCTCCTGCCCCACATTATAGCAGTCCAGCATATAGAAGGTCAGGAAAAAGATGATCAGGGTGAACAGCGAGGCCCCGGTGTAGTCGGTCAGAATGGTCCAGTCCGGGGGCAGCATCAGAAAGGAGCTTATTTCCAGGGCAAACAGGATGCAGGCCAGGTCAATGATCCGGAAAAAGATTCTGCGGGCGACGGTCACGGCGTTCTCCACTGGAGAATGGTTGATGCGGCTGCAGCAATATACAGGAACAGGGCGCTGTTACAAAGAGGGATTTTTCCGCCGGCGGCGCGGCCCGAGGAGGCCGGCGCCCGTTACCGGCGGGCCAGGCCCATTTCGGCCATCAGCATGCGGGCGATGGCGCGCGCGTCAAAGGCGGCTTCCGCCATTTTCCGCCCCGCGTCCCCCATGGTCCGGACCAGGCCGGGGGCCAGCAGAAAACGCTCCATGGCCGCCGCCAGAGCGGCCGCGTCGCGCGCCGGGACCAGAAAACCGTTTTCGCCGTCCTTCACGGTTTCACGGCAACCCGGCACGTCCGTCACCACGCAGGCGCGGGATACGGCCATGGCTTCCATCACCGATGTGGGCGCGCCTTCGCGGTACGAGGGCAGCACGAACACATGGCAGTCCGCGAGGCAGGGGCGCACGTCAAAGGTTTCGCCCAGATATTCCACGACGCCTTCCGCTTCCCAGGCCCGCACCGTTTCCAGGGGCACGCTGCCCAGCCCCGTTTCGGGCGGCCCCAGAATCCGGAAACGAGCCTCGGGATACCGGGCCTTCAGCAGGCGCGCCGCATCGTGGAATTCGCGCAGGCCTTTGGCTTCCAGCAGCCGCCCGATCAGCAGAAAGGTCATGGGGCCGTCCGGCCGGGGCGCGGGGACAAAACGGCCGATATCCACGCCGGTGCCGGGGCACATGACCACGCGCGTTCCGGCCGGGATGATGTTCCGGCGGGTGAATACGTCCAGGTCCTCTTTGTTCTGGAAAAAAGCCGTGGCCGCGCGGGAAAAGGACTGCCGGTACAGAAAGGCGGCCGCGCGGGTCAGCAGGCGCTTGAGCGGCGTGTCGCCCTCGAAGGCGTAGCCCAGGCCCGTGATCATCACCAGGCGGCGGGGCTTTTCCGGAAAGCCCGCCAGAGCCGAGGCCAGGATGCCGTAAATCACGGGCTTGATGGTGAAGGCGAACAGAACGTCCGGCTGTTCCCGGCGGAACAGGCCCCGCAGAGAGAGCACGGTGATCACGTCGCTCACGGGGTTCAGGCCCTTGCGGCTCAGCGGATAGTGCACGACCCGCGCGCCGGCGCCAGCCAGGGCGGCGTTCCATTCCGCGTCGCTGGCCCGCTGCCCCGGCGGCGGCACCAGGCACAACGTTTCATGCCCCGCCCCGCGAAGTTCGCGGATCAGGGTGCTCCAGAAATTGCTCGTGGCTCTGGCCTGGTTGCCCAGTATGGCTATTTTCATGATGTCACAGGTTTTTTGAATACCACTCGCCCGCCACGCGGAGTCCCGCGCGCACGTCGAACTGCGGATCATAGCCGAGCAGGGTCCGGGCCTTGGTGATGTCCGCAAGCGAATGGCGCACGTCCCCTGCCCTGAACTCGCGGTGTTCGGCCCGCGCCCCGGCCGCCGCGGGGTTGAAACGGGCCACCTCCGCGCGGATCAGGGCGAAAAGCTCGTTGAGCGAAGTGCGCATGCTGACGGCGATGTTGTACACCTGGTTCCAGGCTTCCGGCTTCGCGGCGGTGGCGGCCAGGATGTTGGCTTCCACGCAGTTGGCGATGAAGCAGAAATCGCGCGACGATTCGCCGTCGCCGTTGACGTGCACCCGCTCGTTCCGCAGCAGACTGGCGAACCAGCAGGGGATCACCGCGGCGTAAGCCCCGGCCGGGTCCTGCCGCTGCCCGAAAATGTTGAAATAGCGCAGCCCGATGGACCGCATGCCGTATGCGGTGGCGAACACGTCGGCGTACAGTTCGTTGACGTATTTGGTCACGGCGTACGGCGAGAGGGGCTTGCCGATCCGGTCTTCCTGCTTGGGCAGGGTCGGCTCGTCCCCGTACGTGGAACTGGACGCGGCATAGACGAATCCCCGCACGCCCTCGTCGCGGGCGGCGAGCAGCATATGCAAAAACCCGTCCACATTGCTCTGGTTGGTCAGGATCGGGTCTTCCAGAGAACGGGGCACGGACCCCAGTGCCGCTTCGTGCAGCACGTAGGCCACGCCCTTGCAGGCTTCGCGGCAGACGGCAAGGTCGCGGATGTCCCCTTCGATGAAGCGGAAACGCCCCCAGGCGGCATCGCCCACGGCGGCCCGGACCATGTCCAGATTTTTGCGATAGCCCGTGGCGAAATTGTCCAGCCCCACGACGGCCTGCCCGTTGGCCAGCAAGGTTTCCGCCAGATTGGACCCGATAAAGCCCGCCGCGCCCGTGACCAGCCAGGTCTGCGGCGCATCCCGCAACGCCGCCAGCGTTTGTTCATACTGCCGCATAGTCCGCTCCGTTATGCCCGAGAATGTCGCGTGCTTCCATTTACGCTTTCAGCCCCGCCGTGTAAAGGACCGGCCCCGCGGGCGGCGTCCCGGCCCGGACCCCGGGGGCCGTAAACCTTTTCCGGCGCGCGGCTTTCGCGTCCGCCGGCCGCGCGGCCCGCGCATTGACACGGTTCCGGCTTATGGTATCAAATTTTTCCTTTCACGGCAGCATATGTAACCACGCAAAAGGCGGTTTTTCATGAAAACTATTCCCATCCCGTATTACACGTCCCACCTTGACCTGCATGTGGACGAAAAGAATCTGGAAGCAGTCATCACCGCCAAAATCCACGAGTACAACCCGGGGAAATCCCAGGAACAGATCGTGCGCGACGCCCTGGAAGCGCCCATAGGCACGCCGAAACTGCGGGATCTGGCCAGGGGCAAAAGGACCATCGTGCTCGTCACCAGCGACCACACCCGCGCGGTGCCCAGCAAGATCACCCTGCCCATTCTGCTGGCCGAAATCCGCACCGGCAACCCCGACGCCGACATCACCATTCTGATCGCCACCGGCCTGCACCGTCCGACCACCGAGGCGGAACAACGCAGAATGTTCGGCGACGCCATTGTGGACAACGAAAAAATCGCGGTCAACGACGCATTCAAACCCGACGATTTCGTTTTTGTCTGCAAGCTTCCCTCGGGCGCGGACTTCAAAGTCAACAAGCTGGCCGCCAAAGCCGACCTGCTGCTGTGCGAAGGATTCATCGAACCGCACTTTTTCGCCGGGTTTTCCGGCGGCCGCAAAAGCATTCTGCCGGGCATCTGCCCTCAGGAAACCGTCAACGAAAACCATTCGTTCAAGGCCCTGGCCCACAGATGCGCGGTCACCGGCGTGCTGCAGGACAACCCCGTCCACACCGACATGATCTTCGCGGCCCGCAGGATGAACACCGCCTTTACCTTCAACGTGGCCCTGGACGGCGAAAAGAAAATCATCGCGGCCTTTGCCGGCGACATCGAAACCTCGCACGAGGCCGGCTGCGACTTCATCCGCGAATTGTCCCAGTGCCCCGGCGTGGCCGGGGACATCATCGTCACGTCCAACGGCGGATACCCCCTGGACCAGAACGTGTACCAGACGCCCAAAGCCGTTTCCACGGCCGAAGCCTGCGCCGCTCCCGGCGCGGTCATCATCATGTGCTCGTCGTGCATCGAGGGCATGGGCGGAGAACATTTCGCCGAAATCATGACCAGAGGCACGGTGGAACAGATCGAAGAGCGGCTGTCCAACATCCAGCCCAAGGAAACCATACCGGAACAATGGTCCGCCCAGATTTACGCGCGCATCCTGAAAAAACACCCGGTCATTCTGGTCACCACCTACATGGACCACGAACTGGTGCGCAAGGCCAACATGATCCCGGCCTCCAGCCCGGACGAGGCCCTGGCCATGGCCTATGAAATGAAGGGCAAGGATGCCAGGGTCGTGGTCATTCCCGACGGAGTGGCTGTTCTGGCCGTCAAATCCTGAATCGGAGAAGGGAAACAATGGACCTGAAACTGGCCCTGAAAGTCCACGACCGGGACAACGTGGCGACCATATTCGCAAGCGGCATCGAACCCGGAACCGAGATCGAGGTCCGCGACAAAAAAGGCAATGCCGAACGCATCACCGTGCATGAAAGCATCCCGTACGGCCACAAGATCGCCCTCGGGGACATCCGCGCCAAGGAACAGATCACCAAATACGGCGAAGAAATCGGCGTGGCTGCCGGGGACATCAAAAAAGGCGACCACGTGCACGTCCACAACCTGGACAGCATGCGCGGCCGCGGCGACCTGTAGGGAGGGAGACCGGATGCGATTCATGGGCTATCACAGACCCGACGGCACGGTGGGTTCCAGAAACCATGTGGGCGTCATTCCCAGCGTCATCTGCGCCAACGACGTGGCCCAGGCCGTCGTCGGCCAGGTGCAGGGCTGCGTCGGCTTTTTCCACCATCAGGGCTGTTGCCAGCTGCCGCCGGATCTGGATCTGGTCACGGAAACGCTGATCGGCCTGGGCTGCTCCCCCAACCTGGGCGCCGCGCTGGTGGTCAGCCTGGGCTGCGAGGGCACCGACCACGAACGTCTGGTCAAAGCCGTCGCCGCCACGGGAAAGCCGGTGGAAATCATCCGCATCCAGGAACTGGGCGGCTTCAGCCGGGCCGTATCGGCGGGCATCGACGCGGCCCAGCATCTGGCCATGGAAATTTCCGGCCAGCAACGGCAGGAAGCGGACCTGTCGCGGGTCATCATGTCCATCAAGTGCGGCGCCTCGGACGCCACGTCCGGCATGGCGTCGAACTGCGTCATCGGCTATGTGGCCGACAAGCTGGTGGACTGCGGCGCGACGGTCGTATTCGGCGAAACCACGGAATTTCTCGGCGCGGAACATATCCTGGCCCGCCGGGCGGTTTCCCCGGATGTGGAAAAAGCCATCTACGACATCGTGGGGCGCATGGAAACGCGGGCCAAGTCGCTGGGCTGCGATATGCGCAAAGGCCAGCCCACCCCCGGCAACATCGCGGGGGGCCTGTCTTCCATCGAGGAAAAATCGCTGGGCGCCATCGTCAAATCGGGAACCCGCCCCATTCAGGGCGTGCTGCAATACCCGGAAATGATCGGCAAGCGCAAGGGCCTGTGGATCAAGGACACGCCGGGGCGCGAGCCGGAAATCCTGACCGGCATGGCCGCCACCGGCGCCCAGATCATGATGTTTTCCACCGGCCGCGGCGCGCCGCAGGGCTTTCCCTCCATGCCGGTCATCAAGATCTGCGGCAATCCGGAAACCTATGACCACATGCGCCACGACATGGACCTGAACGCGGGCGTCATCCTTACCGGCCTGAAAACGCTTGAAGAGGTCGGCGAAGAGGCATTCGCCAAGCTGCTGCGCGTGCTGAACGGAGAAATGACCAAGAACGAGAGCGTCAAATATTTCGGATCGATCGACATATACACTCTGGGGCCGGTCATCTGAGGCCGGGGAACAACCATGCCCTACATCAAACAGGACCGCCGGGAAAAGCTGGACCCGCATCTCGCCGCCCTTGCGGGTGAAGTGCGCACCGAGGGCGAGATGAATTACTGCATTTACAAACTCGCCTGCCTGCTTGTCGACCGTCTGGGAGAAAGCTACGACAATTACAGTCTGTGCGGCAGCGCCATGGAACACGCAAAACTGGAATGGTACCGCCGCCGCGTCGCCCCGTACGAAGACAGAAAAATCGCCGAAAACGGCGACATCTAACCGTATTCCGGAACCGCCATGCAGCACAACCTGACCCTTCGCCAACTTTCGGTTTTCGTCGCGGTGGCCCAGACGGGCAGCACCACGGGCGCGGCCCAGCGCCTGGCCATGTCGCAGTCGGCAGTCAGCTCCGCCCTGTCCGAACTGGAACATTCCCTGTCGGAACAGCTTTTCGACCGCCGGGGGAAAAAATTGTTCCTGAACGACTTCGGGCGCATGCTGCTGCCGCAGGTGCGGGCTCTGTTCGACCAGGTGGACAGCATCGCCAACGCGGGCAAAGGTTCTTCCGTCAGCCTGCGCGTGGCGGCCAGCACCACCATCAGCAATTATGTGCTCCCCCCGCTGCTGGCCCGTTTCCATACCCGCGACACGCCCGGCGGCACAGTCAACCTGCTGGTGGGCAACACCCATACCGTGCTTGACGCGGTGCGCGATTTTGACGCCGATCTCGGATTGATCGAAGGGTCCTGCACCGGCGATGAATTCACGGTGGAACACTGGATGGACGACGAACTGCTGGTGGTCACCAGCCCCGCCACCCCTCTGGCGAAAGCGGGCGCGCCGGGGCACGCCGCCCTGCGCGAGGCCGACTGGCTGGTGCGCGAGCATGATTCGGGCACCCGCGAAGTGCTGGACGCGCAAATCGCCGGCATTCTCGGACCGGTGCACATCGCTCTGGAACTCAGCAATTCCGAAGCCATCCGGCGTACGGTCATGGCCGGATACGGCATCTGCTGCCTGTCCTCCCATGTGGTGGGACCGGATGTTGCGGCCGGCGCCCTGGTCAACATCGGCGGTTCGCTCCCCCCGCTACGCCGGCCGTTCAGCATCGTGCTGCACAAAGACAAACGTCCCACCCGCGGGCTCAATTCCTTCCTCGCCTTTCTGCGCCACGCGGCGCACCGGCCTTTTGCCCCTGCCGGATAGCCGCAGCCTTGACATGAACCTGTTGCGTGGTTAGCCATTACTATTCGGAAGAGGCCGGACCATGCACAACACCCAACGGGAAAGCGCCATACTTGCCGCCGTCATCGAGCGGTACATCAGCACGGGGGAACCAGTGCCCTCTGTTGCCGTGTCGCGCGCCACGCGGCTGGGCCTGTCTCCGGCCAGCATCCGGAACGCCATGTCCCGCCTGACGGAAAACGGCTATCTGGAGCAGCCGCACATTTCCGCCGGCCGCATTCCAACGGCCAGGGCCTTTCGCCTGTACGTGGATACGATGCTGACCCCGCAACCCCTTTCGGAAAGAAAAAAAAGCGCCCTGACCGCCGCCCTGAATCCCGACGACGCGGACATCTCCCTGATTTTGCGGCGGGCCGGGGGCATTATCGCCGGCCAGGGCATGCAGCTTGGCGTGGTTTTGGCCCCGCGGCGGGACGTGTTCCACTGGCGGAGCATAGAATTTTCCACGGCCGGCGCCGGCCTGGTGCTGGCGGTGCTGATCCTGGACGGCGGACTGGTGCGCACCCGCATGGTTTCCGTGTCCTGCGCCTACACCGGCGACGAGCTTGCCCGGTTCAGCAATTATCTGAACGGCCATTTCCGGGGCCTGACCCTGTCGGAAGCGCGCAGCCGCATCGTCGCGGAACTGGAACAGGCAGAGGAACGCCTGGAGGAAATGTGCCGCAGCGCCCTCGTTCTTTCCCGCCCGGCGGTGGAACTGACGGACGAGGACCGCGAACTGTTCGTGGAAGGGGTCAGCCGGGTGTCGCACGCCACGGAATTCGCCGACGCGCGGCGCCTGCGGGATCTGCTGGATCTGCTCGAAGAGCGGCCGCGCCTTCTGGACCTGCTGGACAGAACCATGCACAGCCCGGACCTGTCCGTATCCTTTTACCAGCGCGAGGACGAATCCGCTTCCTGGGCCGTGGTCAGCGCCCCCTACGCCTCGTCGCAACACGGCGGCCGGCCCGAAGGGGTCGTCAGCGCAGTCGGGTTGCTGCACATGGACTATGCGTCCGTGCTGCCCGTTGTGCGGCACATGGCCGCGTCCCTGGCCTCCATCCTGCGCCGCCGCGTGACCGGACAGATGCAGCCCGGTTCCTTGCCGCATCCGGAATAGTGCCATCCTGTACGTTGAAGGAGAAACAACGCTCATGCTCAAACGCCAGCCTTATGCCGACTCCGCTTTTTCCCCGGCCGAACCGGAAGAACCCGTGGTCTGCCCTGTGGTTGACCCCGGACCCGAGCTGACCATGCCGCGGGCGGAGGAAAAAAAACCGGAACCCGAAACCGCCGGGCCCGCCCCGTGCCCCCGTTGCGCGGAAGCGGAAAAAGCGCGCCTGCGCGCTCTGGCCGACCTGGACAACGCCCGCAAGCGCCTGGCCCGCGAGAAAGAAGACTTCACCCGCCATGCGGCGGAGAACGTTTTGTCCGACATCCTGCCCGCGCTGGACAACCTGGACCTGGCGCTGTCCTATGCCCCTCAGGACGCGGTGTGCAAAAATTTCGTGGTCGGCGTGGACATGACCCGCAAACTGCTGCTGGATGCGCTGGCCCGCCATGGCCTGGAACAGGTGGGCGCCCTGGGCGAGATCTTCGACCCGGCCGTGCACGAAGCCGTGGGCATGGAACCCCACCCGGAGTATGCCGCCGGCCAGGTCTGCGGCCTGATGAACAAAGGATACCGCTTGAAAGACAGGCTGCTGCGCCCGGCCAGGGTCACGGTCTGTAAAAAGTGACCCGTCTGTTGCGGGGCACGAACTCGCGGCAGAACCGACACGGTTTTGCCCGACCCAACCTGTAGGAGAACAGTATGGCTAGCAAATGGTTCACGTTCCTGCGCTTCTCCGCCATCGCCCTGACTCTGAGCCTTGTGCCTTTCGCGGCCGACGCGGCTGACGCTCCTGCCGGCGGCGCGGCCAAACCGGCAAAAGCGGCTACCGCCGCCAAAGCCCAAAAATCCCCCAAACCCCGGAAAGCCGCGGAACAGGCCGCCCCCGCCCAGGACGCGGGCAAGGGCCCCGGAAGCCAGCTTGACCAGGACCTGCGCGAGTTGGAAGCGAAGATGAGAGCGCCCAAAAACCTGCGCCGCCCGGACGGCGGGTTGAAGATCGACCCCGCGGTACGGCAGCCGCGGCACGGCGACGGGAGCACCCCCGACACCCCCAGGGAAATGCCGTAAACACACCGGCCGAAAACCCGCCCATCCACACCGCTGCAAGCGCCTTCGGACAAAATCCGGAGGCGCTTCAGGTTGACGGCGCAAAACCGGCCGCCTTGAAAGCATCATTCACCGGGTGGGAGTAAGGATTTTCGCGGATTGCAGAAACGAGAAAAGGGAGTTTGCTTTCGCAAACTCCCTTGGGGTGCTCTCATAATCTATTGTGATTATTTGAAAATGGTCGGGATGAAAGGATTTGAACCTTCGACCCCCTGAACCCCATTCAGGTGCGCTCCCAGACTGCGCTACATCCCGACACTCGCCGCGCCTGGCGGGCGCGAAGAACGATTTTTTATGCCCTTCCCGTGAGGATGTCAACGAAAATCCGGCGCTGCCGGGCGTGCGGGAAATTGGCTGAGAAGACCCCTGGTTATGGATACGCTTGAAAAACAAGCCAAGGCCGCCCAGTTCCCCAAAACCGGACGACCTCAGCCTGCAAATACTGCCTACCTCTATTTGTCCCCTACTTTCCCCTACCGCTTCATCCCAATAACCGTCTCCAGCATGGTGTCCACGGTGGTGATGTTTTTGGAGTTGGCCTGGAACCCGCGCTGGGTGGTGATCATGTTCACGAATTCCCGGGCCAGATCCACGTTGCTTTGTTCCAGAGCGTTGCCCTGGGTGGTACCAAAAGGACCCGTTCCCGCCGCGCCGGAACTGGGCAGGCCGGATTCGCGCGTTTCTGAAAAGAGGTTGCCGCCTTCCCTGCGCAGGTTCTGGGGGCTGGGAAAATCGTACAGCACTATCTGGAACAGCTGCAGGGTCACGCCGTTGGAATAGGTTGCGGAGAGAACGCCTTCAGGGCTGACGAACACAGTGGACAGGTTCCCGTATGTATAGCCATCCTGCTTGAGGCCGTTGAGTTCATAGAAATTATCGCCGTGGCAGGTGGATGACGTCTGTTCCAGTTGGGCCGAGCCATCCATGCCGTTCAAGAAGTATTTGTTGGTGTTGTCGGTGCCTATATTCTCTGGCGCGCTCCCTAAAGAGTCCATCCAGTTGGTGGCGGTGTGTGGCGTCCACATGGGATAATCGGGCGTTACAGCGCCAACCCCGTCGGTGACCATGATGATGTCCGGGTTGGCATCGTTGCGCCAATAGTATTCTATCGCCTTGCCGTCCGCCGCCTTGGCATCCGTCTGCGGTGCCGGCTTGGTGATTTGGGGCGGCGTGTTCGTCGCGGAGGTCAGATTGACGGACGAAGGGCTGCCGTTGGGGAAGTTGACGATCCAATTGAACTGCGTCGGCACGCCAGCCGAGGGAGTGCCGGGAGTGTCCGCCCAGGAAGCGGACATCAGTTGATCGCGGGTGACGGTGGACGGGCAATATATGACAGACTCCCCGTCAGGGGCCGTGTACCAGTCCAAACCAAGGGCTGCGGCTGTCGCGGCATACTGGGAATTGGGGTCGTTATGGGTCCAGTTGGCGAAATCGTTGGCGCCTTTTGCAAATTCGGAAGGCGTAAAGGCCCGGTCGGTGTCAAGGTTGCGGTAGATGACGGCCGTCACGCCGGGAATATTGGCGGTCCAACCGCGGTGCAAGGCATTATCCGGATTCGCTCTATTGGACTCCACGCTGGCGTTTTTAGTTGGGTCTACATCACTGCCGGTATGTATGGGCAGGGGCATCATACTATTCTCGTTGGCGCCGGTGACAGTCACATCCCAAGTGAAGTCCGTGCCGTTGCTGGACGGAACAGCCGGGCTCCAGGTACTGCCGTAAACAACGGGTTTGGTGGTGCTCGGGGTAAGGATCTTTGTGACATTAGGGCCGCTGCCGGGGAATCCAAGCGCCACGCCACTCCCATCCCACACATACTTGCTGTTCTGCTGTTGATAGGAACTACCCGTCTGCTTCAATCCGGAAGCCGCAACCAACCCGCTGCTCATATACGTGCCGGGCGTCTTGCCGTTGGGATCCCCCACAAACTGCCAGGAGTTGGTTTTGCTGCGCAGGCCCAGGTCAAAGCTGATCATGCGCCCGGCAGCATTGGCGTTGGGCTGGTTCCATATCCCGTCCCGGTACGCCTGGGACATGCCCGCCGCCCCGGAAAAGTTGGGGGCGAACATGGGATAGCCGTTGGAATCAAAAGGCGCGGCTATCCATTTGTCCAGATTCACGTCCACTTCACCGGTACTGCTGGTGGTCCACCAGTGGTCCGTATCCGAACCGTTGGTGTGCGGCACAAAGGCGGTCATATCCTTGAGTATGCCGCTGGACGAAAAGGTCAGCGTCCCGGCCCCCAGCAAGCCCTTGAGCTTGTCGGGCACATCCGGGCTGGTGGCCGGAGGGATATTGGGATCATAGGTGGAGCTGAAATCACGCACGTCCTCGGAAGGATCCATGGTCACAATATATTCCCAGTAGCTTTCGCTGTCGGTGTAGCCGTCTATGGTCGCGGGGTTGTTGTTGGCCACCCGGTCAAAGTAAATGGTCAACTTGTGCGCCCGGCCGCCTTCGTCGTACACGGTCATGGTGCTTTGGGCCTCATAGGCACTTTGGGCCAGAGCGGTCTGCTGGCTGGCGTTCCATTTTTTGAGCAGCGAGAAGAACGGGTCGGTTGCGTCCAAACTGTTGTCGTCCGTAGAGGCTATCTGGGCGTTGGGCAGGTTCACCGACAGCGTCACGTTGCTGGTGTGGCGCGGCGCGCAGGTAAAGGTGTCCAGCTTGATGTCCGTGGGCGAACCCGAGCCGATAATGCCGCTGGAGTTGCGTTGGTTGGCTTTGGAAACGAAATCCGCCTCGCGGGTGACGTTCCAGCCCTGCAGCACGTAGCCGTGCGGATCCACCAGGTAGCCGTCCTTGTTGAAACGGAAGTTGCCCGCGCGGGTGTAAAAGCTCTGGTTGTTGCTCACCGGTTTGACCATGAAAAAGCCGTTGCCGGAAATGGCGATATCCGTGCTGTTGGTCGAGGTTTCAAAGGACCCCTGCGAAAAATCGTTCATGATCGCGCCGATGGAAGTGCCCATGCCCACCTGGGAGACGCCCCCGACCGTGCCGATGGACTGGTAGACAAAGTCCTGGAAATCCATGCGCTGGTTTTTAAAGGCCACGGTGTTCACGTTGGAGATGTTGTTGCCCACGACGTTCATCCGTTCCCCGTGCGCGAGCAAACCGGATACGCTGGTCCACATGCTTGCGGTAAGACTCATGACTGTACTCCTTCTTTATTACTACTGCACGGTTACGGCGCGGGCTTCATAGCTGACGCCGCTGAAGGCGGCGCAAAGGCTGACGGCCAGCGTATGTTCCTTGATGGCGGCGTTGACGGCCCCGCACTCTTCTTCCAATGCCCCGATGCGGACGAGCAAGGCCAGCAGGGGCGCGGCACGTTCCTCATCCAGGTTGCGCGCGTATTCCACGGCGGAGATGCCGGGAAGCAGGTCCGCAAGCATGGTCCTGGCCTTCATCAGCTCTTCGGACTGCTTGATGATGACGGCGCTGATGTCCTCAAAGTTCTCGTCGTCCCGCTGTTCGAACATTCCCCGCTTGGCAAGCAGGGAACGTTTGAGCGAGGCAAGGGCGAAGCGCTGAAAGGCAAGATTGTCGATTACGGCGGCATGCATGATTTTTCTCCTCAAAAGTGATGGCTCAAGGCCGGTGATTTCAGATGAATTTTCCTATTCGTATTATTTTCCTATTTTTAATTCAAAATTCATACCATAATCCGTTGTACAGTTCAGTAATCCCCCCTACCTTGCGAAAATGAAAAAGAGTCCTCCCTCAAAAACCCTTGGATTTCTTGCGGAAGAGCTTAAAGTACGGCGGCAAAAATTGGGATTGTCTCAAGACAGGCTGGCGGAAAAAACAGGGCTGTCCATGGCCCAAATCAGTGAAATAGAGCGGGGCATAGCCAACCCCACCCTGCTGACCCTGGAAAAAATTGCCGACTCGTTCGGGATTCCCGTTGCGGAATTGCTGAATGTGGATGATGTCCTGAACAGCTCGGACAGAATAAAAGCCGTGATCCTGGACGGACTGGGGCAGTTGAGCGTGAACCAGCTCAAGGTGGTCGTCTCGCTGATACGTATCGCGCAACGCTGACAGCGAGCGCACGGGGAAGACTTTTTTCTTTACGGGCAACCTTCTCGGGAAACCCGGCCGCCAGGCCTCTCAATCCCTCCGAAGCGCCTGCAGCCATCAAGATAATGGTTCTGTACGAACTGCTGGTGTTTTCCGGCAGAACCTTCACCCTTGGCGAACTGGCGGAAAAGGCGGGCCATTCCCGGCAGACCATAGCAAGGCGGTTGGAGCAGTTGCACCGCTACAACCGCCTGGGTTCCGTAAAAACCCGGGAAAAGGTCCGGGAGCGGTTTTATCAAATGGCCCTTTCGGGCAGGCCCAAGCTTGATATCTCCCCGGTTCAGCCCCCTGCCGCGCCGGCGGACGGAATGAACGATGACCCCACGATTTGCTCGATACGCTCCAGGGTATGCTGCAAGTGCCCCCGCACGATGCGGCGCACGCCCTCCGCATCGCCGGACCGGGCCGTGTCCAGCCAGCGCTGGTGTTCCTGATAGGAATGCTCCAGTTGCGCCGGCAGGCGCACGAACACCGTGCGGGATATGCCCGATTTGCGCCACAGGGACATGACCATGCCGTACAGCGTGGCGTTGCCGCAACAGGCGTAAACGCAATCGTGAAAGGCCCAGTTCAGCGTTTCGTAAGTCAACCTGTCGTCTTTCGCGACGCAGTCCCGCATCTGCTGGTGCAGACCGTCCAGCCGGGCGTAAATCTCCCGCGTCATCCGGGGCACGGCCAGGCCGGCGGCGACGGATTCCAGTTCCATGCGGATGAAAATCATTTCCCGCAGTTGCCCGACATCCAGGGACACCACGGACGCGCCGGCATGCGGGGTGATGTCGACAAACCCTTCCTGGCACAGACGGTTCAGGGCGTCGCGCACCGGCGACGGGCTGATGCCGTGAGCGCCGGCAATGGCCGAGGCCACCAGCCGTTCCCCCGGCGCCAGAACGCCACGGGCGATGTCGCTTTTCAACCGGGCGTATATCCATTCGCTCTTGGTCGTGAATTCAGGCCCTGTTTCCGCGGCCCGCGTGCTCCGGCAGCCGGCGGATCCGGGCTGTTCCCCGAATTGTTCCGCCATGCGGGAACGCTCCGTTTGATTCGACATACCGCTCTCCTTCCCTGCGCTTTCGGCGGGCGGCGGGAGCCCGCTCCCGCCGCCC
>JAVBOK010000048.1:0-11596 GCA_031550605.1 Desulfovibrionaceae bacterium | reverse complement strand
TCATAGTCCCGGGAGTCGCCGGCAGAAACGACGCTGTTGCGGGCAACCCACAGCGGGGCTCCGCCTCGCGCTCCGCAAGGGGGGCCGAGCCCCCTTGGCCCCGCAACAGGGTAAAGATGACGGTGCGGGGACCGGGGAGGTTTCGCCTTCCCGGTCCCCGCCGCGCACGGCATCGGCAACGCCTCCCCCAAGGCGTTGCCGGGCATGCGGCCCGGCCGGAACGGCCGGGCGTATTCGGTTGCCCGATTACGGGCAGTCAGCGCCGCAAATCGGGCAAATCCCGCCCGCCGGCGGCAACGATTCGCGGACACATCCCCGCGGGCATGTCCCGTGTGCAATGCCCTTACACGGCCCTGGCGGGCAGGGCCATCTGGCCGCCGACCCTGACGCTGTCGAACTGCACGGCGGTGCCATAGCAGGTAAAAAATTTGCTGCCGTCCGGATGGAAGGCCACGTTCTCCTGATAGCCGATAATGGCCTGGGCGCCCTTGTTCACTGCCCGCGCGGCCATGTCGTAAAAGGCGTCTTCCGAATCATAGCCGCGTGACACGACCAGTCCCAGAATTTTGCCGACTTTGCGGTCGTCGTCCAGATGGCTGGTGGTGGCCACGGGGAAGCGGCCGGCCAGAAACAGTTCCTTGACCTTGTCCAGATTTTCCATCCTGCGGGCAGGGGTTTTTTTCTTTTTGTCGGTACCGCTGAGCAGAAAAAACATGGCTGAACCTCCTTGGTATCCTCACGGCGGATGCCGCGTTTCCGTCATTGTGCCTGAGGATATGCAAGAGACTTGCCATGTCATGCGCGGGCAATATTTTCAACGAGATCCACGCCGCCGCTTCGGCAAAGAGGCAAAAAACTGACAAACGGGCGGCGGTCAGTAATACTCGTCTTCCTTGGGGGCGGCGCGGAAAGCCCAAAGAAACAGCACCAGGAACACCAGCGCGACAACGCCGGGGATCAGCCAGGGCCAGGGCAGCGGCCCCTTGAGCCAGAACCAGAGCGCGGCCCCGGCGGCGGCCAGCTTTTGCAGTATGCCGTAAGGGATGAGCACCCGGCCCAGATCGGGACGGAAAATGAGGTGCCAGTACAGCAGCCCGAACACAAGCAACAGGGCGGCCGGAAAATGCACGAAAGGCAGCGGCGGCAACGGCGTTTTCATAAAGGCGAACACGGCCGGAGCCATATGCAGCGCCAGCGCGCCCAGGGCGAGGTTGTACAGTCCCGCGGCGAAAAACAGAAAACGCAACGTACCGAATTTGCGGGGAGCTACTTGGTCTGCCATGAAATTCCTCCGGTATGGCGGGAGTATGTCAGAAAAAGGCGGCGGCGAAAAGCATCAGATTCAGGATTGTGACAATGCCGGTCAACGCGATGAGCAGGGCTCTGGTAAAAGGCCCGTTGGCGTGCTTGCCCATGATCCGCGGCGAGGATGTCAGGTACACCTGCGCGACCATGGTCACCGGCAGTTGCACGGACAGGATCATCTGCGAAATCAAAAGGCCCTGAAAGGGATCGCTGATGCGCCAGATGGCGAGCAGCGCCATGGCCAGGGAAAAGATCACGCCGACTTTGCTGTGGTTGTCGCGGATGTTGTAGCATTCGCCGAACATGCCCGCGCTCAGGATGCCCCCGGCCATGCCGGAGGTCACGCTGGAAGCCACCCCGGCCAGCAGCAGAGCCAGGGCGAAGACGAATGCCGCCCCGTTCCCCAGCAGGGGACGCAGCAGGGTTTCCGCCTGCTCCAGTTCACTGACCGCGACCCCGGCTTTCCAGAAAGTGGCGGCCGCCAGCAGGATCATGGCGCTGTTGATGCCCCAGCCGATGATCATGGACAGCAGCGTATCCAGAAATTCATAATCAAGCTGGCGTTTGATGACCGCTTCGTCTTCCAGGTTCCACTGCCGGCTCTGGATGATTTCCGAATGCAGGAACAGGTTGTGGGGCATGACCACAGCGCCCAGCACGCTCATGACCACCAGCATGGAACCTTCGGGAAAGGCCGGGCTGGTCCAGCCCCGGGCGGCTTCAAACCAGCCCACCCGGACCAGAGTCAGTTCGTACAGAAAAGAAATGCCTATCAGCGACACAAAGCCGATGATCCAGCGCTCTATCTTTTTATAGGAATTGGTCAGCAGCAGAAAAGCGACCAGCAGCGCCACCAGCGCCGCGCCCAGGGGAATGGGAATGCCCGCCAGCATGCGCAGGGCGATGGCCCCGCCCAGAAGTTCCGCCATGCTGGTCATGACCGAAGCGCCCAGGGCGGACAGCAGCACCGGCACGGAAACAACGCGGGGCAAAAATTTCGTCATGGCTTCGGCCAGACATTCGCCGGTGACGATGCCAAGATGCGCCGCATTGTGCTGCAGCACGATCAGCATGAACGTCGACAGCGTGACCATCCAGAGCAGACTGTAGCCGTACTCCGCCCCGGCGGCCAGGTTGGCGGCCCAGTTGCCGGGATCGATGAAGCCCACGGTGACCAGCAGGCCGGGTCCGATATATTTCAGGATTTCCCGGCCCCCGATATGGGGGTTGTAATAGCGGCGGCAGTTGCGGGCCAGAATGTCGAGCACGGCGTTCATGGCCGCATTCTATCCGCAACCCGGATTTCTGTCACCGGGGGGCGGCGTCAAAAGCCGCGTCTTACCATAGCAGCTTGCGTTTCAAATAGTCGCTTAACAGCCGGCAAAGCCGGCCTACGACTATTTGGCGGCAAGGGTTTGCCCGCAAACCCTTGCAAGCATTTCAGGTGTGAAATGCTCTATTTTTTCGTCACCGACCAATTTTCTTTACGAAACATGGAGCCGCGGATGACGGCCGTCGTACCGGGGTCGTACATCTTTTTTCCCGGCACCTCAATCTGCCGCCAGGGGATATCCGCATGGTGCACACGGACCCGGTCCGGCCCGGCATCCGGCAGGTCAAGGCCCGGGCAGCCGCCTATGGCCCGGCAGGCCAGGGCCGGCACGTCCAGAATGCTCATCAGGGCGCCGTTTTGCCGGAACGGCGCGTTATCCCCGAAATCCTTGACCATCAGCAGGGCATGGGGCCGGCCGGGGTATGCGTTGGCCGCCATGTGCCGGGAGCGCCCGCCCCGTTCGTCCACGCCCAGGGCGGCGTTGAGCATGCGGCTGTCCGCTTCGCAATGGTCGGACACCAGAATGACCATGGTGTTGTCATACATGCCGTTGCGCCGCAGCCAGTCCAGAAAATCCGCCAGCAGGGCCAGGGTGTGCCGTTCTGTGTACACGTGTTCCGGCAGCAGTCCGTCCACGGTTTCCAGGTGGCCCTCGGTATCCGGATAGGGATCGGGCACGGGGATCAGGCTGTTTTCGGGCAGATGCCAGCTGTGATGGGGCAGGCCGTTGAAGATGACCTTCAGCGTGGGGCTGGCGGACGCGGCGTCCGCCAGTTCCGGCAGGAGGCCCACGGCCGCGCTTTCAAGCAGGACGCGGCGGACGTTGCCGGCAAAGAGCCCCATGACCGATCCCGGCAGCCAGTTGCCCTCGTTGTACAGGGCCTTGCGAAAGGCATGGGGCGCCGCCTTGAACAGGCTGAGGGAAAAGATGAAACCGCTGAACCGGGGCGGTTCCGGGACGCCTTCCCGCATGCCGATCCGGTCCTGCCAGCGGGGCAACAGGCCGTCCAGAAAGCGCTCGTCCATGATCCGCACCGGATATCCTCCGGCGGCGTTCCGGAACGCCGCCGCATCCAGGGGATACGGCAGACGCAACAGCCCCACGTCATACCCGCGCGCGCCAAAATGCCGGGGCAGGATCGCCGCGGCCTGGCTGTATTTCTGGCGCAGGGTCAGTTCGGGCCGCGCGTTCATCGCCTCCGGGGCGAAATCCGGGCCGCCGTAAATGCCGGGCGCGGACGCCCCGGTCATGGCCCCCACGGCGATGCAGTCCGGGTACCAGGTGAACCCGGCGAAACGCTTTTCCAGTTCCCGGTCGGCCGCGAAAATCTCGCCCACATGCCCGCCGGTGAACATGTCAAAGAAAAAGACCGCGACATTGGGCTGCGTTTTGCTGAAAGAATAAAACCCGCCGCCCTGCCCTTCGCCCGTCCGCGCATCCGCGGCCGGGACGCCGGGGCCGCCTTCCCCGGCCGTAACCAGCAGCGCGCCGCCGGAAAGGGCCAGGGCGCAGGTCGCGACGCGCAGGGCGAAAAGCAGCCGGCGCGTCTGCCGGAAACGATAGAGCGCCCACACGGCGCACAGGACCAGGCAGAGCAGAACCGCGTCAAAAAGCAGATACCGCGTGTCGTCCAGGTTTTCCGCGCCGGACAGGACAGTCTCGTCAAGAGCGCCGTAGTCCCAGGTGAACAACGTGGAGTTCAAAAGCGCCACAAGGGCCAGGACCGCGAAACAAAAGCTCATGGCCGGCCGCAGGCTGCGCGGCAGCAGTATCCGCAGCACGAAACAGGCGAAAATCCACAGTGAAAGATACGGTACGAGATCAATGAGGATCTCCCGAAACGGCACGGTGAAAAAATCCGGGTCCGTCAGATACACGGCGGACGGGGACAGCACGACCAGCACCATGCCGATGGCCAGCACGCTCCAGACGCAGAGCGGCCGTTCCTGCTCCACGTTCAGAAAGGCGGCGATGCGGCCAGTTCGCGGCGACCGCCCCTGCGCCGGCGGAAAAAAACGCCGCAGGGCGCGCAGCGCGGCCGGCCCGGCCGTGTAGCGCCACAGGTTTTCCAGCAGCATCAGGGCGTTGTTGCCGGTCCAGTACACCAGCAGGGCGGAAGGCGCGGAATAGAGCATCAGCAAAAATGCTCCGGCCACGGCCAGGGCCTGCAGCCGGTCGCGCCGGCTGAAACCGTGGGCGGTGCATATGGCTCCGATATTGAACAGGGTCATCAGCAAAGGCAGCGCGTTCACGCCGCCCAACAGGCCGTCCGGCCCGCCGAGATCCCGCAGGATCCAGAACGCCCGGCCCCGGATGGGCTCAAACGCGCTGAGCATGAAATAGGCCGCGCACAAAAACGGCACCTGCAGCATCACGCCCAGGGACGAACGCAGCGAGTACAGGGGATGGTAGGCATAGCGGGAATACAGCGCGCTGATGCGCGCCTGGCGCTCCGCGCCCCTGCTCTGCGCTTTGATGGCCGCCAGCTGCGGGGCCAGAATTTTCCGGATCAGCGCCTCCCGCGCCTGCAGCGAGGCCGCCATCTGCTTGAGCGGGCTGAAAATCAGCGAGCTGACCACGGACAGGCAAAGCAGCGCGGCACCGTAACTGCCCGTGAAACCGGCCAGAAACAGATACAGGTATTTGTAGGCCAGTTCCAGCGGATACAGGGTTATGGAATACAGGAAGTGCGGCATGGGGCGCTCTGGGTAGGGGGAAGGGACCGGCCCGCTCAGGGCGGGGGCTGGTCCAGGGCCGCGGGGGCGGCGGCCCAGTCGATGCGGCCGGTCACCGCCGCGCCGAGCGCGTCCAGGCCCTCGCGGGTCAGGGCGGAAACAAGGACCGCATCCGGGTGCCGGGCGCGCAGGATTTCCCGTCCGGCCTCATCCAGCATGTCCGCCTTGTTGAACACCAGAAGACGCGGTGTTTCGTGCAGGCCGAGGTCTTCCAGAATCCGATCCACGGCGGCAAGCTGCATGTCCAGTTCCGGGTGCGCGGCATCCGCCACATGCAGCAGCAGGTCCGCTTCCTCCAGCTCTTCCAGGGTGGCGCGGAACGCTTCCACCAGTTCCTTGGGCAGGGAGCGGATAAAGCCCACGGTGTCGGCCAGGATCAGTTCCTTCTCTTCCGGAAAGCGCAAGCGCCGGGTGGTGGGATCCAGCGTGGCGAACAGCCTGTTTTCCGCCAGCACTTCGGACCGGGTCATGGCGTTCAGCAGCGTCGATTTTCCCGCGTTGGTGTATCCCACCAACGAGGCCACGGGCACTCCGCTTTTCTCCCGCCGCCGCCGGATCTGCGCGCGCTGGCGGCGCAGGGTTGCAAGCTGGTCCTTCAGCCGGGTTATGCGGTCGCTGATGCGGCGGCGTTCCATTTCCAGCTTCGTTTCGCCCGGACCCCGCCCGCCGATGCCCCCCATCAGGCGCGAGAGGGCCTTGTTGCGGCCCACCAGCCGGGGCAGCATATACTGCAACTGGGCCAGTTCCACCTGCAGGCGGCCGGCCTTGCTGCTGGCCCGCTGGGCGAAAATGTCCAGAATCAGCTGGGTGCGGTCCAGTACCTTGCGTTCCGTGGCGTCGGCCAGGTTGCGCAACTGCGCCGGGGACAGTTCGCCGTCAAAGACGATCAGCCCCGCGTTGCCCTGCAGAGCCTGCACTTCCAGTTCCGCCAGCTTGCCCTTGCCCATGATCAGTTTGGGGTTCAGGGCATGCACTCGCTGGGTCACCGTCCCGGCCACGGCCAAACCGGCCGTGCGGGCCAGTTCGGCCAGTTCCGCCAGGCCCGATTCCAAGGCCGCCCTGCCGGCCGTGCCCACGCTGACGAGCAGCGCCCTGCCGCCCTCGTCGGCCGCGTCCCGCGTTTCCTCGACGGAACGGGCCAGTTCCTCTTCCAGAGCCGCGACCTGGGCCGCGAAATCCACGTCCACCCTGTCCCAGGCCGTTTGGGGATGCACCATGTACGGCCTGTTTTCCGGATTGGGCGGCAACAGATGGGCCTGTTGGAAAAACAGAGGCTGCCCCCATGCGTCGACGGAAAGAACCGCCACGCTGTCCAGACGCAGAAAGAGCATGTCCATCAGGTCTTCCTGCGACAGGGGGTCGGGCGTCAGGTGGGTGTGAAAAAGCCGCAGGCCCCGCAGACGCCCCGCGCCTTCGCGGGACCGGGGCAGTTCGGGGATGTACACGGCGTTGGTTTCGCCGGCCAGCACCAGGGCCGGCCGCCCCTGGCGGTCGATCAGCAGGCCGATCTGCCGCCCGAGCTGACGGGACAAAGCCGCCAGTTCCCGCGCCTGGTCAATGGAATAGCCGCCCGTGTTGGGATACCGCCTGTCGGCCAGACGGGACAGAGCCTTCATCTCGCTGGGTTTCAAACCCTGCGTATTGCCTGTGACTTTTGCGATGGTCCTGCTCCTGCAATTGTGCTCCGCCCCGAATCCCTCCAGAGGGCACCGCCCTCCGGATTTCCGCACGGGGGATCATCCCCCTAGGCCCCATACGGGCCGCGCCCGCTCCGGCATCACGGCCCCGGGAGGGATCCGGGAAAACCCGGCCTTTCCGGTCACCCCGCCAGATAATCCGAAATCATTCTGTCATACGCGGACGTCGCGGCAAAGGTCGCGGCGGCCATTTTCCGGCGCAGATCCAGCGGCGCGCGGCCGTTGTTCCGTTCCAGCTCGCAGCGGATTTCCGCGTAAAACCGGACATGCGGAACCACCAGCACGGAATGGAAATTCTTGGCCGCGGCCCGCAGCATGCAGGGACCGCCGATGTCGATTTCCTCGATGGCCTGCCCGGGCGCAAGGCCCTTTCGCACCGCGTCGGCAAAATTGTACAGATTGACGCAGACCAGATCGAAAGTTTCAATGCCGTGCTCTTGCAAAACGGCCAGATGGGCGGGGTTGTCCTTGTCCGCCAGAATGCCGCCGTGAATGCGCGGGTGCAGGGTCTTGACCCTGCCGTCCATGATTTCCGGAAAACCCGTGACTTCGCTGACCTGGGTCACGGGCAGGCCCGCGTCCTTCAGGGCCTTGAAGGTGCCGCCGGTGGAAACCAGCACCGCCCCGCCGTCCACGAGAAATTTCGCGAATTCCGCCAGGCCGCTTTTATCCGTAACGCTCAAAAGCGCCCGTCTGATCGGCAGCAAATCCATTATGTCCTCCTGCTCATGCGGGATTTCGCCCCCCCGGCAGGGGCATCATGCCCCCGCGCGCCCGCTTCGGCGCAAAAACGCCGCGAAGCGGGCAACACCCCGCCGTGCCGGAACAAGCGCGGCCCCGATGCGGGGCAAGGGGGATGATCCCCCGTGCGGAAAGGTCCGAAGGGACGGCGCCCCTCCGGGGTTATTTCTGAAACCGCGCGGACAATTCCGCGCCGGCGACCTTTTTGCCGGTGACGGCGTCAAAGGCCCGGCAGCCGTTGGCGGAAACCTCGTCGATCAGCATGAGCGCGCCGGTTGCGGCATCCCGGCCCCATTCGACCTTGATGTCCCACAGATCCAGACCTCTGGCCGCGAACATGGCGTGGATGGCCTGCATGACCCTGCGGTTCAGGGCGGCAAGTTCGTCCATCTCCTGCCGGGTCAGGATGCCCAGCGCCACGACGGCGCTGGGGTCGATCATGGGATCCTGTCCGGCATCGTCCTTGATGGTGATTTCCGTGACCAGGGACGGGAACCGCATGCCGTCCCGCACGCCGGGCACGCTTTTGAAGCGGCGGACGAAACTGCCCGTGCCCACCCAGCGCGCCACCCATTCCAGGCCGGCCCCCAGCGGTTTTGCCTTGCGCACGACCATCGACCGGGCGCCGAGATCATAGGACACCATGTGCGTGGGAAAGCCCTGCCCGGCCAGTTCCGCGAACGCCGCGGCCGTCATGGCCAGACAGGCCAGGCCCGTGCCGGGCAGCAGTTTCTCGCTGACCTGGTTGCCGCCGGGGTCCACTTCGCCCTGCAGATTTTCCGTCACCCGGTCGGTAAAGGCGAGGCGCACCGTTTCCGGCCCGTCTTCGTATACGTCCTTGGTTTTTCCTCTGTACAGCAATTTCCCGCTCATGGTCAGTCCTTTCGTAATCGGTCCGTTGTGCTCTTGGCCCGACTTTTTGTATGCCAAAGCGCGGCGGGCATCAAGAGCGCAGTATGGTCCGCCCCGCCGCGTTGCCAAGGAATGCGGCCTCGGCTATGGTTGCGCCGGAAATGAACCGACTCGGGGCCGCGCCATGCATTACCTCGCCATATGCTGCATTGCCAGGGACGAAACCCCGTTCCTGCGGGAATGGCTGACATACCATGCCCTTCTGGGCGTGGAGCATTTTTATGTCTATGATAACATGAGCGGCACCCCCATCCGCGAAACCCTGGGCGATTTTGCGGACAAGGGGATGGTCACGGTGCGGCGCATCGCGGGCAAGGCCATGCAAAGCGCCGCCTACCAGAACTGTCTGGACGATTTCGGCCCCGGCTGCCACTGGATGGGCTTCATTGATCTGGACGAATTCATCTGCCCGCTGCAGGACAGGGATCTGCGGGTTCTGCTGACGGAATTTGAAGGATACGCAGGCCTGGCCATACCCTGGACCATGTTTTCCTCGGGCGGCCATCTGCGCCGCCCCGAAGGCCCGGTCATCGGGAACTACACGCAACGGCTGCCGCTGGAGCACACGCCCGACGCCGTTCACGTCAAAAGCATCATCCGCCCTTCCCGCACCCTTGCGCCGCTGAATCCGCACATTTTCCGGCATGCCCCCGGAGAATTCTGCGTCAACGAAGACCACTACCCCGTGCCGCCGGGCGCGCCGTTCACTTTTTCCCGACGGGAAAAGGTCTGCCTCAACCATTATTTTTACCGTTCCCAGCAGGATTACGAACAAAAGCTGGCCCGGGGCCGCGCGGACGTGGGCGATGCGCAGCGCCGCGCCATGGGTGAATTCTATGCCCAGGCCGCGGCGCCGGTGGAAGAAGACACGGCCATCCTGCGTTTTCTGCCCGCCCTGGAAAAGGCTCTGCGAAAAAAAACGCCGTCCGCTCCGCCCGTGTATGTGCCGGATGACGCCCCGTATCACACGTTCATGGATACAGCCCTGGCCTTTGCCAACTCGGGGCAGCTGGAAAAGGCGGCCGCCTGCCTGACCCATGCCGTGACCAACCACGCCATCGCGGAAATTTGGATCACGCGCGCCCTGTTCGCCCGCCTTTCCAAACAGTACGACCGGGCGGAGCGGTTCCTGCGCACGGCGTTGAGCCTTGAAGAAGTGCCCAACAGCTATCTTGAGCTGGCGGCCCTGTTCAAGGCCCGGGAGCAGTATCGGGAAACCGCCGGCATGCAGCTTTTCCTGCGCCATCTTCTGTCGGTGCGGGGCCTGCGCCGGTAACGCATCCCCCCGCCATCCCCGCCCGTCGACAACGGAAAAGCCGGATGCCCGCGAACGGACATCCGGCTGATCCATTGCGGGAAAAAACGTTTACGCGGTTTCCTGCGTCGCGGCCTGTTTGTCCGTATCCCACACGCTGCGGTCCAGCACCCCTTCCGACTGGGCGACGGCCGTCGTGCACACGATGTCGCCCGTGATGTTCACGGCGGTCAGCCCCATGTCCAGCAGCCGGTACACGGCGATGATCAGGGCGAAAGCCTCGGTGGGGATGCCGAACTGGCCCAGAATGGCCAGGGTGAAGACGATGGCGCTGCCGGGCAGGCCGGCCGCGCCGACGGCGGAGATGCAGGTGATCATCACCAGGTACATCAGTTCGCCGATGGTGAAATCCACCCCGTACACCTGCGCGGAAAAGACCACGCAGATGGCGATGTTCAGGCCCGCGCCATTGAGGTTGACCGTGGCCCCCAAAGGCAGCGTGAAGTTGGCCATGGACGGGGGAATGCCCATCTTGGTGACGGCGGTGCGCATGGAGATGGGCAGCGTGGCGCTGCTGCTGGTGGTGCTGACGGCGGTCATGATGATTTCGGCCGCGCGTTTGAAAAAGACGAAGGGGTTCACCTTCGCGCCAAAAGCCAGGATAAGCCCGAAGACCACGAAGAACTGAAGCAGCATGCAGATGTATTCCGTGAGCAGCACCATGGAGATGGAAGCAATGGCGTTCACGCCGTATTTCGCGCCGGTGACCGTCATCAGGGCGAACACGCCCACGGGCACCGTTTTCATGATGATTTCCACCATCTTGATCAGGGCGTTGGACATGGTCTCAAACACGTCGATGACCGGTTTTTTGGCATCTCCCAGCAACACCAGGGCCACCCCCAGGAAGATCGCGAAAATGATGATCTGCACCAGGGACATGTTCGCCAGAGACTGAAAGATGTTGCGGGTGAACATGCCCACAATGGTATCGCCGAAGGAAGGCACGGCTTTCTGGGCCACGGCGGAAACTTTGCTGAGGTCGGCCTTGAACCCGCGGCCGGGGCCGATCAGAAAGGCGAAGAACAGGCCGGACAGGGCGGCGATCAGCGTGGTTCCCAGATAATACAGCATGATCTTCAACCCGATCCTGCCCGTCTTGCGCAGGTCGCTCATGCTGGCGACGCCGGTGGTGATGGAGAAGAAAATGAACGGCGTTGCGACCATGAACAGCAGGTTGATGAATATCTTCCCGATAACGTCGAAGAAGGGAACGACCGCCTGCCCCGCGAAAATGCCGAAGGCATAGCCGAAAATCATGGCAAGCAGGGCCTGGGTGGTCAGAGACATGGACTTCATACACGCTCCTGGTTGTGGATTATGGTGTAACCGGAAAAACTTGTCATACACCGCGCGGCGAGCCACGCCCCTATTACAGCGACGTGACGAATTCGGCCATTCTGGCCAGCCCCAGCTTGATGTCTTCCTCGGACACGGCAAAGGAAATGCGCACAAATTCCTTGTCCGCCGCGAACCCGATGCCGGGCACCACGGCCACGTGCTTTTCCTCCAGCAGGCGGGTCGCGAATTCCTCGCCCGTCAGCCCGGTGCCCGAAA
>JAVBOK010000064.1:0-25500 GCA_031550605.1 Desulfovibrionaceae bacterium | reverse complement strand
CGGGCCTGCCACAGGCAGTCGTCAAGTTGCCCGGCCAGACGGGCGATTTCCAGGGGCACGGTGTCCGCGCTGCCGTCCACCTGGAAAAGCAGCAGGGAATTGACCGTGCCCGGCCAGGGAGTCTCTCCGGTTTTTTTCAGACTTTCCAGCACGGTTTCGTTCATGAATTCCACGGCCGAGGGCAGAATGCCCGCGGCAAAGACCTTGCCCATGCCGGACAGGGCTGCGTCCAGGCCGGGATAGCCCGCCAGGACGGAAGCGGACGCCTCCGGCTTGGGCAGAAGCTTCAGGATCAGTTTGGTCAGGATGCCCAAAGTGCCTTCGGACCCCACCAGAAGGCGGGTCAGGTCCAGGCCGATGACGTCCTTGTGCGTGCGGCCGCCCAGCGTGAGCGCCTTGCCGCCGGGCAGGACCACCTCGCAGCCCAGCACGTAATCGCGGGTGACCCCGTATTTGACCGCCCTGAGGCCCCCGGCGCAGGTGGCCACGTTGCCGCCGACGGACGTGGCTTTGCCGCTGGCCGGGTCCGGGGGGTAGAACAGGCCCCGTTTCTCGCATTCCGCCTGAAACACGGCGGTGGATGCGCCCGGCTGCACTTCGGCCACGAAATCGGTCGCGGAAATATCCAGGATCTTGTCCATGCCCAGCATGGAAACCACAATGCCGGGCACGGTCGGCACGCAGCCGCCGGAAAGGCTGGTGCCCCGGCCGCGCGGGTGGACCGCGACCGTTTCCGCGTCGGCCCAGCGCATGAATTCCCGCACCTGGGCCGTGTGCTCCGGACGGACCATGGCCAGCACCCCGCCCTGGACCAGGCTGGCGTCAGAGGCGTAAACCCGCAGCGCCTTCGGATCAAAACTGACCCCGTCCCCGAACAGATCCGTCAGAAAAGAACGGTGCTCCGGAGTCAGCCGCGTCACATGCGACATGAAAATCTCCTTCACTGCCCGCGCAGCGCGCGGACAACGAAAAAATATACTCCGAAGCGCCCCTGGCTGCAAGCTGCGCGGGCCGGCACGCGCGGAACTCTTGCCAGGATCGGAAAAAACTGTAGGGTGTGCCCCGGACCGGAACGCGGGCGGTCCCGGAAAAGCGGACAGCCCGGATCCGGCGCCCGCGCGCCGGGCCGCGGATGCAGCCAGCCGCAGTGCCGCGCGCGGCACGCGGCGTTTTTATGGAACCTATGATCGACGTGAGCAGCGCCGGCTTTTTCAGCCAGGCCGCCGATATTTTTTTTATGGTGCTGTCTTTTCTGCTGCATGTGGACAAACACCTGTTCGAGCTGGTCGATGCCTACGGCGCGTTGGTGTATCTTTTTCTCTTTCTGATCGTGTTCTGCGAAACCGGCCTGGTGGTCACGCCGTTTCTGCCGGGCGACTCGCTCCTGTTCGCGTCCGGCATGCTGGCCGGGGCCGGGCGCCTGGACCTGTTCGCCCTGATGGCCGTGCTGCTCGCGGCCGCGGTCGTCGGGGACGCGGTCAATTACCACGTGGGCCGTTTTCTGGGGCCGCCCGTCTTTGAACGCGAGTACCGGCTGCTGAACAAAAAGCACCTGCTCCGGGCGCAGGAATTTTACGAGCGCCACGGGGGCAAGGCCATCATCCTGGCCCGCTTCGTGCCCGTGGTGCGCACCTTTGCCCCTTTTGTGGCCGGGGTGGCGACCATGCGCTATGCCCGCTTTTTCTCTTTCAACATCACCGGCGCGCTGCTGTGGGTGGGGCTGCTCACCCCGGCGGGCTATTTCTGGGGCAACCTGGAGTGGGTGCAGAAAAATTTCAGTCTGCTCATCTATGCCATCATTCTGGTTTCCTGCCTGCCCATCGCGGTGGAAATCGCGCGCGGCCTGATGCGGTCGCGGAAAAAAACTTGACGGCCGGCCGGGTTGTTGCGTAAATATTTTGGCTCTTGTTCATACACTGTGCTGTTGTGAAAAGAATACTGGTATGACGCCGTCTTTTTCCATTGCCGTATCCGCCGCCCGCCGCGCTTTCGCGCGCGCGCCTCGCGGTATTGTCTGCCTGCTGCTAGCCGGGCGGCCGGGGGATTGCCCCTGCCCGCCGTCCGCGCGGTAGCACCTTCTTTTTCTGGTGTGCCCGCCGGCAGGCGATGCTTGCGAAGGCAGGCAGGCACCCCCGGACCGCCGCCCCCCCGGTTTTTCGATGCCCATGGTGATTTTTAGTGCAATTTGCCGAACATGCTCTATATTGCGTACCCACGCACTATTCCGGAGGATATAATGACCGCTCTCGAAAAAATCGGCGCCCGCGTGCGCAAGTTCCGCGAAGCCCAGGACATGACCCGCGAGAAACTGGCTGAAACCGCCGGCCTGAGCGCTGCCTTCATCACCGCCCTGGAAGAGGAAAACCTCTATCCGTCCATCGGTCCCCTGCAGAAGATCGCCCACGCCCTGCACGTGCGCCTGGGCACCTTCATGGACGACGTGACCTGTCAGGACCCGATCATCGTGCGGCGGGACAGCCGCGAGGAAGACCTGACCATGCAGCACGGAGAAGGGCGGCAGACCCTGTACCGCTATTTTTCGCTGGGCAAGGGCAAGGCCGACCGGAACATGGAGCCCTTTTTCATCGAAGTGCTGCCCGAACCTGAAGACGCCATCAAAATGTCCTCCCACCAGGGCGAGGAATTCATCATCGTGACCAGCGGCAGGCTGCTGGTCATTTACGGCAACGAACGGCAGATACTGGAAGCGGGCGATACGGCCTATTACAATTCCATCGTGCCGCATTACGTGGGCGCCGCGGGCAACCAGCCCTGCAGCATCTATGCGGTTCTCTACCACCCCGCCTAAGAAGCGCCAGAGGAAAAGCCGGAGCATCCCATGCACGAAGAACCGTTTGTTTTGCGAGAAATGACGCTGGGGCAGATGCTTGACCATACCATCGCCAAAACCCCGGACACCGACGCCGTCGTTTACGTTGACCGCGATTACCGTCTGACCTGGCGTGAATTCGGCCGGGAAGTGGATACCCTGGCCAAGGGGTTGATGGGCCTGGGCGTCAAAAAGGGCGAAAAGGTGGCCATCTGGGCCAGCAACGTGCCGTACTGGGTGGGGCTGATGTTCGCCACCGCCCGCATCGGCGCCGTGCTGCTGACCGTCAACACCAGCTACCGCGAAAGCGAGGTGGAGTATCTGCTCAAGCATTCGGAAGCGGAAAACCTGGTGGTCATCGACGGTTTCCGCGACCACGACTATCTGCAGACCGTCCATAAAATTTTGCCCGAGCTGCGGGCTCATCCGCGCGGGGAACTCAATTCCCCGACCCTGCCGCATCTGAAGCGGGTAATCTTCCTGGGCGTGGAAAAGCACCGGGGCATGTACTCCATTCCGGAGGTCAAAAGCCTGTCGGTGATGACGTCCGACGCCGAGTACGAAGCGCGCAAGGCGTCGATTTCGCCCCACGACGTGGTGAACATGCAGTATACGTCGGGCACCACGGGTTTTCCCAAAGGCGTCATGCTCAGCCATGCCAACATCGGCAACAACGGATACTGGATCGGATATCACCAGGCTCTGTCCCCCAAGGACCGGGTCTGTCTGCCGGTGCCGTTGTTCCACTGCTTCGGCTGCGTGCTGGGGGTCATGGCCTGCGTCAACCACGGCGCGGCCATGATCATTCTGGAAGCGTTCAACCCCGTACAGGTCATGACTTCGGTGGAAGAGGAAAAATGCACGGCCCTGTACGGCGTGCCCACCATGTTCATCGCCGTGCTGGAACACCGCATTTTCGACCGTATCGACTTTTCGTCCCTGCGCACGGGCATCATGGCCGGGTCTGTCTGCCCCGAGCCGCTTATGCGCCGGGTCATCGAAAAGATGAACATGACCGAACTGACCATCTGTTACGGCCTGACCGAAGGCTCGCCGGTCATGACCCAGACCCACGTGGACGAGGAGTTCATCCGCAAGGTCAGCACCGTGGGCCGTGCCATGCCGGGTATCGAAGTCAAGGTGGCCGACCCGGAAACCTGCGAGGAACTGCCCCGGGGATCCCAGGGCGAAGTCATGTGCCGGGGCTACAACGTGATGAAGGGCTATTACAACATGCCCGCGGAAACCGCCGCCGCCGTCACCCCGGACGGCTGGCTGCACTCCGGCGACCTGGGCGTCATGGACGAGGACGGGTATCTGGTCATCACCGGCCGCATCAAGGACATGATCATCCGGGGCGGCGAGAACATCTATCCTCGTGAAATAGAGGAATTCCTCTCCGGCATGGACGGGGTCATGGACGTGCAGGTGGTCGGGGTTCCCAGCCGCCGGTACGGCGAAGAGGTGGGGGCTTTCATCATCCCCCGCGAAGGCGCGGAAATTCTGCCCGAGGACGTGCGCGATTACTGCCGGGGGCGCATCGCCTGGCACAAGGTGCCGCGCTATATCCACATGGTGGAGCAGTACCCCTTGACCGCCAGCGGCAAGGTCCAGAAATATCTGCTGCGCCAGCTGGCCGCCGAGGTCTTTCCCGAAGCCATGAAATAAGGTCGGAAAATCCCGCCCTCCTGCCGGGGGACTTTGTCCCCTGGCTTTTTTCACGTCCTGCCTGGGGCAAAACCGCGGAACAAATCATCGAAAGTGCCGGAAGACGTCGCCCGCGAATTTCCGGGGCGATTGATGTCGGCTGTTGCAGGCCATCATGCGCCGACTGTTCTCCGAATGCCCGCGCAGGAAATGCCCATGCTGAGCAAAGCCCACCGCTTGCGCCCGGCCCGCTCCAACTGCCGGGCAAGGAAGAACGTTCACCGTTCAAGAACATGGCCTTTATCACGATCTGATATGTATTGCGTCGTTCGGAGCGGGCAGCAGGCATCCGCGGGCTCTGCCCGCGTCCGTTCTCATTCGTTTTGTCTTTTCTGCATTTCTTCCAGCAACAAGGTGGCGAACCGGTACTCGGGCTTGGTCAATTCCCTGTTGTTCTTGTACAGCACACCCATATGCCAGGTTATGGCAGGGGAGATGGGCACGATGCGGACGGAGGGGTTGGCTGCTGCGAACATCCGGGGAACGATCGCTATTCCAACGCCGTTGCTGACAAAGTTCTCGGGTTGTACGCAAGGGTCGTTCAATCGGCCAACACCGGGTGTGTCTCTGGGATTTAGCGACACGGAGCAAAGAAAGAAGGCTTCTCCGTGAGGCCCGCGTCTCCGTCCCCACGGTTGGCATGGACCAGCGCCGCGCAGGCGGCATTCATTGCCGCCGGAAAACGCCGGAGCGGGCGTGCCTTGACAAATCCCGGACTTGCGGGCTTTGTCAGCAGTCTGAGTGTAAAGGGCGGCAAAAGCCGCCCTTTACACTGTGCTCTTGCGGCCTGTTTCGTCCGTTCTCAACGGGCATCATGCGGCGCGTGAAGAATCTGCCTCCGCCGAAAGGGAGTTCAGGGGAATGGTGCGGGGCCTTCTCTTGTCGGCCGGAGCGGCTTGAGATACACTTTTCCTTTGCTGATTCCGATTACGCCCGGAGCATGCCATGCCTTCGCCATCCCGCCATTTTTGCATTCACGGCCATTTTTACCAACCCCCGCGTGAGGATCCCTGGTTGGGCCGCATTCTCATCGAGCCTTCCGCCGCGCCCATGCGCCACTGGAACGAGCGCATCGTGGCCGAAAGCTACGGCCCCGTGGGCTGGGCCCGGCGCCTGGGGTCCGACGGCCGCATCACGGATCTGGTCAACTGCTATGAATGGATGAGCTTCAACGTCGGCCCGACCCTGCTGCACTGGATGCAGCGCCATGTCCCGGCCGTGTACGCCCGCATTCTGGAAGCCGACGCGGTGTCCTGTTCCCGCTGGGGCCACGGCAACGCCATCGCCCAAGTGTACCACCACGTGATCATGCCCCTGGCGTCCCCTTCGGACCGCGAACTGGAGACGGCCTGGGCCGTGGCCGATTTTTCCGCCCGCTTCGGCCGCATGCCGGAGGGCATGTGGCTGTCCGAATGCGCCGTGGACACGGCCAGTCTGGAAACCCTGGCGGCGGCGGGCATCCGTTTCGTGATTCTGGCCCCCCGGCAGGCGGCGGCCGTGGCCGGAGAGGGCGGGGCCTTCCGGCCTGTGACTGAGGCGGACCTGGACGTCAGCCGGCCCTACCGCGTGGATTTGCCGTCGGGCAAAACCATGGCCGTATTTTTTTATCACGGCGCCCTGTCCCAGGCTGTGGCCTTCGAGCGCCTGCTGGACAACGGGGAAAATTTCTGGTCCCGCATCAACGGCGCGGCAGAAGGCGGGCTGCTCACCCTGTCCACGGACGGGGAAACTTACGGGCATCATTTCCGCTTCGGCGAGATGGCGCTCGCCCATGTGCTGGCTCAGGGCTACGCGGGGCGCGAGGGCCTCCGCCTGACCAACCCGGCGGCCTATCTCGCGGCTGATCCGCCGCGCCTGCGGGTGCGCCTGCACGAACCCTCGTCCTGGAGTTGCGTGCACGGCATCGAGCGCTGGCGCTCGAACTGCGGCTGCACCGACGGCGGCCACCTCGGCTGGAACCAGCAATGGCGCGGTCCCCTGCGCGAGGCTTTGGACGGGGCCAGAGCGGCCCTTGACGCGCATTTCTTCGAGGCCGGCGCGGCCTGCTTCGTCGACGCCCGCGCCGCCCTGCTGGACTATGGCCGTGTGCTGGCCGCCTCTGGCGAAGCCGGCGCGTTCGCCGAACGGCATATGCGGGGGGACGCCGCCGCCGAAGGCCGGGCCTGGAAACTGCTGGCCATGCAGGAACAGGCTCTGGCCGCCTTTGCCAGCTGCGCCTGGTTTTTCGACGACATCTCGCGCATCGAGCCGGTCAACGCCATGACCTTCATGTGGCGGGCCATGGAACTGGCCCTGGGCACCGGCCTGGCCAGCGACCCCCGGCCCGCTTTCGAGGCCGCGCTGGGCGCGGCGCGTTCCAACAAGGCGGAGGAGGGCAGCGGGGCGGACGTGCTGCGCCGCCGGGTGCTGCCGCGCCGCCAGGATGCCGCGTCCCTCTGTCTTCTGGCACTGCTGGAACTGGAGCAGCAGGAACGCATGCCCGCCGCCGGCGCAAGCGCGGACGTGGTCTGGCCGGCTTTTTCCGTGCGGGTGACCCCCGACGCCGCGCCGCCCGGCGGCCCCGGATCCGCCGGAACCTTGTCCGGAAAGGCCGTGATCGGCACACGGCTGGAACAGAGCGGGCTGGAAGTCGCCTGGACCTGGGCCATGCCTTCGGAACGTTCGGGTGATTGCCCCTTCACCACCCTGGACCGCAGCGCCGTTACCGTGACCCTGCCCGGCGGGGAAACACTGACCCGGAGTTTTGCGGACATGCCGCGCCACGCCCGCACCTACGCCGCCCTGGGCGCCGCCGGCGGAGAAGACGCCCGCGCCCGCCCGCGTCTGGAAGCGACGGCCCGGCATCTGCTGTCGCTGATGGATCCCTGGGAAGAAGCCCAGCACGGCATGCCCTGTCCCCGGGACTGGGCCGCTCTGGCCCCGTATCTGGTCCTGGCCTGCGCGACCGACGACGGCCTGGATGAAGCCCGGCGCGCGCAGGGCGCGGAATTCATCCGTACCCTGGCGCTGTCCCCGGCCGTGCGTGAAAAGGCGGCGCGTCTGGTGGAAGAAGCGCTGCTGGCCGGCCTTGCCGCCGCCGCTCCCGACTGGGCGGCGCTTGCGCGTCGCGTGGAACGCGCCCGCGCGCTGCTGCCGGACATGAACTGGTGGGCCGTGCAGAACGCGTTCCGGCAATCGGGCCTGCCGGGACCGGAACGCCGGGAACTGGCCCTGGCCCTGCAATTCAGAGCCTGACCGTTTTTTCTTGCCCCATTCAACCGCAGACAACAGGAGAATCCCATGCCCGGAGCCAACGAAGCGAAGTGCACCTGTCCGAAAAAAGACTGTGAACGCCACGGTGACTGCATCCCCTGCGTCATGCACCACCGCAAGCCGGAAATCGGCAACATCGTGCATTGCCTGCGCGAAAAAGCGATGGAAATCGCCTTGGCGGAGGTGAAAGCCAGAGCGCAGAGCAAAAGCTGAGGCTGGCCGCGCATCCGGGCGCCGGGGTTCCGGGCCGGGTTTTCCCGCCGGAGCCCCGGTATTCTTTGACCGGATTTCACGAGTATTTCTTTTTGATTTTATTTCCGTTGCCGACTATACCCGTCCTTTATCCATCGCTTATCGGGAGAAGCACTTGTGCCAACGCCTATTGTATCCAAAGAATCACTGATCCCGGGGCAGACGAGCAAGCTCGTGCTGCACGCTCCGCAGATCGCGGCAAAGGCCAGGCCGGGCAATTTCGTCATTCTGCGCCTGTCGGACAAAGGGGAACGCTTCCCCCTGACCATCGCCGACGCGGACCCGGCAAAGGGCACCATCACCATCGTCTATCTGGTGCTGGGCAAGTCCACCGCCATGCTCGAGAACATGAAGGAAGGCGACGGCATCCTTGACGTTTGCGGCCCCCTGGGCCGGGAAACGCACATCGAAAAAGTCGGCACGGTCATCTGTGTGGGCGGCGGCACCGGCATCGCCGCCATGCACCATATCGCCAAGGGGCACCATATGGCGGGCAACCATGTGGTTTCCGTCATCGGCGCGCGGCGCAAGGATTTGCTGCTGTTTGAAAAGGAACTGTCCGCCTTCTGTCCCGAGGTTCTGATCAGCACCGACGACGGCAGCTACGGGCATAAAGGCCTGGTCACGGACCTGCTGCGCGGGCGGCTGGAAAAAGACAAAAGCGTGGCCGAGGTCGTGGCCATCGGCCCGGTGCCCATGATGCAGGCGGTTGCGGAATGCACCCGGCCCTTCAGGGTTAAAACCACGGTCAGCCTGAATTCCATCATGGTGGATGGCATCGGCATGTGCGGCGCCTGCCGTGTCACCGTGGGCGGCGAAACCAAATTCACCTGTGTGGACGGGCCGGAATTCGACGGCCACCGGGTGGATTTCGGCGAACTGCGCCAGCGCCTCGGCGCGTTCAAGGCCCAGGAAACGCAGTGTAAGGAATGCTATGACGCGGAATGCAGGTGCAACGGCCATGTCTGATACAGCGAAACCCGGAAAAACCATCGGCACGCGCGTGGACATGCCCTGTCAGCCCGCGCGGGAACGCGTCCGCAACTTCCGTGAAGTGGCCCTGGGCTACACTCGCGAACAGGCCCTGGAAGAAGCCCGCCGCTGCCTGCAGTGCAAGAACCCGCGCTGCGTGAAAGGCTGCCCGGTGGAAGTGGAAATCAAGGACTTCATCGCGCTGATGGCTGAGGACAAAATGGACGAGGCCTATGCCAGGATCAAGCGCACCAACGCGCTGCCCGCCATTTGCGGCAGGGTCTGCCCCCAGGAGGACCAGTGCGAGGGGCGGTGCATCCTGAGCGCCAAGGGCCAGCCCGTCGCCATCGGCCGTCTGGAACGCTATGTGGCGGACCACTACCTTGCTTCCGACGCCTGCGCCCAGATCACCGGCGAAGAAGCCTGCGTGCTGCCCGACGATTCCCTGAAAGTCGCCTGCATCGGCGCCGGCCCCGCGTCCCTGACCGTGGCCGGGGACCTGGCTTCGCGCGGGATCGCCGTCACCGTGTTCGAGGCTCTGCACGTGGTCGGCGGGGTGCTGGTGTACGGCATCCCCGAATTCCGCCTGCCCAAGACGCTGGTGGTGGAAAAGGAAATCGCCGCGTTGAAGCATCTCGGGGTCAATTTTGTCACCAACTGGGTGGGCGGCAAGACCTTCATGGTGCAGGAACTGCTGGACCAGGGGTACGGCGCGGTGTTCATCGGCGTGGGCGCGGGCCTTCCCCGCTTTCTGAACGTGCCGGGCGAAAACCTGATCGGGGTCTTTTCCGCCAACGAATATCTGACCCGATCCAACCTGGGCCGGGCCTACGATTTCCCCAACTACGACACGCCCACCTACATCGGCAAAAACGTGACCGTGTACGGCGCGGGCAACGTGGCCATGGATGCGGCCAGGACCGCCCTGCGCCTGGGCGCGGACAACGTGACCATCGTGTACCGCCGCACCCGCGACGAGATGCCCTGCCGCCACGAAGAACTGGAACACGCCGAGGAAGAGGGTGTGAAGCTGTCCATGCTCTGCGCGCCCGTGGCCTTTCACGGCGACGAGACCGGCCGCCTGAAAGGCGCGACATTGCAGCGCATGGAACTGGGCGAGCCCGACTCTTCCGGCCGCCGCAGCCCCAAGCCCGTTCCCGGCGACACCTTCGAGATGGACACGGATCTGGCCATTGTGGCCGTGGGCACCCGGTCCAATCCCATCCTGCTGGAAGCCACCCCGGAACTGAAGTGCAACAAATGGGGCTATATCGAAACAGATGAAAACGGCGAAACATCCATTCCCAACGTGTTCGCCGGCGGCGACATCGTTACCGGCGCGGCCACGGTCATTCTGGCCATGGGCGCGGGCCGGACGGCGGCCAAGGAAATCCTGCGCCGCTTTCAGCCGCTGGGGAAGTAGCGCGTTGCACCGTTGAAAAAGCGCGGCGCGCCGGCGCTGCGGAGCGAAATGAAACGCCCGCCCGCAGGCGAAGAGGCGGCGCGTCTTTGGCGCGGGCCGTTCCGGCCTGCGCGCGTCCGGGAAGAGATGGCGATGGGGGCTTCGCCCCCATGCGGCAGGGGCAGATGCCTTTGCACCCCGCAATGCGAAAAATCCGCGCCCTGCGCGGATTTTTCGCTGCGTTGCTGTCGAAGGGCGTGCGGCGAAGGCGCGCCGCGCTGTCCGCAGACGGGCGGATGCCCTATTGCGCCTGCGGCGCGGGAAAATACCCTGACGGGTTGCGGTATTCGATTTTGACCACTTCGTAAACCAGACGGCCGCGCGGCACATCCACCGTGACCTCGTCACCTTCGGACCGGCCCAGCAGAGCGCGGCCCACGGGTGAAAACACCGAAATGCTGCCCTTGACGTAATCGGTTTCGTCCGGGCCCAGCACGGTGTATTCCCTGGTTTCCTCGGTTTCCACATCCTCCAGGGTGACGGTGGCGCCGTATACCACGGTGTCCGATCGCACGGAGGCCAGATCCACCACGGTGAACCGCGGCATGCGCGATTCGATATAGGTGATCTTGGCCTCGAGCATGCCCTGGCGTTCGCGCGCGGCGTGATACCCCGCATTTTCGCTGAGGTCGCCTTCCTCGCGGGCCTCCTTGATGGCCTGGATGACCTCGGGCCGGGCCTTTTTCAGTTGCTCCAGCTCCGCCTTGACCAGAGCAAGACCCTGAACGGAAATGGGAATGTTTTCCATGGTGCGCACCTGTTCCTGTATAAAGCAGTTACCGCTTCAAATGGTCGCCCGACCGCGGGCAAAGTCCGCCCGCGTCTGTTTGCGGCCAGGATCCGACGACAAATCCTTGCGGACATTCCATTCATAAAATACGCAAAAAGCTGTGAGGGAGGGCGGTCTTGCAACCGTCCTCCCAATGCGTGGACAAAACGATACCAGAGATTTTACTCGCGCGCCAGTACTCTGTAGCAGACCGGCTCCGCCTTGAGCAATCCCTTGCCTTTCAAGGTGTTCAGAGCGTTGGTCACGGCGCTGGCCCTGGCTTCGTGGGTCATGAACACCAGAGAGGCCGCGTCGGCGTCCCGGTCTTTCTGGATGGCCTGGGCGATGGAAATGTCGTTTTCCGCCATGGCCCCGGCCACGTCGCGCAGAACGCCGGGGCGGTCGGGCACCGTCAGGCGGAAATATTGTTTGCTGACCGCTTCGTCGGGGGGCAGCAGATCGACCTGCTGCGGGGCCTGGGCGATGAATCCGGTGTTGTTGGGTTTGGCGTCCCGCGCGATGGCCATCACGTCGGACATGACCGCGCTGCCGGTGGGCATGTCGCCGGCGCCCCGGCCGTGCATGAACACGGTGCCCACGGCGTTGCCCTTGATCCACACGGCGTTGAACGAGCCGTCAACTTTGGCCAGCATGAAGCTTTCATGCACCAGAGTGGGGAACACGCCCGCCTCCAGCCTGCCGTTTTCCATGCGGGCCTGGCCCAGCAGCTTGATGCGGTACCCCAGTTCGCGGGCAAAGCCGATGTCTTCCGGGTCCACCTTGCTGACCCCCTGCACGGGCAGTTTCGTGAACGGATACTCGATGCCCCAGGCCAGGCGGATCAGCAGCACCAGCTTGTGCGCCGCGTCAAATCCTTCCACGTCCAGGGTGGGGTCGGCTTCGGCCAGGCCCAGTTTCTGGGCCTCCTTCAGGGCGTCGGCGAATTTCTGCCCCTTGGCGCTCATGGCGGAGAGGATATAGTTGCTGGTGCCGTTCAAAATACCCGACAGCGCCCGCACCGTGTTGCCCGCAAGGCCTTCGCGCATGGCCTGCACGATGGGCATGCCCCCGCACACGCTGGCTTCGTACCCCAGATACAGCCCCTTTTCACCGGCCAGGCGGAACAGTTCGATGCCGTCTTCGGCCAGCAGGGCCTTGTTGGCGGTGACCACATGCTTGCCCGCTTCCAGCGCATCGCGGATCAGGCCGCGGGCCACCTTGATGCCGCCGATCAGCTCAAGCACCACGTCCACGGCCGGGTCGTTCGTCAGATCGCCCAGGCTGGTGGTCAGTTTCGCCCCGGCCGGCAGCGGGCAGGCGAATTTTTCATTTTCGTCCTTGACCGCCACGGTTTTGATCACGATATCCCGTCCCGTGCGCCGGCGGATAAGATCGCGGTTTTCATCGAGGGTGCGCGCGAAGCCCGAACCCACAACGCCGTATCCGGCCAGCCCGATAACCAGTTCCTTCTTATTCATTGCCGCCTCCTGAAAGGACTTTCTTGATGCCTTTGGCCGCCTGTTTGACGCGCTGGGGGTTTTCGATCAGGGCAAAGCGCACATGGTCGTCGCCGTATGCGCCGAAGCCCAGACCGGGGGAGACGGCCACGTGCCCTTCCCGCAGCAGCAGTTTGGAAAATTCCACCGAACCCATGTGGCGGAACGGTTCGGGGATCTGCGCCCAGACGAACATGGTGCCCTTGGGCGCGGGCACGTCCCAGCCGATGCGGCCCAGGCTTTCGATCAGCGTGTCGCGGCGCTGGCGGTAGATGTCGCAGATTTCCTTCACGCAGTCGTCCGGGGCGTTCAGGGCCACGGTGGCCGCGATCTGGATGGGTTGGAAGATCCCGTAGTCCAGATAGCTTTTGATGCGGGTCAGGGCATGGACCATGTCCCGGTTGCCCACGCAGAAGCCCACGCGCCACCCGGCCATGGAGTAGCTTTTGGACATGGAGAAGAATTCGACTCCCACGTCCTTGGCCCCGTCGGCCTGCATGAAGCTGGGCGCCACATGACCGTCAAAGGCCAGGTCGGCGTATGCCAGATCGTGGACCACAGAGATCTTGTGTTCTTTGGCGAAATCCACAACCTTCTGGAAAAATTCCAGGCTGGCGACTTCGGTGGTCGGGTTGTGGGGATAGCTGAGCATCAGCAGTTTCGGCTGCGGCCAGGTCTGCCGCGTGGCGGCCAGCAGATCCTCGAAGAAATCCCGGCCCCGCCCGATGGGAATGCGCCGCACGTCCGCCCCGGCGATAATTGCCGCGTAGGTGTGGATGGGATAGGTCGGGTCCGGGGTAAAAACCACGTCGCCGGGGGACAGCATGGCCAGGGCAAGGTGCGCCAGGCCTTCTTTGGCCCCCATGGTGGCCACGGCTTCGGTTTCCGGATCAATGTACACTCCGAAACGGCGCATGTACCAGGCGCAGACAGCCTTGCGCAGGTTGGGGATGCCCCGGGACACGGAATACCGGTGGTTGACCGCCTTGGACGAAGCCTCAACCAGCTTGTCCACGATGAACTGCGGGGTGGGCATATCCGGGTTGCCCATGCCCATGTCGATGATGTCGACGTTCTGGCGCCTGAGCTGCATTTTCAGATCGCCCACCACCGCGAAAACATACGGCGGCAGACGGTGCATGCGGGGAAACTGGGTCATCGGCGAGCCTCCGACAGCAAGGGCGCCCCATATCGGGATCCGGCCCTGCGGAAAAATTTTGCCTTCGGAACCGATGTACTCTATATTCCGAGGGAAGCGGCTGTAAAGGCCAGACCGCGCGTTTTGCCTCTTTTTTACGCCATTTCGCAGGGAGACGGACCATGCAGATACTGTTTCTGATCGGACCGAGAGGATCGGGGAAAAGTGAAACAGCCGCGGCCCTTGCCAGAAAGTGCAACTGCCCCGCGCTGGACACCGACGATCTGGTCATGCGGGACGCGGAAAAAAGCATCGTCGAAATCGTGGCCGGCGAAGGCTGGCCCGCTTTCCGCGCCCGCGAAAGCAAGGCCCTGCGCCGGGCCGTGGATATCTTTCTGCGCGCGCCGGGCCAGGATCCCCATTGCGGCATGCCGCCCGGAGGCATCATCGCCACCGGCGGCGGGGCGGTTCTTGATCCGGGCAACCGCGACTTCATGACCCGCAGCGGTCTTGTGGTCTATCTGGAAACCCCCGAGTCCGTGCTGCTGCAACGGCTGCAGAAAGCCCCGGATGACGGGCGGCGGCCGCCCCTGGCCAAAGGGCGGGCCCTGGCGGACGAGGTGGCCGCCACGTTGCGCGAGCGCGGTCACCTGTACCGTGAAACGGCCCATCATGTGCTGGACGGCTCCCTTTCCGTGGCTGCTCTGGTGGAAAAACTGCATCCCCTTTTTGTGGCGCAGGGCAACCGATGAGCGGCAACACTTTCGGCCGGCTGTTCCGGCTGACGACATACGGCGAATCGCACGGCCCGGGTCTGGGCTGCGTTGTGGACGGATGCCCCGCGGGGCTTGCGTTGAGCGAAGCCGCGATCCAGGAAGAGCTTGACCGCCGCCGCCCCGGCACCGGATCCCCCACGGTCACGCCGCGCAGGGAGCCGGACCGGGTGCGCATCCTGTCCGGCGTGTTCGAGGGCAAAACCACGGGCACGCCCGTCGCCCTGCACATTGACAACATCGGCCAGCGCTCCTCGGACTATGACCTGCTGCGCGATGTGTACCGACCGGGACACGCGGATTACACCTTTGATAAAAAGTTCGGCTTTCGGGACCATCGCGGGGGCGGGCGGTCCTCCGGCCGGGAAACGGCGGCCAGGGTGGCCGGCGGCGCCGTGGCCCTGACCCTGCTGGCGGAGAACGGCATCACGGTTCAGGCCTGCACTCTGGAACTGGGCGGCATTCCCGCTGCGTTGACCGACGTGCCCGGCGCGCGGAACCGGCCCTTTTTCGCGCCGGACGATGCGGTCATCCCGGCCTGGACCCGCGCGGCGGAAGTTGCCAGAGCCGACGGCGACACCCTGGGCGGCGTGGTGCTGATGGAAGCGCACGGCGTGCCGGCGGGCCTGGGCGAACCGGTATTCGACAAGCTGGACGCCCTGTTCGCCCATGCCCTGATGAGCGTGGGCGCGGTAAAGGGCGTGGAGGTGGGCGCGGGGTTCGCCGCCGCGCGCGTCGGCGGGATCATCAACAACGACCGCCTGACCCCCGAAGGATTTGCCACCAACAACAGCGGCGGCATCCTGGGCGGCATCAGCACGGGCCAGCCCATCGTCCTGACGGCGGCGGTGAAACCCATCGCCTCCATCGGCTGCGAGCAAATGACCGTGAACGCCAGGGGCGAAGCCGTGCCCGTCAGCATCGGCGGCCGCCATGACGTTTCCGCCATCCCCCGCATCGTGCCGGTCCTCAAAGCCATGGCCGCCCTGGTCCTGGCCGACACCCTGCTGCTGCAGCGGCGCATGAAGGGCTGAGGGGGGGCCGGGGCCGCGCCGGTTTTGTCAGTGTCGCAACGGCAACTCGTCCCCGAGGCCGATGCCTTCCGTGGCCAGAAGGACGCGATGGGGGCGGCTTTCCACGCCCAGGGCGGCGGCCTGGCGATAGAGGTCCGCGTAGACGGGATCGACGCAATCCGCCGGTCCGAAACAACGGCCGTCGGGCCGCTGCACGCAGTAGAAAAAAGCGGCGCGTTCGCCGGACCGGACGATATCCATCATTTCGCGCACGTGTTTCTGCGCCCTTTCGCTGATTGCATCGGGAAAAGCGGCCGCATCGTCCTCGACCATGGTCACGTTTTTGCACTCCACCCACAGGGGCGGCAGACCGGGTCCGGTGAACAGGGCGTCCAGGCGGCTGGAACCGCGTTTCGCTTCGGGCCGCAGGGTGGTATAGCCTTTGGCCCAGGGCAGGACGCCGGCATTGAACGCGGCGCGCAGCAGGCGGTTGGGGGTCATGGTGTTGACCCCGACCCAGAAATGGGCCGCCGCGCCGGGGCCGGATCCGGGCAGGCCGACCATTTCCAGGGTATAGGGCAGCTTGCGGCCGGGGGCGGCGGCCGGGGAGAGAAAGACCGGAGATCCCGGCCGGGTCAGGCCCAGCATGCTGCCGGAATTGTTGGTGTGCGCCCAGAAGGAACCGCCTTCGTCCGCGCACTCCACCAGAAAGCGCTTCACGCGGCGGATCAGGGCCGCCGTGCGGCAGCCGGGCGGAAAGAAAAGAAGCGGAACAAAGGACATACGCGGATCCGTCAAGGGCCTGCGCCGCGGCGGCGCATAATTTACAGCCACTGCGCTTCGTGCTACGTTTTTTCAGTTTCCCTGTCAATTTTACCCATTTACCGGAGCAGTTCCATGAACCTTTCCCGCCGCATCAACAACCTGGCCCCTTCCGCCACGTTGGCCATGTCCGCCCGCGCCCAGGCCATGAAGGCCGAAGGCCGCGATATTCTCAGCCTGACCGTCGGCGAACCCGATTTTCCAACCCCGGATTTCATCTGCAAGGCGGCCAAGGACGCCATTGACGCCCGGTTCACCCGCTACACCGCGGAACCGGGCATTGTCGAACTGCGCAAGGCCATTGCCGGATATTACTCCATCCAGTACGGGATCAAAGCCGGGGCGGAAAACGCCATCGCCGCCAACGGCGGCAAGCAGGGCCTGTACAACCTGTTCGTCTGCCTGCTGGATCCGGGCGACGAAGTGCTGATCCCCGCGCCGTACTGGGTCAGCTATCCCGCCATGGTGGAACTGGCGGACGGCAAACCCGTCGTCGTGCCTTCCGGCGCGGAAGCCGGGTTCAAGATCACCCCGGCGGCGCTGGAAAAATACCGCACGCCCAGAACCAAGATTCTGGTCTTCAACTCGCCGTCCAACCCCACGGGCGCCTGCTACACGCGCGAGGAAACCGACGCCATAGCCCGGTGGGCCGTGGACAACAAACTCATCGTCATCGCCGACGAAATCTACGACCAGCTGGTGTACACTCCGGAACCTTACGCCACCATGGGCACCTGGTGGGACAGGCATCCGGAGAATTTCATCATCTGCAACGGGGTCAGCAAGACCTACGCCATGACCGGCTGGCGCATGGGGTACGTGCTGGGCGAGGCCAATCTGATCAAGGCCATGACCCGCCTGCAGGGCCAGACCACGTCCAACGTCTGCACCATTACCCAGAAAGCGGCCCAGGCCGCGCTGACCGGCGGGTTTGAGGAAGTGAAGGCCATGCGCGACGCCTTCCGGCGCCGCCGGGACACCGCCTACACCATCATCAGCGGCTGGCGCGATGTGGTGTGCCCCAAGCCGGAAGGGGCTTTTTACATTTTCCCCGACGTGCACCGGCTGTACACCAAGGCCATGCCCGATTCCATGAGCCTGTGCGAGCAGCTTCTGGAAAAGGCCGGGGTGGCCCTGGTGCCCGGCGGTCCCTTTGGCGACGACAACTGCGTGCGCATTTCCTACGCGGTGTCCGACGAAATGCTGGTCCAGGCTCTGGAGCGCATCCGGAAGTTCCTGTACAGCTAGGCTCGGTTCCTCGGGCAGTTTCGCCTTGAGATTGTCGCGCACCGGCGGGCAAAACTCGCCTGCGCCAATCTCACGGGCCTTGCCACGCCGTGCCTTGCAAGGCCGGAGCATTGTGTCCGCATGGATGCTTTCAAAGGGACAATGCTCCGGTGCTTTGGGGGAGCGTGTCCCCCAATCTCCCGGCCGGGGCAACGAACGCATAACATGGCCCCTTGCGGGCGCGGGGCAGCGCCCCGTTTCGTAACATGGCTACCCATCCCCAAGGAGGCGGCATGGCTGCGCACCCCACCACCCACGCTCTTGACTGGACCAATGCCCTGACCGGCCGCATGGCTGGCCTGGTTCCGGAAAACACTCCTTTCGCCGCCCGCGCGGCGGAACTGTCCCGCCGCCTGGCCGCGGAAACCGGGGGCGGAACCCTGCCTTTCATGACCCTGCCCTTCCGGGCGGCGCTGGAAAAGGACATCCCCCGGGTCATGGACGATCTGGCGCACTGCCGCCACATGCTGGTGCTGGGCATCGGCGGGTCCGCCCTGGGCGCGCGCGCGCTGCAGAAAGCCTTTGCTCCCGGACAGGACTGGCCGGGCCATGGCGGTCCCTGGCTGTGGATCGCGGACAACGTGGACGCCGCCAGCCTGACCGCCTGGATGGACAATCTGCCCGCGCGGGAAACGGCCGTGGTGGTCATTTCCAAGTCCGGGGGCACGATCGAAACCCTGGGCCAGTATTTTCTGGTGCGCGCCTGGCTGCGGAAAAACCTCGGTGAAGCCTGGAAGAAACAGGTGGTCATGGTCACGGACGAGAAAATCGGCTTCCTGCGCCAGGAAGCGGAGAAAGAAGGGCTGGCCAGCCTGCCCGTGCCCGATCACCTGGGGGGGCGCTATTCCGTGCTGTCCGCCGTGGGCATGCTGCCGGCGGCTTTTCTGGGCATGGACTGGCGCGCGCTGCTGGCCGGGGCCGCATCCGTGTTCGCGCCGTTGCTGGCCGCGCCGGATGACGCCGCGAAACTGGCGGCCCATCCGGCCTGGAAACTGGCCGTGTGGAACCGGTTGTTGATGGAAAAAGGCTATTCGCAGCTGATTTTTTTCTCCTATATCCCGCTCTGGTCCTGCCTGGGGGCCTGGTTCGCCCAGCTCTGGGCGGAAAGCCTGGGCAAAAGCGGCAAGGGATCCATGCCCCTGCCGGCCGTGGGGGTCACGGACCAGCATTCGACCCAGCAGATGTTTCTGGATGGGCCGCGGGACAAGGGCTGCCTGTTCGTGCACTGCCCGTCCCTGCCCAAGGGGCCGCTGTTCGCCGCCGACGTGCCGGAAAAATGGGCGTATCTGCGGGGCCGGCCTTTCGGCGAACTTCTGGAGGCCGAAGGCCTGGGCACCCGCATGGCCCTTTCCCAATACGCGGTGCCGCTGGTCGAGCTGCGCATGGCCTCGGCGGACGAGGCGGCGGCGGGCCGGCTGATGGGCCTGCTGGAGTTGGCGACGGTGCTGGCCGGCTGGCTGCTGGATATCGACCCCCTGGACCAGCCGGCCGTGGAACTGGGCAAACGCCTGGCCAACGCCCGCCTGGGCGCTTCCGGATATCCGGAGGAGGAGGCCGCGCTGGCCGCCTTCCTGGCCCGCAAAGGGGCGGTGGATGGATTCTGAACCGGCGGCCCGGGCCGTGCCGCGCGGCGGGGCGGAAAGCCTTCCGCCCGGCGGCGGGGCGAAAAGCGCGTTCCCCCGCCTGGGCATCGCGCGGTACCTGGCCTGGGTTTCCCTGGTTCTGGTCCTGGCTCTTGCCGTGACGCTGGCGGTCATTTTCGGCAACGCGGCGCGGGACACCCTGCTGACCAAGCAGCGCAGCTTCGCGGGCATTCTCGCGGAGCATCTGAACCAGCAGATATTCATGCGTTTCAGTATCCCGGCCGTGGCCAACTACGGCCGGCTCAACCTGAAGCAGAACGCCCAGTACGTGCTGCTGGACCAGACGGTGGCGTCTCTGATCCACGGGCTGCATGTGCACAGCCTGCGTATTTTCACCAACGAGGGGGAAGTGCGCTATTCTTCCGGCGACAGGGAAGAGGTGGGCGGCAAGACCGCCGCCACGGAAGCGGCCTCGAAACGGGCCACGGAAAACCCGGTCCCTTTTTTTTCCGTGGATCGCAACGTGCCGCTCTGGGAAGCGCTCATGATGTTTTTCCGCCTGCAGCGGGGAGCGTTTTATCTGCGGACCACCTGTTCCATGCGGCCGGTTTATTCCCTGCGGGTGGAAAACACCGGCAGCTATACCTCCGCCGCCGACGCGGTGACCACGGGACCGTCCCTGGGGGTTCTGGAATTCACCCAGGATATTACCGAGGACATGGTGGGCGTTATCCGCTTTCAATGGATGATCGTGGGCATAACCCTGGCCTCCGCTTCGCTGTTGTTTTTCCTGCTGATGGTTTTTCTGCGCCGGGCGGAAAACGCGCTGGCCCTGCGCATGCAGGAGGAGCAGCGCCTGGTCAACGAACTGCACCAGCATGAAAAGCTGGCCGGCATGGGCCGGGTCGTGGCGGGCATCGCGCATGAAATCAGAAATCCGCTGGGCATCATCCGGTCCAGCGCGGAGCTTCTGCTGTCCCGGCCGGCCGGCGCGGATCCGGTGACCGGAAAAATCCTGCGGGCCATTTTTGACGAATCCTGCCGCCTGTCCCAGACGGTCAGCGATTTTCTGGATTACGCCCGGCCCCGCAAGCCCCAGCAGGACCCCGTGGACATAGCGGGCGTCGTCTCCGCCGTGCTGGCTTTTCTGGAAGGGGAAATGGCCGCGCGAAAGGTCGCCGTGACCCGCGACTTTTCCCCGGCGGGCGGGCCGGGAAAGGCGGAACAGGGCCTGGCCACGCGCGGGGACAAGGATCTTTTGTACCGGGCTTTTTACAACGTGCTGTCCAACAGCGTGCAGGCCCTTGGCGGGCCGGGTTCCATCAGCATCAGGGGCCGCGCCGTCCGCGGTCCGGAAGGGCCTTTGGCGGAACTGCTTTTCGCCGACAGCGGGCCGGGCTTCCCCAAAGAGGGCCGTGAACGGCTGCTGGACCCCTTTGTGACGACCAAAGACGGCGGCACGGGTCTGGGACTGCCCATCGTCAACAACATCATAACCAGCCACGGCGGCCGCCTGCTGCTGGAAGACGCCCCCGGCGGCGGCGCGCAGGTGCGCATCATTCTGCCCGCCGCCTGACCACGCGCGCGGCGGGCCGCGTTTTGCCCGGGAAGGGACCGGCGTATCGCGGAAAATTCTTGCTTTGAACGATATCTCGTGCTTGGATGCGGGTATGAACGATAAACAAACCCATCTGCTGCTGCTGGATGACGAAAAAAACTACCTGCTGGTGCTGGAAGCGCTGCTGGAGGACGTCGGCTATACCGTGACCTCGCTGAACGATCCGGAAAGCGCGCTGGCTTTTCTGGAAGATTCCGAAGTGGACGTGGTGGTCACGGACATGAAGATGCCCAAGATTTCCGGCCGGGAAGTCCTGGAGAACGTGCGCAAGAACTACCCGCACATTCCGGTCCTGGTCATGACCGCGTTCGGCAGCATTGAAAGCGCCGTGGAGATCATGAAGTTCGGGGCTTTCGATTATATCACCAAGCCCTTTTCCAACGACGAACTGCTGCTGTCCGTGCAGAACGCGGCGGAACTGTCCCGGGCCCACCGGCGGTACAGGCTGCTGCATGAAAACCTGCAGGAACGGTACGGCCTGCACCAGATCATCGGCAACAGCAAGGGCATACGTTCGGTGCTGGCCATGGTGGACCGGGCCGCGCCCAGCAAAAGTTCGGTGCTGATATCCGGAGAATCGGGCACAGGCAAGGAACTGGTGGCAAGAGCCATCCATTTCGCCTCGCCCCGCAAGAACGGCCCTTTCGTCAGCGTGAACTGCATGGCCTTGAATCCCGGCGTTCTGGAAAGCGAACTGTTCGGGCACGAAAAGGGATCGTTCACCGGGGCCGTGGCCATGCGCCGGGGCCGTTTCGAACTGGCCGACGGCGGCACCCTGTTTCTGGACGAAATCGGCGAATTGTCGCACGACATGCAGGTCAAACTGCTGCGGGTTCTGCAGGAACGCAAGTTCGAACGGGTTGGCGGGTCGGAGGAGATCGGCGTCGACATCCGCGTCGTGACGGCCACCAACAAGGACCTGCAGGCGGAAGTGGAAAAGGGCAATTTCCGTGAAGACCTGTATTACCGGCTGAATGTGGTGCATCTGACACTGCCCCCCCTGCGCGAGCGGCGCGAGGATATCCCTCTGCTGGTGGCCCATTTCGTGGAAAAGCTGGTGGCGGAAAGCGGGCTGGCCCCCAAAACGTTCATTCCGGAAGCCCTTGATTTCCTGTGCGGCTATGAGTGGCCGGGCAATATCCGCCAGTTGGAGAACATGGTTGAACGCTGCATGGTCATGGTGCCCGGCGACCGCATCGAGGTGCAGGATCTGCCGCCGGAAATGCGCAACGAGGAAACGCAGCTCAAAAGCGCGGTGGACCTTCTGCCCGTTGAATTGAACCTTGCGGACACCATGGACAAGCTGGAAGCGGCCCTTGTCCGCCGGGCCCTGGCCAGGGCGGAATTCGTGCAGGTCAAGGCCGCCGAATCCCTGGGCATCTCCAAAAGCCTTTTGCAGTACAAACTGCGCAAATACGGCATCACGGGACACTGAGCATTGTGTAGGAGGTCCATCATGAACAACGAGGCCATCACCCTGTGCACGCGGCTTACCCGCGCGGATGTCGCCGGGCTGATCGAAGCCCTGGTGGAAGGCATGAAGGAAGGATGCCTGAAAGTGCAGAAAAGCGACGAATGTCTGTGCCTTGCCGTGCCGCGCGTGGTGGATCTTGAAATCAGGGCCGGGCATGAGGACGAGCGTACGGTGTTCCGTGTGGATGTGTCCTGGCGCACGGAAAAACCGGAAATTCCCGACGTGGACATGCCGTCCGACCGTGCCGCCGCGTCCGTGAAACGGAGCGTTCCCGCAAAGCCCCGCAAGGCGGCACAGAAAAAGAAACAATAGCGAGGATGCCGTATGACAGCCGAATTTGATGCCCGCGATCCGGAATTTCCCCGTGAACTGATGTGCGTTCCGGGGCCCGCGCCCTGGGAATCCAGGACGGGCTGGCTGACCATGTCCGACGGGGCCGTCATCTGGTTCGCCGATACCGGCGGGGACAAGCAGCCCCTGGTGCTGGTGCACGGCTGGGCCGGATCGTCCTTGTCCTGGCGCAAAAACGTGCCCGATCTGGCGCGCGATTTCCGGGTCGTCACCGTTGACCTGCGCGGGCACGGCAGTTCCAGCAAGATCCTGCACGGGCAGACGCTGATGCGCTATGCCCGTGACCTGCGCGAGGTTGTGGTCCAACTGGGGCTGCTTCGTCCCGCTTTTGCCGGCTCGTCCATGGGCGGAAGCGTGCTGATGGAATACTGGCGCCGGTTCGGCCATGCCGCGGAGGTTCTGGCCCTGGCTCTGGTGGACAGCAGCATAGCCCCTTTCGCGGATGGGGACTGGAACGCCTTCCGCCTGAAAGACTCCAAGATGGAAGGCCTGGCCGCGGCCCAACTGGCCCAGCGCACCGATTACGAAGGGTTCGCCAAAGCCTTCGTCCCCACCATGTTTGTGACGAAACCGCCGCAGGCCGAGATGGACGCGCTCTGTGCGGAAATGTCCAAAACTCCGCCCTGGATTGCGGCGGCGATTTATTCGGATTTCGTCATGCACAACTACGAGCCTTTGCTGCCCGGCGTGACCGTGCCCGCGGCGGTGTTCTCCGGCTTTTTCCCGAACGGGAAAAGCCTGGCCATGGGCAGGCATTTTGCCTCCCGTCTGCCCGGAGGCCGCTATTTCCCCCATCCCGACGCCGGGCATCTGCTGTTTTACGAAAAGCCGGAAGCCTTCAACAGCGAATTGGCGGATTTTCTCAAAGAAGCCATGGAATAGGGGCGGATTTCATACGGATGAAGGCTGTTTCCCGGACGAGGGAAACAGCCTTCGTTCTTGCGCCCGGGGCGCTGCCCCCGTGACGGCGCCGGCGAAATCCGGGCGATTCTTATGCCGTTTGCGGTGTGTCCCAGGCTGACCGGTCCTGAATCGCCTCCACTTCCGCCACGGCGCTGACGCAGACCAGGTCGCCCACCACGTTGACGGCGGTCAGGCCCATGTCGAGCAGGGTGTACACGGCCAGGATCATGGCGAAGGCTTCCGAGGGCAGGCCGAAGCGGCTGAGGATCATCAGCACGAAGACAGAGGCGCTGGCGGGAACGCCCGCGGCCCCGGTGGACATGATGATGGCCAGGAAGGTGATGGTGAAAATGTCGCCCATGCCCAGATTCAGGCCGAAGGCCTGGGCCGAAAAGATCACGCATATGGGGATGTTCAAAGCCGCCCCGTGCTGGTTGATCGTTGCGCCCAGCGGCAGGGAGAACCCGGCCAGATGCGGGGGGATGCCCAGTTTTTTCTGGGCGACTTCCAGTTCCAGGGGCAGGGTGGCCGCGCTGCTGGTGGTGCTGACGGCCATCAGGATGACGTCTTTGATTCTGTTCAGATAGGTGAAGAAGTTCACCCGCGCGATGAAGAAGGTGATCAGGGCGTAGACGACAAACATCTGGATGAGCATGGCCAGATATTCGGCGGCGAAAAACTTGGCCAGGGGCTTGACCAGCGTCAGGCCGTATTTCCCGGTCGTGATGGCCATCAGGGCAAAAACGCCCACCGGCGCGAACTGGATGCATATCTCGGTCAGCCGGATCATGGCGTCGTTGAACGACTGCAGCACGTCCAGCACGGGTTTTTTCCTGTCGCCGATCAGGACCAGGGAAATGCCCAGCATGATGGCGAAGAAGATGATGGCGTTCAGGTCCATTCTGGCCATGGCGCCGACGATGTTATCCGGCACCATGCCAACGATCACGGCCATCACGGAAGGCGGCGTCGCGGCTTTCACCGCCTGGGCGGTTTCACCCACGAAGCCCGCGCCGGGTTGGATCAGCAGCGCGCAGGACACCCCGATCACGGCCGCGATGATGGTGGTCACAAAATAATACAGCGCGACTTTGACGCCGATGCGGCCGAACTGCTTGATGTCGGCGATCTGGGCCACGCCCATGGTAATGGAAGAAAACACCAGCGGGACAACGACCATTTTCAGCAGATTGACGAAGATCTTGCCGAAAGGCTCAAGATAGGGCGCCCATGTTTTGCCCGTGGTCATGCCGAATAGGGCGCCAAGGATGATGGCGATGACTATTTTTTGCGACAGGGGGATTTTTTTCATACGCATGTCTCTTTTGGTGGTTGGTTCGTTTCCGGCCGGTTCCGCGTGGCGCCGCCGGGCGCCCCCGCTCTGCCAAGGACATATCGGCGACATGTCCCCAATTGATGACAAGCCCCGCAAAGCCGGGGTCTGTAGAAGCACGTCCACTCCGGCGTTTTCCGGCGGCAATGAACGCCGCCTGCGCCTGCGTGGCAACAGCCGGACAGACCGGCGATATGCCCGTATGTTCGCGGATCCCGCCTTCTGCCCGCCCTGCCGGATTCGGCGGCGAAAAACGGCGGGTTGCGCGGGAATCCCCCTTTTACAGCGACGTGACGAATTCGGCCATTCTGGCCAGCCCCAGCCTGATGTCTTCCTCGGACACGGCAAAGGAAATGCGCACAAATTCCTTGTCCGCCGCGAACCCGATGCCGGGCACCACGGCCACGTGCTTTTCCTCCAGCAGGCGGGTCGCGAATTCCTCGCCCGTCAGCCCGGTGCCCGAAA